>JBEKIF010000110.1:0-15611 GCA_050011895.1 Streptosporangiaceae bacterium | reverse complement strand
GTCGACCGAATAGACGGCGCTGGCGGTGTCGTGAACCTGCCAGACCACCACGGCGGCGATCTCGATCGGGTTGCCGTCGGCGTCGTTGACCTTGGCCTGCGCTGACTCCTGGTTGCGGATCCTGGTGGACACCACGATGCGGTTGGTGAACGGGTTCACCCACTGCAGGCCCGGGTCGCGGATAGTGCCGCGGTAGCGGCCGAACAGCTGGACGACACGCGCCTGCCCGGGGACGACCGGGGTGAGCCCCCGCAGTACGAGCCCGCTGGCGGCAAGGACAAGGATGCCGACCACTATCAGCGCCGCGGCGGCGGCGTGACTCTGGTGACTGGCCGCCACGAGCAGCGCCGCCCCGGCCAGCGCCAGGACGATGGCCAGTACGAGCATGCGCAGGCCCGGCAAGAACCGGGCCTGCCGCTCGGTCACCGGCCGGCTAGGCACTGCCGGGCCTGCAGCCGCTGCATCCCGGCTAACCAGTCCCGGGCCTGCGCCCCTTGAATCCTGGGTAACCATCTTGCGCCTCCTCCGCTTGACGGTCCTGATAACACATATTTAGCATACTGATATCTATTTTGCTTGGCAAGAGCCGCGTCGCGGGGCGCATGGCGGGCACCGCGGTCCAGGACACGGCGGGGCCGCCATGATCGGGATTAAGGGCCTGACTCGCCGGCTTGGTGACGTCACGGCAGTGGACGGGCTGATGCTGCCAGTCGCCGAGGCCCAGGTCCTCGGGTCGCGTTCGCGGCGGGGAGCTGCGGCTAGCATGACGTCATGGACGAGGCGGAGACCGACGAGCACGGGCGGCCCGAGCCACCGCAGGAGGGTGACGAGGCCGCGACGCTGCTGGGCTTCCTGGACTTCCAGCGCGCGACGCTGGAGTGGAAGTGTCGGGGGCTGAGCGACGAGCAGCTGCGGGTGGCGCTGCCGCCGACGTCGATGACGCTGGGCGGGATGCTCAAGCACCTGGCCTATGTCGAGGACTCTTGGTGCACCGAGGTGGTCGCAGGCGAGCCGACCCCGGAGCCGTGGGCCAGCGTGGACCTGGATGCCGACCCCGACTGGGACTGGCGTAGCGCAGCCGACGACCCCGGCGACGAGCTGCGGGCCCTGTGGGCCGAGCGGGTCGAGCGGTCCCGGACCGTCGTGGACGCACGGCTCGGCAAGGGCGCGGCCGAGGCGCTCGGCGAGGCGCACCCTGCGTGGGGCGGCCAGGGACGCGTCTCGCTCCGGTGGGTCCTCGTGCACCTGGTCGAGGAGTATTCCCGCCACAACGGTCACGCCGACCTGATCCGCGAGTCGATCGACGGCCAGACGGGCGAGTGAGGGGTCACCGGGCGTGCAGCCGCCAGGCGGGGCCGCTGGTCAGGCTGTGCCGACGCCGGGCAGCGGAACGTTCTGCAGCCTCACCTGGCCACGTGCCAGCGCCCGGCCGCGTTCGTTGGTGATGGTGACAAGCCACAGTTGCTGGACACGGCCCTGCTGCAGGGGCTCGGCGATAACCTCGGCTCGGCCGGAGGTAGCCGGGCGCAGGAAATCGGTCGAGTTGTGCACACCTACCGCGAACTGCCCCCGGTCTCGCACCGCGAGACTGGCGCCTATGCTGGCGGCGGATTCCACGGCGGTCGTGTAGACACCGCCGTGCACCACGCCCCATGGCGTGTGGTGATCTGGCCCGAGGTCGATGTGCCCGACCACGCGGGCTCCATCGGCCGAATCGACAACGAGGCCGGCCCCGGCAACGAATCGGCTGGCAGTCTGAGCCCTGAGATCGTCGGCGCCCGGGCCAGGCTGGGAATTGGCAGGATCATCCATGGCATAGTCGTAGCAGAAGATGACTACCTCAGCGGCGCGCGCCGGGGGCAACCCAGGATAGGCCGGCCGGCCGGCGCCCGCACCCCGCTACGGCAGTCGCAGCCGCTCCCAGCCGCGGGCGCCTCGCACCCACAGGTCCAGCTTCCAGTGCCGCCAGACAGCGCGGGCGGAGCGACCTCATTTCGCCACGATGGCGTCGGTGTCCAGCGCGTTGACAGCGGCGATGTGCTCGGCAACGACGCCGGTCAGCTCAGTAGACCGCGCCTAGCCTCATAGCCTGAAGGAACGGTCAGCGCGCTCAGGTCAGATACCGGGCAGAAGACCGGCGTGTCGCGGTTGATGTCCGGCAGGAAACAGCAAACATCCGCAACACTATTGCAACCAGGACATGACGGGGAACCGCCGCCACGGCCAGCAAACCTTCTCGGCGGTCCCCGAGCTGAAGGAATCGCTCATGACTCCGAGGTTTTACCCGTCGCCGGCGGGTCGCCCGGTGCAGGAAAGCCGGCCGCCGGAGCGCTTGCAGGCACAGCGCGCGGGCCGAGAAGCCCCGGCATGCGTTCTGCCCGCCGCTCCGCACGGGGCATCCAGCAAAGAGGACACCCCGGTGTACTGGCAAACCCTTCAGATCATGGTTTCACCAACTTGGCGGCGCGACGGGTAATCGCACTGGCAATCCGAGCCAGCACGCACGTCCTGTTCAGGCACGCCCACCCGACGACAGGTGCCAGGTCCGGGCCAGCAGCGCCGGTAATGCGCAATTGGCCGGCATCGGCGGCCGTGCGCAGCCGCGTGTCCGCCGCCGGGCGCCACTTCGTCAGCGCCCAGCGAGCGTGGTGCCGGTGCGGGGTCCTTACCAGTCGTCGTCGGCGATGTCGGCGGTGGCCGGATCATCGGGGTCCTGAGGGAGTCGGGCGGCCCCGGCGGCCCTCTCTTTGCCCTGTGGCGGCAGCAGCGGACCCATCGTAGGAATGAACCGTGCGGCCCGCGGTTTCGGTGCCTGGCAGCCGCCCCGGCAATGTCTCGGCTGGCGCCTCGGCACGCCAGGGCTCCCTGTGCACAAACCTGTGGATGACTTGTGCAAAGGCGCACCGAATCTGTGCGCAACGTGGGAATAACGGTGGGGATTCCCGCCTAGCCGCTTCCTTTGGAAGGGCCATTACCTGCGAGAACACAATCCGCACCCTGTGCATTGGCAGGAAACCTAAAATGTCCACAGGCCACGCCGAAATGGCTCACATATAAGCCGAACGGTTACCGTATGTTTATCGGGCTGTGATTCGGCGGTAGGACGGTGGGGATTCAAGAGCCCAGACGGTCGGCCTGGGCGCGCTTTGCAGGGGCGGAAAGCATGGCGTACACGCACCGGGAAACCAGGTTCGCGCCGGCTGGTACCGGAGGGGAGCTGATCATGGCTGATCAGGAGCGTTTGGCCCTCTCAGCAGGGCCAGCCGTCGTCAAGTCCTGCTGGATGTGTGGTGTCCGCTTGTCTGCGGGCCAAATGGTGGCTGACGGGACCAGCGCCTGCGCCGACATCCGCTGGTATTGCCTGGACACGCGGGGATGCACCGAACGCTGGACTACGCGCCAGGCGAGGCCGGATGACAGTGGTCAGGGCAGCGCGCGAACGACTGAGGGGACCAGGCAGCTGGCTGCCTGGTCCGGCACCTAGCGGGCGCCCCCGATCGCGCCGACAAATCCGCTGCCCGCAAGAGCGCGTAATCGGCAGGGAGGTCTGCGCGTGAACGCCCGGCCGCAACGGAAATCGTCACCCGTGTAGGGATGGGATCCCTGTGGGTCCCGGCCTGGGCCGCCGCTCGCGATGGCCGCAGTGCGGTCGAATGGGATGCCGGTCCGTGCCAGTCCCCCGCGCCTCCTGCCGCGATCGAGAACCCAATCCCACGGACGCGTGCGCCTAAGGATGGGCCTGCGGCTGGTCGAGCACGGCGAACAGCAGCCCGCCGATCATGGCCATGTTCTTGTGGAACTGGATCCGCTGCAGCTTGCGGGCGGCCGGGTCCTCGATCGTCCAGTATGCGTGCCCGGCCAAGGTGGTCGGAATCAGCGAGCCGGCCAGGGCCAGGGCGGACAGGCGCGGGGCCCGCCCCAGCGCTAGGAGCGTTCCGCCCAGCACCTGCACGGCGGCGTTCCCCCGCACCACCAGCGCGTCGTCGGCGGGAAGCGGAACAATCTCGCGGACCGCGGCCAGCACCACGGCGGCATGATCGACGCGCGCGCCCGGCGCCCGCAGGGCGTCGAAGCCGAGCAGGGCATAGGTAGATCCGGTAAGGATGCGGGCGGCAGGGCGCAATAGTGCCAGCATGCCAAGGGTCGTGGTCATAGCGCTCTCGATACGGGTCCGGGGAACGTCCTTCAGCAGGACTGTACGCGCGGGCATCAAGGCGGCGGCGAGGGGCACGGCATCTACAGGCGCCGGGCCGGACCTCTCTGGACCGGCACGCCACCTATATAATCGCCGCCTACGTCCCCGGTGCCGCCGTTAGGGACATCGACAACCGGTACGCGTCCGCTAGCCGTTAGATCTTGATGACCTGAACATCGGGCATGGCGTCGTAGTCGGAATCCTGAGTTGCGACCGGAACGCCGTGAGCGATTGCCGTGGCCGCGATCCAGCTGTCATTGACCGGCACCCGACGCCCGGCCACGCGGAGCCTGGACACCAGCAGCGCCCAGGCTTCCGACACTGCCTCGTCCACGGTGAGCGCCTCGAACCGCTGCGCGAGCTGATACGTCGACAGCCGCCGGGAAGCCGCCTCAGGGCCCTTGGCCTGCAGTACGCCGAGCCGCAGCTCACCAAGCGTGACCGCTGATACGCCCCACTCATAGCCGGCGAATCGTCCGGCGTCGAAACGCGCCGCCTGAAGACCGATAAAGACCGAGGTATCGGCCAGCGCCCGCTGTGCTAGGGGCTGGTCTCGGCCGGGTTGCGGGCGGTTGGCCGGCCGCGGGGGCGCATCGGTCCGGCGCGGCTGGGGGCGGAGCAGGAACTCGATCTGGGCGTTGGTGCTGCGCAGCTCGTCGTTAGCCCATCTGGCCAGCGCGTCGTGGACGGCGGGGTCGAGCCGCAGCAGGACGCCCTTGCGCTCGGTCACCGCGTTACCGTGCCCGTTATCGCTAGCATCGCCGTCACTGGTACAGGGAGCCGGTGTTGACGACCTGCTGGGTCGCCTGCTCGCTGCACAGGACGACGAGCAGGTTGGAGACCATCGCGGCCTTGCGCTCCTCGTCCAGTTCGACGACGCCCTCCTCCTGCAGCCGCTCCAGGGCCAGCTTGACCATGCCCACGGCGCCCTCGACGATGCGCTGCCGCGCGCCCACCACTGCGCTGGCCTGCTGCTGGCGGAGCATGGCCTGGGCGATCTCCGGGGCGTAGGACAGCCGGGTGAGGCGTGTCGACCGAATAGACGGCGCTGGCGGTGTCGTGAACCTGCCAGACCACCACGGCGGCGATCTCGATCGGGTTGCCGTCGGCGTCGTTGACCTTGGCCTGCGCTGACTCCTGGTTGCGGATCCGGGTCGAGACCACGATGCGCTTAGTGAACGGGTTTACCCATTGCAGGCCTGACTCGCGGATAGTGCCGCGGTACCTGCCGAACAGCTGGACAACGCGCGCCCGGCCGGGCGCGACGGGGGTGAGCCCGGCCAGTACAAAGCCGCTGGCGATAAAGAGAAGGACGCCGAGCGTCACCATCAGGTCGGCGACGCCGTGGCTGTAGTGACTTTCCACCACGAGCAGCGCCACCCCGGCTGGTATCAGGACGATGCCCAGCACCAGCATGCGTACTCCGGGCCAGAACCGCGCCACGCGCTCGGTTACCTGCTGGCCGACGGGCTGGTGGATCTCCGCGATTGGTACCTGTGATGCCATCGGACCCACCTCCGCTTGACGAACCTGATAACACAAGCTTAGCGTAGTGATATCAGTTATTCGGACGAGGGCGCTGGCCCGGCGCGCCTGGCGGGCACCGCGGCCGGCCCGGGACAAGGCGGACCCATGCGCAGCGACGACCGAACATCTGAACCGACCGGGCTGGGCCGGCGGCCCGGTGCCGAGGCCGGGCGGCAGGCCAGCGCCGGGGCCGGGGCCGGGGCCGCGGGGACGCTCGGCACGCGGCATTCGCGCTCAGCAAGAAGCCCGAACCCGCACGACCGGCACGAGCCGGCGAGTTGCAGCGTGCGCGGCCGCAACCACGCCCGGCCGCTTCTGACGACGTAGGAGATGAGTCGGATGAGGAATCTCAGTCAGCGGCCCGGAGTTGCCGGCCTGACCCTGCTGGCCGCCGTGGGCCTGGCTGCCGCTGGCTGCAGCACAAGTAGCGGCAGCAGTTCGAGTGTGGCGAGCTGCTTCGCTAAGCATGCGGCCGCGGGCACCGCAAGTAGCACGCCGGGCAGCTCGCCCAACCCGGCGGTCGCGGCTGGCTGGACGCTGCCGGGCGGCAACCTGGCGAACACGCGGGACGTCGCGAGCACGATCACCAGCTCGAACGTCGCCACGCTGGGAGTGGCGTGGTGCGTGCCGATCGAGTCGACGGGTGTAGCCGGTGCCGCTGGCCTGGCGAATGGTTACGCGACGACGCCGGTCGTGCGCAACGGCGTGGTGTACCTGCAGGATCTGGAGTCGAACGTCATGGCGATCAGGCTCGCCACCGGCGAGGTGCTCTGGACGCACACCTACAACTCGCTGAACGGGGGCCCCGACGGCGTCAACGTTGTCGGCGGAATCGTGTACGCGGCGACGGACCGGGCCGCGGTGGCCCTGTCGGCGGCCACGGGCCGGCAGTTGTGGAGCCGGACGCTGATCGGCAACGACCTGGAGGGCATCGACATGGCCCCCGGCTACAACGACGGCACCGTGTACGTGTCGACTGTGCCGGTGAACCCGAACAAGGGCGAGTATCTCGGCGGCGCCGGGGCGACGCTGTGGGCATTGAACGCGGCCACGGGCGCGCCGGAGTGGTCCTGGGATGAGGTGCAGGACCTGTGGGGGAACCCGCACCTTAACTCCGGCGGCGGGCTGTGGGATCCGCCGTCGTTCGACAGCCAGGGCAACCTCTACATCGGCATCGCGAACCCGGGCCCGATAGGGCAGGACGGCTGGCCCAAGGGCTACCCGTGGGGGACCAGCCGGCCCGGCCCGGACCTTTATACCGATTCGGTGGTGAAGCTGAGCCGGGCCGGCAAGCTGCTGTGGTATTACCAGCTCACCCCGCACGATGTTTTTGACTGGGACCTGCAGAACTCGCCGGTGCTCACGACCGCGAACGGCCAGCCGGTGGTGATCGACGGTGGCAAGGCCGGCATCTTGATCGAGCTGAACGCGCAGACCGGCAAGCTGCTGTGGAAGCTGCCGGTCGGCGTGCACAGCGGGCCCCAGGACGCCGGGCTGCTCACCGAGAACGCCACGCCGACCTCGGCCATCCCGCTGCCGGCGAAGTTTGACCTGGAGCCCGGCGTGTTCGGCGGCGTCGAGTCCCAGCTGGCGACCAACGGGACGACGATCTTCGCCGCTGTCAACAACCTCGCCGTGCCGCTGTCGGTGACGGGCGTGGGAATGAGCTCCAAGGCATTTGAAGCCGCTATACCCAAGGCGACCGGCGAGATGATCGCCGTGAACCAGGACACCGGGAAGATCGAATGGGATGACCAGCTCCCTTCCTCGCCCTACGGCGCCGCCGCGGTCACCAACAATGTCGTGTTCACCACGACCTACAGCGGTTACCTGTACGCGTTCAACGCGACCACCGGTGCGATCCTGCTGAAGACACCGCTGTCCGCTCAGACAAACGCGCCCGCCACCATCGCCGGTGACTACGTCATCGCGGGAGCGGGCGTCCCAAGTTCGAGTACGCAGCAGCACCTCATCATCGGCTACAAGCTCGGAGCCAACGGCAAGCTCCCCGACACCGTGCGCTGATCCGGAACCCGGCCGACACAACGAAGACAGGACCTCGTGATCCCGTCCCGCGTCCCGCGTCCCGCGTCCCGCCGAACCTAGCCATCTGAATTTCTGGCAAGCCGCGTCGATCCTGACCGGCGCTTCCCGGCGCAGCCACGGCGGACGCCTGAGGAACGAGCGCTTGTTCTGGTTGCGTCGGGACAAGTACAAGTACGCAGTCCCTGTCGGCTCGCCCACCTGAAGCTCTGCGTCATTCAACTGGTCCGCCTAACCGCCATGGCGCTTCTCGATTCCTGATCGGATCGGGGCCCAGCCGAGGCGCTTCAGCAGCGGCCCCCTTCACTGACCGATCGTCCGGATCTAGCCGCGGGTCGGGGTCGTCCTCAGGCGGCCCGGTGGCCGTGGCTTTTGAAGACCTGGATCGTGTGCCAGGTGACGTAGATGACGTCGACGGACGGCTGGCCTGGCCGGATGTTCAGTAGTGGCTGGCCAGCGAGGGCGTCGATGGCCCGGCCTGCCTGGCTGGTCGCGACATACAGCGGAGATACGGTAATCCGCAGGTCCGGGCTGAGGCCGAGGACGCCGCAGTCGAACAGCGCGTGGTGCAGTGAGCACAACGCGATCGCGTTCGCTAGGTCGTCTGGGCCGTCCTGGCTGTGCCAGCGAACGTGCGCACCTTCGATGGCAACGGGATTGCGGCCGAGCCTGCCGTCGAATCCGCACATGGCGCACCGATAAGCGTAGGCGCGCAGGACCTGCTCGGCGAAGCCCGGCGCGCGTGGCCGGCGCACCGAGGCCCGCGAGATCTGGGGTACCTCGAGGATGGCGAGATCAAGACCGACTGCTGCGCAAATCATCTCGCTGAGCACGGGCGTGAAGTGCTGGTCCAGGAGCAGCCGCGCGGCTGCGGCCAGGGTCGTGCTGTCAGCAAGAAGGGCGGTGACTTCGGGCCGGAGCTGGCCAACGGCGCCGTGATCAAGCAGCCATCGCGTTCTTTCGGCCGCGTCTGGGCCTATGTCATGGCCACTGTGATCGCGAAGCTCCCATAGTTCACGCTCAAGGTGCACGAAGGGCATGGCCGCTCGCTGGCGCTCCAGCGCCGGGCTTGCGACCGGCGGCCCGAAGTCGTTGATGAGCCAGCTCACCGGATCCGCGGCCTCGGCATAAGGCGCCAGTGCCGAACCGGTGGCCGCGAACCTGCCGAACAGCCACAACAACAGCAGCGGCTTATGCGGCGCCCGGTGCCCGCCAATCTGCGCTCTTCGCAGCCCGGACAGCCGCTCCATCAACTCACTCGGCGTCACTGAAACGCCCCGTAAACGGCCCGCTGGCCAGTCTCGCCACGCAGCGCCAGGGATCCGGATGGCGACATGACGCCATTCTCCACGGCACGCGAGACTGACGAGGCTCGCCGCACGGACACCCTCATCTGAATGCGGTCCGCGCATTTACTGGTTGCAAGCGCAACTCGGAACCCTAACGGCGTTCTGAGGCACCCTGCCAGCGCCGGGCTACCGCTCCTGCTCGGTCGGGCGGATCAGCATCTCATTCACCGCGACGTGCCGCGGCCGGGTCACGATGTAGATGATCGCGTCGGCGATGTCCTCGGCCTGCATCCTTTGCCCGAACTGGTTTCGCATGCTGTCGAGCACCTCGGGCCGGTTGTGGCCGGCCAGCTCCGTCGCGGTCGCGCCCGGCTCGACCAGTGAGACGCGCACGTAGCGCCTGGTCACCTCCTGGCGCAGCGACTCGCTGAACGCGCCGACGCCGTGCTTGGTCAGGTTGTAGACGCCGCTGCCATTGCGGGCCACCCGGCCCGCCACCGAGCTGATGTTCACCATGTCGGCGACCCGGCGCGGGCTGTCCTCGGCGGCGCGCAGCAGATGTGGCAGCGCGGCGTGCGCGCAGTAGAGCAGGCCGAGCACGTTGAGCTCGACCATCTGCTGCCACTCTCGCAGCGGCGCGCTGACCGCCGGGCCGAGCAGCATCACGCCGGCATTGTTAATGAGCGTGTCGAGACGCCCCAGCTCGGCGACCGTGCGCGCAACAGCGTCGGTCGCCTGCTGCTCGTCTGTGATATCGGACTCCAGCACCAGCGCGGTGCCGCCCTGGTCGCGGATACCGGCGGCGAGCGTGTCCAGCCGGTCCCTGCGCCGCGCAGCCAGCGCCACGGCCGCACCGTGATCTGCGAGCACGGCGGCCGTGGCCGCGCCGATGCCACTCGAAGCCCCGGTCACCAGCGCGACCGTGCCATCCAGTACGGGCTTCACCAGAACTCACCACCCTTGCTCTTCAAGGACCGCTTGCCGAAGGCATCGGCCTCAGGATCGGCTGACCCAGCCTGTATAACTATGCACAAGTCGGCGATGCGAATGCGCGCTATGCCGCATGTGGCGCGTCAGGCCAGGCATGATACAGCTGCCTGGCGGCCGCGGTGCTAGATCTCAGCCTCAGCGCGCTGGCCGTGCGGGCGAGCTGCCACCGTGAGCGGATCGCGCGCCCGGTCTGCACCGCATGGAGGTCAGGTTCTGAGCCCGAACGCGAGGGGACCCTCGCATGCGGCGAGTGTGGGCCGCAGCAGCCATAATGTGTCTCGTGGGGCTCAAGCCGGGCACCGAGCACGACCTGATCGAGCGCGCGAGTGCAATCGACCTGATGGAGCTCGCCTCGGATTTCGGTCCGTTGCCGCTGCAGGTGGGAGCCATCCTGGTGTTCGGATCTGGCGAGAGCCTGGCGGTGGGCGAGGTCTGCGATGCGCTGGCCGATCGCATCTGTGCCATTCCGCGCCTGCGACAGCAGTTGGTCTCAACACCGCCGGGGTGTGGCCGGCCAGTTTGGGTCGATGATCCGGAGTTCGACGTCGCCCAGCACGTTCACCAAGTCGCCTGTTCACCGCCCGGCGACGAGGAGGCACTGCTCCGGGCAGCGGCTGGAGTCGTGACCTTCCCGCTGCCCACGGGCCAGCCGCTGTGGTCAGCCACGATCGTCACCGGGCTCGCCGGGGAGGCTGCGCTCTGATCGTCGTCTTCCACCATGTGCTGGCTGACGGAATGGGCGGCCTGGCGATCCTTGCCAGCCTGGTCGACGGAGCCGTCAATGCTCCTCAGCAGAACTTCCCCCGGGCGAAGCCATCGACGCGGCGGCTGGCGGTGGACGCAGCCATAAGCAGGGTCCACGCACTCACTCACCTTGGGCGCGTCCCAGCCCGTCTGCGAGATGCTCTGGCCGAACTCCGGCCAGGGGCCGCTCCCCGGGCGCCCCGCTGTTCGCTGAATCGCCCCGTCGGGGCCCGCCGCCGGTTCGGCGTCGTGCGGGCCGACCTGGCGCAGGTCCACTCGGTCGGCCACGCCTTCGGGGGGACGGTCAACGATGTCGTCCTCACCGCGGTGAGCGGCGCACTTCAGGCTCACCTGGCCCACCGAGGTGAAGTCATCGATCAAATCGTCGTGTCCGTGCCGGTCTCGGGCAGGGCCGAGGCCAGCCCCGCTCAACTTGGCAACCAGGTCGGGGTCACTCCGGTGATGATTCCGGCATCCGGTGCTCCGCTCGACCGGCTTGCGGCGATCGCTGAGATCACCCGACGACACAAGAGCCGAACTAGAGGAGCATCAGCCGCATTGATCGCTCCGGCATTTCGGCTCCTTGCCGCGCTCGGCGCGCTGCGCTGGCTCGTAGCGCGTCAGCACTTGGTCACATGCTTCGTGACCAACCTGCGCGGGCCCGATGTCCCCGTTTCCTTTCTCGGCGCGGCTGTCTCCCAGATGATTCCGCTTGCTGGCGTCGCCGGAAACGTCGCCATCGCTTTCGCGGTCCTGTCCTATGCCGGCACCCTCACCGTGACCGTCATCGTCGACGGCGACGCTTGCCCCGACTCTGGAGCCCTCGTCGCTGCACTTCAAGGCGAACTCGACGCACTCACCGCACCGATCGAGATGTAACCCGGGCTGCAGCTGGTAACTTCGCCGGGCTGTCGCAGAGAGCACCACCGTGGACACCGGCAGGAAGGATGGCGTCCGTGGTGGCAGATGACGGGCCTGACTACGGGCACGCCGCATGCGCGCCGCCGCGTCAGTGTCGTATCGCTCGGAGTTAGCTGGGGGCGATCCCGCGCTGCTGATCGCTCTTCGGGCCGCGGCCTGGGCCAGGCGGACAAGGCCACCGCTCGCCGGCAGGGACCGCAGCCGGTCGATCAGATCAGCCAGTGCCAGCAGGCCGCCGATGGTGAACGGGCAGCGGCGCCATGGTCCTCGACGACCATCTACAACGTGTCAGGGCGCCTCACCCGGAATCCGCCACCAGAGACCCGCGACGACGAGGGCCGCTGGATCGGGGGCGGAGTGACGCAGTGGGTAGAGGAACAGACTTTCGCCGTGCGTGAACACGGCGCCGCCGCTTTCATCTACTTGCTCCCTCCTGGCGACAGCCTCGGTGACACGACACTGAACCTCTGGGCACACGAAGTCGTGCCCGCCGTCCGCGGAGCAATCACCAAGCGCTGACCTCCGGCGACCGACAAGCGAACTCGATCCACAGAAGATCGAAGGGGGCTTGACGAGGGGCCTCGGCCGCTCCGTTGATGGCGGCGATACCGGCGGTTCCGGGTCCGAAGCCGCTGTGCCCGAGGAGGATGTGGTCGCTCCGCGGCGGTCGCGGCACCGGTCAGGAGATCGCGGCCGTCACCAGCTCGGCGACCTTCTTCTCCACCACGGGGCTCCACTTCTTAAGCGCGTACGACACCGGCCACACGTCGCCGTCGTCAAGGTTCGCCGCCTCCTGGAACCCCAGGGTCGAGTAACGGTAGCTGAACTTGCCCGCGTTCTGGAAGAAGACGACGACCTTGCCGTCCGCGTTCGCGTAAGCGGGCATCCCGTACCAGGTCTTCGGCGACAACTCGGGGGCGGTCGCCGTCACCGTCACATGCACGCGCTCGGCTAGCGCACGATCCTCCGGTGCCATCCCCGCGATACCGTCGAGGACCGCCTGCAGGCCGTCGGCCTGCTTGGCGCCCTTCTTACCCTCGGCGCGCAACTCGGCGGCGCGCTCCTTCATCGCGGCACGCTCCTCGGCGCTGAAGCCGCCGGACTCGGTCTTATCGTTCTTCGCGGGCATTCTCGGGCTTCCTTTCCTGACGCTCAGGGGCTCGGTGTCATGCCGGCCCTCCACCGAAAGGCTAGGCCCGGCCACACCGTGGCGCTTCTCGATTCCTGATCGGATCGGGGCCTAGCCGAGGCGCTCGAGCAGCGGCCCCTTCACTGACCGAACTCCGGATCTGCCGCTCCGCGGGTGGAGGCGCACCGGCGGGCCACACGCCGGGGGTGCCCGGTAGCGTAACGGGATGGCATCTACCGACAAGATCGAGGCGTTCCTCGCTGAGCCGCGGAACGTCATCGTTGCCGGGATCCGCCGGGACGGGCGCCCGCACCTGAGCCCCAACTGGTTCTACTGGGACGGCGAGCGCTTCTACGTGTCGACAACGCGAAGCCGCGTGAAATACGCGATCTTCCGCCGGGACCCGCGAGCGCAGCTGCTGGTTGACGATTCCACCAGGTTCCGCGCCGTCCTGGTCCCGGCCACCGTAGAGATCGGGGAGGATATCGCCGCTGAGCTGCCCCGCTTCCGTGCTATCCGCGAAAAGCATGGGGTCGCCGTCCCGGACGACGATGAGCATCTTCGGGCACTGACAGCAGAAGGGCGGGTCCTGCTGGCCATCACACCCGACAGCCCGCCCTCAAGCTGGACGTGCTGGGGCTTGGACTGACCTGCCCCTCTCGCGGCCCGCTCGGAGCAGGTTGATCGGCGCCAGTTGCCGGGCCCCGGTTATGGCGGTGGACGCGTGTAAGTGATGATCTCAGTTCGGCGGACGCTCGGTGACTCGTGGCGGGGTGATGTCTGGGACGGATCCCGGCCGATGCGCCGGCGGCCGGGGAATCTTCGCTGCTCGATGCCGGGGTGCGACGCGCTGTCTGGGTCCGGTGCTCAGCGGATGTACAGTTCGTCGGCGTCGTACTCGGTGAACTCCATGTTCGACGCCACATCGGTCATGCCGAGCGACTGGAACGCGGGGAAGAGCTGCTCGGCTGACCACCGGTCCATATGAGCCTTGGACTGCCACACGGTCACCACGTGGAGCCCGTTCTCATCCGTGCCGGCCGCCCAGGCGAGCAGGCCGTCGATGTCCTGGGGCGCGCTGTGCTTGGCGGCGACCGCGCGGAAGCCGTCGATCGTTACCCCGGGCGTCGCCGCGATGTGGATGTGTGCCATGTTGCCTGCCTTTCCTGAGTTTGTGCTGGCAGGAAGGACGCTACGGGAAAGCCCGGATCCGGCCATCCGGGGAATCACTCAACTGGAGTACTCATTTCACCGTCGGCCTGGGTACTCATAGACGGCTCGCGCCGTGCTCGCCGCTGGCCCAGGCGGCGATCTGGCTGCGGTTGCGCAGCCCGAGCTTGGCCAGGATGTGCTGCACGTGGTTTTCGGCCGTCCGCTCGGAGACGTACAGGGTCTGGCCGATCTGCTTGTTCGTCAGTCCCCGCCCGACCAGCCGGGCCACCTCGAGCTCGCGGGGGCTGAGAGGTGAGCCGCCGGCCGACGCAGCCGTCAGCTGGACTTGCAGCTGTTCGATCCATTCGGTGAACGGGACCATCCCCAGCTGTTCGGCCTCGCGCGCGGCGGCGGCCAGCGCGGCCAGCGCCTCGTCCCGGTCGCCCGGCGCCTGCCGGCTGGTGAGCGCGGCGGCCAGTTCGACGCGGGCTTGCACGGCGCAGCCGCGGGCGCCGTTGGCGTCGCAAATCGAGCCCGCCGTCTGCAGGTCTTCAACCGCCGGGCCGAGATGGCCCAGCGCGGCGGCCGCCTGTCCGAGCGGCAGCTCGACCGGGCCCATGTAGGTCCCGGGCCCGGCGCCGTTCGCGACGTGCTGGCCGCGGAACGGCTCGAACTGCGCCGCGAGGAACTCGATGTCCTGCGTCCGGCCGAGGCCGATGGCGACCGGCAGCCCGTGCGCCCAGGCCGCCATGCGCATCGCCGGTATCGGCGTCCAGGACCGGACCGGGCCTGCCTGGGCATAGGCCGCCTCAGCGGCGGCGCGGTCGCCCTGGTGCAAGCGGATCAGCGCGAGGGTAAGCGCGGGGAAGACGGTGGCGACGCCGCGGGTGGTGTCCACGGCATCCGGCCGCAGATGCTCGGGGATCTGGTCCCATAGCTCGATCAAGCCGGATCTGCCGAACCCGATGTGCAGGCCCGCCTGGCCCAGGATCACTGAGCAGCCGCCGAACGCGAACGGGTGTCCCATGTCGCTGAACGCCTTGAACGCCTGCCAGGCCAGCCGCGTCGCCTCGGTGAAGCGCCCGGTCGCCAGCGCCAGCGTCGCAGAGGTCTCCAAGAACTGCCATTGCGCGAGCGGCCCGGGGAGCCGTTCCACGCAGACTTCGAGGTCGGCGAGCTCACGCCGGACGCTCCTCAGCTGCCCCGTCTCAAAGAAGGTGTCGATCCGCCACAGCCGGCCCCACATCTCGAGCCAAGCGCTGGCCGCGGCGTCAGCAGCCTCCACCATCCGGCTCGCCAGCACGGCCCGTTCGGCGACTCCATCGGGGGCGCAGCAAGCTAGCTGCCGGGCCCGGAGCGCGTCCACGAGCGCGACCGGATCCCCCGCCGATCCGGCAACGGCCAGCGCGTCCCGGCTGACCTGTCCCGCCCGGTCGTACTCGCCTCGGTACACCAGCGCCTGCGCGTACCGCGAGGAGACCCGGGCCCGCAGACCATCAGGAAGGTCATCCCCGGCCAGGGCCTGCTCGCAGATCCGGCAGATCTCACCGTCCCATTCCGGTACGCCGCTGGCCTCCATCACCAGCGCCGTGCGGGCCAGCAAGCCCCGGTCACGCTGACG
>JBEKIF010000109.1:0-10662 GCA_050011895.1 Streptosporangiaceae bacterium | reverse complement strand
CTGCGGGCCTACCAGGCCGCGCACCCCGGCTGGGCCACCCAGCCGCTATGGGAGGCAGCCCAGGGCGTGCAGAACTCCGGTTTCCCCTACGCCTACGCCCAATGGGAGGACCAGGCTGCGCACATCGTCGCCGCCGTGAGCCGCCATCTCCTCTAGCCCGATGCCCGGCCCGCCATCCCCCGGCGGGTCCGCTGAAGGGGCGCCGCGCCCCGGCGGCACAACCGTGCGTCCCGCCCGTCACCGCGAGCGGGCGGGACGCGCAGCACCGCTGCACCGGGCCTTAGCTCACTGCCTCAACCACCGCGGTCGCGAACCCGTCATACCCCTTGCTGCCGACAGTCTGGATCACTGTCGCGCTGACCCTGGGCTCGGCCGCGAGCAAGTCGATGAACTGCCGCACGCCCTGGACAGCCGGATCATCACTCGCAGGATCGGCCACCGCTCCGTCGCGCACCACGTTGTCGGCGATGATGAGAGTCCCTGGCCTGGCCAGGTCGAGGGACCAGCGCAGGTAGTCCGGGTACCCCGCCTTGTCCGCGTCGATGAAGATCACGTCAAACGGCCCGGCGCCGGCCGAGGCCAGGTGCGGCAGGGTTTCCTGCGCGCGGCCAACGCGAACCTCGGTCAGGCCGGCCAGACCGGCCAGCGCCAGGTTCTCCCTCGCCACCTCGGCGTGCCGGGTATCGGCTTCCAGGGTGATCAGATGACCGTCCGGCGGCAACGCCCTAGCCAGCCAGATAGTGCTGTAGCCGCCGAGCGTGCCGATCTCCAGGATCCTGCGGGCTCCCTGGCCCCGCGCGAGCAGGTTCAGCAGCTTGCCCTGGGTAGGCGAGACGCTGATCGGCGGCAGGCCGGCCTCCGCGCTGGCCTGCAATGCTGACTCAAGCGCCTCGTCTGGCGGCAGGAGCTTGCCGCCCAGGTACTCATCGACTGCGGACCAGCGATCCTGCATCATAATGACAGCCCTTGCTCCTGGCCTCGCGCCTCGGCAAGCTCCGCCACCGCCGCCCGACTCACGGCCAGGACGTCATTGGCCACCGTGATCAGCCGGCATCCGTTGTCCCGGTACAGGCGCGCGGTCGCGCCATCTGAGGCATGCACTCCCACCGGCTTGCCCGCTGCCGCGCACGCCGACCAGATGCGCTCAAGTTCCCGGCGCAGCACCGGGTCATGCGGGTCCAGCGCGCATCCGAGCGAAAGCGACAGGTCTCTCGGGCCTACGTAGATCCCGTCGACGCCGGGCACTGCGAGAGTCGCGGTGAGATCAGCGGCAGCGGCGACGGACTCGACCATGACGATACAGAGCGGGTCGCCGCCGGTCGCCATGACGCCGCCGGCGGAGCGATAGCCGCCCGGCGGGTAGCGGCACGCCCCGACCATCGCGCGCGCCTGCCCGGCCGATTCGACGTTGGGAATGATGACACCCTCGCAGCCCAGGTCGAGGGCCCTGCCGATGTCGGCCGGATGGGCGTGCCTGACCCGGCCGAGCGGCGTGGCCCCAGCCAGCCTGATCGCCATGGTCATCTCCGGCAAGTCGGTCTCGGCCGCGGCGCCATGCTGCAGGTCGACTGCGACATAGTCGAGGCCGGCCGCGGCCAGCGACCGGACGCTGAAGGCGCCGGGGATCGTCGCCCAGCCGCCGTAGGCGACCTCGCCGCCCAGCAGGCGGTCACGAAGCGAGCTTGCTGTCACGGGAGCGGTCATGGCAGAAGCCAAGCACACCCGACGGTCGGCGGCCCGGGCGCCCATCAACAGGCCGCCCGCCACAGACCGTGCGCTGGCTCCAGCCTGGCATGGTGGCCCACTCCGCCGGGTCATGGAGCACCCAGGCTGCTCAGAGTCCCCAGGTGACCAGCGGTCCCACCATAAGCTCCTCCAGATCTATCCTGGCCGCATCGCCAGGCGAGGCATCACGATGAGCACGGCAGCAGGGGCGACGGCGAGGCCGGTGACCGCCCAGGCCAGGCCGAAGCGCTGGGCCAGCAGGCCGACGGCCAGCGGGCCGAGGCCACCGAGCAGGCCGGCGGCGCTGGTGAGTGACACGGCGACGCCGCTGCATCCGGGCAGGCTGCGATACAGCTCTGCCTGGATCACCGGGTACCACGGCGCCGTGGTCACACTCAGCCCGGCGAGCATGGCAAGCTTGGCGCCGAGACCAGGCACCACCAGGAACGCTGGGTACAGCACGGCGGCCGCGGCCGCGCTGGCGCGCAGGAGGCCCAGGGCGCCGAACCGTTCGAGGAGCCTGATAACCAGCACGTCCCCGGCAAGTCCCGCCGCCAGCCGGACGGCCACTCCAAGCGCTGCCTGCGCCAGGCTGGCATGGGCCACCGCGACAAGGTAAAGCGCCAGGAACCCGCTGAGCACGTCAAGAAGCAGGTCCGAGACTTCGAGCAGGATCAGCCACCGCCTGACCTCGCCGCGCCGCAGGGCCGCGACGGCCTGGCGGAGTGTCGCGCGCTCGCCGCCGCCACCGGAACCGGCCCCGCCGCCCCCACCGGGCCCGCCACCGGAACCGGCCCCGCCGCCCCCACCAGGCCCGCCACCGGAACCGGCCTCGCCGCCCCCACCGGAACCGGCCTCGCCGCCCCCACCGGAACCGGCCTCGCCGCCCCCACCGGAACCGGCTTCGCCGTTCCCGCCTGGCCCGCCGTCACCGCCGTCCCGGCCTGGCCGTCCGCCGGAACCGGCCTCGCCGGCCGGCAGCGGCCCGCGGCGGGCGGCGCCCGCCCAGGCCAGCAGCGCCGCGCCGGCGATCAGCAGGTAGGCGGTCCGCCAGCTGCCCCCTCCCGCGGCGACGCCGGCCAGCAGGAGCGGGCCGGCCACCGAGCCAACCGATCCGGCCAGCGTCCAGCGGGCCATGTGCTGGGCACGCCGGGCCGGATCAGCGTCCATCAGGGCGGACTGGGTCAGGCTTACGAACGCGCCTGAAGCCGGGAAGAAGATCACGAACGCGACCAGCAGTGCAGCGAATGACCGGGCAGTAGCGGCCACCGCCAGCGCGGTGACAAATATCGCCCCGCCCACGAGAACCACCCGGTGTCGGCGGGAACCCGCACCGGCCAGGAGCCCGACCGGCAGCTCAAGCAGGCTTCCGAACAGCAGCGGCACGGCCGCGAGCAGGCCGATCTGGCTGTACGTCAGGGACAGGTCGCCGCGGATCAGCGGCAGCGCGGCGCCCTTGGTGCCGTCCGCCAGCTCGTCCACGAACTCGACGCTGAGCGCGGCCATGAGCCCGGACAGGCTGAGCAATGCCGGCCGGCTCGCGCCGGTCTTCGTTATACGGGCCACGTGTCTTTCCTTCCTTGTCCAACCGGCCTGGTCAGACAGGGAAGGCGGGCCGCGGGCCGCTACCTCATGTCACAGTCAGTAAAACGCCATGTCCCGATGCTAGGGGGACAGCCGCCGGGGCCGCACCAGGATTACCACGTCGGCGGAACCTACCGCGCTCGATACGATCGGGCTAGCAGCCTTGGGCTGGCCAGGAGGCGCGATGCGGATCGGCGAGCGGGTGCGCGCCGCACACCTGAGCAACCACTGCCCCGGTGGCCTCGGTTTTCCGGTGACGTCATCGGCCAGCTCGGGGGCCGACGCCGACAATGCTCACGCTGCGAGCAGGTCGTGGCTGATCGTGACAGATCACGAGGCTCGGGCCGCCGGTGAGATCTGCGCTCGCTGCCGTCAGGAGATATCAGCCCGCCAGAACGTGCGCAGCCGCGGCGACGGGAACTGGGTGCATGAAACCTGCCCGCCGGTGCCCGGGCACTCGCCGCCGTAGTGCCACCCTCATCTTGCGAGCATCGAGGCGGCGGTCGCGCTGGCGGCGTCCGCCCGCCAGACTCCAGCCGCCCAGGCGCCCCCCACGGTGACGATGGTGAGCGCGCCCGCGACCGCGAAGACGGGCCGCGGGTCGCCGCCGAGTACGCCCGTCATGGCCCCGGCAGCCACGGCGCCGATCGGGGTGACAACCTGCGCGGCCAGCCGCCACGCCGCGGTCACCCGGCCGAGCAGTTCCCGCGGGACCAGGACTTGCCGCAGCGCCCGCAATGTCACGCTCGCCGCGACGATCGCCCAGGTGTAGAGCAGGTTGGCGGCCATCATGACCGGCATCGACCAGGCGGTGCTCAGCATGATCAGCGCGACCCCGGACGCAACCGCGCAGGACGCCACGGCAGGCAGCGGGCCAACCCGCCGGCACCACCAGCCCGTAGCGGCTGCCCCCAGCACGCCTCCCGCCCCGCCGACGGTGACGACCACGCCAACCTGCCAAGCGCTCAGCCCGAGGGTGTCCTTGGCAAAGAAGACGAACAGCTTGTCGGCACCCAGGCACAGATTCAGCACCAGCACGAAACCCATCAGCGCCAGCAGCAGCCGGGTGGCGGCCAGATACCTGACCCCGTCAGCAAGGTCACGGCGCAGCGCAGACAGGGACGCAGTGGTCCTCCCGGCCCTGGCCACCGCGCGGTAGCCGCCGCGAAGAGCCCCGAGCGACGCCAGCGAGACCCCGAAGGTAAGCGCGTCGATCAGCATCGTCCCGCGCAGTAAGCCGGCCGCCGCGAGCAGCCCGGCCACGCCCGGCCCGATCACCTGGCCGCCCTGGTTGGCCGCCTCTAGCCGGGAGTTAGCCGGCACCAGCCGGGGACCAGCGAAAAGGTCGCGGACCGTGATGGCCAGCGCGGTCTCGAAGAAGACCGTCGCGCCGCCTGCTACGAAGGCCAGCGCAAGGACAGGCCAGACCACGAGCCGGTGCTGGCCGGCCAGGATGAACAGCCCGAGAAAGACCGATGCCCGGACGATGTCCGCGGCCACCAGCACCCGCCACGGGTCGAGCCGGTCGGCTAAAATCCCGGCCGGCAACCCGGCAGCCAGGTAGCCGACGCTGCGCGGCGCGGAGGCGAGCACCGCCAGCACCGGGCTGCCGGTCAGCTGGAGCACCAGCAGCGGGATAGCCAGGACGGCGATCCCGTCCCCCAGCAGCGAGACCGCCTGACCGCCGAGGAAAATCCGGGAGCGCAGCACAATCTCCTGCATGCCCGGCAAATGCCGCCGCCATGCTGACCGCCCCTGCTCGCCGCCTGCTCCCGCTGCCAGAATCACCAGCCGGTTAGCAATCGGCGGCGTGACTTGTACCGGATTTAGTGATGCTTACGGTCTTTAATGGCTGATATAGTCCCACCTAATCCGGTACAAGCGGCTGCATGAGGCCGCTTGGCTGGCTAACCGGGACGCACGTCCATGAAGGCCGTCACATTCTCAAGGACACGGCCTGCCCCAAAACGGCTATCAGGCGTCATTCCGCCCAACCAGACGGCTCCGTTTGAGGTCTCTGTAACTGACGGGTGACGGCCCGCCACTCCAGCCGGGGCCGTCGCGGTCGCGATCCGACATACCGACGAGGGAGCCAGCCATCTCAAGCCAACGATCCCCGCTACGGCCCTTACTCGGCTGCGCCGTGGCCGGTGCTGCCGTCATCTTCCTCTCCGGCGCCTGCGACTCCGGCCCCGCGAGCCCCGGTCATCCCCCGCCAGTCAACGAAGGGCCGCCCGCCGCGCTGCACGGTGGCCAGGCGCCCACGCCGCCTGAGCTGACCGCCGCGAGATCGAACTGCCCGCGGGCTCCGTACGGACCGTACTCGGACGCGCCCGGCCGGAACCGCACAGTGGCTCTCACCTTCGACGACGGGCCGGGCAGGAGCACAGCGCAGATCCTGAGGATGCTGCGCACATACCGCGTGCCCGCCACGTTCTTCAACATCGGCGAGAACGAGGCCGTCCGCCGGAGCTTAGTTAAGGACGAGTTCAGGGCCGGCGATGCGCTGGGGAATCACACCTGGAACCACCCCGACATGACCAGGCTCTCGGCTGGCCAGCAAGCTGCCGAGATGGACAGGACGATCGCCGAGCAGCGGTCCATCGTGGGCGTGGCGCCGTGCCTGTACCGGCCGCCCTACGGCACCTACACCGCCACGACGCTGAGACTGGCACAGCACCGCCACATGGGGGTGTGGCTGTGGTCAGTGGACACTGAGGACTGGGAGGCCGACGGATCGGGCTCGTCGTTCTGGGTCCACCGCATCATCCGGCTGGCGGAGCAGGAAGGAAGAGCGCTGCGCCACCCGGTCGTGCTCATGCACAACCAGCCGGCCGGCAACCCGGCAACAGTCAGCGCCCTGCCGACGATCATTCACTTCTTCCGCGTGCACGGTTACCACTTCGTCCGGTTGTAGCCGCGGGGCAGGCAGCTGACCTGACGGTCCGCCGGTTGGCCGCTTCTGCAGCGGGGTAGCGCAACCGGCAGGGCGCCGGCATCAGCGGTACCGTGGTGACAACGACGCGTGCACGCTGCTAGGGGGACCCGTGCCGGCATTTTGGCTCGCGCATCCGTTCCAGCCAGGTCACAAGGGGCCGTGGTGAGCGGCGCCCACGCCGGGCTTCCCGTGCACGGTGAGCACGGGCGCCATGAGCGGGACGCAGGCAGCGGCCACGATCAGGGCCAGGGTGACGTCGGCAACAAATGGTGGACGCTGGTCGCCGTGTGCCTGGGCACCTTCATGCTGCTGCTGGATATCACGATCGTTAATGTCGCGCTGCCGGACATCCAGCAAGCGCTGCACGCAACCTTCTCGGGCCTGCAGTGGGTCGTGGACGCCTATGCGCTGAGCCTGGCCGCCCTGCTGCTGACGGCGGGCAGCCTGGCCGACATGTACGGACGGCGCCTGTTCTATGTGATCGGCCTGGTCATATTCACGGGCGCGTCACTGATGTGCGGCGCGGCCGCAAGCACCCTCATGCTCCAGCTGTCCCGAGCGCTGCAGGGCGTCGGCGGAGCGATCATGTTCGCCGTGTCGCTGGCGCTGCTGGCCGAGGCGTTCCGGGGCAAGGATCGCGGCATCGCGTTCGGCGTCTGGGGGGCAATTACGGGCCTGGCCGTTGCCATCGGGCCCCTGCTCGGCGGCATTCTGACGTCGGGCCTGTCGTGGCGCTGGATCTTCTTCGTCAACGGGCCCATCGGGGTCGTGGCGGTAGTCATCGCCATGACCAAGGTCGCCGAGACCCGGGCGCCGCACGCCAGGCGCCCCGACTGGGCGGGTTTCGCGCTCTTCACCCTGGCCCTGTCGAGCCTGGTGTATGCGCTGATCGAGTCCAACGAGCGGTCCTTCACCGACCGCCTGGTGCTGGGCTGCTTCGCGGCCGCGGCGGTTTTGCTGGTCGTCTTCGTGGCGGTGGAGTGGCGAGGCAAGCACCCCATGTTCGACCTGACGCTCTTCAGGCTGCCGACGTTCAGCGGCGGCTCGATCGCGGCCTTCGGGATGAGCGCGTCGATCTTCGCGCTGATTCTCTACCTGGTGCTCTACCTGCAAGACATCCTCGGCTACAGCGCGCTGGCCACGGGCGTGCGGCTGCTGGTGCTCTCCGGCGGCATCCTGGCCACCTCCGCCATCGCCGGACGGCTCTCGTCGCGTGTTCCGGTGCGCCTGCTGATCGGGCCCGGACTGCTCGTCGTCGGCGCTGGGCTGCTCCTCATGCGCGGGCTGGACGCGAGCTCGTCCTGGACTCACCTGGTACCGGGCCTGCTCGTTTCCGGCCTTGGCGTCGGCATGGTCAACCCGCCGCTGGCCTCGACCGCGGTGGGGGTCGTGAAACCGGACAGGTCCGGGATGGCGTCCGGCATCAACTCGACGTTCAGGCAGGTGGGGATCGCCACCGGGATAGCCCTGCTCGGCGCCTTGTTCTCGAAGCAGGTCACGGCCGAGGTGCTGGCCAGGGTGCCGGGCGTGCCCGGCCTGTCGGACAAGGGCGCGCAGATCGCTAAGGCGGTGCAGTCCGGGACCGTCAAGCAGACCATCGGACAGCTGCCCGCGCACGTCAGGGAGGCCGTCGGGGTGATCACCAAAGCGGCGTTCACCACGGGCCTGGACCGCATCCTGCTGATCGCTGCGATCATCGCTTTCGTGTCAGGAATCCTGTCCCTCGCGCTGATCCGCAGCAAGGACTTCGCGGTGCAGCGGGGCCCCGGTCACTGACAGCGTACTGCGGTGGCCCAGTGGCGTCCGCACCCGTCACGGCGGACCCCGTGACGGCCCGGAACGACCAAGGCCCAGGCTTGGGTCTCGGGTCCTGGCCTGGGCCTTCACGAATGAGAGCGGTCGACGAGAATCGAACTCGCACTAGCGCCGCCGCGTCCGCTCCGTTCCTTGTAGCCTGCATTCCGGTGAGCAAAATCAGTCCGCCGAGGGACGCCTCGGTGGCTGCTTCCCGCGCTCTTCGGCCTGCTCGTTTCCTGTCCCTGACACGGGCCGACGGCTGACGAACCGGCCAGCGGTGCCGACTGCGATGGTGAGGAACCACGCGATCTCCACCCATGGTGTCCACCACACCAGCACCAGAGTCAGAGCCCAGTATCCAGTAACGATCCAGGACACGGTCGCCTCCGCCTGGTACTGGCGCTTGTCGACGTCTGGCAGCAGCACATCATCGCGGCGCGCCTGGCTTTGTATCGCCGACCGGCACACCAATCAGCTCGGGAATATGAACACAACAGGCTGCCATCCTGCCTGAGCTGGCACGTTAATTGTCCGCTCGTGACCGCCGTGCGCAGACGAGCCGACCTAGTTGATTTGGCCCGGTCAGGCTGGGTGACCGGCGTCGGTCTACCGGGCTTGCAGAAAGGATGGCATCAGGCCGGTCAGCGCGGCCCGAGCCCGGTCTGGCCGTCGAGGAGTTCCCGGGCGATGTCCAGGTGACCGGCATGTCGCGCGGTCTCCTCGATCATGTGCAGTACGACCCAGCGCACATCCGGCGGTTCGTCTTGCCCGGGGACACCGTGCCTGCCGCGCGGCCGCGCCGATAGCGGTGTCACCGCCAGCACCGCATCCGAGCTTGCGCACTGGTCGCGGTAAAAATTGATAATCTCCGCGGAGGGCTGGTCACAGACGAATGCTGCCGTCGGATCATAGGGAGTCAGGTCCTCATCCGCAGGCGCTGGCTCGGGGTGCTTGCCGGCCACGACCCCCTGGAACCAGTGCCACTCTGCCCCGCCCAGGTGCTCGACCAGCCCGGCCGGCGTCCAGCCCGACGGCACAACCGACCGGTGCCACGAGTCCTCGTCCAGCCCCGCCACGATGGACAGCACCGCGTCACGCTGGGCGGCGAGGAAGGCCAGCAGCGCCTGGTCCTCGGCGTCCTCATTCCGATTACTTGTCATGGCCACCTTCCGGGGATTACTCGTGGTACAGCAACCTGACGTACTTGCGTTAGCGCCCAGTGTCGTCAGCGATCTGCCATAGAGCGCGTTACCGCCTCCTCCTCGGTGGCCTGCAGCTCCTTGCGCGCGGGCACCCATTCGGAAGCCGATACAACTCGCGGACTCAAGGCAACCTCCTGGGCATAGGGGTGGGCGATGCTCCCCAGACGCTGATCAGGATCGGCACGGTGTGGAGCTTAGCGGCCGGACGGACGCATGCGAAGCCACCCGGAGACCTTCGAGCGCAAAGGGGATGCCGAGCGGATACTGACGCTGATCGAAGCGCAGATGATCCACGGCGACTGGACTGACCCGAAGGGCGTGCGCGATGGTGCAGGTGCCGTCCCCGGCCAGCCACCCTCCGACACGATCCAAAGCGATCGAGGCATCTGTTAATCAGCTTGTTCAGCGCCTAGCAAGGGTCGCTGGTCCGCTGGAATTAGGTCGTAGGCGGTGTCAAACTAGTCGGATGTGCGAAGTGGATCATGCCGCGCGGGCGGCCAAGGGGCAGATCGACCTGCTGCTTGAAGAATATCGTGCTCTGCGGTCAGAGATAGATCAACGAATTGCCGCGCGCTCTACATTAGTTGGTTTCCTCGCGGCTGGTGCAGCTTTCATAGTTGGTTCCCGTAGTGTTCTGGTTACCTGGGTATCCGTTACAGTCTTTCTTATAATTGTTGTCGTGGTCTGGGGTTCCAGCAGCTCCATGCTAGGCCGCCTCGGGAGAAGGATTAGGGCTCTCGAAGAGCAGCTCAATCTGCTGGCGAAGACTGCCTATGGGCTTTCCGATACACCGTCGTTGCTGCAATGGGAGAAATCATTCGTATCCGATCCTGGATGGATGAGGAAATACTTTGGTTGGGCTGGTCTTTACAAGCCTTAACGTGGCGAAAGGTGGCTGACCCCTCGTTACCGTGGCTAATTGCACGCTAATTGCACGGTGATCATGCTCGGGAGCAGGACGGTCCCGGCTATCCCGCACGTGGCCATGTTATGACCGGCTGTGCCAGACTGGGGAACGGGCGGACAGGTCTGGAGAACCACGTTGAACAAGGTCCTCGTATTGGTGCTCGTGCTCGCAGCCGGGTTCGTGGTGTTCTCCTGCCCAAGTGGGTATGGGCGATCTTCTGCATGGGCATAGGGCTCACGATTCCGTTCGGCGGGATTGCTTACCTGGTGTTCGGGAAGGTCCGCAGGCCGCGCCCGAGATGACGATCAAGGAGACTGGGGGTGCGGCCTGATTAGCGGCCAGCCTCACCCCAGGTCCTGCCCGGGCCGCCCCAGAAGCAACCGTGCATCACCTTTGTCACCCTCGGGGAACTGACCCAGTGGGCCGAGCTGCGGCGGTGGGGACGGCGAAACCGCGACGCGTTAGTCCAGATGCACCGGCCGCCAGTGACGTCAGGCCCTAGCAATACT
>JBEKIF010000108.1:0-10592 GCA_050011895.1 Streptosporangiaceae bacterium | reverse complement strand
AGGCCTACCTGACCTTCCGGCAGACCGGGAACCCGGCACCTGCCAGCGCCAGGGACACCGCGGAGCGGATCGGCTGGCAGGCCCATACGGTGGCCAAGCGGTGCGAGAACATCCGGGACCGCTACGTGCGCCTGGGCGTTCCCGGGCTCCGCGGGCCGCGGGCCCTGGAGGAGCTTGCGCTGCTGCTCATTTCTACCGGCGAGCTGACCGCCGAGGACCTGCGGCGCCTGCCCGCCAGGGCCCCGCCTGGCTGAACGCCGCGCGCGGCGCCCGCGTCATCGCGATCACCTCGAACGGGAGCACCGCCTACGTTGTCAACCATGGCTCGAACACGGTGACCCCGATCCGGGCCGCCACCAACTCCCCGCTCAAGGCCATCAATGTAGGCCCTGCGCCACCCTCATCGTGATCATGCCGTAGCGCCCGACAGGCCGGAAGGCGATCAAGGCCGGGAAGGATCCCGGGGCCATCGCGATCACGCCGTAGCGATCCGGCCGCTCTGCTGGAAGCCGCCCGCGCGCATGGTGGTCCGGCTACACCACGTGGTTACGGGCCGGGAACAGCGCTCGGCCCTGGCCGTCCCTTCGGCAGGCGCCGCTGAATCCTTACCAGGACTCACGGTCCAGGGCCCCGTACGGATCGAGCGGCGGCATGCTCCTCACCTCACCCGGCGCCGGCGGCGACGCGCCGGCGCGCGGGGCCCCCGGTAGGGCAGCGGGTGGCACACCTTCGAGGGGTGCGCCCTGCGCGTCCGCCGTTGCGCGTTCTCGTCAGGAAAGGCAGCAGTGCTTCGGCGTGTTCTGGGAGGCGGTGTGCCTGGCCATCGCGGTCACGTACAGGGTGCCGTCGCTGATGTTCCCTATTCCGTCTGGGATCGCCAGGACGGCGTGGTTATAGGCGCCGGGCGGGGTGACCTCAAGGTAGGCCGCGTCCACCGCGTGCTTGCCCCAGCCGTACGCGAAGCTGACGCTGGCGCTGACGGTTTCCCCGGGGGACAGCACGATGAGATGCCGGCCGGGATCGGCGGCGAAGACGGTCGAGCCCCAGTGCGTATGCGAGGTGAGGACGTGGTGGCGGGCGTTCTGCAGGCCCAGCCCCGGGTACCCGTCGAGGGAGCACGAACCCTGGCCGTTGTTGGTAAGGGTGAGGATGAACCCGCCCTGGTCGTTGTTGCCCTCACAGCCGTGCAGCCCGGCGAGCAGCCCGCCGGCCAGGCACCGGGGCACCGCGGCGGCCGTGGCCAGCCTGACGGTGCCCGCGCTGGCGGCCGTGCCCGCCGCGGGGGGCGGGCCCGCGCAGGCGGTGGCGAGCATGATCGCGCCCGCCGCGGCGATTAGCGCGCCGAGGCCGCGCAGCATCTGGCGTCCTCGCGTCGAGCCCGGCGGGCGGGGGCGCCCGCGCGGGCCGCATCCGGATGCGGTGGCCGGCGTGCCTTTATGCGTGTTCTGGGAAATCATCGTGGCCTCCAGAGGTGCTGCGCGGCGCTTGCCGCGTCCTGGCACGAAGGGTGCGCGAGCAGGACGCGGGAGACAAGGGGAGGCCTCCCCATGGCCGCGCCTTGCCTGCCCGGGACGGTCAGGGATGATCAGCTGGCCGGGACCTCAGTCGGCAGGCGGGCAGGTGGTCGCCAGCAGCCGTCGAGCATCTAGACCGTGTGGGTTCCGGAACTCGGCCACCGGTCTTGACCTGGACTTCTAACGATGGTTGGGCCACCGTCCGAGCGATGCCCGCACATCGGCATAGCGGTCGGGCCATGCAGCCGTAAGGTGCGGTTGCAATGTGGATAGGTGGCCGGGTCGTTCGGTTTGGCTACGCGGCTCCAGTCGGCCGTTTCGTGGGGCGGCGCAGGATGTGGTGGGAGCGGCGGGCGAACTTGCGGGCGACCGACAAGGCGGCCCGGTTGGCGTCGATCCACGCCGCGACGTCGGCGTAGTAGCAGTGGTCGGGGGAGCTGGCGCGTGAGGTCTGGTGGCCGGCCCGAACAGGGCCCAGCGCAGGATCGGCGGTCCCTGGTGCGACAGGTGCCCGGGGTGTGCTTGCCGTCGGAGGAATGCACGGTGACGTCCAGGCCGGCGTGCCGGACCGCCTGGGCGGAGAAGGAGAACCGTTGGGCGTCGCCGAGGAACGCCCAGACGATCGCCGCGATTTGGGCACGCACCGGCGCGAGCTCGGCCTCTAGGTTGTCGATCCTGCGCAGCGCGACCGCGACGGCCTGCGCGCCCGTCGCCGACAGCCCGATGTCGGTGCGTGCTCCAGCAACGCGCGCGCCTTCGGGTCGGACAACCGGCCGGCCAGGCCGGGGACGCCCTGGTGGAACAGCGTGGCGTGCATCCGCTGAGCCCAGGCGACATGCTCCTCGGCCAGGTCCCGGTGAGCTGCAGCAGCACCCGCCGCTCGCAGACCTGCCCGGGCGGGATCCACGACACTGGCACCCGACCATCAGCCACAGCATGCGAAGGTGACGGGAATCGGCCTTGTCGGTCTTCACCGAACACCCTCACCGGTCTCGCATCCGACATCGCAGCCCTGCACACCGCGCTCGACGCCATCGCCACCCGCGTCCGCAGCCACGAAGAACAACTACGCAAGCTCACCCGCCAGGAACGCCGACCCGCAGCCGGTCAGTAAGCTCCAGCGACGTTAACCGGCCAACGCAGACACCCAAGATCATTAGCCGGCTAATGCTGGGACAACGCCCTGTCCGAATCGTTCTTATCCTCGATCAAAGGCGAACTGCTTGATCTCCAGCCCTGGCCGACCAGGGCCGGAGCCGGGCGCGCCGCCGTGGAGTACATCGGCTGGTTCAATGGCACCCGGCCCGCACAGCGCCCTGGACTATCTCAGTCCCGCCGAATTCGAGACCACCACCGTTAAGGAGGTCATCAAGAAGGTAGCCTGACCAAGCCATCAGCCCTGTCCGTCAAAGCGGGGCAAGCCCAAGCCGCCCTCGCGGCTTTCGCGCCGGTTCCCAAGGCGGGCTGCCGCGTCCACTGGCCGATAGCGTGCGTGGCGACCGCGCTCACGCCCGCCGCCTGGAGCGCAAGGTAATCCAGGCGGAAGGTGACGAGAGGACCCGCCTCCGCTTTTCGCGGATCTCGATTGCGCGGTGCGCGGATCTGGTCCGTTCCCCCGCGTCTGCCTGGGGGTCCTCTGTCACATTCAGTCCACCCCGTCACGGGAGCACGCGCCACGGACCAACGTCCCTGTGCACAGACGGGCCAGACCGTGCTGAGACTGACTCACAAGTAGCGCAGGTCGGGCATGGTCAAGATTGTCGTGGTCTGTAGATGTCGGAGCGGTGTTCGATGGCCACGACGGTGACTTGCCGGAGGTGGTCATCGATGCGGTATATCACTCGGTAGTCGCCCCGGCGAGCGCTGCGGAGCCCCTGAAGGCCGAGCTTCAGCGGCTTGCCGGCACGGTGCGGGTTCTCGGCCAGCGAGCCGTACAGGAATTCGTCTACTGCCGTCCCGGCTTTCTCGGGGAGCCTGGTGAGCGCCCGGCGCGACGCGGTAGTCCAGGCGATCGCGTAATCGTTCCCGCTCACCGGCCGGAGATGAGCCGCAGCGCGTCTTCTTTGCTCAGCAGGGCCTCATCGGCGGTGCCGAGTTCGGCCAGGCTCTCGCGGATATCGCCGAGCAGCCCGGCGCTGTCCATGATGTCGAGTGTTTCTTCGAGCGACTCCAGGTCTTCCACGCTGATGATCACGGCGGCCGGATGGCCGTGCTTGGTGATGATCACGCGGCCATGTTCTCGCTCCAGGCGGTCAACGACCTCTGAGAGCCGGTTCTTGACGTCGGCGAGGGGCATCTGCCCGGCTATCGGCATGGCTATAAGTATAGCTACTTTGTGGTCAACCCTGCTAGTCAACGGACGTCCTCATTTGCCATCGGCCGGGGTCTGCGCCGACGTCAGGTTCGCCGGTACCTGCCTTGATCAGGCCCGCTGCGGCCTTGGCCAGGTAGTCACACGATCGCGGTGCTGGCGCGTCACCTCGGCGACAGCCCAGCAAGACAGTTCCCGGCCCAGACCGAAGTCATGGTCCGCTACCGACGTGGCCGGGGCCAGTGAACTCCTAGAAGCGCTGGCCAGGGCCGAGGCATCGGCGGCCACGCCGAGCCCGTCGGTGGCTCGTCTCTGGTTTTGCTGGTCCTGCTAGTGTCGGCATGCTCGCGCTCCTGGTCCTGTCGTCTGCGGTGCTCGATGATCAAGGTAGAGAGCTGGTCCGGAAGGGCGATGCCGCGGCGGCCAGCTGTTGACTTGACTTCGACCAGGCCGCCATCGCGGCGCTTCGGGCACCACCGCGCCTGGCTGATGCAGTCTGGCTCACTGGCGTGATCAGCGAAGCCCGGGCAGATACCGATTCAACCGGAGCAGGACACGGCTGCTTCAGGATCCCTCACTCGCCTGCCGTCGTCGTTCGGCGATCACGGCGTCTCGCCCGTCCACATAGGGCATCACGTCGAGAATCGGCACGAGCACTAGATCCTCCCGGGGCCACCGGACGCCTATAACGGCGATCGCGTACCCGGGAAAGTCTGTCGAGCAAGCCCACACCGCCGCCGTCCCGACGCCGCGGAATTCAACGGGGTTACCGTCGAGGCTGATGCTGATGGCAAACTCACGGACCTCGTCGAGACTGGTATCCCATTCAGGCCTCTCCACTTCTGCCGTCAGGAGGGCTGTCGGCTCAGGTCCTGGAAGCGTGCTGGATAGCACCTGCATATAGCTCTGGCCAGGCCGCCCAGGCGAACCTCCGTGTACCAGCCCAAAGGTCTCAGAAGTGCCGCTTATAACTCGGCCGTGCGCTCGCTCTTCCCACCGGCTTACCTCGCGATCACCCACTAGCCGCAAGTCGGTGAACGACTCCGGCAGTCCGAACAAGGGAAGCGAAGTCGCCCACTGAGGTGCCGCGCTGTCCTCTGGCGGCTCTGGTTGGCGCTGCATTGGGTCTACGGCACGTATGTTCTGCTAGATGGACCGCCGGAGGTGCAGTACCCCCCGTTATCGAGCAGGGCCCAGCTCCCGGACGGGATGACCTTCCCATCGTAGTATCCGGAGTCATCAACGGTAACGTTGTAGTCCCCGCTCCCAGGTGCACGCCAGGTCGTCCTGAAAGCCAAGCCACCTCCCCACGTCCGGTTGTTATCGTACGAATTCGGCCCGACTATCGATACGTGCCAGCCGTATTCCACCGCTGGGGTGTTTACACTGAACCCTGTGTAATAATGGAACTCCAGATGGGTGCCAGTGAGATATATCCAGGACTTTCCGCAGTTCCCACCTACCGTGTTGTCTGGGCCACTGGCAAGATGTGCCGATGGGACGGACACCTGAACGCCGTTGCGCATGATTATACTAAAGCCGTGCGCGCGTGCTACGGCCGCATCGAATCCTGCAATATGCATCGTGGTATCGGCAACGGCTACCTTGGCGACACCCGTCGAGGCCGACGCGATGGCTGGTGCGTGCGCGGTAACAGACGCGCCGACCGCACTGCTATCTACTAACGTCACGAGCGTGAGAGTGCTAACTACTGCACCTAGGATCCGGATCGAACGGCCGACGTGCCGATATCTGAAGGAGTTCTTGTTCATTTCCTTCACCGTACCCGTGAAACGCAGTCACTCATTGTTGGTAACACGTTACTTCGGTCACAATTTACAGTCAAGGGCCGCTGGCTAGGGTCCCGGCAAAGTCGTGAACTGAGGTTGTGACCTGCGGTGTCGTAACGGCGGTTGATGTGCCCGGCGTGTCCGCGGGCGGCGGACAGGGTCCGGGCGGAACGATGGAAGTTCCTACGCTCACCATCTTCTGCCGTGAGGGACGCCCGCCCGCCGATGACATCTTCGCCTATTCGTGCTGCCCGCAGCCAGTATCTGCTCGATCTCCTTGCTCAGGTCCCGGATCCCCGGAAGAGACGCGGTCGCCGGCACGCGCTGGCGGGGCTGCTGGCCGTGGGGATCTCGGCGGTGATCGCGGGGTCGCGGTCGTTCGCCGCGATCGGGCAGTGGGCCGCCGATGCCGGGTCGGAGGTGCTGGCCGGGCTTGGCGCGGCGCGCGGCCCGGCGGAGGAGTCCACCTTCCGGCGCGCGTTCGCCCTGGTCAGCGCTGATGTGCTCGACGGGGTTCTCGGTGCCTGGCTGTGGACGAGGGCGGTGCGGGCCGGCGGCCGGCTGGTGATCGCGATCGACGCCAAGACCGTCCGCGGGGCGAAGAGCAAGGGCAGGAAGGCCCCGCACCTGGTCGCGGCGCTGGCGCACGGCATCGGCGCGGTGCTCGGCCAGGTCGCCGTGGACGAGAAGTAGTTGGCCAGAATTCGGCTAGTTGGCCACGGGCACCACGGGATCGTGTGGGGTCACGGAGAGCTTTGGAGTGCCGGGGCCGGCTGGCGGGTGCGGGGGCGCCGGATGTTTAGTTCCGTGGAGCGGTTGCGGTTGATCCACCTGAAGCTGAACCCGGCGAGGGCGAGGGCGAGGGTGAGGTAGATCGCGGTCTCGATCCACTGGAAGGCCCAGTAGCGGCTCGCGGGCTGGTAGGTCACCGTCTGCCGGAAGTGGAGGCTCTCGATGTAGTCGTTGCATGCCTGGGCCGATGAGATGCCGCAGGGCCCGGCTGGCTCGCCGGAGGCGGCGCGGCCGTCCGGGGTGGTGACCTGGCTGGAGATGACCCAGGCGCCGGGTCGCCCCGTCGCCGTGTTCGTTGTCAGGATCAGGTGCCCGTCGCTGGTGCCTCCCGTCACGGCGACCGATGCCAGGCTGAGCGCCGAGGTGGTCCGGGCGGGCGGGATGAGGTGGGGCCGCACCCAGAGGGGGAAGGCGATGATGACGGCGGCGAAGACGGCGAGGGTGACGGCCATCGCGGGCAGGGTGCGGCGGATGAGGAGCCCGGCGGTGACCCCGAGGGCGAACGCGAACGCCGCGTACCCGGCCGGCGCGACGCCTGAATGGAAGCTGCCGGACGTGAACGCGGTATAACCCGCGTTCGCCTTGTGGATGGGGCCGGACCACCAGTTCACCATGAGGGTGAACAGCTCGCCGGCGGCGATGGCGGCCGCGCCGGCGATGGCGAGCTTGGCGGCCAGCCAGCGGGTCCGGGTGACGCCCTGGGTCCACGCCAGGCGGAAGGTGCCGGTCTCAAGCTCGCGGGCGACCAGCGGCGCCCCCCAGAACATCCCGATCAGGCCAGGGACGGCAAGGCCGGCGGCCTCCAGTAGCTTGCCCGCCGTGAAGTAGCCCTGGTTGAGGAAGGCGTTAAACAGGCCCGCGCAGTTGCCGTGCTGCTTGCAGGCGGCGGCGGCGGCGTCGTAGGCGTGGGTGAGCTGGATCCTGGTCACCAGCAGGGCGATGGCGGCGATGGCCAGCACGCCGGCGCCCACCGCGGCCTGGGTGCGGAACCGGGTCCAGGCGAAGCGGATCATGATGCGATCTCCAATCCGGCCAGGTCGGCGCGCGCGGCGTTGCCCGGCTGGCTCATGTAGGCGAGGACCAGGTCCTCCAGGCTGACCGGCCGGACGGTCCAGGCCGGGTCGAGGACCGGCTCGGAGGTGCGGACCAGCAGCGTGCTCTGCTTGCCGGCGTGGCTTTCCTCGATGACCTCCCAGCTCGCCGGGAGCGTGCGGGGGTCACGGCGGGGACCGGACAGCCGGTGGTGCGTGGCCAGCAGCGCCTCGGTTTCCCCGGCCAGCCGCACCCGGGAGGCAGTGAGGACGATGAGGTAATCGCAGACCCGCTCGATGTCGGCGATCAGGTGCGAGGACAGCACGACGCTGACCTGCTGCTCGGCGACGGTCTCCATGAGGTCCCGCAGGAATTCCCGCCGGGCGAGGGGGTCCAGGCTCGCGACCGGCTCATCCAGCAGCAGCAGCTCGGGCCGCTTGGCGGTCGCCAGGGTGAGGGCGAGCTGGGCGCGCTGGCCGCAGGACAGCGACCCGGCCCGCTGCCGGAGGTCAAGGCCAAGGTCGCTGATGCGGCGCTTGGCGAACTCGGTGTCCCAGCCATGGTTGAGCCACGCGCCCATGCGCAGGTGGCCGGCGACGGAAAGCCCCGCGTAGACCGGCGCGTCCTGGGCGAGGAAACCGACCCGGCCGAGCTGCGCCGGGGTGCGGGCGGGAGGCTCGCCCAGGACCCTGATCCCTCCCGAGTCCGGTTCGAGCAGCCCGGCGGCCAGCTGCAGCAGGGTGGACTTGCCCGCTCCGTTCGGCCCGACCAGCCCGGTCACCCGCCCGGCGGGGACCGCCAGGGTGCAGTCGGCGAGCGCCCACCGCCGCCCGTAGCGCTTGCCCAGGCCGCTGGCCTCGATGACAGTGTTCACGCCACTCCCTCCGTAAAGCAGTTGCGGACCGCGGTCCGGTAGATCGACTCGATGTCGTCAGGTCTCAGGCCCTCCAGCCGCGCCGAGCGCAGCAGGTCGGTCATGGCGGCGAGGAACCGTCGCTGCGCGGCGGGGTCGGTGCCGGGCAGCGTCCGGATGACGAACGTCCCCATGCCCGGTCGGCCCCGCACCAGGCCCTCCCGCTCCAGGTCGCGGTAGGCCTTGAGCACCGTGTTCGGGTTGATCGCCAGCTTGGCGACTACCTGCTGCGCGGTCGGCAGCCGGTCGCCCGGCTCCAGCAGGCCCAGCCGCAGGGCATCGCGGACCTGCTGGGCCAGCTGGAGGTAGGTGGCGACACCCGAGGCGGTGTCGAGCTGGAACTCGATCACGATCACCTGTTCCACTAATCGGTTAGTGAAAGAGGGTATCCGTCGTGGCCGCCCGGCGCAAGCACTCGCGCAGACCCGGAAACAGGGCCCGGCCGAAGTAGCAGCCTCGACACGCAACGGCAGCCGCCGTACCGTTGCGGCACCGGGAAACGCAGGGTCAACGCACGGCACCCAGGCTGATCAGCGCGATCGGTGCGAGTGGCCAACTACCCGAAGACTGGCCAAGCAGTGGCCAGATATACCGGCGAGTGGCCAGATACGCGCGATCCCTACACGACTTTGCCGGGTCCCTGGGCCGCTGGCCCACGTTTAACTTCCCGCCCTCATCGCCGAACGCCACCGGCGTCGGCGGAACCGTGCTGCAGCCGCCGGACGGCAACGGCAGGGTGGCCAGCGAGGTCGTCTGGAACAACGGCGCGGCGACGAGCGCGTCAGGCGGAAGCGTGAGCGCCTTCTTCCCGGTCCCGTCGTTCCAGTCCGGGGCGGGCATCAACCCGGTGTCGGCCAACCCGCCGAACAACCCCGGCCGGGGGCCACGACGTATGCGCGAACGCCGACAACTACCAGGTCTTCGTCCGGCAGAACGCCGCGGTCAGCGGGACAAGCGCGGCCACGCCGCTGTGGGCGGGCCTGATCGGCCGGGTCAATCAGGGGATCGGCGGCTGCACTGGGCTGCTGCAGGGGATGCTATACGGACCGCTGCTGACGGCCGGGGCAGCGCCCGGTACTCCAGGATCTGCGCTGGCGGGATCCAGCACTCCGGCAGCCGGCCCTCGGCCAGCGGCACTCTCAGATGCCGGGAGTCGGTCTTGTCGGTCTTGGCATGCCGCTTGCGGCCGCGAGCCGCGGCAGTGGCGGCTGGTTCCCCGACATGCGCGGCGATCCCGGCCGCGGCCAGTTCCTCGGCGACATATCGCCACCCGGTGCACCCCTCCACCGCGAACGCGACGTCGTCACCGCCGGCGAACGGCGCCAGGCAGGCACGCAGGTGCTCCCTATCGGCCGGGGGCGATCTGGCCCCGGCTGACCTCCCCGGTCACGGTGTCGAGATAGTCGAAGGTCATTTTTTCGGGTGGGTATCCAGCCCGCCTACGTTGGGCATCGGGACCTCCTCACGCTCCCCGGGCGCGCACACGCGCCCGCACGCGGATTGCTTACACAGCCAATCGTGACGCGTGTGAGCGGAGGAGGTTTCCAGCGGAACAGGCACCAGCAACCCCTAGCCGCTGACGGCCAACCAGCCGATGCATGTCATCTAATTGAGACCGAGGTAAGAGTTGCGGTGTTTGCCGTAGCGTTCAGGGGTCCGACGGGCTGGCTCCCTTACCGTTCTGCTGATATCGGCAGTCCCCGTTCGATGGGGTGGCAGTGCTAGGGGCTCCGAACTGGGCATTCTGTGCTCGGTGGGCAGTCCGAGGCCCGCGAACGCGGCCGGGAGCAGAGTCATGGCTCTTATCCGCAATCCTTCTTGGTCAGCGCGTGGTGCCGAACCCCCAGCCATCGCATGCTGTGGACAGTGGCGAGGATCTGTCACGACCATGCAAGTCCCGAGTCCACCGGCCGCCTCGCGGTCGGTCGCGCTTCGCTGGCGCAGGTGCCGCCGCTGAGCATGGAAACGGCAGCCTGGCCAGGGCGACGCGAGCACGAGAGAGAGGGGCGTTTATGACCGGACATCATGCCGTGCGGCGCCGCACGGTGCAGGCGAACGATGTCGAGTTCGTGGTGCTCGAGGCGGGAACCGGCCCGCTGGCGCTGTGCCTGCACGGCTTCCCCGACGCAGCCAGTACCTGGCGGCATCTGCTGCCCGAGCTGGCCAAGGCGGGTTTCCATGCCGTGGCGCCGTTCATGCGCGGCTACGCGCCGACCGCCGTGCCCCGCGACGGCAACTAC
>JBEKIF010000107.1:0-10623 GCA_050011895.1 Streptosporangiaceae bacterium | reverse complement strand
GCGCCACGGTCTCTGGCCGCGGTTCGCCGCCGGCGGTGATGCCGCCTCCCAGGGCCACGATGACATCCGCGCTCGCAGGGGACACAGGCCCGATGCTGCTGGAGAACACCCCTGCGGCGCAACCCTGAGATCACGCGATGCCCATCGAGACGAAAAGCGCGTCATCACGATGGGTGACAAGTTCCGGTCTCTCCACGCGCGTGAACCGCCGATCGGTATCTTCGGGCAGTCGTGGTCGCTTATCAGCTGAGCCGTGCAGATGGATTAATCTCGCGCGACGTTGCTGCCTGCGTAAGCGCCGAGATGTGCGGTGGGCTTCGGCAGGATCAGTCGTGTCGATTGACTGACTAGATCGATTTGCCGCCTTGGTGATGGCGCGTTAGCTGCCTGGATTCCACGGCAGCCGGTAGGCACGGTAGGTGCCCGCGCCGTCGGGAAGCTTGGCGTTGAACAGCAGCTTTCCTGACGGGCTGAACTCGGAGAAGTATGACAGCCCGCCCCAGCTGACGAATAGGTCGCCGTTCCTGGTCGTCTGCGCGCTGCCGGTCGCGGCCGCTGTCAGGCCCTCCGGCTGGTTCACGGACTTGATCAGCGTCGCCGTGCCGGTGGCCAGGTCCAGGCTGATCGTGACCGCGCGGCTGGAGGAGTACAGGGTCGACTGCCCGTCGGACTCGTCATCGAAGACCGTGTACACGTTGCCGCCGAGCGCCTCGGGGTCGTGCTGGAACGCGAAGATCTCGCCGGCGCTGTCCAGCTTCTGGCCGGGAGCGGCCTTGAGGGTGAACGTGCTGTGCTTGCCGCCGAGCTGCCACATCATCGCCCCGGTGCGCAGGTTCACCTTGTAGATGGTCCAGGTAAAGCGCGAGCTGATCAGCAAGTTGCCGTCGGTGTCGAGGTGGACAGCGTTGATGTGGAACCAGTCCCATGGCTGGCCCGGCGGCGGCATCGGCGCGTGGCTGTCGCTGTAGGGCACGTGGTCCGAGCTCACCCACTGGAACAGCAGCTTGCCGGTCTTGATGTCGATCTCCTGCACGACGCCGTCCATGACCTGCTGGTGCGCGGACAGGCCGAGCGAGGTCAGGTTGGCGGTGCCGGGCTTGTCGGCGAGGATCAGCGCCGTGTTCCACGGCGTGATCAGGAACTCGTGGAAGTCGGGCGCATACCCGTTCGCCGGCTTGACGGTGGCGATCTGCTGGTAGCGGGCGTTGTAGATAACGTCCTCGCCGCCGGTAGGGCTGCCCTGGAACCAGGTCAGTACCGGCTTGCCCAGATAGGTCTGGGTGCGGAAGTCGGTGGCGAACGCGCCCGCTGGCAGCGGGTGGAACCAGAGCACCTTGCCTGTGATGCTGACGATCTCCGGGCCGGTGCCGTACTGGCCGCCGCTCGGGGCCAGGAAGATGTCGCCGTTGCCGTTGTCCGCGCCCTTGGCCAGCACCGTGACCGGAGGTGCTTGCGTGCTCGCTGTCGCTGCCGGTCCGGACGAGCACGAGACGACCGCGGCGCACAGCGCGGCAGTCCCCAGTGCCGCGGCTACCTTGAACTTCACGAAAACCTCCGAGACAATTCGCCGCCCCGCCGAAAACTCCCTCACGCCCTATAACGAGCAACTCACCTCGCCGTTCCCGCAAGGCGACCAGTTATCGCGGGTGTCGTGAGCGGGCATGCCGGGTCACCGCCGCGATCCGCCGGTTCATCGACGGATGGACCGACCGCTATGAGGCATTTACCTGCGCCAAGGGCGTCGGCAAGATCCTCGCCAAAGCCATTCGTAAGGAAACTTTGTTAACGTGACATCATGGTCCCGAGCAAGTATTCTTACTCGCTGGCGGGCGCAATCTCTGCAGTTGCCGCCACACCGAACTGATTGATCTGTACGCGTTCAACCGGGCGGCCAGTGCAGATTGAGTAAGAAAATATTCGGCGATAGGCCCCTCGTCGGCGCTCAGGAGCGATTCACATCTTCACGTCGCGTAGCGACGGCTCATGTGCCCGGTGTCATCCGCCATGACGGCGCCCGGTTTGGAGGTTTCAGCGGCAAGCGCCGTCTATGAGATCGGCTCGACTGGGCCTGCTCGCCAAGCGACACCGAGCGAGCCTTCTCTGCCGCGCGAGCCGCTGCGTGCGAGACGAAGAGCATCGCCGGCTGCCCTGGCGCGAAGCTGGAGGAGCATTGCTCAAAGGGAAGCCAGGCAGCCGCTCACGATGCTGATCTCTGCCGATGCCGTCCGGAGTATGTCGCGCTCGAGGGCTCAATCCCACGGACGAGCCGCGGACAAACGACCAAAAGGCCCGATCGCCGCTGTGGCAATCGGGCCCCTGACCTGCACTTCTTGGTAGCGGGGGCAGGATTTGATTCCCGCGACCTCTGGGTTATGAGCCAAGCGGTACTGTTCAACACAGCCTGGTTTCTAGCATCCCCGTCCGGCACCGGCCCGCAGCAGGCGCAACGCCCGGTCAAAGCGGTGAGTACCACGGCTGCCCGGCTGCCACCTTGGCGCCGCCTGCCAACACCTGGCCAGCGGGGGGAGCAACCGTGCCGGTATCTGCTGTCGGGAACTCGGGCTCTCGCGAGTTCAGGCCTGCCGGTTGAGGGCGCTTCCCGGCTCAGCCCCCGGCGATGTCGGCGAACTTCTCGGTGAGCGCATCGACACTCCGGAGGAGCGGCGTGCAGCGAAGGTGCCTGGCGATGGCTCGTGCCTCGCGGGCGGCGGCGTCGGCCGCGGCGGCCTGCCCGCTGCGGGCGAGGAAAGCAGCGTGGTCGAGCAGGCCCCAGGCGAGGCGGTAGGGGCTGGCGGCGCGGCGTTGGGCGGCAACGGCCTCGCTGAAGGCACGACCGGCGTGGAGATCGCCGGCGTCGGCCTTGGCCCGGGCGCGGGCGAGGTCGTTCTCGGCCCGCAGCAGCGGTGGCAGCTGGCCGGGCGGCTGGGTGTCGAGCAGGGCGAACAGCTCGGTCAGGGTGTCGCTCTTGCCGAGTTCGGCGGCGACACGTGCGGCAAGTGGCCAGGCCCAGCGGACCTGTTCGCGGCCGATGCCGATGGCCGGCGCGTGAGACAAGGCGCTGCAGGCGTGTGCCAGCGCGTCGGCCGGGCGGCCGAGCGCCGACGAGATGAACGCGTCGAGGAGGGCGGCCCACGCCCGGTCATCGATCCGCTCGGTGGTGAGCAGCGAGGTGAGCGAGGCGAGTATCGCGCTGGCCTGCTCGCCGTCGCCGCGGAGCGCCGCTAGCCACCCCTGGGCCCATCGGATCGCTTCGTCGTCGCCGAGGCCATCCTGGTCGATCGTTGCTTGGAGGAGAGCTGTGACTTCGTCCCACTCGCCGAGCTCGAGCAGGGCAATGCTCAAGTTCCAGACGCACCCGCCGAGGTAGTGGCGCGCGCCCATCCGGCGGGCGTGCTCGGCGGCAGCCCGTGCCGCGTCCGCCGCGGCGGCCGGATCGAAGCCGCTCATGGCATCGGACAGGTTGCCCAGCGCGGTGCAGAGCAGTACGCCTTCGCCGGCGCGCTCAGCGAGGCGGGCAGCTTCGCGATAGGACGAGGCTGCTTCTTCCAGCCAGTTGGCATAGATCTGCGCGTTTCCCTGGGTCAGGAACAGCCAGGCAAGCAGCCCGTCGCCGACCTCGAGGCCTTCGCCCATGGCGAGCGCCTCGGCGGCGAGCCGTTCGCCGTCGTCCGCGTTCCCGTCGAAGAGCTCGAGGTTGGCAAGTCCAGCGAGCGCTTTCGCGGTGTCAGCATCGGGTTCCCCGCGCAGCCCGTCGAGCGCCCCGGCGAGGTACGTCCTGGCCTGGACGTGGCGCCCCTCCTGCAGCAGCGCACGCCCGGCAACGACCTGGACGCGTGCCGCGCTACGGGCGTCGCCGAGCTCGAGGTAGTACCGCCGGGCGGCGGCGGCGTGCTCGACGGCCCGGTCGTGCTGGCCGGCGACGAAGTCGGCGCCCGCGGCCCGTTCCCACAGCGCCGCGGCGCCAGGTGGCAATTTGCCGGTGCCGCCGACCGGGCTCGGGTCATCGCCGCGGCCGGTGACGGCGAGCTCAGCGGCATCGGCGAAGCTCGCGGCCGCACGCCCTGGCGTGCCCATGCGCTGGGCGCGCTCGGCGGCCCGCACCAGCATGAAGAGCGCCTGTTCGCGGGTTGCGGAGGCGTCGGAGTCGTTGGGCTCTGCGCCGAGGGCGTCGAGGTAGTGGCGGGCGATCACCTCGGCAATCTCCTCGCCGTCAGTAGCGAATGCCTGGCGCAGATGCGTCGCGACCGCGAGGTGACGCGCCTTGCGCTCCCGCCGCGAGAGGGTCTCGTAAGCCACTTGGCGGAGCAGCTCCTGCGAGAAGCGGTAGTCGCCGCGCTGGGGCGAGCGCCGGTCGTCAGAAACCTGGAGTACGTTGCGCCGGACCAGCACACCAAGTGACGCATGGACCTCGCTGGCCTCGCGCCCTGAAACGGCGATCAGCGCCTCAGGCGGAAAGGTCGAGCCCAGCACCGAGGCCACGCCGACGAGGCGCCGTGCCGATGGGCCGAGAGCGTCGAGGCGGGCGGCCAGCAGGGCGTGCAGGCTGTCGGGCACCGTGACCTGGTCGAGGTCGCCAATCAGGTGATAACCGCCTTGTTTCACCACGACGACGCTGGCATCGATCAGCGACAGGAGCATCTCGACGGCGAACAACGGGATCCCCTGCGCCCTTGAGGTGATCATCTGGCGCGCCGGGACGGGCATGACCGGCACCAGCGCTTCGATCAGCTGGCCCATCGAGGCTCGATCGAGCGGATCGAGCGAGATCATCCAGCGGTTCCGCCCGGCTCCGAAGCCCGGTCTTCTCTCGCTGAGTTCAGCGCGCGCAAGTACCAGGACGAAGACCGGCAGTTCGCGGATCCAGTCGATGAGGTGGTCGAGGAAGTCGAGAAGGTTCTCGTCGGCATGCTGGGCGTTTTCGATCAGCAACACCACCGGGGCCACCGCCGCCATGCGCTCGATGAAGAGACGCCAGCCGGCAAAAAGCTCCTCGCGGGGAAGGGTCGTACCGCGCTCGCCAGGGGTCTCGGCGGCCAGCAGACGCGCCAGCCGCGCCCCGACGTAGTCCCGCTCACGCTCGGCGACGAAATGCGCCAGACCCTCGTTGAGCTTGGCGCCCGCGACGTCGATGGGGTCATCCTCGGCGATGCCGAGGCGCTGACGGATGATCTCCGCAAGTGGCCAGAAGGCGACGCCCTCGCCATACGACAGGCAGCGTCCACGGTGCCACAGCACCGTCTCGGCGATCCCGTCGACATACTTCTCAAATTCCCAGCCGAGACGGGACTTGCCGACGCCGGCCGGACCAGAGATCACTACCAGGCGCGGGCTTCGCCGCTCGACCGTCACGTGGAAGAGCTCTTTCAGGTCATGCAGCTCCACGTCACGGCCGATCAGCGGGGCCTCAGGGCCTTCGGGGCTCTGGTGGCCGCCCACGCCGGAAATCACGCGCACAGCCCTGAAGAGCTGCTCGGGCGCGGACTTGCCCTTTAGCGCGTGGCTCCCTGCATCGTCGAAGGCGATGGCGCTCGCAGAGAGCCGCCTGGTCGCAGCGTCGACGTAGCAGCACCCCGGCAGTGCCGTGGCCTGTATGCGCGCCGCGGTGTTGACGCGGTCACCGGTGACAAGCCCCTCTCCGGGCCGCTCGACTGTCGCCACGCTCCCCGTCGCCACGCCAGCCCGCGCCGCGAGCTCGACGCTGGCAGAGCTGCCATACGCAGAAACCGCGGAGACGAGCTCCAACCCGGCGCGCACCGCCCGCTCGGCGTCGTCCTCCAGGGTCACCGGCGCGCCCCAGACCGCCATCACGGCGTCACCGATGAACTTCTCGACTACCCCGCCGTAGCGTGCGACAACCGCCTTGGCCAGCGCGAAGTACCCAGACAGCACCTCCCGTACGTCTTCGGGGTCGCGGCGCTCCGCAAAAGGCGTAAAGCCGACGAGGTCGCAAAAGAGCACCGACACCTGGCGCCGCTCGGGCCAGGGCCGCGCTGGCTCAATCGGAGCGCCCTCCGGGACCGCTGTTAAAGGGGCTCCAGGCGCCGCGGCGCCAGCGCCCAGCGGTGCCCCGCAGCCGCCGCAGAAACGCCTTCCCGTCTCGACCAGATCTCCGCAAGCGGAGCACGTGGCCGGAAGAGGAGCGCCGCAATCGCCGCAGAAGCGCTTTCCAGGCGCATTCCCCGCCCCGCATGCCAGGCACCCCGACATCAGCCCATGCTAACTGGCCTGGCCGACGTTGGCAGCCGCCTCGTGGCGATGCCAGTGGATATGACGGGAGAAGGTGTACGTTAATTCGCGAGGACGCAGCGCCGGAGCGCTGAACTCACGTGGCGACGGCGCGCGCTGCCCCCTCTCGGGACCGGCAGGGCGGGGGTTTCGGCATGGCTGAAACGCCGGAGACACGATTCACCAGGGCCGGCGAGGTTGACATCGCTTGGCAGTCCCTTGGCCACGGTGCGGGGGACAGCTTCATCGCCTCGTTTGACGGCCCTGCGCGCGGTTCGTGCCCCGTGTCATCCGGGACGCCGTCCGTGACATCGGTCTCGAGATCCAGGCCCAGACAGGAAGGCAGTATTTGTTATGCGTATTGAGTCGTCGGTGACCAGCATCTCGTGGATCCCGTCCGAAGCCATAGCCGGTGTGACCAGGATCCCTTTCGAGCTGGGAGTGACGCATTACGACGACCCTCCTCCGGATGAATGGAAAGACCTTGACACCGTGGTCGGCCCGGAGGGCGCCCGGTTCGGCAACGACTTGCACGCCTGGATCGATGCGGACGACGGCAGGATCGTCGGCTACGGCCAAGATGGCGGCGGCCGGGTCTCCAATACCCTCATCCGCCTCGGGGAAATGCAGGTCCTTGCAGTGGCCGTCGGTTATCCGGACCTGCGGCCGGAACCGGTTGTCGGTGAGGACTTCGTCCGGTTCATCCAGACCGCCGGGGGCCGCGCCGGCATGCCCGCACCGCGGCTGGTCAAAGATGCGCCCTTCGTGAAGAGCGAAGGGCCAACCGTCTGGACGACCCTGGCGCTAACCCTTTATGCCGATGGTTCGGTTGGGCACGAGCTCGTCGGCGCTAGCTCCTTTCCCCGGCACTGGATCTACGACCCCAACCACTCTCTGGTGGGGAAGTCGGCCCTGATCGACTTCAAGACCTGGTACCGGACCTCCGACCTGGCGCGTTCGCCCTGGAGCGGCCAGGAAAACGCCGTGCTCGCGGCGGAAGCCGAGACCCCCCTGGAACGGCGCCTGTCCCTGGCCATCATGCGCGGCGGCGGCCCGCAACCCAGGCACGCAAAGGCCAAGGCCGGCGCGGTCATCCTCGCTGAAGGCGAACCAGCGGACGAAATCATCCTCGTGCTTGACGGCATGGTCGCCATCGAGGTCGGCGGCACTGAACTGGCCAAGCTCGGCCCGGGCGTTGTCCTCGGCGAGCGCGCGTCGCTCGAGCAAGGCCGGCGCACCTCGACTGTGCGCGCCCTGACCAACTGCCGTCTCGTCTCCTACCAAGCCGCCGCGCTGCCCCCCGACGACCTGCGCGAACTCGCCGTCGGTCACCATCGGGAAGATCAGCAGAAGTAGCTTCAACCAGGTAGGTGCCAATCGTGTTCCGGGCGGCTAGTGGCCGTCGCCGGGTTTGGCCGCTAGGCCGTTGGCGGCACCGTGAGGTCACCGGCCCGGGACGACGATTGTCATCATGGCCGCCAGTGATTGGTGTAGGGCCGCAGGCATCCGATCGCCGGGCCCCACAGCAGGCTCACGGTGATCGAGTCCCACTGCACCGCGGCAGGCGAGCCGGATGGTGGACCCGGCTTGAGCTGGGTCACCGTGAGGCTGCAGACTTCCGTCGCGTACCAGGACCAGCCGCGGGCCCCGCCGACCCGCTTGATCGCGATCAGTTTCCAGCCGCGCGAGGTGTGCCGGTAGCCGGCCGCAGTAACGGTGGCGCTCGGGCCTGGCCCGGTGCCCGGTGACCGGGTGGCTGTCAGCACCACCTTGAAACTGGACAGCGTGGTCACGGCGAGCTGGCGCCGCTGGGGACGGGCAGCAGCACTGGCAGCGGGGCGGGCTGAGGGCAGCGCGGCCGCGGCGGGATGGGCTGGCGTGCCCGCAGCTGCCGATGAGGCCAGCGCGGCTGCGGGGAGCAAGATGGCGGAGCAGGCGAGGGCGAGGGCGGCGGCGAGGCGCCGGCCCGGACGGGATGTCAGATTCATGGCGAGACTCCTTGTTGGTCTGCCAGCGGATGTCTTCTCTTTCTTGGCGTTCTCGGTGGTGGCTGGCGTTATCTCATGGCGCCGTTGAACTGCCGGGTCTGGCTGGCCGCCCGGACGCCGACGGCACGCGGCGCGAGCGGCCATTCCGGCTGGTCCTGCGGGCGCACCGGCCGGCGGGAGCGTGTGGTTCGCCGGCGCCCAAGCGTGATCATGTGGTGTGACGCCCGGGCATAGGGAGTGATCGCCGGCGAGCCTGGGGCGGGCAGGCAGGCTCGGGCGGGCCAGTGCCGTTTCCAGCTGGCGGCGGGCAGCTGGGTCCTGGTCCTGCGTCTGTCTCCGTGCGGCGTCCCGGCAGGGCGCTGCCGGCGGTGGTCTGGGTGATGGCCGGTGCGAGTGCATCGGCCCGCGGGTCCGGAACCTGCCGCCGGGTGGCCGGGGCCGGTCGGCGCGGCCCCGGCTGCCGGGTCATTATGGCGTGATCGCGATGGCGCCGGGATCGCTTCCTACTTTGATCGCCGTCCCGGCCTTGTTGGTGGTGGTGCTGACCGGGATGACGTAGCCGCGGTAAACCTGTCCCTGGCTGCCGTAGCGGTCGCTGGTCACGTAGGCGGTCTTGCCGTTCGGGGTGATCGCGATGCTATTGAGGTAACTCCCGGCCTTGACCGGCGCGAGCACCGTGTTGCTGGCGGTGCGGACCGGGATCAGGTAGCTGTGCGAGGTCTGGGCCACGTAGTAGTCGTAGAGGACGTAGGCGGTTTTGCTGTTCGGAGTGATCGCGACGCGGACTGAGCTGGCGGTGGGCCCTAGCTTGATTGCCTTGCCGACCTTGTTAGTGGCGGTGCTGATCGGGGTCACCGTGGCCGGGCCGGAACTCGCGGCGCGGGCAGCGGCAGGTGCCGGCCCGCAATCTCCGGGCTGTACTCAGCCACCCGGGCCCGAACCGGTGCTGGCGACGTAGGCGGTCTTCCCGTTCGGGGTGATCGCGATGGCGACGGGCGATTCCCCGACCTTGATCGCCTTGCCGGCCTTGTTGGTGGCGGTGCTGATCGGGGTCACCGTGTCCCCAGGCTGGTAAGGGCTGCTCTCGGCGACGTAGACGGTCTTCCCGTTCGGGGTGATCGCGATGTACGCGTTACCGTCTTCGGCGACTTTCCCGAAGGTGATCGGCTTGCCGACCTTGCTGGTGGTGAGGTTGACCGGGGTCACCGTACCCGCGGTGCTGGCCACATAGGCGGTCTTCCCGTTCGGCGTGATCACGATGGGACTGGCGCCGTAGACCGTCCCCGGCTTCCACGTGATCGGCTTGAGCGCGGTGTTGGTGGCCGTCCGGATCGGGGTCAACTTGTCGCTGGACTGGTTATAGCAGCAGTAGGAGACGTAGGCGGTCTTGCCGTTCGGGGTGATCGCGATGTATCCGGGGCCGCCCGTGTCCTTGATGGGCTTGAGCGCGGTGTTGGTGGCGGTGTCGATCGGGACGACCGAACCGCCGGTAAGGATGTAGGCGGTCTTCCCGTTCGGCGTGATCGCGATCTGGCCGGGCGCTGCCCCGACCTTGATTCCTGTGCCGGCCTTGTTGGTGACGGTGTTGATCGCGGTCACCCTGTTCCCGCCGGAGTTGGCCACGTAGGCGGTCACCGGATGAGGCGGCTTCGCCGCCGTCGCCGGCCTCGCCGCTGCGCCGGCCGGCCCGGTCCCGGCCAGGCCCAGCACGGCCAGCGCGCCGACCGCCGCGACGACGGATAACGAGTGAGTAATGGAGGTATTCATCGGAAGGTCCTCCCTTCCATCGGCCCGGGACCGGTGCCGACATTTACCGGCGGGCCGTGACCACGCGTCCGGTCCCGGTCCTGACACCCCGGGGGGCTGCTACCGCGCAGACACATCCGGAACCCGCCAGGCCAGGCAGCACCACCGCAGACTGGCGCAATGCCGCCACTACCCACGCTCGGCACGGCCCAGCGCCGCGGCCAGGGCCAAAGGTCACCACAGCCGGCCTAAGGGCCGTGCCCTGCGGCCGGCGTGGGCTGCACACCACGACCGCAGTCGGCCACGCGACTTAAGAGCTATGCCGATCCGTGCCAGTCCCGCGTGCCTTCTGCCGCGCTCAAGGGCCCAATCCCACGGACGAGCTGCGGACTAACGATCAAGAGACCCGGTTGCCGTCTGGCAATCGGGCCTCTGACCTGCACTTCCTGGTAGCGGGGGCAGGATTTGAACCTGCGACCTCTGGGTTATGAGCCCAGCGAGCTACCGAACTGCTCCACCCCGCGTCGATGGCACTATCACTGTAGGGTCTTCCCTCGCGCCAGGCAAATCCGCCCCGGCCGCAGCGCTCGCGCGGAGCCGATCATGCGCCGACCCCGAAGCCATTCGGCACAGCCAGCCAGATCACGTAATGAGCCGGCCAGGG
>JBEKIF010000106.1:0-10937 GCA_050011895.1 Streptosporangiaceae bacterium | reverse complement strand
ATGCGGTCCTTCACGCTGTGGGCCGGGTTGTACGACTCCAGCTTCGCCACGACCTGGGCTCCGGCGTCGTCGGTGACCCGCCGCAGGCGCACCAGCGGCGTGTTCCCGATCAGCTGCGTGACATCGTCGGCAATCCTCATCGTCAATCCCTTCCAACCGTTGGCCGACACACCGCGGGTAACCCACCGGACTGCCGGCTATTCCTACCGACAAGCATGGTTCACCACACGTGATCAGCCCGCCCAGGGCCGAAGGTCCTCGTATGACTGCCGGGATGAGACGCAGAGCATGGACGTTCGGCTCTGGGTCGATGCCGCGGGCCGCCGCAGCGTCAGGGAGGTGTGCTGTCAGATGCGTCTCGGCGGGACCCGGGAGTGATGGTCGTAGACGCGTCGGTGCTGGCCAACGCGATGGGCGACGATGGGCCCGATGGCCAAAGGGCGCGCCGGGCGCCCGGCCCTGCCTGCACGATCCGGGTCCTGAGCTGGCATGACCCCGTCATCACGCGCGAACGCACGGCGCCGTCATCAGCTTAGCTGTACCTAAATATCTGGTTACGCTCCTATCGTCGGCTCACGCTGCCTCGCCGAGTGGAGTTGCCTGCCAAGGGACGGAACAGTGCGGTGGCCGGCTTCTTATTCTCTTCTGCCGTTGTTAGCCTGATTTCCGTAGATGCGTGCCTCCCCGGCCAGCGTGATCAGCCGGTTCTTGGCTGTCTCACGCTGGTGTCAGACCTTGCCGGAGCTCGTCGGAGCCTGCCGGGGGCCCCGATCCAGTTCCCGGCGTGAGCACTCCTGCCAAGGTTCTCGCGCACTCTCCACCCCCGGCGCGGTTCGAAACGGCCGCAGACGCGTCCCGCAGGCCGGCGGGAGAGGAGCAGGCGGTGGCTTCCAGCGTGGCTGACGCGATGGTGGCGTTGTTGAAAGGCTCTGGGGTGCGCCGGGTGTACGGGATTCCCGGTGACTCCCTGAATGGGTTCACGGATGCGCTGCGCCGGGATGGCGGCATCACCTGGGAGCACGTGCGTCACGAGGAGGCGGCCGGGTTCGCGGCCGGCGCGGAGGCGGCGCTGACCGGCGAGCTGGCGGTATGCGCGGGCAGCTGCGGGCCGGGCAACCTGCACCTGATCAACGGCCTGTACGACGCCAACCGGAGCCGGGTGCCGGTGCTGGCGGTCGCGGCGCATATCCCGCGGGTCGAGATCGGCTTGCAGTACTTCCAGGAGACGCATCCGCAGGAACTGTTCCGCGAATGCAGCGTGTACTGCGAGCTGGCCAGCATCCCCGAGCAGATCCCGCACCTCACGGAGAGCGCGATGCGCGCGGCGCTGGAGCGCGGCGGGGTCGCGGTCGTCGTCATCCCGGGCGAAGTGTTCTTCGCCGACGTTCCGTCCGGCACGAAGATGACCCCGGTGCGCAAGGCGGCCTCGGTGGTCCGGCCGGGCGAGGCTCCGCTCGCGGCCGCGGCTGAGGTGCTGAACGGCGCGAACCGGGTGACCATCCTGGCCGGGGCAGGGTGCGCGGGCGCGCACGACCAGCTCATGGAGTTCGCGGGCACCCTGCAGGCGCCGGTCGTGCACGCCATGCGCGGCAAGGAGTTCGTGGAGTACGACAACCGCTTTGACGTGGGGATGACCGGTCTGATCGGGTTCGGCTCGGGGTACCGGGCCATGGAGCACTGTGATGTGCTGGTCATGCTCGGCACCGACTTCCCCTACCGCCAGTTCCTTCCCGAGGGTGTCCCCGTCATCCAGGTCGACGTGCGGGGCGAGAACATCGGCCGCCGGGTGCCTGTTGCTGTCCCGCTCGTGGGGACGGTCAAGGACACGATCGAGGCGCTGCTTCCGCTGCTGGCGGCCAAATCCGACGCCAAGCACCTGAACCGGATGACCGCCCATTACCGGCGCGCACGGTCCCGGCTGGACAAGCTCGCCCAGAGCCGGCCGGGCGAATCCCCGCTGCATCCGCAGTTCGTGGCGGCCACGATCGACCGGCTCGCTGCGGCCGACGCGGTCTTCACCGCGGACGTGGGGACGCCGTGCATCTGGGCGGCCCGGTACGTGCGGATGAACGGTGCGCGCCGGCTGATCGGCTCGTTCAATCACGGGTCGATGGCCAACGCGCTCCCGCAGGCCATCGGGGCGCAGGCCGCCCAGCCGGGCCGCCAGGTGATCAGCCTGTCCGGGGACGGCGGGCTAGCCATGCTGCTCGGCGAGCTCATCACGCTGCGCCAGCAGCACCTTCCGGTGAAGGTCGTAGTGTTCAACAATGGCGCGCTGTCCTTCGTGGAGCTGGAGATGAAGGCGGCCGGGATCGTCACCTACGGCACCGACCTGGACAACCCCGATTTCGCCGGGCTCGCCCAGGCAGCCGGGCTGTTCGGCGTGCGGGTGGAGAAGGCCGGCGAACTGGAGGACGCGCTGCGTGCGGCGCTCAGTCATGACGGCGCGGCCCTGGTCGACGTCCGCACCGACCGCCACGAACTCTCGTTGCCGCCCAAGCTGACCTACGGCGAGGTCACGGGCTTCACGCTGTACGCCACCCGGACCGTCCTGTCCGGCCAGGGCAAAGAATTGGTCGAGCTGGCCAAGGCCAACCTGCGGGACCTGGACATCGAGTAGGAGGGCGGGTTATGGACAGTCTCGAGGAGATACTGGTCGGCTACCACGGCCTCCAGGTCGGCCAGGAAGCGTTCTACAAGGATCTGCACCAGCACCCCGAGTTGTCGCACCAGGAGCACCGCACGGCCGAGCGCGTCGCCGGGAAGCTGCAGGAGTATGGCTGCACGGTCCAGACGGGCATCGGCGGGACGGGGGTCGTTGGCGTCCTGGCCAATGGCGCCGGGCCCGCGGTGCTGCTCCGGGCGGAACTGGACGCGCTGCCGGTCAAGGAGGACACCGGCGCGGACTACGCGAGCATCGCGACCGCGAAGGACGCCCAGGGCCATGAGGTTCCGGTGGCCCACGCCTGCGGCCACGACATGCACATGTCCTGCCTGCTCGGCATGGTCAAGCTCATGTCCGATCACCGTGACCAGTGGCGCGGGACCCTGCTGCCGCTCTTCCAGCCGGCCGAGGAAACCGGCGACGGGGCGCAGGCTATGGTTGACGACGGCCTGTTCAAGCGCATTCCCGTTCCCGACGTGGCCCTGACCCAGCATCTGCTGTCCGGCGTCGCCGGGACGGTCCTGACCCGGTCCGGACCGTTCATGGCGACAGAAGACAGCATCAACGTCACCGTGTACGGGAAGGGCGGCCACGGCGCTATACCGCAGCACACCATCGACCCGGTGGTGATCGCGGCCATGGCCATTGTCCGGCTGCAGACCATCGTGTCCCGCGAGGTCGCGCCCGGCGAGGTCGCGGTGGTGACCGTCGGCAGTGTCCAGGCCGGTACCAGGAGCAACCTCATTCCCGATCACGCGCTGCTGGAGCTGAACCTGCGCAGCTACTCGGAACAGACTCACGAGCGCATGCTCGCGTCGGTCCAGCGGATCCTGCGGGCCGAGAGCCAGGCCTCCGGCTCACCCCAGGACCCGGACTTCGACACGGTGGGCAGCTTCCCGCTCACCGTCAACGATCCGGGCACCACGGATCGGGTGGCCAGCGCGTTCACCGCTCATTTCGGCGACCACGCCGGCGAAATGGACCGGCAGACCGTCAGCGAGGACTTCAGCAACATTCCCAACGCCGCCGGGGTGCCCTACACCTACTGGGCGCTCGGGTTCACTGAGGAAAAGACCTACCGCGCCGCGGCGAATGCCGGGCGCCTGCAGAATCTGACCAGCAACCACTCACCGAAATTCCTGCCGCCGCTGCAGCCCTGCCTGCGGACTGGCACCGAGGCCCTGGCCACGGCCGCGCTGGCGTGGCTTAGGCCGAAATAAGGCACCGCAGACGGCGATTGGACCCGGGATGGGCACTGGAAAGCACGGCATCACACCGCTCGCCGCCGTCGTGGGCGGCCTCCTGGCCGGAGTCGTCGGGACGGCCTGCCTGGACACGGTGCGTTACGTAAAGTACCGGCGCTCCGGCGGTAAAGACAGCCCGCTCGCGTGGGAATTCCCGCCGGTCGACGGCTGGGAGAACGCGCCTGACCCTGGGCAGGTCGGCAAGCGCCTGATCGAGGGTTTCACGCAGCGGGAACTTCCTGACAGCTGGGCGTGGCCGGTCAGCACCGTCATGCACTGGTCCTACGGATCGGGATGGGGGGCGCTCTATGGGGTCCTGGTCGGCTCCCTGCGCAGGTCGAACCCCCTCGATGGCTTGCCGCTGGGTGCGGTGGTCTGGGTCTCGGGGTACGTCCTCCTGCCGGAGGGCGGGCTCTACAAGCCGATCTGGGAGTACGACGCCAAGACGCTGGCCGATGACCTGAGCGCCCATCTTGGGTACGGCGCGGGCACGGGAACCACGTTCTGGCTGATCACCAAGATCTGGCGCTAGAGGCGGCGGCTGCGGACGGGCGTTGCGCTCGTATCACGAAGGCCGTCACGGCCAGTGATGACGTTCTGCACCTCAGCGAGCGTGAGCCGTGTTGTTACTGCATCGATCTCGGCGGAACGTTCTCATGAGGACGGGCGGCGGACGCGGCCGGACCTTCGCTGGCCTGCTCTGGCGCTGGACCGATGTAGCCGACCTCGATCACATGCTGCATCTCGCGCCAGACCATTAGCCAGCCGGTGCCGTCGGGGGCATCCACTCGCAGCCCCCATACCGGCGGCCGCGCGACGGGCGGGCGCTGCTGCAGCCGCCGCTCGATCATGTGGAACCGCCTTGAATCCGGATCCGCTCGCACGGCTGCTGGATCTGCTGCTAGCCGTTCCAGCGCTCGCTTGAGCAGCTTGCCGAGCTCGTCAGCCCCGTGGGCTAGGCTCTGGTACGCCTCCCACGCGGCCGGGGCAAAATCGAGCAGACGTACGGTCAAAGCTTGTCCGGCTTCGCTCTGATCATCCGCTCCGGGTGTGCGAAGCTGCTGATGATCTGGTCCACGAGCCCCGACCGCCACAGGTCAGCTTCGAGGGCGGACATCGGGTGCAGGACGATTGAACCATCCGATTGCATGATGACGCCGAAGTGGGTGCAGGGATGCGCCCAGCTGCGCAGGAGCGCCACCCCGCGATCGTCCAGCTCGATCACCGGCTGGCTGGCCTCGGCGCCCATAATCATCACCTCAGACGATGAAGTCGCTCATGCCCGACTTTATGCGCGCGTGAAACCCTTTGCCCCGGCGGAGGCCGATTGGTCCTGGCATCCACGGTGCCGGTTCAGGCGGCCGGTCGCGCCCGTGGAAGAAGACCCTGGCCGGGTCCCTGGTTCCGCGGTGGCGAGAGCTCCGGGCCAGCGCTCCGCCCACGATGATCATTAGCCGCAAGCACTGAGGGCTGCGGATTCTGGCGAAGCTGGGCCACCAGGAACCACAGGCCACGAAGAACCACCCCTCCCGCTCAGCGGATATTCTGAATGACGTGGACAGCCGGGCGAGTGACAAGATCCCCGGAGCCAGGGTGCGCGTCAAACGACACGTACCAGCCCCGTCCTCATCAGATGCCAGGCCACGGGAGTGGCTGGCCCTAGCTGACGGGGCTGTCCAGGAAGCCAGGACCGAGGGGCCGGTTCTTGCCCTCGTCGGGCAGCCGCTGCCGTATCAGCCGGGTCGCGCCGAGCGCCGTAGCGGCGTGCCTACCGAGGTCATAACTTCTGAGCACGTACCTAATTGCTGTACATGCTCGTGGGCGTATTCCCGGGGTAAGCTGACTTTGAAATACTATAATGCAGCATGCCCGGTTCACTCAGCGGTCCTTGGTCGCTAATGCCGGAAACGCCCGTACCTGCCATTCCTGGGTGCGCGCCTGGAACAACGGTCACGGAGCCATCGCAGCGGGACTTCCTGCTGGCCGGCCCCGGCCGGGCACGGTCGGCCTTAGGCTCCCGGTGAGCAGTTAAGATCGCCGTCGTGAAGCGCGCGATTGATGTCGGGCTGTTCGGTGAGCTGGCTGACCCGCGGGTGGCGGCCCGCCTGGCTGCCCGGGCCGAGGAGCGGGGCTGGGACGGCTTTTTTGTCTGGGATCACATCGCCTACCGCGCGCCGGTGCGGGCCGTGGCCGACCCGTGGGTCGCGCTCGCCGCAGTGGCCTGTGCCACGTCCCGGGTGCGGATCGGCGCGCTGGTCACTCCGCTTTCCCGCCGCCGGGTGCACAAGGTGGCCAGGGAGACGGCCACGCTGGACCTGCTCAGTTCCGGCCGGCTCATTGTCGGGGCCGGGCTCGGCAGTGCGCGGAACAACGAGCTGGAGCCGTTCGGGGAGGTGACCGACCCGCGCGAGCGCCTCGTTCACGTTCCGCTGCCATGACATCGGTGAAGCCGGCACGATCATCGGTGGCCCGGTGCTGTATGACCTCGCCGACGTGCCCGAGGTGATGCGCTGGTACCGGGAGCTGATGCCGTCGCTGCCGGAGGAGCTGACCGGCTGGATCGCGCTGCTTACCATCCCCCCGGCTCCGCCGTTCCCCGAGGCGCTGTGGGGCCGCAAGGCGTGCGGCATCGTCTGGTGCTACACCGGATCGCACGACCGGGCCGACGAGGTGCTCAACCCGGTCAGGACGTTCGGCTCGCCGGTGCTGGTCGGCCTGCATGCGATGCCGTTCAACGTGCTGCAGAGCGCGTTCGACGGCCTGTACCCGGCCGGGCTGCAGTGGTACTGGCGGGCGGACTTCTTCAACGAGATTCCCGACGCCGCCATCGACGTGCACCTGAAGTTCGGCGAGCTGCTGCCGACCGGTCATTCCACCATGCACATGTATCCCATCGACGGTGCCGCCAGCAGGGTGCCCGCCGACGCGACCGCCTTTGCCTACCGGGACGGCGGCTGGTGCGGGGTCATCGTGGGCGTCGACCCCGACCCGGCCAACGCCGGTCTCATCTCGCAGTGGGCCCGCGACTACTGGCAGGAGCTGCACCCGACCTCGGCCGGCGGCGCCTACGTCAACTTCCTGATGAACGAGGGCCAGGACCGGGTCAAAGCCGCCTACCGCGGCAACTACGGCCGGCTCGCCCAGGTCAAAGACCGCTACGATCCTGACAACACGTTCCATATCAACCAGAACATCCAGCCCGCCGGCGGGTCGAACCTGTAAGCCGGGCTCCGCCGTCGGCAAGGACGAGGACCATGGCAGCTGGCGCCGGGCCTGCGTTCCGCAGAAGGGTTCGGTGACCATAATCGGCCGAGACAATTAACAGATGGCGCAGCCGAGGTCTGCCCAGCGGTCAGCCATAATGGTGCCTCGCGATCCTGGGCGGCGCGCTGGTTACGGCGAGCCAGGATTGGCTGACGGTACCGTGTGCACGCCTGCCGCCTTGGCCAGGCTGTCGCGTCCTCTTCGAGTGCCTGGCAGCCATCCTGCCGCTCGACGAGGCCACCGCTGCCCTCGACCTGTCGGCGGAGGCGGCGGTGAACCGCGCAACCGAGCAGCTCACGGACGGGCGCACCACCCTGGTGGTCGCGCACCGGCTGGCCACTGCGGCCCGCCGGGGGACAACGAGCGCCGTGCACTCGGCAGGGCTCTGCCGGTAGTTGAGCGGCTTACCGCAGACCTGACCGGCGGGCGGCCGTGAAGCGCCGGCTGGGCAGGTTCTGGCGCCAGACGTTCTCCTCGCTGAAGGTCCCGAATTACCGTCTGTACTTCACCGGCCAGTCGATATCCCTCGCCGGGACCTGGATGCAGATGACGGCACAGTCCTGGCTCGTGCTGACTCTCACCCACTCCAGCACGGATCTGGGCTTCACCGTCGCCTTGCAGACTCTGCCCGTGCTGCTGTTCGCCCCCTATGGCGGCGTCGTCGCCGACCGGGTGGACAAGAGGCGGCTCATGATCGTGCTGCAGATCGCCATGGGCTTCCAGGCCCTCGCGCTCGGGCTGCTCACCGTTCTCGGAACGGTCCGCTTCTGGCAGGTCTGCGTGCTGGCCGTCATCCTCGGCCTGAACAACGCCTTCGAAAACTCAGCCCGGCAGTCCTTCGTCCGGGAGATGGTCGGCAAGGATGAGCTGCGCAACGCCATCACGCTGAATTCGGTGACGGTGAACGCGGCCCGGGCCGTCGGACCCGCCATCGGCGGCGTCCTCATCGCCACGGTAGGCATCGGGGTCTGTTTCCTGCTGAACGCAGCCAGCTTCGCGGCCGTCGTCACCTCCCTGCTCATCATGGACCGGTCCGCCCTGCGGCCGAGCCCCCCGGCAGGGCGGGCCAGCGGGCAGCTGCGCGAGGGCCTGCGCTACGCGGCACGCACTCCCACCATCGCCATTCCGCTGGCGATGATGAGCCTCGTCGGGTTGCTGGCATATGAATTCCAGGTCACGCTCCCGGTCCTCGCCCGGCAGACGTTCCATAGCGGCGCGGAGGCCTACGGCTTCATGACTGCGGCGATGGGGGTCGGGGCGGTGATCGGAGGGCTGTTCACCGCCGCGCGCGGCCGGACCGGCCTGCGGCCGATGATCATCGCCTCGGCCGGTTTCGGCGCGGCGATCCTGGCCTGCGCATTCTCCCCCCTTCTCGGCCTTGCCTACGCCGCGCTGCTGTTCGTCGGCTGGGCGAGCGTCTCCTTCATCGCGATCGGCAACTCCACGATCCAGCTCAGCGCGGAGCCGAGCATGCGCGGACGGGCGATCGCGCTATGGCAGGTCGCCTTCCAGGGAACGACGCCGATCGGCGGGCCGGCGATCGGCTGGATCATCGCCGCGACCAGCCCGCGCACCGGCCTCGCAGTCGGGGGCGCGTCCTGCTTCGTGGCTGCGCTCGGCGGCACCGCCCTCGCACGACGGTCCCGCCCGTCACCACCAGCGCAGGTAACCCCGCACGATCACCCGTCGCCGACCGACCCCGGGACTGCCATCCCGGCTGAGGATTGCGTCTGGTGAGGCAACGGCATGCCGCCGTCACGGATGGATCGGGCCCGGGAAACCGCGGTCCTCCGGCGAGCCCACGGGCGAGTTCCAGCACTGGCGTCGGTCAAGCCCGTCACGCCGTCGTGTCCTGGCGTGACTTCACTATCCGCGGATGGCGCTTGAGCGCAGACTTGGACCAGGCGGTGGTCGCCTCCGATGCTACGGGAGGTGCTGGCAATGGGGCTGACCTGGAGGGATCTCGTGTCGTCGGTCACCGTCCTGGTGATGATCCTGGCGTACGCGTCGTTTGAGTATGGAACGAGCCTGGTGCTGCTCTCCAGCGCGTGGGCCGCTAGCGCCGTGGAACTGGTCCTCGGCTCCATTTGCGCCGTGAGCGCTGCCGGCGACTTGCACACCAGGCCTCAACTGCGACAAGGCATCATCTTCCGGAAAGGCACGACGGTGCTCGGCGCGATCGCGCTGCTGGCCGGGCTGGCCGGGCTGATCGCTGACAGCGGGCATGCGGTGGAGATCCTGGTCGTGGCCACCACCTTCTTGTGGCTGACCGCCACCATCTGGCACGTGCTCAGCATCGGATCCCAGTCGTGAGCCAGCCGGCCGCGCAATCGCTCGTTAGAAGTGTGACCGCAGATGTTCGCGAGTTCTGACCGCGCTTGCCGATCCTGATCGTGATCACTGTTCGCGGGAAGTGGCCGCAGGCGCGAGACAGATGCTCACCTGGGAGCCGAGCTCGCGGAATCCCAGGGCGCGGGCGACACGCCGGGATCCCTCGGACCGCGCCCGCCATTGCGGCAGCTTGCCTTCCCCGATCGCGTGGGCGACGGCCGCCGAGGCGGCGGCGCGTGCCAGGCCGCGGCCTCGCGCCGCGCGGGCTGTCAGCACGCTCAGGTGTGCGGTGGCGCGAGGCCAGTTCCGGTAACCCGCGGCCGCAACGACCTGGCCGTGCTCGCGGATCGCGAAGGCCGGCGATGTGATCTCCTGAATGCCGCTTTCCGCTAGGTCATCGGCGTCGGCCGCCAGCAGGAAATGCCTGAGGCCAGCGTGCTCCAGCGGCGCGGCGACGTCACCGGTCCAGGGGCGGAAGTCCGCCGGGTCCAGGTAGGCCAGGCCAGCCGGGCCGATGCTCTCGGCGATGGGCAGCCGTCTGCTAAGTACGTCGGTGCCGGTGAGCGAGGCCGCGGGCAGGCCGCTGAGGGCCTGCCTGAGAAGGCGGGCGGTCTCGTGATCGGGTGCGGTGGCGAGGAAGGCGTCGCCGATGACCACGATGCCGACCCAGCCCGGCGGGCAGAGATACGACCGGGGCGACACGGCGACGCTGAGGGGGGTGAGCCCGGCGGCGGTCCCGGCGAGATGCTCCCACAGTTCCCTGGCCCTGGCGGTCAGCGCGGCCACAGGTGTGCGGTCAGAACCCACGAACATCGACACTACTGAAACAGGGCTGCGGTCACACCTGATGAGCAAGCGCGGTCAGTTCTCGCCAGCAAAACCACACGTCACTGTGAAGGCAGGCGAGCTGGACGAAGCATCCGGAGACCCTGGCCCCGAAGATAAGGGAAATGCTGGCCGACGACACGCATCACTAAGATATGAACGTTCACCAGCGGCCCTGACCGATTTCACTCATCTGCCGCGATGACGCTCGTTCTGGGAGGCGCGATCGTGCCGAATGCGTGCGTTGCGGATGCGGATAGCGGGGGTCGGCGGCGGAGGATGTCGCGAAGGTGCTGCACGGGCCATCGCCGGTCGAACAATGTCGGGTCGTCCCGGTCCTCGGCGCGAAGGTGCTCGATCAAGGTCACATAGTCGTCGAGGTCGAGCGTCCTGATCAGGGTGAGCAGGTCGGCCGCCTCGCCAGTGACGGGGGCGATCGGTGCGGCGAGCCGGTCGTAGAGCTCCACGACCTGGTGAACCATCGTTAGGTGGCGCGGCCCGGGCTCGACGGAGGGGAAGTTCGTCGCGGCGAAGTCCTCGGTGAAGACGATCGGCTCGAGCGCCAGGGCCTGTGGCCCGTAGTGCTGGGCGAGATGGATGAGCAACTC
>JBEKIF010000105.1:0-11915 GCA_050011895.1 Streptosporangiaceae bacterium | reverse complement strand
AGGTGATCTACCTGCCATGCGGAGACCGCCGCGCCTCAGTCTGCCCGCCGTGCGCCGAGACCTACCGCGCCGACACCTATCAGCTCATCCGCGCCGGGCTCGCCGGAGGCAAGGGCGTCCCCGAATCCGTCGCCATCCACCCCTGCGTGTTCGCGACCTTCACCGCCCCCTCCTTCGGCCCCGTCCACACCCGCGTCGCCACGCCCGGCGGATCGATCGCCCGGTGCCGGCCTCGGCGCAAGGCCAGCTACTGCCCGCACGGCCGCCGGATCTCCTGCGGCCAGCGGCACAAGGAAACCGACGCCTGCCTGGGACGGCCACTGTGCCCGGACTGCTACGACTACAACGCCGCCGTCGTCTGGAACGCCCACGCATCGGAGCTGTGGCGCCGCACGATCATCACCCTGCGGCGGCGCCTCGCCAAGCTCGCCAAATCCCATGGCGCCCGCGTCCGGCTCTCCTACGCCAAGGTCGCCGAGTTCCAGCGCCGCGGCCTGATCCACTTCCACGCGATCTTCCGGCTCGACGGCCAGGACCCCAGCCATCCCGAGCGCACCGTCCCGCCACATCCGGTGATCACCGCCGACATCCTCGCTGACCTCATCCGCCAGGTCGCCTCCGCCGCGTGGTTCGCCACCGTCAGCCACCCGGCCAAGCCCAGTGCCTGGGACATCACCTGGGGCGCCCAGCTCGACCCCCGCGTCGTCCGCCTCACCAGCGACGGCGAAGTCACCGACACCGCAGTGGCGTCATACCTGGCGAAATACGCCACGAAAAGCACCGAGCCCGCCGGGATCCCGCCCGGCCGGATCACCGCCGACAACGCAAAAATCTACGCCGATCCGCGGACCCACCAGGGACGGCTGATCAGCGCCTGCCTCAAGATCGGCGGACACCCGCACGAGGACTTCCAGGCGCTCCGGCGCTGGGCGCACATGCTCGGCTACCGCGGCCACTTCGCCACCAAAAGCCGCCGCTACTCCACCACCATGCGCGCCCTCCGCGCAGCACGCCGCGACTGGCAGCGCCGACAGCACCCCATCGGCCGCCAGCTCGCCGACCGTCCGGTCCTCACGCTCTCCGACCTCGAATGGGCCGGACGTGGCTGGCGCACCACCGGAGATGCGCTCCTTGCGCTTTCGGCTGCCGCACGATCCCGAGAGCACCGGCGCGTAGCCCGTGAGGAATCAGCCGCTGCTTCGTGACGACGGAAGGAGGATCTGAAGTGGAGCAGCTTAGCCATCAGACCCAGGAGACGGCCGGACGTAATAGCTCGCCGAGAACACCGCGCCTGCTCCTGACGGTCGAGGAAGCCGCCGATCGCATTGGCATCTGCCGATCGCACATGTTCAAGCTCATCCGCCAGGGCAATGTGAAATCTGTGAAGGTAGGCCGACTGCGCCGAGTGACCCCGGCAGCACTTGAGGACTTCGTCCATCAGCTAAGCGAGCCCGCGGATTCGGCAGCCTGATGCCTCGCAGCAAAACGAGCCGCGAAGCCAATCTCCGGTCAACGATCTACCAGGGAGAAGACGGCTACTGGCACGGTCGCGTGACCATGGGCGTCCGTGATGACGGAACCCCTGACCGGCGGCACGTCATGTCGAGGGAGAAGGCGAAAGTCACCGCTAAGGTCCGGCGCCTTGAACGGCAGCGTGACGACGGTGTAGTCATCCGGCCCGGCCGGGCTTGGACAGTCGAGAAATGGCTGACCCACTGGCTTGAGCACGTCGCCAAGCCTTCGGTGCGCTACAAGCCCTATGTCGGCTACCGCACTGCCGTCTACAAGCACCTGATCCCTGGCCTAGGCGCCCACCGGATAGACCGCATCCAGCCTGAGCATTTCGAGAAGCTCTATGCCCGCATGCAGAAGGACGGCCTCAGGCCCGGCACTGCCCACCAGGTACACCGAACTGCGCGTACCGCATTCGGTGAGGCATACAAGCGCGGCTACATAGCCAGGAACCCCGTCGCCTTGGCCAAGCCACCGCGCGTCGAAGACAGCGAAGTCGACCCCTTCGAGGCAGAGGAACTGGACCGCATCCTGACCCTGGCTCTCAGCAATCGCAACGGCGTGCGGTTCGTCATCGCCCTCGCTCTGGGCCTGCGCCAGGGCGAAGCACTCGCGCTCAAGTGGAACCGACTGCACGAGCCGAGCAAGACACTGGAGATCATGAAGGGCTTGCAGCGGCGCACCTGGCAGCACGGCTGCGATAACCCGCAGGCATGCGGTGCCCGCTACCACAAGACAAGGCCCTGTCCGCAGAACTGCAAGCGGCATCAGCGGGCCTGCCCGCCGCCGTGTAGGCCAGACTGCATCAGCCACGCGCGGTGGTGCCCGAAGCGCCGCGATGGCGGCCTGGTTGAAGTGGAGGTCAAGTCAAGAGCTGGCCGTCGCGGCATAGCCCTTCCAGACCAGCTCTTCATCTTGATCATCGAGCACCGCAGACGACAGGACCAAGAGCGCGAGCACGCCGGGACCGAGTGGCACGAAGGCGGCTGGATGTTCGCCCAGCCCACCGGCAAGCCGCTAGACCCACGCCGCGATCAATACGAATGGAAAGAGCTGCTCAAAGAAGCAGGCGTCCGCGAGGCCCGGCTGCACGACGCTCGCCACACAGCCGCGACCACTCTGCTGCTTCTGGGCATTCCGGAGCGAGCCGTGATGGATGTCATGGGCTGGTCGAACAGCGCGATGATCAAGCGCTACGCGCACGTCACCGCGAGGCTCCGCCGGGACATCGCCAACCGGCTGAACGCGTTCCTGTGGACGGCGAATGAGACTAAAAATGAGACTGACGGCACCTGAAGCCGGTCCTAAAGGATCTTTCACCAGGAGTATTCCCTGGTCAGAGTGGTGGTCAGGGGCGGGGTCGAACCGCCGACCTTCCGCTTTTCAGGCGGACGCTCATACCAACTGAGCTACCTGACCTCGACCGGGCACCGGCACCAGCAGGTCCGGGGCGTCGCCGACCGAGCGGTCCTGACGGGATTTGAACCCGCGACCTCCACCTTGACAGGGTGGCGAGCACTCCGAGCTGCTCTACAGGACCATGCCCCGCTGGCGGCTGCCAGCAGTGCCCCCAACGGGATTCGAACCCGTGCCGCCGCCTTGAAAGGGCGGTGTCCTAGGCCGCTAGACGATGGGGGCTCGACGGCTTCCGCCGCCGTTAGCCCGTGGCGCCCGCCGTCGGGGACCGCCCCAGCATAGGGGACAGACCCCGTTACCGGCAAAGCGCTATGCGCCAGCGCCGATCTCGCCAGACCACTTGCGGAGTGTGCGCTTATCCGACACTCTATGCAACGGAAGGACAACTTAATGTCACCGTCCGGGCAAAGTGCTGAAGACCGGCGCACAACGCCCGTGACACCCACACCGCATCGCCAAGGCCCAGCGAGAGGCGGAAATGAGCGACGACGATGTCCGGCCATCGCGGGGGGCGGTGCGACCGCCTTCCGATATCGCAGGTGACGGGCGAGCCGAGGGTGCCGGGTTCGAACCCGTCTATTGGTCGGTCCTGCTGTCCAGCGGAATCCGGCCGCCGGGACTGTGCGAGCCCGTTTGCAGGGTCACGCCGCGGCCGCCTCTCCCGGTTCCGGTTCGCGCCAAGGCTGTCACGAGCCGGTTCATGACGAACGGGCAGCAACTGCGATTGCTGCCAGGCGGGCGGCAGAGTGACCCGGCGCCAGGTTTCGGCGGAATGGGCCGGCGCGGGGGGTCAGCGCCTGCGCTAACGCGCTCGCTGGGGCAGGACTCCGGCGGCCCGTACTGGCTCCAGGTACTGCGGCCGACCAGGGAAGTCCAAGAGGACGACGAGCGGCCCCGGGCCTGTAGGCCGCAGCCGGCCGCCGATTCCGGCCAGGCCACCGAGTTGGCAGGCGGTCCCGGAGGCGAGCACTCCTGTGGCCGGGAACGCGCGCCTGGCTGGGAACGCGTTCCCAGCCAGGCAGGAATTACGGACGGGGCGGGCGGCAGCCCCCCCATCAGGAGAGACAAGCGTGACCATCCGACCGCAGGCAACCGACCAGGACGACCGGGCCGGTCCCGGCAGCCGGGCCGGTCCCGGCAGCCGAGCCAAGCATCACAGCCGGGCCAGGCACCACGGCTGGACCACCCAGCCGCCGTCGGCAGCCAGCCACTCGGGGCACGGCCAGCCGCGGCAGCACGGCCAGACCGGAAGGGCGACCACTACCTGTCCTCAGCTTGGCGGTATGCCCGCGCTCGCACCTTCGCAACTGCCGGACGGCACCGGCAGCGCAGGCGGCATGCTAGCGGCCAGCAGCCCTCACCGAAGACCATCACCCTCGGTGAATTGCGCGCGCTTTGGGCCGCGCAGAACCTGTCGTCCGCCGGCGACCTGGTCGCGCAGGTCGCCATCGCGATCGCAGTCTTCGACCGGACCAGATCCCCGTTCCTGACCGCGCTGGCCTATGCGCTGACCTATCTTCCACCGGTCCTGGGCGGCCAGTTCCTGTCCAGGCTGACCGCTGCCCTGCCGCCGCGCAGCGCGATGATCGCTCTCGACCTGGGCCGGGCCGGCCTCGTGGCGAGCCTGGCGCTGGCGGGCCTGCCGGTGGCCGGGCTCTGCGTGCTGCTGTTCGCCGTGATGCTGCTCGGCACGCCGTTCTCTGCGGCCCGGGCGGCCATGCTGCAGGACTCCTCGCCAGCTGTGCGAAGACCCACCGTCGGCCTGTCGTCCGGGGCGATCACTTTCCAGGCCAGCCAGGCAGTCGGTTTCCTACTCGGCGCGGCGGGGCTAGCCGTCCTGCAGCCCGGCCAGGTCCTGCTGATCGACGCGGCCACATTCGGCGTCTCCGCGGCGTTCCTGGCCGCCTTGGTACGGCATCGCCCGGCGGCCCAGCAGGCAGCGAGCCACCAGACACCGGCCCAGCAGGCAGCGGCCCACCAGACACCGGCCCAGCAGGCAGCGGGCCGCGGCGCGGACGCGGACGCCCGGTCAGCACCCGCCAACGAGATCACCGGTCCTGGCATAGCCACCATTTTCCGCACCAGCCCGATGCTCCGGACCCTGCTGCTGTTCGGCTGTCTGGCAGGGTTCTACGTGGTCCCTGAGGGCCTCGCGGTTCCTTACGCGCATGCGCTGGGCGGGGGTCCGCTGACCGTGGGCCTGCTGATGGCGGCTATGCCCGCCGGGGCCGTCGCCGGAATCTTCGCCTTTACCAAGGGGACCAGGCCTGAGGACAGAACGCAGTTGGTCGGCTGGCTCGCGATGCTGTGCTGCATGCCGCTGGCGTTCTGCTCGTTACGACCGCCGCTGTGGGTCGTACTCATCCTGTGGGCCCTGGCCGGCGCCGGAACCGCCTACCAGCTCGTCGTGGCCGTCGCGTTCAGCCGGGCGGTGCGGGATGACGGGCGCCCGGCCGCGCTCGGCGCACTCGGCTCGGCCCAGTCCGGGCTGCTCGCCGCCCAGGCCCTCGGCTTCGTGGCGGCGGGTGCCATGGCCCAGCTGATCGGCCCGCAGGCAGCGGTTGCGCTTGCCGGGCTGCTCGGCCTGACCGCAGCCGCGTCGGCGGGCCGGATCTGGGATCGTCAGCGCGACCGGCTGGTCTGGGCCAGCCGGGCCAGCGTCACCATCACGGGCTACCGGCCCGCATCGTGGTAGCCAGCGGGGGATCATCCGTTCTACGTCCTGCGACCGGCTCGCGTGGCCTCAGGCCAGCCGAGGATTATCCGTTGTGCGTCATGCAGACCGGCTCGCGTCCTCGCAGGCCAGCCGAGGATTATCCGTTTTGGTTCTTCTTGATCATCCTCTCGGCAATGGACGCTGGCTCGCCCTCCTCCGGGACCACCACCCATGCCGCCAGGTACAGCAGCACGCCGAAGCCTGCGGTGAAGACCGTGATGAGGGCGAAGACCAGCCGGATCACGTTGGCATCCACGCCAAGGTACTCGCCGATACCTGAGCACACCCCGGCCACCATCCGGCCATCGCGGGTGCGGATCAGCTTCTTGGCGCCGTTAACGTCGTTCATGTAGGCCATCATGCCCGATCGCCAGGCCGGGCTGCCGTGGCCGGGCTCCCCGCGCATACCCTGACGGCGAGTACATCAAGAGAGGACCAGCCACATGCCGCACAGCGCCGATCACGCAGGCTTCGACCTGCTCCGCATTGACGACGAGCTGAGCGAAGAGGAGCGGCTGGTCCGCGACACGGTACGGGCCTTCGCTGCCGACCGGATCATGCCGAACATCGCCGACTGGTTCGAGGCGGGCACGCTCCCTCGCGAGATTGTCCCCGAGCTCGGGAAAATGGGCCTACTCGGGATGCATCTGGCGGGTTACGGGTGTGCCGGCATGGGGCCGGTCGCCTACGGGCTCACCTGCCGTGAGATGGAGGCAGCCGACTCCGGGCTGCGCAGCGTGGTCTCGGTGCAGGGCTCACTGGCCATGTTCCCCATCTGGAAGTACGGGTCCGAAGAGCAGAAGAACGAATGGCTGCCCAGGATGGCTGCCGGTGAGGCCATCGGCTGTTTCGGGCTGACGGAACCGGACCACGGCAGCGATCCGGCTGGCATGAAAACCTACGCAAAATTTAACGGAGGAGACTGGCTACTCAACGGCACCAAGATGTGGATCACCAACGGGTCGATCGCCGATATCGCCGTCGTGTGGGCCCAGACCGACGAGGGGATCCGCGGCTTCCTGATGCCGCGCGGGGCGCGTGGCTTCACCACCAGGCTCATCCACAAGAAGCTGTCGCTGCGAGCCTCGGTTACCTCAGAACTGCATTTTGACGACGTCCGGCTGCCCGCCGATGCTGTGCTGCCCGGGGTGACGGGCCTGAAGGGTCCGCTGTCGTGCCTATCGGAGGCCAGGTTCGGCATCGTCTGGGGAGTCACCGGCGCTGCCAGGTCGTGCTTCGAGTCTGCCGCGGAGTACGCACAGACCAGGGAGCAGTTCGGGCAGAAGATCGGCGGGTTCCAGCTCATCCAGGGCAAGCTCGCCTGGATGCTCGCCGACCTGCAGCGGGCCCAGCTGCTCGCGCTCCACCTGGGGCGGCTCAAGGAGGCGGGCAAGATCACGCCGGAGCAGGTCAGCCTGGGCAAGATGGCCAACGTGCGGGCCGCCATCGAGATCGCCCGCCAGGCCAGGACCATACTGGGCGCGAACGGCGTGACCCTCGAGTACCCGGTGATCAGGCACGCGAACAACCTTGAGTCGGTGCTCACCTACGAGGGCACCGAGGAGATCCACACGCTGGCCATCGGCCAGGCGATCACCGGGATCTCCGCCTACCGGTAATGCCTTGACCGGTCAGCCCATCACGTCTCTGCCCGACGATGCGGCAGCCGGCCAGGGGACCTGGCTGCGCTTGAGTGGGACCGCTACGGGCGGGCCGGTTGCTGGCCGAGCTGCTTAACGAGCGCGTTCACCCAGCTGGTCACCTGCGCCTCATTGAGCCAGTCTCCGGCGTTCTTCTTCGCCATTGCGCTGGCGGGCACACCGCGCGCGTACGGGCTCAGCCGTCCGCCGAAGGTGGCGTGATCACGCGCGTGACAGAGTTCCATGGCCTTGCGGACCTGCGCGACCGGCGGGATGTCGTGCTGCGCGGCCGAGTCGTCCAGCGGGCCAGAACTGAACAGCCACACCGGGCGCCTGGACAGCTCAGCCGCCCTGTGCTTGACGAACCGGCGGGCTTCGGGGTGCCAGCGGCCCGCGTAGAGGGCACCGCCCACGATGACCGCGTCGTAGCCGTCAAGGGAACCCACCTGGCCTGCCGAACGCACATCTGCGCTGACGCCCGCGGCCTCCAGCGCCCTGCCGACCATCGCGGCCAGTTGTGCCGTGCCACCGCGCTTGCTGCCATGGGCGACGAGGACCTGCATGACCAGCCTCCTTACCTTGTCGTTGACTAGCGACACTGGCAGCCTCCAGGGCGGCCTGGCAGGGGCCAATGGTCCGCTTTGCCCGGCCGGTAGTCCCGAAAGGGCGCGGCCGGCCGCCGTCGCGGCCGCGGTAGCCCCGTCGTGTGACAACCAAATCGACAGCCGCCAGCACGGGCAGGCCGGTAGCCGGTAGCCGGTAGCCGGGTTCGGACGTGAGCCGCGATGCCAAGTACCGCTTCGGCTACCTTCATTACTGATAGTAACTGAAGCGCTACTTGTAATCAGACGCTCCGAATACCGTCAGGAGCGAGATATATTGCAGCATGCCGCATACGAGGACCTTGAGCCCGATCGCGGAAATAGCAGAAGATCAATGGGGCCTGATCACGCGGCGGCAGGCCAGCAGCGCCGGCGTGGCGGCGGCGACTCTGGACCGGCTCACCGCGGCTGACGGATCCGTCCTCGAGCGGGTAGCTCATGGGGTCTACCACCTGATCGGCGCGCCGCTGCCCGATCACGCCAGCCTGCGGGCGGCCTGGCTCCAGCTAGATCCGGCGACTGTCGCCTGGCGGCGCCGCCCTGACCAGGGCGTCGTATCGCACCGGTCGGCGGCGGACCTGTATGGCCTTGGCCATCTGGCCGCCGACCAGCACGAGTTCACGTTTCCGGCACGCCGCCAGTCCCGGCGTGCCGATGTCCGTCTGCACCACCGCAAGCTCGGCGACGGCGACTGGATCACCGCCCGTGGCATCCTCGTCACCCGGCCGGCCCGGATCGCGGACGACCTGCTGGCCGAGCACGAGGATCCGGAGGCGGTCGGCCACGTCATCGCCGACGCTATCCGGGCTGGCCTGGCGTATCCGGGTACCTTCGCGGACGCCTTGGCCCGGCACGCCGCCCGCTTCGGGCTGCGCCGGGGTGACGGCGTGGCGCTGCTGCGCTGGCTGCTCGACCTCACCGGCGACACCGACACGCCGCGCTGGATCATCCAGGCTGAGGCCCGCCCTGAGCTGGGCCGCCGGCTACCCGGGCCGGACGCTAAAGGGCAGGTAGTCCCGTGACCAGCGCCGGGCTGTACGCGAGCCCTACGGCGTTCCGCCGCGGACTCACCGACAGGCTCCGGGCCGCCGCGCAGTCCGCCGAGTGGGGCCTGCCGCAGCTACAGCGCCGGATCGCCTACGACCGCCTATTAGAACGCATCTACCACGCTGATGACAGCTGGATCCTCAAGGGCGCGACGGCCCTGCTGGCCCGCCGCATTGGCGTCCGCGGCACCCGCGATATCGACCTGTTCCGCAACGGCGACCGGGCGGCGGCCGAGCGTGATCTGCGTGATTCGGCCCTGCACGACATCGGCGACTGGTTCCGTTTCGAGCTCGCCGCCGGCCAGCCGATGCTCGAGCGGACGCTCGGCGTGCGCATCCCGGTCACCGCCTACATCGGCACCCAGTGGGCAGAGTTCCACATCGATCTCTTCGGCCCGGACGTCCGGATGACCGGTGAGCCCGACGGCGTGCCTCCGCTGGTGCCGCTCGCCATGCCGGGAGTCGAGCAGCACGGATATCGCGCGTATCCGCTCGTCGATCACGTTGCCGACAAGGTCGCAGCCATCTACCAGCGCCATGGCGAGCTGCGCCGGCCTTCCACCCGCTATCGCGACCTGGTGGACCTTGTCGCCATCGTCACTACGGCGGACATCCCCGCCGAGCCCCAGATGGCCGCCCTGACCGCCGAGGCAGCGCAGCGCGGGATAACGCTGCCAGCCAGGTTCGGCGTGCCTGACCGCAACCTCTGGCAGCACGGCTACGCGGCCGCGGCCGCGGGCTCACTGCTTCGCCACGGGCACAGCCTCGATGAGGCGCTCGGAATCGTCAGGCCGTTCACCGATCCGCTGCTGAGCGGGACCGCGGCCGGGCGCTGGGACCGGCGGCGTCGGTCCTGGACAGCCTGACCGAGCCGACGGCGGCGCCGGTCGCGGACAGCGCTGACCGCCCCGTTAGCGCGGCGCGACGAACAGCGTCTGCATCGCGCGGCCGCACCGGCCGCTGGTATCGGAGAGAACCGACTCGGCAAGCCCGGTGCCTTCGGCGCCGATCGAGGTCGCCGACTCAAGCAGCAGCCACTCGCCGGCCGGGTCACGTAGCAGCACTACGGTCAGGTCGACGTTGAGGTAATGGAACTTCGCCGGATCGAGCGCCGAGCCAATACCGCTCCCCGAGTCGGCGACCAGCAGGGATCTTGACATCGGCGATGAAGGCTCGCCGGGCAGCAGCGGAATGCGAGCCCGCGTCCAGGCGCTGCCCGCCGCATCCTCCCGGAAGGCGCGGCCGCTGACGAACCGCCACTCGATCGCCGACATGTAGCCCGCCGTATGCGCCCGGCCGAAGTCGAACTCTGCCGACGCTGCAGCAATGGCAGGCGGTGTGCCCGCCGTCCCGATCGCCGGCACCTCGCCGTTAGGGCGCGCGATCCGCCAGCCGCGAGCATGCAGGACTTCCTGCCCCTCGGCTTCCATGACAGCTTCCAGGAGCGTGACCCGGCGGCCCGGCCGGACGGTCCGGACCCGGAGCGTGATCTTGCCAACCGGGATGGGGCGCATGATGTCGACGGTGACCCGGGAAAGCCGCTGGCCCGCGTCGGCCTCATGCAGCTCGAACGCGCGTGCCGCCAGCGCGGACGGCGGCCCGCCATGTTGCGAGTACGGGTCCCACGGCCCGGCGGTCGCCGCGGTGGCCACAAAACTGCCCGACCCCGCCGGCTCGTAGAAAGCGCGGTGCACGAACGGACGTTACCCGACGATCCATGCCGAGGGGGGTGCGAGATGCCGGTTCAGGCGCAATCGCGGCTGTTCGCAGCGGCACGCTCGCGAGCCGGCGACGGCACGACGACTGACCAATGGCCGGCCCCATCGGACGTATCCGGCGCCTGGCTTATGCGTCGTCCTGATAACAGCAACCCGGGCAGGAGGGGGGTCAGCTTCGTCCCGTGGCCGCCGGCTCGCCCGGTGCCACGGGGCGTTAGCTCAATGGTAGAGCAGCGGACTTTTAATCCGTGGGTTCTGGGTTCGAGCCCCAGGCGCCCCACTTGTCCTGACCTGCGGTTTCTTCCCTGATCAGGGTCCAGCGCCCCAACAGTCGTGGAACGACGACTCGTTCCACGAATTGCCTTCCCGCATGATCGTGATGGCGCACGCAGCGCGGCGAAGGTCACACAGGGTGACTGCCAGGCACTAGCGTCCCATGAGTATCGGGCTCATGGGATCCGACGGGTGACTGGGCACTGGAAGTTGCGGAGGCTGAGCGCTGGTCGCTCCCCCAGCGCCCTCCATTGAGCGCCGGACGCCGATCGGTGCTGCCGGTCAATCGCGGCACCCCAGCCCGCGACGGACGCCGAGCGGGCACATCTGTGCGGGTGGGAAGATCGCGGTAAGCGGCCAGGTCTTCCTCGGCCTCCAGTTCGCGCGCACCGGGTCATCCGGTCGCAGGGAGGAAGCAATCGCCGTGGCTGGCACGATGGACCTCGCCAGCTTGCTGATAGCGATCGCGAGCCTTGACCACAAGGCCGCTGTGGACCTGCTCAGCGCGACACCGTCGCTGGCGACGGCCAGGCTGGCGCGACGCGAGGAGTTCTTCCTCGCCGAGCGTCTCGCCCAGGTCCACGAAGGCGACACCGCGTTGCATTCTGCGGGGTTCAGTTACGACCCTCAGATGGCACGAGACCTGATCACGCGCGGCTCCGACATTCGGGCCAGAAACCGGCGGGGCGCCGAACCGCTGCACGCGGCGGTGATCAGCGCCCCCGGCTCGGCAAGCTGGAACCCGGCATGCCAGCGGGATGTGATTGTCTATCTCATCGAGGCGGGCGCTGATCCCAACGCAGCCGCCGCCGAAGGAGTGACACCACTGCATCGAGCTGTCCGAAACCGCGGCCACCCACCCCACGGTCGGCTGGACCTCATTCACCACCTGGGCCGAGCGGACCTTCCGGCCCAGTGGCGGCCAGGTCACCCACGCACCCCGGCCCAGCGCTGCGTTGTTACCGTCCTGGCCGGGCGGCCGCGTGGTGGCC
>JBEKIF010000104.1:0-11073 GCA_050011895.1 Streptosporangiaceae bacterium | reverse complement strand
CATCGGATCAAGCAGCCGCGACATCAGCGCCAGCCGCTGCCGCTCGCCTTCCTGGTGATGATCAAGAACGTACTCTGCCATGCTGTTCAGCCAGGCTCCAGCTCACGACGTCCAGTGAGCAAACCGCAGGCTCCCCCTGAACAGATTACGCCCCAGCGACGCCATCAGCTGCCCGGGCCAAGTCACAGCCAGCCCGCTCAGCACGCATGTTTCCCGCTACCGAGAACATCCTCATCTGGCGCAATTCGGTCATCCGGGCATCCAATGCCCTAACCCGCGTCATCGCTCGGGACCTGCCAGGTGCCGTTCGGCCAGCAGCACGATGACTTGCCTGCCCCACACTGATATGACGGGCAGGGTCTGCCGCTCCTGGCCGGTTGCGGCGCGCAGGCGTCTCCCGCCCCCGTAAAGCCAGACGGTTCCGCCTCCGCGATGGGATACCTTGCAGCAAGCCGGATAGGCCGTCCAGTTCAAGATCGCGCTGCCCCAGGATCTTGCTGCCTGCATCCATGATGGCGGCCACATGGGCGCGGCCCTGCTCCAGCAGCTTGCATCCGGCGACTGCCTGAGCGGTAGGCGGCTCATCGCCGGACCAGTCCATCAGCCCGGCGAGAAAGATCCGGGTATTCAGGTAGAGGCTGAGCTCTGGATCTGAAGGACCCGGCACGTGCAGAACATGCCCGCAGCCGAATCGGCCATCCGACAGCGGAACGGCCCAGAACTGCCCGGCGCGCAGGTACGTGATCGACGTCGGCTCGAACGGATAGGTGATCGACTTCGGCACCAGCCAATCGTGCCCCAGAAGATACGCAGCGACGAACTCGCCAGGTCAGCGGACGGCTTTGGGGTAAGGATCATCCTCAACCTGTGCGTGCGTCTCAATGCTCGCTCATGCCTCGATGAGGTATGCCGGAACACTGAGCGCTTGCGGGCTGAGCCGAGGTGCACGGGAGGCGGGTCCCAGGCTGGACGTCGGCCGGACCACCACGGACCATTGTGGTGTTGGCGCTGCGGATCTGGGTGCTAATCACGGAGAGTAGGAACTCGGTACGAGTTGCCCCTACGATATCCGCCGTTCGGCGCGAGTTGCGGCTTGCGGAGCATGATCACGAACGTCGCGTAGAACCGGATGTTATGTTACCGTCTGCCGCCCGAGCAGCGACCGGGAGATCCTCTCGCCGGTGACCGCGGCCGGGATCGAGACGGGGACTGACATGCCGGACCGTTCTGCGCCGCTGCGGCGACCGCGTGTTCCTCGGCGCCTGACATGCGATTTTCTGCTTGACCCGAGTGATGCGGCTGCCGGGAATCGCCGCCATACTGGTCATTCTGGGCAACCGCGGCGACGACATGGACGTAAGAACCAGCTGTTAGGCCGGTGACCGGCTGGCCGCTATGTATGGCAGGCTAGGGGGCTATTGCGTGCGATAGACGGTGGACAGCCATTCCGGGCGGCTGGAGCCTCGGGGTACTAGCGCCGGGTCCGGCCAGCGGGGCGGGGTTGCGGAGAACCGGACCGGCGGGGCGAGCATGTGGACGTCGCCGAGCGGGCTGGGGGCGTCGTAGGGGACCGGCTCGCGGAGAGTGTGCTCGTTGTCGCAGCCGGCCAGGGCAGGGTTGACCAGGCCGAGCGACCCGCACCACATTGCGGTGCGGGTGAGGTTCACGGTGACGTGCCAGGAGCCTCCCTTGGTGGCGCGCTTGACCAGGGCCGCGGCGGCTCCGGCTGCTCCCAGGTAGCCGGTGATGTAGTCGTTGATCATCCCGGTGACGGGGAGCCTGGGCTCGGCCGCGCTTCCTTCCATGGTCATGAGGCCGGAGGCAGCGGATCCGTTCATGTCAAAGCCTCCGCGGTGCGCCCAGGGGCCGCGCGATCCGTAGCAGGTGACTGAGACGTACACCAGGCCCGGGTGCCGTTCGGCCAGTTGATGCGGGTCGAGGCCACGGCGCTCCAGCGAGCCGGCCCGGTGGTTGCTGACCACGATGTCGGTGTCGGCCAGCAGGGCGGCCGCTCGTTCCTGCCCGGCCGGGCTTCCGAGGTCGACGTAGGCGCTGCGGGAGCCGACGTTGGCCTCGGCGTAGATGAACTCGTGCTCGTAGTCGTTCGGGCGCGTCGCGCAGAGCACGTCCGCCCCGTGCTCGGCCAGCGTCCGGCCCACGACCGGGCCCGCGACGGCGTGGGTGAACGACAGTACGCGGATGCGGTCGAACGGCCGCCGCGCCGGGCCGAAGTCGCGCGGCGGGGCGTCGCCTATGCGCTCCAGGACAATGACCGGCTGGCTGGCCAGGAGCGCTCCTTGCGGGTGAGCCAGCCATTCCGGCGGCTGGCGTATGACGCACGCCGGCAGGCCGGCGGCATTGGCGGCCTGTTCCAGCTTGAACGCGTCCCGCTGCCCGATGGCCGCGGCGACCTTGGCGGCGTCGGGTGGTACGTCCAGGAACCGGCACCACCGGGCGGCCAGATGCGGGTACACGCCCGACGCCATGACCCAGCGGCCGTCGGCGGCTTGGTACGGCGTGAGGAGGAACGGGTTGTCGAGCACCAGCGGATGCGGGGCCGGGGCCTGGTTGAGGGTCGGGTGCCAGAATGCGCCCGGGTTGAGGCCATGGATGGCCTGGCGCAGGTCCAGTTCGAGGTCTTGCTCGGGGCCGCCGCGGTGCCGGTGGAAGGCGACGGCCGCGACGCCGGCCGCCATGATCGGGATGCCGATGCAGGCACCGAGGCGGTGCACCGAGGGCACGATTGGATCCTGGCCGGCGATTGACACGGCGCCGCCTGCCGCTGCCCGGGCCAGGCTGACCGTCGACAGCAGGTCATCGAGCGCAGTCAGCGGATCGAAGGCGGTGGCTGGCCGGGCGGCTAGCTGAACGTCCTGCTGGTTCATGGTGTCTAGGCCTCCTCGGTGGCCAGTGCTGCGGGCGCGCCGCGGCGGAACAGCAGGGCGGCGAGGACGGACCCGGCCGCGAACATTCCGCCTGCCCACCAGAACGCGGTGGTGTAGCTGTGCACCTGGGCGAGTCCGGCAAGTGCGGGTGCCGGGTGGCCGCCGATCATCAGCCGGGGGCTGAGATGGCTGGCCAGGTAGCTGGCGGCGGCGCTGGCCGCCACGGTGTTGAGCAGCGACGTGCCGATGGAGCCGCCGACCTGCTGCCCTATGTTGACCATGGCAGAGGCGACGCCCGCGTCGGATGGCGCGACGCCGGCGGTCCCGGTGTTCATCGACGGTGACATCACGAAGCCGAGGCCGGCGGACGCGAGCAGTAGCGGCGGCAGGACGTCCGCGGCGTAGCTGGAGTGGACGCCGATCCGGGTCAGCCAGGCCAGCCCGGCCGCGGCGGCGAGCATGCCAGGCGCGACGAGGAGCCTGGGGCCGATGCGGGGCAGCAGCACGATGTTGGCCAGGTTGGCGCTGACGATGATCGCCCCGGCCATGGGCAGGAAGGCAAGGCCGGCCATGACCGGGCTGAAGCCCAGGGTCTCCTGCAGGTAATAGGTGAGGAACAGGAAGATGCCGAACATGCCGGCGCCGGTGATAAGGATCGACAGGTAGGAGGCGGCCCGGTTGCGGTCTGCGACGATCCGCAGCGGCAGCAGCGGCTGGCGGGCCCGCGTCTCGATGTATCCGAACGCCGCGAGCATGACCACGCCTGCGGTGAGGAAGCCCCAGGTGGCCGGCGCGTGCCAGCCGTCGCTGGCCGCGTTGGAGAAGCCGTAGACGATGCAGAACATTCCGCCGGCCTCGGCCGCCAGGCCGGGCAGGTCCAGCCGCGGCCGCCGGCTGACCGGCTGCCGGCGCAGCAGCGCGGCGGCGCCGGCGCACGCGATCGCGGCGAAGACGAGGTTGACGTACAGGCACCAGCGCCAGTCCAGGTACTGGGTCAGCAGCCCGCCGAGCAGCAGGCCGACCGCCCCGCCGGCACCCGCGATGGCGCCGAAGACGCCGAACGCCTTGCCCCGGTCTTTCGTGTCTTCGAACGTGGTGGTCAGCAACGACAGGGCGGCCGGGGCGAGCAGCGCGCCGAAGGCGCCCTGGCAGGCGCGGGCCGCGACGAGCATCCCGAAGCTGCCCGCTGCCCCGCCGGCTGCGGACGCGCCGGCGAAGCCGGTCAGGCCCGCGATGAACGTAGCCTTCCGGCCGATTATGTCGGTGAGCCTGCCGCCGAGTAGCAGCAGGCTGCCGAACGCGAGTGCGTACGCGGTGACCACCCATTGCCGCTCGATGTTGGAGAAGTGCAGGGCATGCTGGGCTGAGGGCAGGGCGATGTTCACGATCGTGGCGTCGAGCACCACCATCAGTTGGGCTAGGGCGACGACGGCCAAGATTAGCCAGCGGCGCGGGTCCGTCGCAGTCACCGGGGGTGCCGGGATTGGTCCCCGCGCCGGGCCGGGGGTGGCCGCGATCGTGGTGCCGGTCCGTCGGCTGCTGGTCCGGACCTTGCTGGACATGGCATGCCTCCTATAAAGAGGGAATGTTCTTTTTATAGTTAGCGGCAGCCGCCCTCCGCCTGTCAAGAGAGAACGTTCTTTCTTTTTGTGGTAGGCTGGCGTCATGCCCCGGATCACCGCCGAGCGCCGGGAAGCCCGGCGCGAGCAAATCCTCGAGGCGGCGCGCGCCTGCCTGCAAGAACACGGCCTCGAAGCCGTGTCGATGGAGATGATCATCGTCCGCTCCGGCCTGTCGACCGGCGCCGTCTACGGCTACTTCAAGGGCAAAGACGAGATCATCAGCGCCGTCGTGACCGACGGGACGGCCGCGATGGGCCGGCAGCTCGCCCCGGTCCTCAAGAATCCGTGGCCGTCGCCGCCGCCCGAGTTCATAGGGCAGCTACTGCGCGCCGTCGCGGACTTCGGCCAGGACAAGCATGACGGCATCGATCGCCTGCTCGTCGCCCTGCACGGCTGGAGCCACTCCCAGAGCGACCCTGGACTCAAGGCGACCATCGGCGCCGGCTACCGCAGTCAGCGCGAACTGTTCGCTGACACGGTGCGACGGTGGCAGGCGGCCGGGACGTTCGACCCAGGCGCCGACCCTGAGGGGGTAGCGCAGCTGCTCCAGTCGATAACCCTGGGGTTCGTCGCCCAGCGGGCACTGGCAGGAGACGCCAACGTGCAGGCGCACGTCGGTGCCCTGGATGCACTCACAAGACAAGGCTCCGCCGGTCACCCGGGCGTTGTGCTCGATAGCACCGCTGGCGCTAAAGCCAGAAACGAATGATCTGCACGCCGCCGCTCGCCACAGAACGGCTTGAATGCGCTCAGAGTTCGTTATGCGCCGCCGACTACCTCGGGATCGCTCGGATGCCGTAACACTGCGTTACAGACAGCAACCGTGACTGCATCTCTCCGAGCTGCTGTTCGGCTCCGGCCGGTGGTGCTAGGAACCAGGCCAGATCACGCGCATGCAGATCCGCCGGCAAGACCGGCTAGCCGGAACCCTTCACGAGTACGGCACGCCGCCTGACCAGGCCGGATTAAGAACCGGCACCCGCAGGATGCTGCAGCGGGATCAGCCCCGGGACAGGAACCGCAGCCGCGCCGCCCGCGCGTCCCAGGAGTAGATGACCGCCGTCCCGGCGATGACGTCATGCAGTGCCCGGCGCCGGCCGCCCAGCAGGATGCCGGCGAACCCCAGGCCCAGGAACAGGAAGCTCAACGGCAGTGCCAGCGTGCGCACGACCGCCCGGCGCCCGCTTGCATCGGTGCCATCGTCTCGCACGACCCGCACGCCGAACAGCGCCATGCCGGCGGTCCTGCCGCTCGCGGCCCAGGAATAGGCGAAGTAGATGAACCCCCAGACCGCATACGCGATGACCACCCAGATGTCGCCCCTGTTCCAGGCGATGTCCTTGCCGGTCAGCACCCTCGCCGCGAACGAGACGGCGGCAAGGGCGAGCATGAACACGCCGAGACTGACCCCCACGTCCACAGCGAAAGCGGTAAAACGCGACGCGAAACCCGCGTACTTCCCTTGCAGGCTCTCCCGGATGACCAGGGGCCCGGAGGGCCTGGCCTCGCCCGCGCGCGCAGTCATGGCCCTGCCGTGGCCCGCAGCCCGTCAGGCGGGCCGGACGGGCCGGTGTATGGGCGGCGGCGGAGCCGCCCTATCCAGCGGGCGATGAACTCATCCAGCCCGACGGTCTGGCTGCGGACCACGTCGAGCGCATCGCTCGCGACCCCGCTGGTGGAGCTGGCGATGATGCCACCGAGGTCGGTCTGCTCGACCAGCGCGTCGATGTCGATGCGCTCGACGATGCCATTCAGGTCGATCCGGTCCAGTACCCGGTTGATGTCGACCTGGTCCAGCACGGCGTTCAGATCGATCTCGTCCAGCAGCGCATTCACATCCAGCGCGGAAACCACAAGCTCGACCGCACGCTCCACGACGGCCTGGGCCAACGCCTCCACGCTCGGCCCCAGCCGGCCGTTCACCGGGCGCCGACGCCCCAACTGGTCCACAAGATAAGTATCGCTGCGGTATGCGGGCCTGGACCACCCCTCAAGGGTGAGCCGGTGCGGAGACGGGCGGCGGAGGCGGCGCGGGCGAGACGGTGCGGAGACGGCTGCTGGCGCCCAAAACGAACGCCATCTGCGAACCGATGACAGGCACTCGCGCCGCGAGCTCTCCGGCCAGCTGCCGATCGTCAGTGAGCACCACCTGCGCCAGGCGCTACGTGAATACCTGCAGCACCACAACACCGCCCGGCACCACCGGGCCCTCGGCCAGCTCGCACCCGCTCAGACCGACGCCCGCCACCCCAGATCAACCCCGCCCAGCACCGGATCCGCCGAAAACGTCACTGCCCCCATCGAATATCCGTTCGCACAGGGCACGGCCAGCCGTTCCGCCGTCCCGGCTGCTAGTGCCCAGACGTCAATCGGCCTTCTCGATCGCGACCCGGCCGCCTTCCGGCTTCGCCTCGCCCACCGGGACACTGACCTCAAGGATTCCCTTCTCGTAGCGGGCGGTGACGTCCGTTGCGTCCACCTTGGCCGGAAGCCTGACCCACCGGGTGACCGAACCGTAACGGAATTCTGAGCGATACGGGTCCTTGTCTTCCTGGCGACGCTTGGCATGAATCGTCACGACCCTGCCGCTGACGGTGACCTCGATGTCCGTCTCCGGGTCCAGGCCGGGAAGCTCGGCCCGGATTACATAACGGTCATCCCGGGCCACTTCCTCGACCCGGAACGTCTGGGCCGCCGTAAACGGCAACGGGACCGTCCATGGCGACTCCAGCCATTCGAACAGATCCGGGAACATGGCCTGGACCACGGCAGGTGCCTGAGGGCGCGGCAGCTTGGCCATGACATCACTCCTCTCACAGTTGCCACATGATCCAATCAGATACCCCCCGCACGGCCCAGAGGGCGGAATACCCGCATGCCCGTGACCCTAGACCCTGGGAACCTGGCGTGCCGAAAACCCCGTCCACGTCATGCAACCATGCGGTATCCGCCGATCGTGCCACGGCGTGAATCTGTTCCGGACGCGGTACCGGCCGAGAGCGACCGGCTGGGGTAGCGGTTCAGCAGCGCGGCTGCGTGCACGGAGCGGTGAGGCCGATGCTGATTGTGGCAGGTCTCGCACCGGCGAGTGACCAGGCGGCAGACCACCCGGCGCCGGTGGCCCAGCATTCAAGCCCAGTGACCCTTTCCGGCCCGAGCACCCGGCCCGGGGAAGATCACCGACTCGTATTCCCAGCCAGCCAGCGCACCCGGCACGGAGGCGATCCGTCTGGGCCAGTCACCGCGACGATCTCGCCGAGGCGGGATTCCGGCCAGGCCGCCGGCGCCGGTGATCAGCATGTCACCCACCTCGGCCCTCAGCGCACGGCTCGACCCGGAGCGCAGCTCACGGTGCGGTGAATCCGCGGATTCGCCCAGCATCACGACCCAGCACCCCCTTGATACCGGCGGGAAGCCGCCCCCGCAGCGGCCCCTTTCCTCACCCGAATACCACCCGGCCTCACCGCCGATGCCCTCGATAACCCGCCACAGTGCCGCCGGCGAAGCGCGGACGACGCTGATGCGCGCGTCCACATAAAGCGAGCCGCCGGCCCACGACGGGTCGCTGGGCAGCGGGTCGCTGGGAGCGCCGGGTGTACCGGCAGATGACCAGCGGGTGGACACTGCGCCCTCGCGGGTGTGCCGCAGGGCCAGAGCGATGGCACGGTCAACGGGCAGCAGGCCCTCGGGCAGGTCCGGGACGTACCCGGCGATGTCGCGCTCGGAGGAGACGACCTCATTCCTGAGCGATTCAACCAGCGGCCTGGCCAGGCCCGGCCGGCACCGGCGTCACCAGCCCGACCCCCAGCGAGGAGAGCCGAGGCGTGAGCAGCGGCACCGGAAGAAGTACGCGCGGCCGCAGCCCGGCCACACCGGAGTACCGGCGCATCATCTCCGCGTAGGTGAGGACATCCTGACCGCCGATGGCGAAGCGGCGGCCGACGTCGGGTGGCAGCGCCGCGCAGCCGACAAGATAACGCACCCTCAGGTTGAATGCGGCCATCCGCGCCTGGTCGGCGTGCCCGGAGTCGATGGCCTGCTGGTAGGCCGCCTTCGCGCCGTCCGCGTCCCCCTGACCCGCCAGCAGCACCCCCAGGTTGACCGCAGTGGGACGTTGCCGGCTGAATGTGCGGTAGATAGACGCTGGGCAAGCTGCCAACAGGCCGAAGAATAGGAGTGCAACGCCGACCAGGTGGTCGAGGAGGCCATCAGCAAGGCGGCGGGGCTCGCGATCGACTTCGCCGCGCTGTTCAGTAGCGTGCCGACCATGTAGGCCTCGGTTACTCGATCTGGCCTGGCTGGTGGAGTCTTCCGAGCTGAGATCATCCCTGAGTGATCTTCTCGGTCGGCTACCGGCTCGTGCGTTGCCTGCTCAGCTGCCTGATGGTGCTGCCCAGCGTGAGGCGTCCAAAGCTGCCGAACTGCTGGTGCTCCGGCACGAGAACGGAGTACTGCGCCGCCACACCAGCCGGGTCCGCTACCAGCCGGCCGACAGGCTGTGGCTCCCCGCAGTCTCCCGGCCGATCCCCCGGCGCCGGTGGGACGAGGGTGTTCGCCGTGACCCCCGCGACCCTGCTCGCCTGGAACCGGCGACTGGTCACCGCAAATGGGACTACACGAACCGGCGGCGTCCCGGACGGCCGCCCACGGCAGCCGCGATCCGCAAGCTCGTGATCCGCATCGCAGCGGGCAACCCAGCGCGGGGCCATCGGCGCGTGCAGAGCGAGCTCGTCAATCTCGGCCACCCGATCGCTGCCTCCACGGTATGGCAGATCCCGCACGCCGCCGGGATCGATCCAGCACCGCGCCGCACGTGCCCAACCTGGAAAAATTCCTGCCGCGCAGGCCCGCCAGGATCCTTGCAGCCGATTTCGTCCATGTGGACACCGTGCTGCTGCGGCGCCTTTACGCCTTGATCGTCATCGAGCATGGCACCCGCCGCGTCCACCTGGCCGGCATGACCGCGAACCTCGACGGCGCGTGGACGGCACAAGCAGCCCGTAACTTCCTGATGGGGACTGTAATTGAGTTGACATACCCCCCACAACGTCTTGATGAGCAAGGGCACCCCAACGTTCGCGCTGAGGTCAGCCAGTGGCCGTGCCGTAACGGCGTCGCCGTCGCGCGTACTCGGCGAGGGCGTCCCACAGGTCGCGGCGGTCGACGTCTGGCCAGAGGCTGGTGGTGAAGAACAGTTCGGCGTACGTGGAGTGCCAGGGGAGAAAGTTGGACGTACGCTGCTCGGCGCCGGTCCGCCACAGCAGGTCCACGTCGGGCAGGTCGGGCAGCGGGAGGCGGCGCGCGAACTCGCCCTCTGTGATCTGCTCGGGGTCGAGGTCGCCCGCCAGGACGCTGCGTGCGACTGCGGCGGCCCCGTGCAGGATCTCGGCGCGGCCGCCATAGTTCACGCACAGCGTGAGTGTCAGGGTGCGCTGGTCCCGGCTGGCGGTCTCGTTGCGCCGCAAGGTCTGCACAAGCTCCCACGGCAGCCGGTCAGGGTAGCCCAGCCAGCGGAACCGGACTCCGTAGTCGAGGTAGGGGGCCGAGCGCAGTTCCTCGTCGAGCATTGCGAACAGCCGGGTGACCTCGCCGGCGTCCCGCTTCCAGTTCTCGGTCGAGAAGGCGTAAAGGGTGAGGTGGGACAGCCCGATCTCCAGGGCACCGTGGACAACGTCGTGCACGGCCTCGATCCCGGCGCGGTGCCCCTCGGGACGAGGCAGGCCGCGCTGCTGGGCCCAGCGGCCGTTGCCGTCCATGATGATCGCGACGTGCCGCGGTATCCGGTCGGCGGCGATCTGGGGGGCCCGGACGCCGTCCGCGCGCAGCCGTGCGGGCAGGACCTGGCCACGCGGCGGACCGGCGGGTCTGGGCGGGGCTGGCAGGGGCCGGGCCGCAGGCGGACCGCTGAGCGCCGTCAGGTTCCAGGCCAGGGCGATCCTGATCCGGGCAGGCGCGAGGAGCCGCCACCCGGTGATCCGCCCAGGCTCGGGTGAGGCGTACAGCAGGCCGGGCCCGGCTGCGGCGACCGCGTCGAGCCGGGCCAGGAACACGCGCCTCGTGGTCGCGAACAGGATGGCCGGCCCCGGGTGCCATCCGACGCCGAGGCTGGGCTGGTCCACCCAGTGCCGGGCCAGGCTGACCAAGTGGGCCAGTACGCCTTGCACAGGCATCGTCCACCGTCGCTGGGGCAGGTCCTCGGCGGCACCGGGAAAGCGGTCGAGGACCTCGGCCGGGATCGTGAGTGTCCGCTGGCCGAGATCCTCGGGCAGGTCGGCCAGATCGTCGACCAACTGGACGCCGTCGAGGAACCGTGAGATCGCCTCGCCGTGCCGCAGCGCGAACGACATGTCCACGCCGGCCCGGTCAAGCAGGACCAGGATCTGCCTGGCCCACGCGCTGTCCGTCCCTCGCGACCTCGCCCGCCAGTCGTCCCAGGTGACGAGCGGGGCGGGATGCACGTCGCCGGCAAGAACCTGGAACGAGGCCCGCAGGTCAGCCACGTCGAGTCCCCACCGCACGATGGTGTCGACCAGGGCACGGCGGACCATGTCGGTGCTGGTCCCTGT
>JBEKIF010000103.1:0-11185 GCA_050011895.1 Streptosporangiaceae bacterium | reverse complement strand
GACGCGACGGTTCCCGATGGCAGTTCACTCAGACCATCCGGACGGGCGATCACCTCGTCGCAACTGTGACCTCGATCGGTGCCTGGCTCTCACTCACCGAACGGCGCCTCATCCAGCCCCCCAGCGAGCTTGCCGAGATCATCCTGAGCATGCCACGCACCGAGAAATTCCAGTGGCTCGACTAGGCCGCGCCTTAAGTTCCGGTCGTCGTGCCCGCCCCCAGACCCTCACCGGCGCACATAACCACCCTTGCTCCTGCCGAAAACCTCATCCATGCTGGTGGGAGCCGATGCATGGGTGAGACCGATGCTGCGCGCGATGGCGGCCGGTGGGCCGCTCGTCCTACAGGGGAACGCTGTGGCATGGTGATCGACCGTGCTGCCGCGACTGGCCTATCTCGGTGTGGCGAACGTGTTCGCGTTGCTGCGACCGCTGCCGGTGAGCAGCCGGGACAAAGACGCGGAGATCCTCGTGCTGCGGCACCAGCTCTCGGTCCTGCAGCGGCAGGTCGGTCCGCACAGGGTGCGGTTCACCCCGGGTGATCGGGCGTTGCTGCCGTTCTGCTCCGGCCCGTCGCGCTGCCCGTGCTGGCGAAACTCGTGGTCAAGGGCACGAGCTCATCCTCGCGGCTGTGGCTGGCCCGCCGCATGGCCCAACGGCTCGCTGACGCGCTACCCGGCCGCGGCATCCACGTTACCGCCGATTCCGCCTACGCCGGCGAGGAGCTGAAGAAGCTCGGGAAGCAGGTCACCTGGACCACCCGGATGCGGAAAGACGCCGCCCTGCACGGCCTCCCCCCGGAGCGAACCGGGAAGCGCGGCCGACCCCGGCTGCGCGGGGACCGGCTCCCGAAACTGGCCGCCCTCGCCGCCACCGCCGCGTTCGCGCGGGTCACCGTCACCCGCTACGGCAAGACCGAGACCGTGCGCGCTGCCGCCGTCACCTGCCTGTGGTACTCCGTCTTCAGTACCTTCCCCGTCCAGGTGATCCTCGTCCGCGACCGGTCGGCGTCCGGCTACGACCTGGCCCTGGTCACCACCGACGCACACGCCGGCCCCGCCCAGGTCATCGAAAGTACGCCGCGAGATGGGCCATCGAGGTCGCGATAGAAGACGCCAAGCAGGAATTCGGCGCCGGGCAGGCCCGCAACCGCACCGCGAACGCGGTCCGCCGCACCGTCCCGTTCCAGCTCGCCTGCCAGGCCATCGCGGTCACCCGGTATGCCATCGCCGGCCACGACCCCGCCGACATCGAGGACCGCCGCGCCGCCGCCCCCTGGTACAAGACCAAGACCGCGCCGCCACCGCCGACATGACTGCCAAGCTCCGCCGCGTCCTCATAGCCGCCAGATTTAAGCTATCTCGCCCTGACCAGCCGACACCGAAGAAATAGAAGCGCTGGCCCCGCAGCGGGTTCCGCAGCGCACGGCAAACAGGCCCAGCCTCCATCCCAGGTCCAGCTGGCGCTCGCGCCACGAACCCCCGGGATCAGGAGGCGGGCTCCGCATCATTCGAAGCCGTCTGAGTCTGTTCGGTCCACGGGAGGGCAAGGGCGTTCGTCCAGGCTGGTGGGCGTCCGTTTGGGCCGGTCCAGCCGTCACCGGTCTTCGCGGCTGCTTCACTATGCGGGCTCACGTCGTCATGCGGGCTCGCGTCGTCGCGGATGTGGGCGCTTCCTGGAACGGAGAACAGACCTGGGTGCTGTCTTTAGATTTCGGTGGTGGCTTCAGCCTTGCCGTCCTTCACCGCGCCCTGGAGCGCGGCGTAGTCGAGTTCGTTCTGGTCGGCGTAGGTTTCGGCGAAGTCGGCGATCGCCTGGTCGAACTTGCCGGAGCCGCCGAGGTAGGCGGCTAGGGCGATGCGGTCGCCGGAGCGGGCGTGCGCCCTTGCCAGGGTCCATCCGCACAGGCGGGCGTAGATGGTCATGCCGACGGGGAGCATCTGCTCGATCGGCACGGAGAATTTCCAGTCCTTCAGCTGGCGGACGTAAAAGTCGCGGTCCACCCCGTCGGGGGCGGGGACGCGGGTCCAGCCGAGGAAGATGTCGCTTTGGGCCTGCATCAGGTGCTGCCCGGCGACGACGCGCTCGCCCTGGTTGGTGTACCGGCTGCGGCCGCAGTACTCCGCCAGGACCGAGGGCTGGGCCTCCTTGGCCTGCAGGAACAGCGGCTCGACCCCGTCGGCGGCGTCCATCAGCACGATCCAGGCGCGGGTGCCGACGCTGCCGACCCCGACGACCTTGCGGGCCACCTGGACCATCGTGAACTGCTCGAGCAGGTGGCGGCGGTCGGATTGCAGGGTGCGCCCGTACTTGCCGAGCACGACGTGGAGGAGTTCGTACAGGGCGTCGGCCTGCAGGTCGGCGAAGACCTCTTCGACGGGGACGATCATCGGCGGGTCGCTGATGATCCGCCGCTGGCCGTCGACCACGGTGGTCAGCTTGGCCAGCGCTTTCGTGCTGTCGCTGGTGTGGGCCTTGGCCAGCAGCGCCTCGGCGGCCTTGAGCCTTTTCGCCTTGACCTGGGACCGGAACTCGGCGAGGGCCGGCTCGATGTCCAGATGCGCGTACCAGACGTCCAGCAGGGGCTGCTGGGCGAAGCCGCGCATCGCCGTGCGGTAGGCCTCGGCCGCCGCCAGGGCGATCTGGCGGCGGGCCTTGGCGGGGAACCCGTTGTCCCGTCCCGCTACGGCCAGGCTCGCGGCCAGCCGCTTGACATCCCACTCGAACGGGCCCGGCAGGGTCTCATCGAAGTCGTTGACGTCGAAGACCAGGCGCCGTTCCGGCGAGGCGAACGCCCCGAAATTCGACAGGTGCGCATCGCCGCACAGCTGCACCCGCAGTCCCGAGGCGGGGGTGGTGGCCAGGTCCGCCGCCATCGGCAGCGCAGCGCCCCGGTAGAAGGTGAACGGCGACACCAGCATCCGCCCGTGCCGGACCGGCATCAGCTCCGGCACCCGCGACGCCGCCTGGCTCAGCAGCAGCCCCACCGGATCCCGTGACCCGCCAGGGGTGAACTCGGCATGCGACTCCAGCGGGGCCACCGCCCGGGCGTCCTTGCCCCGGGCCGTTCGGTCCGCGCGGCTCAGATGCTCAGCCGTCCCGGTCTGCGCTGGACGCCGTCGGGTTGTCACCGTCATAGCCGCTCCCTCCGGGCCGCAGCGGGCGATGCTCGCTGGCCGGTACGCACCACCGGTGGCTCCGCTGGTGCTAATGCCAGATAATCACGCCACGCAGGCGCTGGCGTCCCCGGCGGGGGGTGAATCACGACAGCTCTACACCAAGGGCCACGTCCGCGCCGACCGCTGGTACAAGCTGTGGCGGACGATCCTCTATGGCTCCCTGGAGGACGAGCACCCATTCCAGACCGTGCGGCGCCTGGCCGAGTACTAGGACTATGCCCTGGGCTGCAGGACGTCGGGATCGCCGTCGCCCGGCCCTACGGCATCGTGGAGATCACCCCTGAGCGGGAGTACCTGCTGGTCACCGAGTACTTCGACGGCGCCGTGGAAATAGTCGTTCGCTAGTGGCACTTGCATGCCATACAGCGGCAACACGTCCACCGCAGTCCATCTGTGCAGGTCACCGTCTCAGGACGTCTCCATGAGTCCTCCGGAATCCAGGCCGGTTGCTGTATTTCGCTGCTGTGTGCGCCACGAGGCGCCGGAATGTCGAGAGGGGTGAAAGGCCCTTCCTTTTGGGTCGTCGTAGCGGCCTGATTGAAGCTGGGGGCAGTCTGATCCGGGGAACGCCGGGGAGGACGGGAAGCAGCCCCGACAATGCCGGGACGTGCTGGTACTGCCAGACGGTGCGGGTTCGGCTAGCAAGGCCAGTGTGCGTAACGCGAGTGAATCAGTGGTTGAAGCCTCGTAACGAGTGCCGGCTCAAATCTGGTGGATAGGGGCCGGGGCGCAGTGCGTGACCGCCGGTTGTTTTGCCGGGGGTCAACTCCGAGGCCGTGTGCAGCAGACGGTGGGGAGGCCACGTTGAAGGTCTACGGCGTAGGCGTGGCGATGCTGCCGGGGTATAGCTGAGCGCCGGTCTGGCCGATCGATGTTGTGGTGAACGTGGGAACCATCCGCGGTCGCCCTAGCGCCAGGCAGCCGGTCTGGTGGCGGGCAGGCTCGTTGCCGGCTGTGGGCCGCTGGGTGGGGCGGAGGCCTCGTAGTAGTCCGGGCGTGCGAGAGGCACGTACATGGCGAAGGGGGCCAGTAAGTCCGTAGCGGAGTTTCTGGAATGCCGGGAGGACGTTGGTGAATACCGACGAGCTGGCGGCCGCCACGTATGAGGCGGGCCGCCGGGTACTGGAGATCCAGGCGAAGCTGCACCGTTGGGCCCGGGATGATCCTCATCGCCGGTTCGACGATGTGTTCAACCTTGTCGCCGATCCCGCGTTCTTGCTTGTGGCGTGGGATCGGGTGCGGCACAACAAGGGCGCCAAGACGGCTGGCGTGGACGGGCACAGCGCCTACTACGTGGAGGTCGTCGTGGGAGCCGGGGAGTTCCTCGGCCAGCTGCGGGCGAGTTTGAAGGACCGCAGTTTCCGTCCGGTAGCGGTGCGGGAGCGGATGATCCCCAAAGCAGGCGGCAAACAGCGCCGCCTGGGGATCGCGACCATCACCGACCGGGTGGTCCAGGCGTCCTTGACCCTGGTGCTCGAGCCGATCCTGGAGGCGGGTTTCCTGCCGTGCAGTTACGGCTTCCGCCCCCGGCGGCGGGCTCATGACGCGATCGCCGAGGCCCGGTATCTGGCGGCCCGCTCATATGAGTGGATCGTCGAGGGCGACATCACGGCATGCTTCGACGAGATCTCGCACCCGGCCCTGATGGACCGGCTGCGCAAGAGAATCGCGGACAAGCGCGTCCTGGCCCTCGTCAAGGCGTTCCTGAAGGCCGGGATCCTCGGCCAGGACGGGACGCTGCGCGATAACAACGCCGGAGTGCCGCAGGGCGGGATTCTCACGCCCCCAACGCAATGGGCAACTTGCCGATTGGTCACCCTCCGTATCAGGTGTGTGTTCCTGGTTGCTGTGGCTGTGGCTGGTTCGCTCGCGGATGGGGATGCGGTGCCGGATGGTGATTTTCTCCGGGCTGATGAGGATGTCTTTGACGAGGAGCCGCAGGACGCGCTGGCGCTCTGGGACGCTGGCGCCGGTGGTGCTGGCTCGCAGCTGGGTGAGGAATCCTTCGAGGTCATCAGCGAGTTTGAGGTAGGACTCCTGATCGGCGAGCTGGGTGTCCAGGGCATCGAGCTGGCCACGCAGGTTGTTCTCGCGGGCACGCAGGTCTGGCATCCGGGCTCGCAGCTCATCGATGGTGATCAGCTCCTCCTGGAACGCCTCGATCATGCGGGTGATCGCGGTGGTGGCTTTGGCCAGGGCGAGTTCCAGCCGTTTGCGCTGCCTGGTGGCCGGATCGGCGGTGCGGGCCTGCTCCAGGCGCTTGCTGATCTCGGCGCGGATCAGCGCGGGGTCGGCGAGCAGGTGCGTGATGTGGTCCCAGACGACAGTGTCGAGGTAGTCGGCGCGGACCGGCTGGTTGCCGCAGACCCGCCCGCCCTGGTAGCGGTAGTCGTCGGAGCCGAGGCACCGGTAGTAGTAGATCTTCTTATTGGTGGTGCGGGTCGAGGTGCGGTAGTAGCCGTACCCGCAGGCCGAGCACGCCGCCAGGCCCTGGAGCAGGGAGGGGACCTTGCTGTTGCGGGAAGCGAACCGCTTGTTGTCCTCAAGGCGCCGGGCGGCCCGCTCGAACGTCTCGGCGGTCACGATGGCGGGGACGGGGATCTTGATCCACTCCCCGCGGGGCCGGTCAGCGGTCTTGGACGCCCGCGGCGTGGTGCGGCCCTCCAGCCGCGCCCGCCGGTTCAGGCCCGGCGATTCCTGCACGGCCATGGTCTTGCCGAAGACCGCGGTGCCCGCGTAGGCCGGGTTGCGCAGCATGCCCCAGATCACCGACCGGTCCCAGCGGGGCTTGCCGGTGCGGGTGGGGACGTTCTCGCTAGTGAGCCAGCGGGCCAGGTCGGCGATGGAGGCGCCGTCGTCGGCGTAGCGGCGGAACATCTCGGCGACCAGGGCCGCCTCATGCTCGGCGATCTGGTAACCAGCTCCGCTGCCGGGGGTCTTGGTGAGGTAGTGGTAGCCGAACGGGGCACCGCCCAGCACGTTCACCGACCCGGACCGGGCCCGGTAGGCCTTGCCGCGCCGGTACCGTTCCATCAGCTGGGCCTTCTCATACTCGGCGAACATGCCCTGGAACTGCACCATCAGCTGGTCCTCGGGGCTGTCCCCGCGCGGGCCCTTGATGAACTCCACGCGGGTCCCGGCGCGGGCGAACTCCTCGATCAGCAGCGCCTGGTAGGCGAACTTGCGGGCGAGCCGGTCCGGCGAGTAGCACAGCACCACATCGACGCCGGCCCCGGCCACCACATCCCGCAGTCGCTCCAGCGCGGGCCGTACCAGCGTCGCCCCCGAGTGCCCCTCGTCCTCGAACACCCACTCCTCAGGCAGCTCAGCCCCCAGCTGCCTGGCATGGTCCCGCAATGCCGCTGTCTGCGACCCGATCGTCTCGTCTTTCTTCTGCCGGGCGCTCGACACCCGGGCGTAGATCGCCGCGCTGGTCACGGGGCGGCCGTCCTTCCTGGCCGGCCCGGATACGGGCCCGCCGCTGCGGTACGAGAATGGCGTAGGCCACCGACAGATCCGTGGCCGCGTGGCGGCCGAAGACGTAATCCGTCTCGACTGCCCGGTCGTTCACCTGCGGGGATTGTTTCTGCGGCCCCGCTCCAGGAACTCCTCCAGCGCCTGGGCCACGACGGCGGAGATCGTCCGCCCCGACGCCGCGGCATGCTCGCGGACAGCAGCAGCCAGCCGCACCGGCAGCTTGACCGTGAACACCGCGGCCGGCTCGGGAACCGCCACCGGGCCCGACGCCGCCGCCTGGTCCGCGTACCGGCGGGCCTGCCGGTGCGAGCAGCCGAACCGCGCGGCCAGCAGCCGCGCGGCCTCCGCCGCCGGCACGCCGGCCGCCGCCAGCTCCGCGGCCGCGTTGATCCGCTCGGCACGCTCACCGCCGCCAGCACGACCACGCCCAGGCATGCCATTAACGTACTACCTGAAATGTCGCGGATGGCCAGTGACACGCCCGGGCCGCCCCGAGCCAGCGCACCCGCGGGCCCGGCAAGGCATCAGACCCCGGGATCTCCCACCATGGCGCGTTACGATATCCGGCATGAGAGAATGCGCCGGATGCGGCCAGCGGCTGCCACGCCCGCTTCCGGGCGCTGGCCGGCCGATGGCCTACTGCTCGCCGGCCTGCCGCCAGCGGGCCTACCGCGCCCGGGGCGGCCGCGCGTCGGGGACCACCGGCGCCGAACGCCGCCGCCGCGCACGGCACGATCCCGCCGCCCGCTGACAACCCGCCCGCGCCGTCACGCTCCTCCCGGCACGTCACCGCGCACGCCTCGGCCGTTCCAGCCGCCGGTAACTCAGCGTCACCTCAAAGCAGAAGTTGCCCATTGCGTTGGGGGCGTGCTCTCCCCCGTGCTGGCCAACCTGGCCCTGTCGGTGCTGGACGAGTTCATCGCCCAGACCCCCGGCGGCCCGGGTAGCACCCAAGGCCAGCGGGCCGTCCGCCGCCACCGGGGCCAGGGCAACTACCGTCTCGTCCGCTACGCGGACTTATGCCGCCCTCGGCATAAGTCGGCTTATGCCGAGGACCGGGTTATGCCGATGCTGGCCATGGAGTCCCTGGTCAGGGTGGTGAGCGGCTTCCTGGTTTCGGCATAATCCTGTGGAGCTGGGCGGTGGTCTGCCTGTCTGGATTGGTCAGTGTTCCTCCAGACGGGAGATGATCATGGAGACGGACGCGGGTTCAGGCTGCGTGCAGCCGGACGTGGTGCTGCTGGCGGAGTTCCGCGGCTGGCTGGACCGGGAGCGGGGCCTGTCGCCGGTGTCGGTGCGCTGCTACTCGAAGCAGTCGAAGGCGTTCCTGGCCGGGATCGGCGGGGCTGGCGCGGTCGGCGCCTTGGACGCGGGCAAGGTGACCGCGTTCATGGTGGAGTGGGCGCAGGGCCGTAACACGTGGTCGGCGAAGGCTATGGTGACGTCGCTGCGGGCGTTCCTGCGGTTCGCCCAGGCGACCGGGCGGACAGCGGTCCCGCTGGCGGGGGCGGTTCCCGCGGTCGCGTCGTGGCAGATGACCTCGCTGCCCCGGGGCCTGAAAGCGGCGGAGATCGAGCGGCTGCTGGCCGGCTGCGAGCGGGGCACGGCGGTCGGGCTGCGGGATTACGCGGTCCTGTCGCTGCTGGCCCGGCTCGGCCTGCGGGGTGCCGAGGCCGCCGGCCTGCAGCTTGGCGACATCGACTGGCGGGCCGGCGAGATCGCGGTCACCGGCAAGGGCAGCAGGACGGAGCGGCTCCCGCTGCCGGCCCCGGCCGGGGAGGCACTTGCCGCCTGGCTGGAGCACGGGCGGCCGAAGTGCGGGCCGCGGTCGGTGTTCGTGACGGTCCGGCGGCCCTACCGGCCGCTGACGCCGGAGTCGGTCCGGGCCGTCATGGGCAGGGCATGCGAGCGGGCCGGCCTGGAGCGGCGGGGAACCCACCGGTTCCGGCACGCGCTGGCGACCGAGATGCTGCGGGCCGGGGCATCGCTGCCCGAGGTCGGGCAGGTGCTGCGGCACCGCAGCGTGCTGTCGACCTCGATCTATGCCAAGGTCGACCAGAACGCGCTTCGCCCGCTGGCCCGGCGCTGGCCGGGAGCCGGCCAATGAGCGCGCTGCGGGCCAGGGCCGAGGAGTACCTGGCCATGCGCAGGGCACTGGGCTTCAGGCTGGAGAGCTGGGGGCCGCGGCTGATGAGCTTCGTCCGGTTCTGCGAGGAGCGCGGCACCACGACGGTGACCACGGATATGGCGGTGGAATGGGCGACCTCGACCGTGAGGGGCAGCGACCACGAGGCCTACCACGCCCGCCGCCTTGACGTGGTGCGGATCTTCGCCCGCCACCTGCAGCCGCTGGACCCGGCCGCCGAGGTCCCGCCCGAGGACGTGCTGGACCGCCGCCAGTGGCGGATCGCGCCCTACCTCTACTCCGCGCAGGAGGTCACCGCCCTGATGACCGCGGCCAGGACGCTCCGGCCTGCGTTCCGGGCGGTGACATGGCGGACGCTCATCGGCCTGCTGGCCGTGACCGGCATGCGGCAGGGCGAAGCCTGCCGCATGCGCTGCGGCGACGTCGACCTGAACGAGGAGACGATCGTGATCGAGGACTCCAAGTTCGGCAAGTCCCGCATGGTGTTCCTGCACCCGACTGCGGCCGCCGCCCTGCGCGCCTATGAGCGGGCCCGCCACGAGGCGTTCCCCGAGCCGGCGGCGGACACGTTCCTGGTCAACAGCCTGGGCCGGCCGCTGGACAGCCGCAACACCCCCAAGACGTTCGCGCAGCTGGTCACGGCGGCAGGGATCAAGGCGCCTCCCGGGCAGCGGGCCCCGCGGCTGCACGACCTGAGGCACGTCTTCACGGTCGCAACACTGCTGGACTGGTATCGCGACGGCGGCGACGTCCAGGCCCGGCTCCCGGTCCTGTCCACCTGGCTGGGACACATAGACCCGAAGTCCACTTACTGGTACCTCTCGGCCGTCCCGGAGCTCCTCGCCCTGGCCGCCGCCAGGCTGGAGCCCGCCGGCCGGGACGAGCGGGAGGCATCGTGACTGACCTCGCTCCCGTCCTGCAGGGGTTCTTCACTGACCGGCTTGCCCGGCAGAAGAAGGCCAGCCCGAACACCGTCGCCGCCTACCGCGACACCTGCCGGCTACTGCTCGCCTTCGCCCGCGACCAGACCGGCAAGCCACCCAGCCAGCTCAGCCTCACTGACCTGGACGCCGCCCTGGTGGGCGCGTTCCTGAACCACCTGGAAGACCAGCGGGGCAACGGCAGCGCCACCCGCAATGCCCGCCTGGCCGCGATCCACTCCCTGTTCAAGTACGCCGCCCCGAAGGCACCCGAGCACGCCGCCGTCATCAGCCAGGTCCTGGCCATCCCGCCGAGGCGGCGCGAGCGGGCGATCGTCAGTTACCTCACCCCCGAGGAGATCGACGCGCTGGTCGCTTCCCCCGGCCGCGAGACCTGGCACGGACGCCGCGACCACGCCCTGCTCCTGCTCGACGTCCAGACCGGCCTGCGGGTCTCCGAGCTCACCGGCCTGGCCCGGCAGGACATCCACCTGGGCGCCGGGCCGCACGTCCGCTGCCACGGCAAGGGCCGCAAGGACCGGGCAACCCCGCTCACCACCCAGACCGTCAAGGTGATGCGGATCTGGCTCGCCGAGCTCAGCCCCGACCCCGCCGGCCCGCTGTTCCCCGCCCAGCCCGGCGGCCGGCTCTCCCGCGACGCCGTCGAGCGGCTCGTCGCCAGGCACGCCGCCACCGCCGCCGAGGACTGCCCGTCGATCGGGAAGAAGCACGTCACCCCGCACACACTGCGGCACTCCGCAGCCATGACGCTCCAAAGGCGCGGAGTTGCATCTGATGCATCATTCCCCGGAAAGCGTGAGGACGGTGCCGTAAGGGATCCGGGACTATGTTTGCCGACGGCCGCATGCAGCGCTTGGCGAGAAGCCGCAGGTCAGCATGGTCGTGTGAGGATCGGATTGCGGCAGACGCCACGATGTGGCATCAGCTTCGGTAACGCTGCTTGACCCATTGATGCATCTGCGGCAACGGCAAAGACGCACCAAGGAGGACGAGAAGATCCATCTCGCCGCTGCTAGCCATGAGGTGTTCGACACGGTTGGTAAACCGCTCCCTACCAGTTTGAAAAACGGCGTCGACACCTCGGTCATCGCCCTCTGGCTAGGCTGCGCCGCGAGGCGCAGCGTTGTATCGCCCGCGCAGCGGGCAGAGATGAGAGGAGAAATCTCTGGGTCTAATGGCTTACCTGAATCTGAAAAGTGCAGGGAACAACAGCATGCCAGGAAACCGGCAGCTCATGCCCAGGCGTATGGGGTGGCGTGCCGGGGGACCCGCGTGACATGGCGAAAGCTGGATTGCCTGAACCCCAATCTCCAGAAGGTGCGGCCGCGCGGCTGGAGGATCCAGGCATCGCGCTCATGCTGCTGCGGCCGTTCGCGGTCGAGTGGCTGACGCCCGCGCACGCGGGCGAGCTGGCGGTACTCGCCACGCGATACGGCGAGTCC
>JBEKIF010000102.1:0-13854 GCA_050011895.1 Streptosporangiaceae bacterium | reverse complement strand
GCGGTCACCGACCACCGGGATGCCCCGGATCCGCAGCCGCCGCTTGGCCGGGTCATCGTCGAGCATCGCGACCGGCCGGTACTCGGCGTTGTCCTGGCCGATCAGCTGCTGCACCAGCTGGGTGCCCGCGCTGCCGGCCCCGAAGACGATGATCTTCTCCGCGGACGTGGCCGGCGTCCGTGCCCGCTGCCGGACGGCGAACGCCGCGTACCGCGCGCCGAGCATGGCCAGCAAGGCGATGGTCCCGGCGCCCGCGGCGGTCTCGAGCGGCGCATGCTGACCGGGTATCAGGACCAGCCCGGCGGCGATGACACACAGAGCGGTCAGGCCCGCCGCGATGCTGACCCCGGCGACCTCGTCCAGGCTGCCCCGCTGGTACCGGCCCCGGTACAGCCCGGCGGCCAGGCCGCATCCGGCGCAGGCCAGGCAGACGGCGAGCGCCAAGCACGATAACCGGGTGACCCAGGCACCCGCGCCAGGCAGGTCTTCGGTCGTCTTGGCCGCTACCAGCAATGCCGCAAGCCACGCGGTGGCGTCGTAGCCGGCCTCCACGCTCACGTACCAGGTCCGCCGCGCCGAAATGGCCCGGCGGGCCGGTGCGGCCGGAAAGCCGCCATTTACCACCTGGTCGCTCACCCGCGCGCACCCCCGTTCGGGCCGGCTTCTGAGTTGCCGGCGCCATGCCGATGCTTTTTTTCCCGCGCCGCTGTACATTACTCTCGGTAGTCGGGTAGAACACTAGCTGTAATTAGAGCGGCTTCGCTCGGGAACGCCTGGGGACAGGCCGGAGCGCAGGCGCACAGGAAACCGCCGGTCGGAGCGTCGGCCGTCCGCTGTCCGGCTGGCAGCGGACCGGACAGCGCCGGGCCAAGAGGGGCAAAGAGATGTCTGACGATCCGGGCTCGACCGACCAGGCGGGCCCCGAGCAGCCCGCGTCCACCGGACCCGGCGGCGGGCCGCCGTGGAGCGCCGGGCTTGCGCCCGCTCCGCCGCAGCAGCCGCGCCGGAGCAGGCGTAAGCGGCGCGCCGTGCGGATCGCGCTAGCGTCGGGCGCAGCGGTGGCCGTGCTGGCCGCCGGGGTCGCCGGGGTCGGCTATGCGCTCGTCAATCACCTGGCCGGCAACATCCACCGGATCCCCAACGTGTTCGTCGGGCTTGATGCGGCCAACCAGCCGGTGATGCCGGCCGCGAGCAGGCGCAGCATGACGATCCTGCTGACCGGGTCGGAGACGGTGCCCGCCCACATCGGCGGCAGCGGGGTGGATGGTTCATCCACCGCGCCCGAGGGCCAGAGCGGCCTGATCGCGCTGGTGCACATCGACGCTGACCGGCGAGCCGGGGCAATCGTCTCCATTCCGCCCAATGCCTTAGTGCACGTGCCCGGGCACGGCGTCACCCAGCTGTGGAATGCCCTGCCGTTCGGCGGCCCCTCGCTGCTGATCCGGACCGTCGAGCAGCTGACCAATGTGCGCATCGACCACTACTCGGTGGTTGACTTCAACGGGCTGGCATCGACGCTCGGGCCGCTCGGCGGCGTCAATGTCGACGTGCCGGAGTGGACCACCAGCGACGGCGTCGTCTTCCATCCGGGCATCAACCACCTCACCAGCGCCACCGCCATCGACTATCTGCGGCAGACGTCGCTCAGCGAGGACGGCCGGGTGCTGCGCCAGCAGGCACTGCTGCGCGCGGTCCTGGACAAGATCGCGGCCGAGCACCTGCTCACCGACCCGACGGCCGGGTTCAGCATCCTGAACGCTTTCACCAAGGCGCTGAGCGTGGACAGCAACTTCACCAACTCCGCGCTTGAATCGCTCGCGCTGCACCTGCACCTGCTGGGCGGCAGGTCCGGCACATTCGTGTCCGCGCCGGTAGCGCGGACCTTCACGCTCCACGGCCAGAGCGCGGTAAGCCTGAACTCCTACATCAGCCGCAAGATGTGGCAGGCGGTCAGGCATGACGCGGTCGCGGCCTTCGCGCGGCGCTATCCGTTCACGGTGACCCCGTACGCGCCGCGATAATCCGCTGTAGGGGAGATGCCTGACGACCCGGGCCCGGCTGACCAGGCAGCCGGCGGTCACCGGGCCCGGCGGGCGGCCAAGGAGCGCCGGGCCCGGCGGCGCCTGCTGGGCAGCTAGGTGGGCACCTTCGTGTCCGCGCCCGTGCGGCGGACCCTAACTTTCGACGGCCAGAGCGCGGTCAGCCTCAACCGCCACGTCAGCCGGAAGCTATGGGAGGCGATCAGGCACGACGCCGTCGCGGTCTTCGCGCGGCGCTATCCGTTTACGGTGGCCCCGATCGCACCGCGTTAATAGGCGGCACGCTCGCGGTTCTCGCGCAGACAGCCCGGTCGCGGACAGGGTCACGGACGCCGGGTAGCGGCCAGATTGCTCCAGCCAGGTGAGCCCATCACAGACGTAGCCCTGGGAGCCGGCAGAGCGGCTGGGGCTCGGCCGCACGTTCCGTAGTTGGATACAACACTATCTGTAATCAGGACGGCTGCGCTCGTGAACACGCGGGAGAGGCCCGGGCACCGCCGCGGAGGAGTCCGCCGGTGCGGCGCGTCCACTGCGGTCAGCTTGCGGGCGGTCCCCGCGGTGCACTGCACCGGCGCCAGCGGCTGCCCCGCAGGATCTGACCGACATGGGGGCAGCTTAAGTGGGAGCAGGGATTGGCTCCTTCGTGGCGCTGGGGGACAGCTTCACGGAGGGAATGGGCGACCCGTCCGATGACGGCACCAGCTTGCGGGGCTGGGCTGACCGGTTCGCTGAACGGCTAGCGGCAGGCCAGCCGGCCTTCCGCTACGCCAATCTCGCGGTCCGGGGCAAACGGCTCCGGGAGGTAGCGGCCGAGCAGATACCGCAGGCCATCGCGCTGCGCCCGGACCTGGTCAGCATCTTCGCCGGCGGCAACGACCTGCTATGGATCCGCACCGACCCTGACGTGCTCGCGCAGCAGTTCGACGACGCCGTCGTGCAGCTGCGCGGGGCCGGCTGCCAGGTGCTGGCGTTCACCGGATTCGACCCGTCCGCCTTCCCGGTGCTGCGGCTGATCCGCGGCAAGGTGGCCGCGTTCAACATGCACTTGCGCGCGATCGCTAGCCGCCGCGGCTGCCAGCTCGGCGACCTGTGGACGATGAGCATGCTGACCGATCCCCGGGCGTGGAGCCCGGACCGGCTGCACCTGGCCGCCGACGGCCACCGCCGGGTGGCGCTGCTGGCCAGTGAGGTGATCGGCGCGGAGGTCAGCGAGGACTGGCGGGAGCCGCTGCCCGCCCGGCCGGTGGCCGGCCCCTGGCTGTCCAGGTCGGCGCTGTCCAGGTCGGCGACCTGGCTGACGGCGCGAGGGAGCGATGCGAGGTGGGCCCGTGAGCATGCGACGCCCTGGCTGGTCCGGCGGCTGCGCGGGGTATCGGCCGGCGACGGAATCCCGCCCAAGCGCCCCCGGCTCCTGCCATTGACCGGAGCCGGAACTGGAGCCGGAACTTTGGCCCGAGCCAGAACCTTGGCTGGAGCTGGAGCTGGAACCGGAGCCGGAACCTTGGCCGGAGCCGGAGCCGCAGCCGGGCTCGCCAGACCCGGGGACGGACCCGGCCGCGGCGGGGACGGATCCGGCGGAGCTGCGGGCGGGCCCGGCGGGGGAGGCGGCGGCCTGATTCGGGCGTTACAGGCCGGGTAAGGATGAACCTGTAGGGGATCACGCGAACCGCGAGGTCACGGGGGCAGGTGAGATCGCGGCGTCATGGGGGCTTCACGGGTTAGAGCAGCCGCCGGGCCGGCGGCGGGCGGCGAAATGCCGCCTGCCGAGCCGGCCGGCCTGGTCGAGTATGCCGTCGGGCAGCTCCTGCGCGACAACGACGCGGCCGATGCGGCTGACGCGCTGCCGGCCGTTCTCGGCCGCGTCGGCGCCGCGCTCGGCTGCCGCGCCGTGCTGGCCGTGCAGCAGACCGCGGCCCGGCCGCTGGTCGTCCTCGCGGCGCATCCGCCGGACGCGGCCGGCGACGCCGCGCTGATGGACGAGCTCAGCGAGATCGCCGCGGCCCGCTCCGGCCAGGACCACCGCGGCAGGTCGTTCCAGGAGACGCTCAACTGGACCGGGCAGGCAGGCGGGCCCCGCGTGAGCGCCCTGATGGCCTACTCGGCACCGGAGGATCGCTGCCTGTGCGCGGTCGCGCTCATCGGAGACGGATCAGGCTGGACCGCGGAAACCAGGTCCATGGCGCACGCCATCGCCGCGATCGTCGCCGCCCAGATCCGGCATGCCAACGCCAAGACGAAACTCGCCGAGCGCCAGGCCCTGACCTCGGCACTGATCGAGGGATCGCCGGACGCGATCGTCGTGACCGGCCCCGATGGCCGGATCGTGACATTCAACCCGGCGGCGGAGCAGATGTTCGGCCTGAGCCGCTGCGACGTGATGGGCAACAGCCTGCCCGGCTTGCTGCTCCCCGAGCGCAAGCGCGCCGAATTCGAGGCCGGCGTCCGGAGCTACCTGGAGTCGGGTGACCGCGGCGTGTATGTCGGCAGCCTGCGGTATCCGGCGATGCGGGCTGACGGTACCGAGCGCATGGTCGAGCTGACCCCCGTCCCGATTACGGTCGACGGCGTCGTCCACTTCTGCGGCTTCATGCGCGACATCACCGAACTTGAGCATGCGCACGCCGCGCTGACCGACAGCGAGGCACGGTTCCGCGTCCTCGCCAGGCTGGCCCCGGTCGGCATCGTGCAGCTGGACGCCGGCGGCCTGTGCACCTTCGCCAACGACCGCTGGTGCGAGCTGACCGGGATGACCGAGGCGGACGCCCTGGGGATCGGCTGGTCGACGGCGCTGCACCCGGATGACGCGGTGCAGATGGAGCGCGAGTGGGCGGTCGCCGCGGCGAGGGGGACCGAACTGCGCACCGACTGCCGGCTGATCTCCGCTACCGGCAGCGAGGTCTGGGTGCACGCCTCGGCCGTTCCGCTGCTGACCTCGGAAGGCCTGCCGGCCGGCTTCCTGGCCGCCCTCACCGACGTGACCGCCCGCAAGCGGGCCGAGGAAGACCGGGAACGGCTGCTGGCCGCTGAGCGGGCGGCACGGCGCAGCCTCGCCGACCAGACCGAGCGCCTCAACAGCCTGATCGCGAACGCGATCCCGGCGATCATGGTGCGCGATGAGGACGGCCAGATCGCCCAGGTCAACGCCAGCTTCTGTGACCTGTTCGGGATCACGTCGCCGGGCAGCCAGCTGGCCGGGACCTCGGCGGCGAAACTGGCCAACGTGGTCAAGGGCACCTTCGCCGATCCGGCTGAGTTCATGCGCTGGACGGCCAGGCTCAGCGAGCGCCGGCAGCCGACGGAGGGCGAGCAGCTCAGCGCCGCGGACGGGCGGGCCATCGAAGGCGACTACTGGCCGGTCTACGCCGAGGGCGAGTACCGCGGCGACCTCTGGCAGTTCTGGGACATCTCGGAGCGCAAGGCACTGGAGGCGCAGCGGGAACGGCTGCTCCAGGCCGAGCTCGGCGCCCGGGACGCGGCCGAGAAGGCGCAGCAGCGGCTGGCCGGGCAGAACGTCAGGCTGCAGGAACTCGATGAGGCCAAGAGCCAGTTCCTGGCCACCATGTCGCATGAGCTCAGGAGCCCGCTCACCTCGATCGTCTCGTTCACCGAGCTGATCCTCGATGGTGAGCAGCGGCTCGAGGACGAGACGACTGAGTCGCTGGGCATCATCCGCAGGAACGCCGAACGGCTGCTCCGGCTCGTCGGCGACCTGCTGCTGCTGAGCCGGGCGGAGGCCGGGGTCCTGCCGCTCGATAAGGCCGCCGTGTCGATTCCCGGGCTGATCGACGAGACGGTCCGCGCCGGGTCGGCGTCCGCGGCCGCGCGCGGCATCGTGGTGGACGTCGACGCCGAAGACGGCCCGCTGCTGCACGCGGATCAGCTCAAGCTCCAGCAGATCCTCGAGAACCTGCTCTCTAACGCCGTCAAGTTCTCTGGCGACGGCGGCCGGGTCGCGATCACCGCCGCCTGCGACGGGAAGGCCTGGCGGATCGATGTGACCGATCAGGGGATCGGCATCCCGCCCGGCGATATCGACAAGCTGTTCAGCCGGTTCGTCCGGGCCTCCAATGCCGCCGCCGACGGCCGGCCGGGAACAGGCCTCGGGCTGTCCATCGTCAAGGTCATCACCGAGCTGCACGGCGGCCACGTCGAGGTGCGGAGCACGCTCGGCAGCGGCACCACCTTCAGCGTCTACCTGCCGGTGAGCCCATGAGCGCCCAGATCCTGTGCATCGAGGACGATCCGGACATCGCCCGGGCCATCGAGATCGTGCTGCAGCGGGCCGGCTTCGAGGTGTCGGCTGCCGCCGACGGCCGGGATGGCCTGCGCGTCTTCCATAACGAGGGGCCGGACGCGGTGCTGCTCGACGTGGGGCTGCCGACGCTGGATGGCTGGGAAGTGCTGGACCGGATCCGGGCCGCCAGCGACGTGCCCGTGCTGATGCTCACCGCCCATGGCCAGCTGTCCGAGAAGGTCCGCGGCCTGCAGGCAGGCGCGGACGACCACCTCACCAAGCCGTTCGGCAATGCGGAACTGCTGGCGCGGGTCCGGGCGCTGCTGCGGCGCCGCCGATCCGGCCGCCCGGATCTCGAGGTGTACGACGATGGCCGGGTAGAGCTGGCGTTCGTGGCCCAGCGGGTCCTGGTGGACGACCAGCCGGTGGCGCTGACGCCGGGCGAGGTCCGGCTGCTCGCCGCTCTGGTGCGGCACACCGGCCAGGCGATGTCCGTCGAGGAACTGCGCCAGCAGGCATGGGGCGATCCGAAGCGCACCGAGCGGCCCGCCGACGGCACCGCGAAGCTGGCCGCCGCCATGAAGCAGCTGAGCGGCAAGCTCGGCGAGGCCTGCGCGTCCGGCTCGCCGATCGAGACGGTTCCCGGATCCGGTTACCGCTACGTGGGACCAGAGTGATGGTGGGGCGCCCCGATGGCCAGCCCGGCACCGAGGAGACGGCAGGGCGGATCCTCGTCGTCGAGGACGACCCCGAGGCCGCCAGCTTCATCATCCAGGTCCTCGGGGTACGCGGCGACTTTGAGGTGACGCACACCGCAGATCCGGTGGCCGCGTTGCTGCGGGCGGGCACGGAGTCCTGGGACCTGGTGCTCACGGATGTGGAGATGCCGGGCATGACCGGCATCGAGCTGCTGGAGTCGCTGCGGCGGGCGGCCCCCGAGCTACCGGTGGCGATCATGACTGCGCACGCGTCCGTGGGCAGCGCCATCGGAGCGCTGCGCAGCCGGGCCGATGAGTTCCTCGAGAAGCCGCTGCGGCCCGCTCAGCTGACCGAGACGGTCTCCCGGCTGGTCGCCAGGGGCCGCGCGGAGCGCCAGGCCAGGCGCGAGACGGTGCTCGCCGTGGGCGCCCATCCGGACGACGTCGAGATCGGCGTCGGCGGAACGCTGGCGGCCTACCACCAGATGGGCCATCAGGTCGCGATCCTGACCCTGAGCCGGGGCGCCCGGGGCGGGCCCGAGGCCGAGCGCGCCGGTGAATCCCAGCAGGCCGCGCAGGTCCTCGGGGCGCGGCTGTACCTGGAGGACCTGGAGGACACCAGGATCAGCGAGGGCGACCCGACGATCAGGATCATCAGCAGGGTGATCGGCGAGGTGCAGCCGACGATGATCTATACGCATTCGCTCCACGATGTGCACCAGGATCACCGCAATACCCACCGGGCCGTCATGGTGGCCGCCAGGAAGATCGGCCGGGTCTTCTGCTTCCAGTCGCCCTCGGCCACCGTCGAATTCCGGCCCACCAGGTTCGTGCGCATCGACGCGCAGCTGGACGCGAAGCTGGCCGCGATCGACGCTTTCGGCAGCCAGGTAGCGCTGCGCGAATACCTGGAACCCGAGCTGATCTCGGCGACAGCGCGGTACTGGTCCAGGTTCGGCGAGGGGCGCTACGCGGAGGCGTTCGAGGTGATCAGGGACGGCGGTGCCGTCAAGTCGCGGCAGCAGGCCGGGCAGCCGGCCGGAGCCGGGGCAGGCGTGCTGGCCGCGCCCACGATACCGGCGGCGGCCGAGTCCAGGGTCATGGCGGGTGAGCTGGATGACCCCGGCTGACCGGCCGGCCGGCCTGGCGGGCCCGGCCGAGGCCGAGCTGACCGGCGTGCGCGGCCAGGCCGCCGCTCCGGTGACCGGCAGCCCGGCCGGGGTTATGGTCACCGGAGCGGGCGGCCCGGCGGCTGTCGCCGTCATGAAGTCGCTGTGCCGCGACCCGTGCGTGCGGCTGATCGCCGCGGACATGGACCCGTGGGCGGCCGGGCTCTACCTGGTGCCGCACGAGTCACGCACGCTGCTCCCGGCCGGCGATGCCCCGGACTTCGCGGAAGCCGTGCTCGACCGGTGCCTGGCCATGGACGCCAGCATCGTCATCCCGACCTGCGACGCCGAGCTCGAGCCGCTGGCAGCGGTGCGGCACGCCACCTTCGCCGTCGCCGGCATCGACCTGCTGCTGGCCCCCGACGAGGCGCTGCGCCTGACTCTTGACAAGCTCGCGCTGGTCAGGCGCTGTACGGGGGTCGTCCGGGTGCCCAAGACCGAATGCTTCGACGCGGCCTTCGACCCTGGCTCGTGGGCCTATCCCGTCATCGTCAAGCCGAGGGCGGGCAGCGGCTCGCGGGACATCTCGCTGGTGCGGTCGGCCCGGGAGCTGGCGGCGATGCCAAGATCGGCCGGCTTCATCGTCCAGGAGTACCTGCCCGGCCAGGAGTACTCCATCGACGTGCTCGCCGACCGCAGCGGGCACGTGATCTCAGCGGTGCCGCGGGTCCGGGCCAAGGTCGACTCGGGAGTCTCGGTGGCCGGCCGGACGCTGCACGATCGCGAGCTCGAAGGTTTCGGCCGGGCGGTCGCCGAGGCGGTCGGGCTGACCTACATCTCGAACGTGCAGTGCCGCCGGGACAGCCAGGGCCGGCCGGCCCTCCTCGAGGTCAACCCGCGGGCACCGGGGGCGCTCCCGCTGACCGTGGCCAGCGGCGTCGACATGCCGCGGCTGGCCCTCGACGCGCTGCGCGGCCGTCCGGTGCCCAGGCACCTGGACTTTACCGATCTCGCCATGGTCAGATTTCTTGAGGAACGTTTCTTCGGGGTCGGCGAGGTCCAGCAGGGGGCGGTATGACCCGCATGGTCGCGCTCGATGAGGACTACCACGTTCACTCGGTGTTCTCCGACGGCGTGAGCAGCATCGACGAGAACGTGCTCGCCGCCCGCGAGCGCGGCCTGCGCACCCTCTGCCTCGTCGATCATGTGCGGGCCGGCACCGGCTGGGTGCCCGATTTCGTGCGGGCCGTCTGGCCGCTGCGCGCCCTGGCCGGGATCCACATCCTGGCAGGCGTCGAGGCCAAGATCCTCGACCGGGCCGGGTGGCTCGACCTGCCCGCCAGCATCGACGGGATCGATCTCCTGCTGATCGCCGATCATCAGTTCCCCGGAGACGACGGGCCCGTCGACCCGCAGGTGATGCGCGCGGCGCTCGAGGGCGGCCAGGCGAGCGCGCCGGACGTCATCGGCTGCCTGGTGGAGGCGACGGCCAACGCGGTTCAGCGGGTAGCGTCGGCCGCGCCGCAGTCCGAGCCGGCCGCGCCGCGGTCCGAGCCGGCCGCACCGCGGCCGCTGATCGCGCACCTGTTCAGCGTGCTGCCGAAGCTGGGCCTGGATGAATCGCAGGTTCCTGACCGGCTGCTCGGCATGCTCGCGGAGCAGGCCCGGCGGGCCGGCGCGCTGGTCGAGGTCAACGAGAAATGGGGCTGCCCGTCGGCCCGCAGCCTGCAGGCCTTCGGCCGGGCCGGCGTGCCCATCGTGGCCAGCACCGACAGCCACGACTGCGCCGACATCGGCCAGTACGTCCGGGTGCGCCGGATCCTGGCCGAGGCGGCGCGGCCGTCCCAGGAGGGCGTCGCCGGCCCGGTTGCTCCCGCCGAGGCCGGCCCGGTTGCTCCCGCCGAGGCCGGCCCGGTTGCTCCCGCCGAGGCCGGCCCGGCCGGGCAGGCTCGCCACGGCCGGGGTGCAGGCGAGACGGCGACCGGGCCGCCGCAGTGACACTGCACGTGCTGCTTGGCGTTAAATGGCTACTCGTCGCGCTGGTCATGATCGGGGCCGTGCCGCTAGTCCTGGCCAACTACCAGTTCCTGATCGTGGCCGATCACTTCAGGCGGCTGCACTACGACCGGTGCGCGCCGTGGTTCCCGCGCACCGCCATCGTGATACCCGCCTGGAACGAGGCCGCCGTCATCGGCGCCTCCATCGACCGCCTGATGCTGCTGGACTACCCGCGGGAAGCGCTGCGGATCTTCGTCGTGGATGACGCGAGCACCGACGACACACCCGACGTGATCCAGGCCAAGGCGGCGCAGTACCCGGGCAACGTCGTGCACCTGCGCAGGAAGACCGGCGGCGAGGGCAAGGCGCACACGCTCAACCACGGCCTGGCCGTGATCCTGCGGGATGACTGGATGGAAGCGATCCTGATCATGGACGCGGACGTGATCTACGAGCCGGACTCGCTCCGCAGGATGACCCGCCACCTGGCAGATCCGCGCGTCGGGGCGGTCACCGCCTACATCAAGGAGGGCAGCCGCCCCGGCAACTACCTGACCAGGTTCATCGGATATGAGTACATCACCGCCCAGGCGGCGGCCCGCCGCGCCCAGAACGTGCTCGGCGTGCTGGCCTGCCTGGCCGGCGGCGCGCAGCTGCACTCGCGGGCCAATATCGAGGCGCTCGGCGGCCGGATCGACACCGGCTCGCTGGCCGAGGACACCATCACCACCTTCGACACGCAGCGGGCGGGCCGGCGGGTGATCTTCGAGCCGCACGCCACGGTGTGGGCCGAGGAACCAGATTCCGTCTCGGGCCTGTGGAAGCAGCGGCTGCGCTGGGCGCGCGGCAACATCCAGGTCACCATGAAGTTCCGGCACCAGTGGTTCCAGCCGCAGGCCGGCAACCGGCTGGGCAGCAGCACCTTCGGCCTGTTCTGGTTCGCGCTGCTGCTGCTGCCGATCATGATGACCTGCGCGTCAGCCTCCCTCGTCGCGCTGTTCTTCATCGACTACCGGCTAGCCTGGGAAGCGTTTCACGTGCTCTGGATCACCAATGTCATCACCTACGCGTTCATCACGTCTTTCGCGCTGCTGATCGACACCCAGACGGCCAGGCGGGTCTGGCGCCAGGCGCTGATGTTCCCCGGCGCGGTCAGCGTGATCATCATCGCGGCCGCGGTGATACCTGGCCCGCTGCGCTGGCTCGCCATCCACGGGTCGTCCGCGGCCGGGGTCTCCTACACCGGGGCCGAGATACGCGGCCTTGAGCTGTTCACCTACATCTGGCTGGCCGGGTGCATGGGCGTGGCGTTCCTCGCCAAGTCCGCCGAGACCCGCTGGCTCGGCCGGTTCACCAGCCCGGCACTGATTTACATCGGCGGTTACGGCCCGCTGCTGTGCGCGATCACCACCGCCGCTTACATCAAGGAACTCCGGAGAGCCGAGGTGCGATGGGAGAAGACCGAGAAGACCGGCAAGGTCTCGATGCCGGCCTGACTGCTGACGGGCGGCAGCAGGTCTTCCAGGCCGAGGTCGCCTCCGCGGTCAGGTACGAGAAGGGCCTGGTCGGCAAGGTGGCGATCGCGCTGGCGATCGTGGCCATCGTCATCCTCATGCGGCTGTACTTCTACGGCTGATCCGGGACACCCCGGGGCGGCCGCGCCGCCGACCGGGGCGGGATCGCGCGGATAGGCTTGAGCGGTGTGCGTGGATGACAGCCCGGCCGCCCGCCTGCCTGCGGTGCTGCATGATTTCGAGCCGGACGTCGAGATCAGCCTCGAGCCGGTTGACTCCGTCGTGGTGACCACGCTGATGGACAATATCACCGATATCTTCATGCCCGATCAGGGCCCGGCGCGGCGTCCCGGGCCGGACGGCCCGCGGCGCCCGGCGGCGGTGCTGGCGGGCGGGCAGGTTCCCGACGCGCTGATCGCCGAGCACGGGTTCTCGGTGCTGGTGACGGTGACCAAGGCCGGGCGCGGGCACAGCTTCCTGTTCGACGCGGGAACCAGCCCGGACGGCGTAACGGAGAACATGCGCCGGCTCGGCATCGACCCGGGCTCGATCGAGGCCATCGTGTGCAGCCACGGCCACTTCGACCACACCACCGGGATCGACGGGCTGATCCGGACGCTGGGCCGGGTGAACATGCCGGTGCTGATCCACCCGCATTTCTGGCGCCGCCGCCGGGTCACGCTGCCCGGCAGGGAGCCACTGGAGATACCCGCCACCAGCAGCCGGGCGCTCGCGGAGGCCGGCTTCGAGGTGATTGAGGAACGGCAGCCGAGTTTCCTGTTCGAGCGATCGGTGCTGATCACCGGGGAAGTCCCGCGGACCACCGGATACGAGCCTGGCTTCCCGCCGCAGCAGGCGTGGCTGGGCGGCCGCTGGCAGCCGGACCCGCTCGTCCTGGACGACCAGGCGCTCATCATCAATGTCACCGGAAAGGGGCTGGTCGTGGTCACCGGCTGCGGTCACGCCGGGGTGGTCAACATCGCCCGCTACGCCCGGCTCCTCACCGGCGGCCAGCAGCTGTATGCGCTGGCCGGCGGATTCCACCTCAACGGCCCGCTGTTCGAGCCGCTGATCCCCCGGGTTCTGGACGACCTGGCCGCCCTGAACCCTGGCGTGCTCGTCCCGGCGCACTGCACCGGCTGGCGCGCCCGGCACGCGATGTCCGCCCGGTTCCCTGATGCGTTCATCCCGAACACCGTCGGCACGAGCTTCCACCTCTAAGCCGGCGGCGGGTCAGCTCGTAAGCCGGCGGCTGCTGCTCGGCGGCGCACCGCTCGGCCGGGAATCCGGCCCGCTCCAGCGCGCAGGATCTGCGCGTCAGCTTCGGCATCGGCGACCGTGCGCATCGGGTCGAATACCCGCGCCACCCAATCCGGGCCCTGGCGGCGCTCGACCCGGAAGACTTCCGCAGCCAGGCTGGAAATCCTGGCCGCCCGGCACCCGTAACGGACCTCAAGGTGATCCCGGAGGTCATGCACGTCAGCTCCCACCTCCGGGGCGCACTAGGAATGCGGCTGATGTCAAGGTATCCGTCATAAGCGCGGATCGTGACAACGAAATGTTGCAGGAAGCCCTCGAGTCCGGCCAGGCCGAACGGGTGGGGCCATGGATCGCAGAACCAGACGGGTGCATCCCAGGAGAACTCATCGGCGCCGTCGGTCATCGCCCCGAACGGGAACCTCAATGCGGCGCCACGCCGGTGACGGCCTGCTCGGAGCCGGGGACCCGGAACATGGACTGAGCCCCCTGGCGGCGCTGTGCCAGCCAGGCCACGACCTCCTTGGGCGAGGGGGCGGCAACGAGGACCTCATCGTCCCGCACAGCGACCCACAAGCCGATGAAGGGCCGGAGTGCCTCAACCAGAGGCTGTGATCGCCTGGCGGTGCCGGCAGCCGCCGACAGGGCTGGCCCGGCGGCTGACACACCCCCCGCATGGTGCCTTCCGGCGTGCGGCTGCGGAGCGGCGTCGCCGGGCGGCGGGAAATGCGCGCGCAGCGTGAACGCATAAGGCGTCGGCCCATGGGCCCGCAGGTACCGCACCCGGTCCTCGGCCTGGTCCGTGGCCGGGATGGAGCCGCCCGGGATCCACCACAAGGCCGCGTAGGCCTCATCCATCTTCGCGAACCATTCCCTCCGGCGGCGCAGGACCTGGCGGTGCCCGTCGGAGTAGACAAACGCGGCCAGCGCCTCGACCGACTCCCATACCGACATGTTCACGATGACGCCCGCGCTGCCGGCCGCATCCCAGTCAAAGGCGCGCAC
>JBEKIF010000101.1:0-22591 GCA_050011895.1 Streptosporangiaceae bacterium | reverse complement strand
GGCAGGTTGCTCACGTGTTACTCACCCGTTCGCCGCTCGAGTACCCCGAAGGGCCTTTCCGCTCGACTTGCATGTGTTAAGCACGCCGCCAGCGTTCGTCCTGAGCCAGGATCAAACTCTCCATTGAATGTCTATATGCAACCGTAGGCCAGCTCCGAAGGGCTGGCGTACGGGATGCTGACATCGCAGAGATGCCTCTGACGACCGGCCAGGCCGGGCCAGAAGCGATCTTGGCATCCGTCATCTGGGGACTGCACCGGTCTCCGGCCCAGCCCCTGACGGGGTTTTTGTGCATGTGCACTGGCTTTTAGCACGCTGTTGAGTTCTCAAGGAGCGGACGCGCACCATCCGAGTTCTTAGGCTCATCCGGGGCAACCCTACTAATTTACCGGCCGGATCTAAGCTTGTCAACTCAGATCGCGGGACTCGGTGTAGTTCATGACTCGCTGTACATCCAGCATACCCGTGCTGAGGCCTCCCGGTGCCCGGGATGCGATAGCTGGAGTGGGCTGCTGCCCCCTGGAGCCCGGGCCGCCTTCGCGGCGTCCGTACCCTCGGGGCAAGAGAAAACATTAGGCAGCAAAGGAGATCAAGTCAAATCGGCATCGGATGTTCGTCTTAGGTGTGATGCTGACCTGCGCAACCTGCCTCAGGCTGGGTAGCAGGCCGCACCTGACGTCACGTTGGCCGCCGCTGTGGAGCGGTCGGCGGCAGCCGTGCTGTGGCCGACCGGTCCGGCGCTGAGGCCATGCTCGTTCAGCCGCTGCGTACCTCGACGCCACCGACGGTCCGTTTGCCCCGCCGCAGCACCAGGAAGCGCCCGTGCAGCAGCTCGGTCCTATCCGGCACGGCATCCTCGGCAGTCACCTTGATGTTGTTGAGGTACGCACCGCCCTCGGCGATGGCCCGCCTGGCGGCCGACTTGCTCGGCACAATGCCGGACCGCGCCATCAGTTCCGCGACCGTGGGCAGCCCGGCCGGCCCGGCCGCCACGACGACGCTGGGCACCTCGGCGAGCGTGGCGGCCAGCGTGCGTGCCTCCAGCGCCCGCAGGTCCCCCTGGCCGAACAGGGCGTGGCTGGCGGCCACGACGCGCGCGCACTCATCAGCGCCGTGCACGAGCGTAGTCACCTCGTCGGCCAGGGCGCGCTGCGCGATCCTCGCCGCGGGCCGTTGCGCAGTGTCGCGCTCCAGCGCCTCGATCTCGTCCCGGCCCAGGAACGTGAACACCCTCAGCAGGCCGGCTGTCTCCTCGTCGGTCCTGTTGATCCAGAACTGGTAGAACGCGTACGGGCTGGTCATCTCGGGGTTCAGCCAGATCGTGCCGCCTTCGGTCTTCCCGTACTTGGTGCCGTCCGGCTTGGTGATCAGCGGGGTAGCCAGCGCGTGCACGGTGTCCTCCGTCACCCGCCTGATAAGGTCAACGCCCGCAACCAGGTTGCCCCACTGGTCGCTGCCACCGAGTTGCAGCGCGCAGTCGTGTCTGCGGTGCAGCTCTAGGTAGTCGTTGGCCTGCAGGACCTGATAGCTGAATTCGGTGTAGCTGATGCCACCGGCTTCCAGCCTGGCCCGCACCGACTCTCTGGCGAGCATCTGGTTGACCGGGAAGTGCTTGCCGATGTCCCGCAGGAACTCAAGCGCCGACAGGTCCTGTGTCCAGTCCAGGTTGCTGACCAGTAGCGCGCCGGCCGGGCCCGGCTCGAAATCGAGAAACTGCGAAATCTCCGCGCGCAGCCGCTGCACCCAGTCCTCGACCACCTCGTGCGGATTGAGGATCCGCTCGGCCGACTTGCCGCTCGGATCGCCAATCAGTCCTGTGGCGCCGCCGACCAGGCCGATCGGCCGGTGGCCGGCCAGCTGGAGCCGCCGCATTGTCAGCAGCAGCACCAGGCTGCCGATGTGCAGTCCCGGGGCCGTCGGGTCGAACCCGCCGTAGTAGGTGAGCCGCCCGGCGTCCAGCGCCTTGCGCAGGTCGTCGAGATCAGTGGACAGCGCGAGCAGGCCCCGCCAGGTCAGCTCATCGATGATGTCGGTCACCGGGGCATCGTCCCATCTTCTTGAGGGCGGCGGGAAACCGGTTTCGCCCGGGCATGCCGCGGCACGCTGGCCCGGTAGGGCGACACAGCAGGCTCGCCGCTGATCCAGAACCGCCAGGCCACTTCTGCCGCCCGGCTCACCCCGACCCGCGGGCCGCAGCTGATGCCCGGGCCGCCGGAAGACGACAGTCTCGCCGATGGGAACGGCCGCCCGCCGGGTGGCAGGACGCGCAGGACGGAGGCCGGATCACAGACGTCGGCCCCGTCCAGCGAGCGGTCAATGCCGAGCGCCTGGCAGAGCCGGGCCGGGCCGCGCGCCAGATCTATCTCGCGGATGCGCTGACGGGCACTCCGTACCGCGGCGGCACCGGACTCAGGGGCAGTGGTACGCCCGGATCGCCGGGCAGCCGCCAGCGCTGCGCCCTCGATGACCCGCCCCGCCCGGAGCAGGACCGCGGAGGCGTCGCCGTCAGGCTGGCAGACCAGGTTGACGCAAAAGTGCATGCCGTAGGTGAAGTAAACGTACGCATGGCCTGGCGGGCCGAACATCACCGCATTACGGGCGGTCCGGCCCCGATACGCGTGCGAGGCAGGATCGCTCGCCCCCGCATAGGCCTCCACCTCGACGATGGTTACCGCGACAAGCCCGTCGGCTGTCTCGTGCGAGAGCACGCAGCCGAGCAGGTCCGGAGCCACCTCAGGCGCTGGCCTGGCGAAGAACTCCCGGGTCAGCAACTGCCCGGAACCGGGCCCGGCCGGTCTGGCTCCGGCGAGCCCTGAGCCGCGCCCGGCCGGCCCAGAGCCGCGCCCGGCCGATCCGGACCCGGGCAGCCCGGATTCGGTCAGCCCGCGGCCCATGCCGCGTCCTGGTCGACCCGGGAACGCAGCTCGGCCAGCTGCTCGGCCACCCGGGCCGGGGCGGTGCCGCCGAATCCGGAGCGCGCCGCCAGCGCGCCTTGAACGGTGAGCACTTCCCGCACGTCCGGTGTCAGGTGCGCTGACACCTTGGCCAGGTCGGCGTCGCTCACGTCGGCCAGTTCGCAGTCGTTGACCTGGCACCAGACGACGAGGTGGCCCACCACCTCGTGTGCCTCGCGGAACGGGACCCCGCGCCGGACCAGGTACTCAGCAAGGTCGGTAGCGAGCGCGTGGCCGGCGGCAGCACCCTGCGCCATCCGTTCAGCATGGAAACGCAAGGTGCCCACCAGGCCGGCCATGGCCGGCAGCACCAGCAGCAGCGTGTCCACCGCGTCGAAGACCGGTTCCTTATCCTCCTGCAGGTCGCGGTTGTAGGTCAGCGGAAGCCCCTTGAGCGTCGTCAGCAGCCCGGTCAGGCCGCCGATCAGGCGCCCCGCCTTGCCGCGGGCCAGCTCCGCGACGTCGGGGTTCTTCTTCTGCGGCATGATCGAGGATCCGGTCGCGTAGGCGTCGTCGATCTCGGCCCAGCCGAACTCGTGCGAGGACCAGAGCACGATCTCCTCGCCCAGCCTGGACAGGTGCACGCCGAGCAGCGCCGCGGCGAAGCAGAATTCCGCGGCGAAGTCCCGGTCGCTGACCGCGTCCATCGAATTGGGCGCCGCCGAGTCGAAGCCGAGCTCGGCAGCGACCGCCTCCGGGTCAAGCGGCAGCGAGGAACCTGCCAGCGCGCCAGATCCGAGCGGGCAGACCGCCGCCCGCTTGTCCCAGTCCCGCAGCCGCCCGGCGTCCCTGGCGAACGCCTGTACGTGCGCGAGCAGCTGGTGGGCCAACAGCACCGGCTGAGCGTGCTGCAGATGGGTCATTCCTGGCACCGGGGTGTCCAGGTGCCGCTCCGCCTGGCCCATCAGCGCAGCCTGGAGCTCGGCCAGCCTGCTCGCGATCAGCCGGGCGTGATCGCGCAGGTACAGCCGCAGGTCAGTGGCGACCTGGTCGTTCCTGCTGCGGCCGGCCCGCAGCCGTCCGCCGAGGGTTCCGGTCCGCTCAAGCAGCCCCCGCTCCAGCGCGGTATGGACGTCCTCGTCGGTCGCGGAGGGCCGGAACCCGCCGGTCCGGCAGGCTTGCGCGAGGTCGTCGACGGCGGCGAGCAGCCGGGCGAGCTCGGCGTCGTCAAGCAGGCCGGCCTTGTTCAGCACGCGTGCGTGCGCGCCGGAGGCGGCCAGGTCATAGGGAGCCAGCCGCCAGTCGAACTGGACGCTGACCGACAGCCGCGCCAGCGCCTCCGCGGGTCCCGACCCGAACCGGCCGCCCCACAGCCGGACCGGCGCCCCAGCTTCGTCGTCAACCACAACGCTCCTCCATGGTCCTTGATCGTAGCTATCCGGGGGGAGCCATAACCCCGCCGAACAACCACGATCAAGGAAAAAGGCTAGCGCTACGCCGGGGTCCCGCTGGCCGCCTTGCGGTCAGCCTCGCGATCACGGCCCGCCGCGATCTTGCTGGGCAGCCCCCACAGCTCCACGAAGCCCTTGGCCAGCGCCTGGTCGAACTTGTCGCCGGTGTCGTAAGTGGCCAGCCCGTAGTCATAGAGCGCGGCCGCGCTGCGCCGCCCGGTGACCACTGCCCTGCCACCCTGCAGCCTGAGCCTGACTTCGCCGCTGACATGACGCGATGCGTCCGCCATGAACGCGTCAAGGGCCCGCCGCAGCGGCGAGAACCAGAGCCCGTCGTAGACCAGCTCGGTCCAGCGCTGCTCGGCCTGGCGCTTGAACCTGGCCAGATCGCGCTCCATGCACACGCTCTCGAGTTCCTGGTGCGCGGTGATCAGCGCGATCGCACCGGGCGCCTCGTAGATCTCCCTGCTCTTGATCCCGATCAGCCGGTCCTCGACCATGTCGATCCTGCCGACTCCGTGCGCCCCCGCGCGCGCGTTCAGCTCGGTGATGATCTGCAGCGGCGTCAGCGGCCGTGAGTCGATCGAAACCGGCAGCCCGTCGGTGAAGCCGATGATGACATCGTCGGGTTCACGCGGCTGCCCTGGATCCTCGGTGTAGCCGTAAACGTCGTCGTGCGGGGCCTCCCAGATGTCCTCCAGGTGCCCCGTTTCGCAACTGCGGCCCCAGAGGTTCTGATCGATCGAGTACGGCGACCTGGACGTGACGTTGATCGGCAGGCCCTTCTCGGCGGCGAAGGCGATTGCCTTGTCCCTGGTCATGCCGGAGTCACGGACCGGCGCCAGCACGGCCACCTCCGGTGCGAGGCTGGCCAGGCCCACCTCGAACCGCACCTGGTCGTTGCCTTTGCCGGTACAGCCGTGCGCGACAAGCCCGGCACCCCGCTCGCGCGCCACCCGGGCCAGGTGGGTGGCGATCAGCGGCCGCGACAGCGCCGAGACGAGCGGATAGCGGTCCATGTACAGGCCGTTGGCGCGCAGCGCGGGCAGGCAGTAGCCGGCCGCGAATTCGTCCCGCGCGTCGACCACGACCGAGTGGGCGGCGCCGCAGTCCAGGGCCCGCTTGCGGATGACATCCAGGTCCTCGCCGCCCTGGCCGACGTCGATAGCCAGGGCGATGACCTCCGCGCCGGTCCGTTCCGCGATCCAGCCGATGGCCACGGACGTGTCCAGGCCGCCTGAGTAGGCGAGTACAACGCGCTGCGTCATGATTTCCTCCGTTGGGGGCTGCCAGTATGAAGTTCGTGTTCGGGCGCGGCGGCGGCGGCCCGACGGCCGCGCCGCTCCGCCAGGCCGCGCCGCTCCGCCAGGCCGAGCAGATCGCGGGCCAGGTCATCGCCGCCTGCCGGGTCCCGTGAGATGACCAGGACGGTGTCATCGCCTGCCACCGTTCCGAGCACGGCCGGCAGGCTCGCGTGATCGAGCACTGAGGCGAGGAACTGCGCCGCGCCGGCTGGCGTGCGCACCACCACGAGGTTGGCGCTGGCCTCGGCGGCGAGGAGAAGCTCGCCCGCGACCCGCGCCAGGCGGCCCGGCGGCTCAGCGGCCAGGTTCGGGAGGGCTCCCGGCCACGCCCTCGCACCGAAGGCGTCGCCGTGGCCGGCCCCGGCACGGTTACCGGCACCGTCAGCGGCACCATCACCTGGGCGGCCGCCTATCTGGTCACCGATAGTGTCGCCATGACCGGCACCACCGCCATGATCGGGACCACCGCCATGATCGGCACCCACGCCGCCCCCGGCATCGGCGCCGCGGCTGGGATCCATGGCGTGCCTGGCATTGCCCAGGTCCACCCCCTGAGGCAGTCCCCCCGGCCGCGAGCCAGGGCCACCAGGCTCGCCAGGCAGCGCGTACACCAGGACGCCGTCGGGACCGCGGAGCCGCACCGCCCCGAGTTCCTCAAGATCGCGGGAGAGCGTCGCCTGGGTGACCCGTGCCCCGCGCTGCGCCAGCCGCTCTGCGAGTTCGTCCTGGGAGCGCACCGGCTGGTCGGCGTGCGCGAGGATCGCAGCGATCTGCGCATGCCGCGCCGCCTTGGTCACCGGGCTGACCGCCGTCATGACAGCCTCGCCCGTACCGGCCCACCCGGCCGGAGCGCGTGCGCGGGCACGCCGTCGAGAATGGCAGGCAGTTCGCGGATGAACGCCGCCGCCTCGGCAGGGCTGAGGATCAGCGGCGGAGCGAGCCTGATGGCATCGGGCTGGACCGTGTTGACCAGGTACCCGGCGGTGCGGCACGCGGCTTCGACGTCGGCCGCGATGGGCCCGGCCAGCACAATCGCCAGCCATAGCCCGCGGCCGCGCACGCCAGCCACGAGCTGGTGCCCGGCCGCCGTGATTCCCGCGGACAGCTGGCTGCCGACCCGCTCCGCCTGGCCGAGCAGCCCGTCCCTTTCGATCGTGTCCAGCACCGCGAGCGCCGCGGCGCAGGCGACCGGGTTGCCGCCGAACGTGCTGCCGTGGTCGCCCTTGCCCAGCACGCTGCCGCAGTCGCCGAGTCCGATGCAGGCGCCGATCGGCAGCCCGCCGCCAAGCCCCTTGGCCAGCGTGATCACGTCAGGCGTGATCCCTTCCGCCTGATGCGCGAACCAGGCGCCGGTGCGCCCCACGCCACTTTGGATCTCGTCGACCACCAGCAGCGCGCCCGCGCCGTCGCAGGCTTCGCGGGCGGCGCGCAGATAGCCGGGCGGGGCGGGCACCACGCCGCCCTCGCCCAGGCATGGCTCGAGGAAAACGGCGGCGCAGTCAGGCCCGACGGCCGAGCGCAGTGCGTCGGCGTCGCCGAAGGGCACGAACCTAACCTCAAGACCGAACGGGCCAAACGGTTCCCTGATGGAGCTCTTGCCGGTAACCGCGAGCGCTCCCATGGTCCGTCCGTGGAATCCGCCCTCCGCAGCCACGATCACGGGGCGCGAGCTGCCCTGGCGGCGGCGCACCAGCTTGATGGCGGCCTCGTTGGCCTCGGCGCCGGAGTTCGCGAAGAACACGCGCCCCACTGCCGCCGGGCCGCCGCTGCTCCCGCCGACACTCCTGGGGCCGGCCCCGCCGCCGCCGAGCAGCAGCAGCAGCCGCTCCGCCAGGACGATCTCGCCCTCGTGCAGGGCCAGGTTGGAGGTGTGCGCAATGCTCTGTACCTGACGCGTCACCGCACCGACGATCGCCGGATGGGCGTGCCCGAGGGCACTGACGGCGATGCCCGCGAGCAAGTCGGTGTACTCGCGGCCGTCGGCGTCCCAGACCCGGCAGCCCTCGCCCCGGACCAGGGCGACCGGCGGGATGCCGTAGTTCGGCATCAGCGCCCCCGCGAACCTGGCCTGCAGCTGCTCGGTGATGCTCATGCCGTCCTCCAGCCTGGCTGACGGAGCTGATCGTGGCGACTTTCCGGCAGATATCGGGGAACAGTCGTGACGCTGCAGTACGGGCTCATGGCGCCGCCTCATCGGGCAGCACCATCGTGCCGATCCCTGAGTCGGTAAAGATCTCCAGCAAGACCGCGTGCGGGAGCCGCCCGTCCAGCACGTGCGCCTGCGGCACGCCGCCGAGCACGGCTTCGAGGCAGGCTTCCATCTTCGGAATCATGCCCTGGGTGAGCCCCGGCAGCATCGCGGTCAGCGCCGACACGCTGAGCTTGCTGATGACCTGGCCCGGGCTATCCGGGTCGGCGCCGCCGGACGGCGGCCATTGCGCATACAGGCCGGCCACGTCGGTGAGCAGGATCAGCTTCGCCGCGGCCAGCGCGACGGCGATGGCGCCGGCCGCCGTATCCGCGTTGACGTTGTAGATCTCGCCTGCGTCGCCTCGAGCGACGCTCGAGATGACCGGGATCCGGCCATCGGCGATCAGCGCCCGCAGCGCACCAGGATCGACTGACTCGATCCGGCCGACCTGACCGAGGTCGATGGCCTCGCCATCCACCGTGGCCTGTGCCTGCGCAGCCGTGAGCAGGTTGGCGTCCTCACCCGACATCCCCACCGCGAACGGCCCGTGCCGGTTGATCAGGCCCACCAGGTCCCTGTTCACCGACCCGGTGAGCACCATCCTGACCACGTCCATGATCTCCTGCGTGGTGACCCGCAGCCCGGCCCGGAACGTGCTAGGCACGCCCAGCCTGTCGAGATGCACATCAATCTGCGGCCCTCCGCCATGCACCACAACCGGGCGCAGCCCGGCATACCGCAGGAACACAATGTCCTGGGCGAACGCGAAGCACAGCTCGGGATCGGCCATGGCATGCCCGCCGAACTTGATCACTACCGTGCGGCCGTGAAACTGCTCAAGCCAGGGCAGCGCCTCGATCAGGGTCGCGGCCTTGGCCAGCGCGCCCGCCGAGGGATCCATCGCAGCTGACCATCCCGCGCTGCCCCGCTCGCTGCCTGTCATCGCGGTCACGTGGAGTAAGCCGAGTTCTCGTGCACGTACTGCGCCGTCAGGTCGCTGGTGAGGATCGTGGCGGCGTGCGGTCCCGCCGCCAGGTCAACGGTGATGGTCACGTCCCTGGGACGCAGGTCTACCAGAGACCTGTCGGCGGCGGCGGCGCCGTTCCTGCACACCCAGACCCCGTTGATCGCCACGTTCAGCTGATCAGGCTCGAAGACCGCGCTGGTGGTGCCAACGGCGGCGAGCACCCGGCCCCAGTTGGCGTCCTCGCCGCCGATGGCGCACTTGAGGAGGTTGCACCGGGCCACGGCGCGCCCGGCCGTGACCGCGTCGTCGACGCTCGCCGCACCGGTCACCTCGATGGCGATCGCCTTGCTCGCGCCTTCCGCGTCAAGCTGCAGCTGGCGGGCCAGGTCTGCGCAGGCGGCGGTCACCAGCGCGGTGAACTCATCCGGGTCGGGGCGGACCGCTGACGCGCTGCTGGCCAGCAGCAGCACGGTGTCGTTGGTGGACATGCAGCCGTCACTGTCCAGCCGGTCGAAGGTGGTGCGCACCGCTTCCCGCAGCGCGGCGTCGAGGTCCGAAGCATCCAGGTCGGCGTCGGTGGTGAGCACAACGAGCATGGTGGCGAGCGCTGGCGCGAGCATAGCGGCGCCCTTGGCCATGCCGCCTACCGTGTAGCCAGGCCCGGGCACGCGGCACTCCTTCGACACGGTGTCGGTGGTCCTGATCGCGTCCGCGGCCGCGGCGCCGCCGCCGGCCGTTGCCGCCGCCACGACAGCATCGAGACCGGGCAGCAGGCGGTCCATCGGCAGCCGTTCGCCGATCAGGCCCGTCGAGCAGACCGCGACCTCGCCCGCGGCTGCCGACAGCAGGCCGGCCAGCCGCTCGGCGGTGTGATGGGCGTCGGCGAACCCGGCCGGCCCGGTGCACGCGTTCGCGCCGCCGGAGTTGAGCACGACCGCGCGCAGCCGCCCGCCCTTGACCACCTGCTCGCTCCAGAGCACCGGAGCGGCCTTGACCCGGTTGGTGGTAAACACCCCGGCGGCGGCGTCCGACGGGCCGTCATTGATCACCACCGCGAGGTCGGCTCCACCGGCTGGCTTGAGCCCAGCGGAAACGCCGGCCGCACGGAACCCGAGCGGCTCAGTGACGCTCATGGCGCGATCCCCGCTGCGGTCAGGCCGGCCGTCTCTGGCAGGCCAAGCATCAGGTTGGCTACCTGAACGGCCTGGCCGGCTGCGCCCTTGCCGAGGTTGTCGATGGCGGCCAGCACGGTGGCCCGGCCGGTGCGCGCGTCGGCGGCAGCCTGCAGATGCACGCCGTTCGACCCGGCGACGGCGGCCGTGGCGGGCCAGCGGCCATCAGGAAGCACGCAGACGAACGGCTCGCTCGCGTAGGCGCCGACCAGCGTCTCGCGAAGCAGCGCGGTGCCGGCTGCCCCCGGGCTGCCCGCCGACGGAGCGCCGGTTCCCGGCGTCAGCCGGGCCGTGCAGGTCGCCAGGATGCCGCGCGGCATCGGCGCGAGCACGGGCGTGAAGGAAACGGTCACGCTGGCGGCCGATCGCGCGGAACCAAGCTGGCTGACAGCCTCGAGCGCCTGCTCGATCTCCGGCGTGTGCCGGTGCGTGCCACCCGCCTGATAGCCGGCCACCGAGCCCATTACCTCGCTGCCGAGCAGCTCCTGCTTGAGCACGCGCCCGGCGCCCGAGGTACCGGACGCGGCGACGATCACGATGTCGGCTGGCTCGATCAGCCCGGCGGCGAGCAGCGGCGCCAGCGCCAGGATCGAAGCTGTGGCGTAACAGCCAGGAACGGCTACCCGTTCCGCGGCCTGGATCTCGGTGCGCGCCTGAGGCAGCTCGGGCAGGCCACACGGCCAGCGGCCGGGATGCTCGGCGCCATAGTGCCTGGCCCAGGCCGCCGCGTCGGCGAGCCGGTAATCAGGACCCAGGTCAACGATCTTCACGCTGTCGCTGAGGTGATCAGCGAACAACTGGGACTGGCCCGGCGGCAGGGCGAGAAACGCCAGGTCGCAATCGAGCGCACCATCGATCCCTGAGGCCTCGAACCGCCGGCCGGCCAGTGATTGCAGGCCAGCCAGGTTGGGGTGGATCTCGCCGACGAGCCTCCCGGCGTTGCTGTCGGCCGTCACGGCGGCGAGCTCAAAATCTGGATGGCCAGCGATCAGCCGGAGCAACTCGCCCCCCGCATAGCCGCTGGCACCAGCGACCGCTACCCGCGCACCCATCGCCCGACCCTCCCGGACTCGCTGCCCGACGCTCGCACACCCCGCCACCGCGGGCCCGGCTTACCTTCTTGAATGATTATGCGGGCCGGCACCTGCGCACAAGCAGCTGGCCTCGCCGGATCGGGCAATCTGGTTGGGCGGACCGGGTCACTGACGGCATGATGAAGGGCGCGGAAAGGAGGCGCCTGATGCGCGCTCGCGGCTCGGCCGGCCTGGCCGCTGTGGCCGTGACTGTCGTCGCGCTGGTGACAGGCTGCGCTGGGCACGGCTCGCCGGCCGCATCCCGGACATCAGCAAGCCAGACCCCCGCCGACGGCCGGAGCGAAGCCGTGGCCTGCGGCACCACCAAGACCGCGGCCAACGTGCCTGTTCAGGTTCAGGTCAGTCACGGCACGGTGACCTGCGCTGCCGCGATGGCGATCGAAAAGGACTATGCGAAGGCGATCCGCTCGGGCAGCGCGCCGGGCAACGGCGGCGGCGGCCCGGTGCCGATTGACGGCTGGACCTGCCAGGGCTTCGCCACGCCGGTCGTGCTGCGGACCGGGCAGGCGTCCAAGTGCGTTCACGGTGCCGCCGAGATCCTTGCCGTCCTGCCGTTGCCGGCCTAAGCCGGGCGGCCGGAGATGGGACCGCTCAGCTGCCGCCGCGCTGCACCGCCCCGGTTCGCCGCGACGCCTCGGCGACAGCGGCATCCCTGACCGCGGTGGCCTCCTCGGCCGTCAGCGTGCGATCTGGCGCGCGGAACCGCAGCGTATAGGCGAGCGACTTACGGCCAGGCCCGACCTGCTCGCCGGTGTAGACGTCGAACAGCCGCACATCCTCCAGCAGGTTTCCGGCCCCCGCCGCCGCGGCACCTGAGGCCAGCGCCTCCGCAACGTCAGCGGCGGCCACCGAGTCGGCGACCGTGAGCGCGACGTCCTGAGTCGCGACCGGGTACGGCGAGATCACCGGGGCCTGCACCGGGCCGAGCGAAGCCGCGGCCGCCTCGATCACCGACAGGTCAAGCTCGGCGGCACAGGTCCGCGGCGGGACCCCGAACGCCTGGATGACCCGCGGATGCAGCTCGCCCGCGTGCCCGGCCAGCCGCTGGCCGCCGTCGTCTGAGTGAACATAGCCTGAATGAACATAGATAGCCGCGCACCGGCCAGGGTGCCAGGGCTCATGCTGGCCGCCCCGTACCGAGAACCGCACCCCGCTGACCCTCGCCACCTGCCGGGCCGCCTCGACGGCGTCGTCCCAGCAGCCCTGGCGGCCCTCGCCCCACCAGCCGGAAGCCTCCCGCCGGCCGGTCAGGACCACCGCGAGATGCAGCGGCTGATCGGGCAGCGCCGCCTGCACCGCCGCGACCTCATCGGCCGACGGGCCCCGGTCGACCCGCAGGATCGGCGCGGTCAGCGGGCCATCCGTACGGGCCAGGAAGATCAGTCCCATCTCGAACAGCGAGACATCGGCGAAGCCGCGGCCGAGGTTCCTGCCGAGCACCCGCAGCAGCCCGGGGAGCAGCGACGTCCGCATCAGCGGCTCGTCCTCCCTGATCGGGTTGGCGATCCGGGTCGCGCGGCGCCGCGGATCGTCAGCGGGTAGCTGCATCCAGTCGGCGTCGGCCCCGGAACTGAACGGGCTGCCGATGACCTCGACGTATCCGGAACCGGCCAGCGCCCGGCCGATCGCAGCCCGGGTCCGCTGTACCGGCGTGCGGCCGTGCCCGGCGACCGCACGGGCCATCCGGACGGGGATCCTCTCGTATCCCTCCAGCCTGATGACTTCCTCGGCGAGGTCGCTCGGATCGGTGAGGTCAGTCCGCCATGACGGCGGCGTGACGACCAGCAGCTGACCGTCCCTGGCCGGCCCGACCTGACAGCCGACCTGCTGCAGCCGTCCGGTCACCGTGCCGCGCCCGTAGGCCATCCCGGCGACCCGGTCGGGGTAATCGGCCGCCAGCTCGATCGTCACCGGGGCCACCGGGACCGACGCGTGCGTGCAGCCGGGCACCACCGTGCCGCCGCCGAGGGCCGCCAGCATCGATGCCGCCTTGGCCGACGCCCGCAGCGGCAGCTCGGAGTCGACGCCGCGCTCGAACCGGCTCGACGCCTCGCTGATCAGCTTGTGCCGCCTGCTCATCCGCGCGGTGCCGGTGGCGGAGAAGTGCGCGGCCTCGATGACCAGGTCACGTGAGTCAGCCGAGATCTCGGTCGCGAGGCCGCCCATGGTGCCTGCCATCGAGATCGGCCCGGACGCATCGGTGATGAGGATGTCGTCGGGATCCAGGTCGCGGATCACGTGATCGAGAGTTTCCAGCCGCTCGCCTGGCCGGCCCCGGCGAACCACGATCGGCCCGGACAGCCGTTCCCGGTCGAACGCGTGCAGCGGCTGGCCGAGCTCAAGCATCAGGTAGTTGGTGATGTCGACGGCCAGCGACACGCTGCGCATCCCGGCCCTGGCCAGCCGGACCCGGAGCGGCAGCGGGACCGGCCTAGTGCCGCCGAAGCCGCGGACCTCGCGGAGCACGAACCTGTCGCAGGCGGTCGGGTCCGCGATGCTGGCCGGGTACACCTCGTCCGACACCCGGCTGACGTCGGGCGGCAGCGCGGCATCGGCCGGATCGATGAACCCGGCGCCGTAGGAGATCGCCAGCTCTCGCGCCACGCCGCGGACCGACAGCGCGAAGCCCTTGTCCGGGGTCACGTTGATGTCCAGCACGAAATCGCGCAGCCCCGCATATTCGACGAAGTCAGACCCGAGCGGGGCATCGGCCGGGAGCACCAGGATCCCGGCGTGGTCGTCGCCGATGCCGAGCTCGGCCGCCGAGCAGATCATCCCCTCCGAGATCCGGCCGTAGGTCTTGCGCGCGCCGATCTCGAAGCCGCCCGGCAGCACCGCGCCTGGCCGGGCCAGCGGCACCTTGTCTCCGGCCGCGAAGTTGACCGCACCGCAGATGACGCGCTGCTCGGTGGCGCCTGCCGAGACACGGCAGTACCTGATCGGCTTGGCGAACCCGGTCAGCTCCTCGACCTCGAGCACCCGCGCCACCATGACGCCGGAGATGTCGTGCCCGGCCTGCTCGACCGTCTCGACCTCCAGGCCCGCCGCGGTGAGCCGGCGCGCGACCTCATCGGCGGCGACATCGGCATCCGGCCCGAGCGCTACGTACTCCAGCAGCCAGGAAAGCGGGACCCGCATTACGCCTCCACTCCGAACGCCCTGCTGAACCGCACGTCGCCCTCGACGGTGTCCCTGATGTCGGTCACGCCGTGCCTGATCATCAGGGCCCGCTCGATGCCGAGACCGAAGGCGAATCCGCTGTAGCGGTCCGGGTCGATCCCGCAGGCGACCAGCACCCGGGGGTTGACCATGCCGCAGCCGGCGATCTCGATCCAGCCCTGCGACCGGCACACCCGGCACGGGCCGCCGCCGGGCCTGGCGGAAGCACCGCGGCAGACGTGGCACTCCATCGACACGTCCGCTGACGGCTCGGTGAAGGGGAAGAAGTCGGGACGCAGCCTGGTCCGCAGGCCCTCGCCGAACATCGCCGCGACGAACGCGTTGATGGCGCCCCGCAGATCAGCCATGGTCAGCCCCTCGTCCACGGCCAGGGCCTCCATCTGGTGGAACACCGGGCTGTGCGTCGCGTCGAGGGTGTCGGTGCGGAAGCACTTGCCCGGGCTGACCACGTAGATCGGCAGCGGGCGGCTCAGCATGGCCCGGATCTGCACCGGTGAGGTATGGGTGCGCAGCACCATCCCGGAGTGCTGCCTGCCGTCGGGCCCGGCGACGAAGAAGGTGTCCTGCATGTCGCGAGCCGGGTGATCGGGCGGGAAGTTCAGCGCGTCGAAGTTGAACCACTCGGCCTCGACCTCAGGCCCTTCGGCGATCTCGTAGCCCATCCCGACGAATACGTCGGCGAGCCGCTCGCCGACCGTCGTCACCGGGTGCCGCGCGCCGCCGAGCGTCCGGTCCCACGGCAGGGTGACGTCGACGGCCTCCTCGACCAGGACCCTGCGGTCCCGCTCGGCGGTCAGCTCCGCCTCCCGGCTGGCCACGGCGGCGTTGATCGCGGCGCGCGCGGCGCCGACTCGCCTGCCCGCGTCGGCCCGGGCGGCCGGCGGCAGCGCGCCGATCTCGGCATTGGCTTCGGCGACCGGCGACCGGTCGCCGGCGTGCGCCAGCCGGACCATCTTCAACTCGTCAAGGTCGCCTGCTCCCGCGATGGCGGAGAGCGCCTCGTCGCGCATCCGCGATACCTCGTCCGGAGACAGCATTGCCACCTCCACCGGGTCATAGCTCTTGTTCGGTGCGGACATAACGTGCTGCTCTCCTGCGGTCACCGATGGTCGTCGGGCGGGCTGCTGTCAGAAAACCAATGCTTAACGGCTTGCGGCGGCCCGTCAGCGAGCACGCCCGCAGCCTTCGCGGGGGTGCCGTGCCTGGCTGTGCTGTCTAGCTGGCTAGCTGTGCTGGCTGGGCTGAGCTGTGCCGTACGGGCCTAGCCGGGCAGCCAGTGCGGGGATCTCGTCCCCGGGCCCGCCGGTCAGCCGAAGTCAGGCGTGCCGACGGGCATGGTAAATCGGAACTCAGCCCCGCCGCCCGGAGCCTGCTGCACGTTGATAGCGCCGCCGTGCGCCTCGACCAGGCCCTTCACGATGAACAGGCCAAGGCCGGCGCCACCACGGCGCTTGGCCCGCCAGAACTGGCGGAACACTCGCGGGGCCAGCTCAGGTGCGATGCCCTGACCCTGATCCCGGACGGATACCGCCACGCTTCCCGCGCCAGCAGTCGGCACTGACTCCACCACAGTGGTAACCGTACCAGCACCATGCCGGACCGCGTTCTCGATGAGATTGCCCAGGATCTGATCGACCTTGTCCGCGTCCAGCCAGGTCTCCGGCAGCTCGCCGCGGACCTCGATGCGGAACTTGCTGGCCGGATCGCCCGCCGCGACCCGGCCAGCTATGAGCTTCGCGGCCCGGTCCGGGATATCCACAAGCTCGCGGTGGACCTCGATCCGGCCCGCCTCGATCCGCGACACGTCGAGCAGTTCGGTGATCAGCCGGGTAACCCGGTCCGCGTCCGCGTTGACGGTCTCCAGCATGAGGCGCTTCTGATCATCGGTGAACCGCGGCCACTTGGCCAGCAGCGTAGCGGTGAAGCCCTTCACGCTGGTCAGCGGCGAGCGGAGTTCATGGGCGACGGTCGAGACCAGGTCCGCACGGCTGCGCTCGAGCCGGGCCCGCTGCTCAGCGCCGCGCAGCGAGATCACGACCCGGCGGACCGCCCCGCCGGACCGATGCCAGTCCGGCCGCGGCTGGCCGCTGCGCGGATCCCGCACGTACCCGACGGTGACCAGCAGCTCGGTGCCGTCGGGCAGATAGAGAGACCGCTCCGGATGCCTGGTCCGGGTCGACAGGCCGTCGTACGGCTGCGAATGCGCCCACCAGCAGCGGTCCTGGGAGTCCCGCAGCGGGAGAATCTGCATGATGTCGCGGCCGAGCGCACGGCCGGGCTCGATTCCGGTCAGCCTGGCCGCGGCCCGGTTGAAGACCGTGACGAGGCCGGCCCGGTCGGCGATGACGAGCCCGTCGGGGAGGTCATCGGCGAAGACGAGCCCGCTGCCGATCTCGCCGGCCAGCGCGGGCGAACTGCCCGGCGCCGGGGAGCCCGCCGCAGGGAAACCAGCTGCCGAGCCACCGGCAGCCGCAGCTGCCGCCCGTCCCGACATGATCCGCTCCACTCGCGCGCCGCCTCCACCTGGCAGGGGCCCCCGGGGCTGGCGCGTCCCGCCTGCCCGTGGGTCCGGGGGTATCCCGCGGGCTGGCCGTGCCGCGCCAAGCGGCTTCCCCGGTCAGTACACCCGGCCGGGTTCCAATGACGCAACGTGATCAGACTCTAGCGCGTCGGGAATACTACGCGGCACCCCCAGATTCGCCGAGCAGCGTAGGACAACTCCGGCCAACCAGTCCCATCAGCCAAGAAGCGCCCCGGCGTAACACAAGTTTAACGAGCGGCTCAGGAGCCAGGCAGCGATGATTCCCGGCCTGCCCGGGCGGATGCGTACAGGCACACCGCGGCGGCGGCCGCCAGATTGAGGCTTTCCGCCCGGCCGTAAATGGGCACGGCGACGGCCTCGTCGGCCAGCGCCAGAGCCCCGGCGGGCAGCCCCCAGGCCTCGTTGCCGAACAGCCACGCGGTGGGCTGCCCGAGGCGGCCGGCTGACTCAATGTCATCGAGCCTCAGCGGCGAGCGCCCATCAGCCGCCAGGACCTGGAGCCCGGCGCCGCGTAGTTCCGCGATCGCCGCGCCAAGCGCGACGCCGATCACGACGGGCAGGTGAAAAAGGCTGCCGGCCGACGCGCGAACACACTTGCCGTTGTATGGGTCGACGGACGCGTCGGTGAAGATGACGCCGCCTGCTCCCGCCGCGTCCGCGGTACGCAGCACGGTTCCTGCGTTGCCCGGGTCCCTGACGCCTGCCAGCAGCACCACGAGCCGCGGCGCCGCCGCTATCAGCCGGCCGAGCGGCACGTCCACGAACCGGCACACGGCAAGCAGGCCCTGCGGGGTGACCGTCTGGGCGAGGTCGGCCATCACTTCCCCGCTGACGGCGCGTACCACCGCGCCCTGCGCTGCTGCCTGCTCGGCCAGCTCACCGAACCGCGCCAGGCAGGGGGCGGTGCCAAGCAATTCGGTGACCACCCCTGCGCAGCCCAATGCCTCCGTGACGGCCTGCGGGCCCTCGGCGAGAAACAGCCTGCCCCGCTGCCTGAATGTCCGCTTGGCCAGCTGCCGAGCTGACCGGACCCGCGGTGAGCGGCTGTCGGTGACCTCAGCGCTCCCGGGACCTGCGGCGTCAGGCCGCAGCCGAGCCTGCCGCTGGCTCGGCGCCTAGACCGGCGGGCAGCGCTTTCTTGGCCACCTCGACCAAAGCGGAGAACGCCTTCGGGTCGGCGACCGCAAGCTCAGCGAGCATCCGCCGGTCAACGTCCACGCCAGCGAGCTTCAGACCCTGGATGAACCTGTTGTAGGTCATGCCGTCGGCCCGGGCCGCCGCATTGATGCGCTGGATCCACAGCCGCCGGAACGCTCCCTTGCGATCCTTGCGATCCCGGTAGGCGTAGGTCATTGAGTGGAGCGCCTGCTCCTTGGCCTTGCGGTACAGCCGGGACCGCTGGCCTCGGTAGCCGCTCGCCCGCTCAAGGACGACCCGGCGCTTCTTATGAGCGTTCACCGCCCGCTTCACACGTGCCATTGCTTCGACTCCCTTGCGGCGGGCCGGGTCAGCGCCCCAGCAGTCTCTTCATCTTCTTGACGTCCGCGGGCGCGAGCGTCACCTCGTTGTCAAGCCGGCGCGTTCGCGTGGTCGGCTTGTGCTCGAAATAGTGCTGCCGGTTGGCGCGGCGGCGCATGATCTTGCCGGTGCCGGTCACCCTGAACCGCTTGCTGGCACCGCTGTGCGTCTTCATCTTTGGCATGTCGCCGTCGTCTCCGTTCCGTGACGTGCCTGCGGCACGACCTTCCTCTGCGTGCCTGCGGCACGACGTTCCGTTGCGGTCGTCAAGACCGCTGACCTGCGCGCCGGCCCTGCCGCCGCCAGCAGCGCTGGGCGCGGCGGTCAGCGTGCGCATCCCGCCGCGGTGGCGCTGGGCCTCTCCGGCCACCTTCGGGCCGGGTCGGCCGGCCGGACCGGCCGGCCCGGGCGCGGCCGGGTGGCATCGGTCAGCCGGAACTAGCTAACTCAGGTTCCAGATCAGCTCCCGGCGTCGGCGTCAGCCGCGCCTTGGTCGGCTGGCGCGCCAGCCTCCCCGGCTGCCGCTGCCTGGCCACTTGCCCGGGCTGGCGCCGTCGGCCTTGGCCCGGCAGCGCGCGGTGGCGGCACCGGCTGGGCGGCCGGTGCAGGCCCGCGTGCCGCGGCCGTCCGGGTCGCGACGCGTTCTGCCCGCGACTCGGTCTTCCTCCGGTGCGGCCCGATCACCATGATCATGTTCCGTCCGTCCTGCTTGGGCTGCGCCTCGACAAACCCGAGCTCCTCGACGTCACCGGCCAGCTGCTGCAGCAGCCGGTAGCCGAGTTCCGGACGGGACTGCTCGCGGCCCCTGAACATGATGGTCACCTTTACCTTGTCTCCCTGCCGGAGGAACCGCTCGACATGGCCCTTCTTCGTGCCGTAGTCATGCGGGTCGATCTTCGGCCGGAGCTTGATCTCTTTGATGACCGTCTGAGCCTGGTTCTTGCGTGACTCCCTGGCCTTGAGCGCTGATTCGTACTTGAACTTTCCGTAGTCCATCAGCTTGCAGACCGGCGGCCGCGCGGTCGGAGCGACTTCGACCAGGTCGAGATCGGATTCCTGAGCTAGCCGGAGCGCGTCATTGATCGAGACAATCCCAACCTGCTCGCCAGCTGGCCCCACGAGTCGGACCTCAGGAACACGGATTCGCTCGTTAATACGGGGTTCGGTGCTGATGTGACCTCCTTGTGCCACCTTAAATCCGACCGCGAGACTTTCCCGCGACCGGATACTGCCCGACGCAAAAGCGAAAGGCCCCGCACGGCGTGCATACGGGGCCACCATGGGCGCGACCACACGCAGCCGGAATCCTGCATCCGGCTGGATGCGCCACACCACGCCGACCAGCCTGCGCCCGCAGCGTCTGGCTAGCCTGCGTCCGGCCTGGCAGGTCGGCCTTTCGGGCCGACCGGCTCATACCCGCCAGCAGCTTAGCCGGCAAGGTGGGAGGTGGCCGCGGTGGTCCTCCGCTTGCACGTCCGGTACGCGCCGGACTTGTCGTCCCGCAAGACTAACGCATTCTGACCACGAGTGGTATTCCGCCCGCAGCGGCCAGCCTCCAGCCAGGGCCGCCAACACCGCGGCCGGCCTCTAGGAAGGGCTGCCGACACCTCGACCGGGGCCCGCGGCCCGGCGCTCGAGCTCAGCGAGACCGGCGGCCCGCATCGCCTCAGTCGGCGCTGGCCGGCCGGTCATGAGCGCTACCTGCCGTGCTGCCTGGTGCAGCAGCATCTCGAAACCGCCGATCACGATCGCACCCGATTGCCTTGCCGCTACAGCGAGCCGGGTCGGCCACGGGTGATATACCACGTCGAGAACAGCCGCAGGGCCGGGCCCGGCGCCAGACAGGCGTTCGGCATAGCTATCTGCCGCTCCGCGGGGAACGGTAGATATCAGCAGATACTCGCCGATAACGACGGGGTCATTGAACGGCCTGAGAGCTATCGCTATTCCCAGGCGGTCCGCCGCGGCGCGCAACCCGGCAGTCCGGTCGGGATCGCGGACGGCCACCGTCGCCTCCCGCAAGCCGAGCGCGTGCAAGGCGGCCAGGGCGGAACGCGCGGTCGCACCAGCGCCGAGGATGACCGCAGGTCCCGTCGGCGCGGCCCCCGCCTCGGTCAGCGCGGTCATGATGCCGGCCACGTCGGTGTTGAAACCGCAGGCGGAACCATTGGCGAATATGACCGTGTTGGCCGCCGCGACCTGCGTGACGACCGGTTCGGCGGAATCGAGCAGCGGCAAGACAGCCTGTTTCAGCGGCATGGTGAGGGACAGCCCGGCCCAGTCGGGGCCGCAGCCGCGAACCAGGTCAGCCAGGCGTGCCTCATCACACTCGATGGCCTCATAGGTCCAGCCAGTCAGGCCGAGCGCCGCGTACGCAGCGCCGTGCAGGATCGGGGACAGCGAATGACTCACCGGCGAGCCAAGCACTGCGGCCTTCATCCCGGCGGGCTCATGCTCTGCTGCTCAGCATGCCTTGTTGGCTCGGCATTCATTCACATACTGGTCGAACTGCGACTTGCTGTCGGTGAACTTCGTCAGGCCGGTCTTGGGATTCACCGTCACGAAATACATCCAGTTTCCGGCGGCTGGATGCAGGGCGGCCTCGATCGCCGCCTGCCCAGGGTTGTCGATAGGCCCAGGCGGCAAGCCCTGGTGGATAAAGGTGTTGTACGGCGAGTTCACGTGCAACTGGGTCTCGGTGAGGAAATAGCCGGACCTGTGCAGGGCGTAGAGCACCGTGCTGTCCAGGCCCAGGGTCCATTTCTGGTTCAGCCGGTTGTATATCACGCGGGCGATCTTCGGGTAGTCGGCCGTGCTTCCGCCCTCTGCTTCAAGCAGGCTTGCCACCGTGATGACCTGGCCGGGGGTGAGATGCTTCGGTCCGGCCATGGCCGCAAGGTTGAGGCTGGCCGCCTCCTGGTTGAACCGCTGGACCATTGCCTGCAACACGCCGACGGCACTGGTGCCGGGCTGGATATTGTACGTCGCCGGGTAGAGATACCCTTCCGGATTCCCGTGAGCATAGGCGGGCAGGCCGAGCGCGGCGGTGTCCTTGATGGCACGGGCATACGCACTGGCCGGCCATTGCGTCGTGGCACCGAGCTTGCTCAGGATCTCCGTCAGCCGAAGACCATCAGGGATAGTGGCCGTGGTCTGGATCCTTGCATTCGGGTTCAGCAGCAGCGCGTAGGCGGATGCCGCGCTCATGTGCTTGCGCAGCCTGAAGGTTCCTGGCTCAAGGCCCGTCGGGTCGCTGCTTTTCTTCGCCGCGCTGATGAACGCGTTGGTGCTGGCGACCACGCCGAGCCGGACCAAGCGCGGAGCCAGTGAGATGGCCGTGTCGCCCAGCGCGACCTGCACAGTGATCTCACCCGTACCGGAGCCCTTATAGTCTGGCGAGCGCAACTTTTGCCATGCGTAGTAGCCGCCCGCGCCGACCACGCAGAGCAAGGCGATGGCGAGCACCGGCGCGAGCAGGCGGCCTATCCGCCGCTTCGGCCTCCGGCTGCGGTCGCGCCGACCGCCCTGGCTGTCGTCGAACCCAGGGATGAAGCCGCCTTCATCGGCGGCGTCCTGTTGATCCTCGGCACCCGGGTCCGTCCAGTCGCGACGACCGCTGCCGCTGCCAGCAAGACGACCTGCTTCGCCGTCGGCACCCGCGTAGCCGGGCCGCCTGCCCACGTCATCGGCTGGGCCGCGGCCACCACGCGGTGCACCGGGCTGGCCCAGTCCGGCGCCATAGCCGACGGACTCGGGTGGCAGCTGCGGCTCTGTCGCTCCCGCCTGCGGCCCTGTCGCTCCCGCCTGCGGCCCTGTCGCTCCCGCCTGCGGCTCCCTCGCGGCTGCCTGCGGCCCGGCGGCCGCCGCCGAAGGCTGCCAGCGGAATGGGCCAGCTGGCCCGCGCTGCCCCAGTTGCGGATCACCGTAACCGCCGGGAGGGCCATATTGGCCCCGCTGGCCATATTCATTCTGCTGGCCATATTCATTCTGCTGGCCATATCCCGCTGGCCGGCCGTAACCTTCGGGCGGTCCGTAGGCACTCTGCCTGCCGGGACCCTCCTGCGGGCGGTAGCCGCCCGGGGTGGCCTGTGACGGCCGCGCGGCGCAGGCGCCAGGCGCGGAGTCGCTGGCTGGCCGGCCGTGAGGATCCCTGACGCCCGGCTGGCTGTAGGGATCCCGGTCCCGCGAGACGCCCGGCTGGCTGTAGGGGTCCCGGTCCCGCGAGACGCCCGGCTGGCTGTAGGGGTCCCGGTCCCGCGAGACGCCCGGCTGGCTGTA
>JBEKIF010000100.1:0-11508 GCA_050011895.1 Streptosporangiaceae bacterium | reverse complement strand
GCTCCGATGTCATCGGACCAGGTCAGCGTCACCGTGCCGAGCGCACCGGCGTTCGAGACCGCCGCGGCCAGCCCGGGAATGTCGACCATGGGTGCCAAGACGATCGGTTGTTCGATCCCCAGCATCTCGCATACCGGTGTGCGCACGGCGACTGTCCCTTCGTTTTTTTCCGGCCAGCAGGTGACCTGTGCTTGCATACCTCGCCGCGGGACCGGACAGGAAGGGCCACTGAGCGCCCACCGACGCGCGGAACTCTTGCAGGCTGTGATGGTCGTCGGTGACGATCGTGGCGACCTGGGTGCAGGCCACCGCGACCTTGGCGTAGCTGGCCGCCAGCTCGAGGTGCTGCTGGTGCTCTTTCGGGCCGTAGTCGCCGCGGGCCAGGGTGAGGATCAGCGGATCGCCGCCCTGAAGCTCGCTCAGCCTGCGCACCGTGCCGGTATGGTCCGGGACAGCGTAACCGGGGAAGGCGCCGCACGGGACGATGCCGGAACGCACGAAATGACCGCCTCTCCTTTAGCCCCGTGGCTGCGATCTTGACGGTGCTCCTGTCAGCTTGCGCCCAAGGGACTGAGCGAGGGACTCCAAGCCGGGACGCTGGGCGCTCAGTTCCGGCTCGACGGCACGAGCGCCCGCGTGAGCGGCCCCGCGACCGATAATGCCAGCTGTAGCTCCTTCGCTACGGTCAGCGGCCTAGGCGGCAACGGCTGGCTATTTCAGGTTACAACGCGGCCGCCCGGCCAGGTCGACGCCGCTCAGACGGCATACGCTTCAGGAGCGGAACTGGCGGGCGCAATGCGGCGCGCTCCGGCCGCGGGCGGCGCGCGCTGGAACCGCATCGGCGCGGCAGACCTGGATTGGCCCGGCTGGTGCGGCGCGTACCTGCCGGCCGATAAGGCCGGGACGGAGGTGCCGAGATGACCGATTATGACGTGATCGTGGTCGGCGGTGGGGCGCCGGGTGAGCACTGCGCCGGGGCGCTGGCCACGCGAGGGCTCCACGTCGCCGTCGTGGAACGGTATCTGGTTGGTGGCGAATGCTCCTACTGGGCCTGCATTCCGTCGAAGTCGTTGCTGCGCCCGGGCGGGGCAGTGCAGGGCGCGCGCGAGGCCGCCGCTAGCGCGCAAGTCGATGTCCAGGCCGCGCTGGCCTGGCGGGACGTCATGGTGCCAAACTATTCCGACTCCGGCCAGCAGCGCTGGCTCGCCGACCGCGGCATCGACTTGCTGCGGGGAACGGGCAGGCTGGCCGGCCCCGGCGTGATCGAAGTCGACGGTGTCCGGCACGCCGCGGATCACATTGTCATCGCGACCGGCTCTTCGTCGGCGGTGCCGCCGATTCCTGGGCTCTGCGAGCTTGACGGAGTCTGGGGAACCCGCGGGGCCAGTCGTAGTCTGTCGCCCAGTGGCGCGCGAGGTCCTGCATCATCGCGAGCCGCACGCCCTGCGAGTCGTCGGTGACCGTCTCCCGCTCGGGCCACCTGGTGGCGTTTACGCGCCTCCGCAAGCGGTTGATCCGGACGGCCGGCTTCGAGCCGGTGAAGGTCGGCGGGACCGGACAGTCGGGCCGGCTTGAGGTGGGCGGCGACCTTCACGGCCTCGTGGTCGGCGCGGCCAAGGGGCGGGCATTGATCGGTGGAGCCTGATGGCTTCGCCACCCTGGCCGGGTGCACCTTTTCGGCCGGGCCTTCGCCCCGATGGCCTTGACGGCGCTGATCATCAGGTGCCGAAGGGCACGGACCGTGGTATCCAGGACCAGGTGGCTCCGGCCACCGCACGAATGGCGGCGGGACTCCCTGCCCGGCCCGTGGTTCGCGCCAGTAACATCGGGCGGCCTGATCCCGCGTGGCAGATGCCAGGCTGGTGGTGTGCCGCCAGGTCGCGTGGTATTGCTGGACTTCTACTGGACGCTGGTTGGTCGACCTCAGCGGCCCTGGGAGATCAGGCGGGTTCGGCTTCGCCCGGCGGCTAGCCTGTCACTGGGTCCCGGCGAACTCGGCCAGCCGATAGGTGGCAGCGATGTGGCCTGCGTCGATACCCGCCCACGCGAGCAGATCCTGGCCGGTCCCGGATTCTGGCAGCTCAATGACCGGGACAGCGCGCAATGACCCAACCATGGTCATCCAGCGTGAGGGTGACCTCCCTCACCCGGCCGGGGTAGGGTCACCAGCCGCGGGGCAGCTCGTTCGGCTAGTGCCGCCGCGATCTCTGGGGGCACGGGCACGTTCGAGCCCTGGAAACCATGAAACGGCCGGAACGACCCGAGCGTCACGTCGTCGAGCACTTCGGACCTGAGCAGGGGCGGTGTGATGCGGTAGTCGACCCGGATGTCTGTCCGCCACCGGGCGTACGCCGGCTCGCCCGGCTGGACGGGGTGCTCATACGTCGCGGACACCATCGTCGCGATGTAGTAGATGCCCGGGTGATGCGGCCCCGTCTCCTGCATCCAGACGCGATCGCCGATCGCGATCCGGTCCCGGTAGCGGGGCGTGCCCCACCACCGCTCTGGCGAGGCAGCGATGCTGGCGTCGAGGTCGTGCTCCCGCGCGCTGGCCTGAAAGATCCAATCAGCCATCTGTCCCCTTCCGCTGAGGCAAAGCGCACCGGTGCCTTACCGCGGCCTGATCACGCTCACGGTGATCAGGGCGGCCGGTGGTCCGGTCACCGTACGGGGGGCGGCATGCCTTCCGCGGTGGCACCGAGCTCGGCGCTCCATCCGGACTTTCGGTAGGCATGGTGAAAGGCCGAGCGGAGAAAGTCCACGGCCGCGGCATGCGGGTCGGGGGCGGCGCGGACGTCATCCCAGGCCAGGATGTACTCCCCCAGGGTCTCGTCCCAGCGGGCGGCCACCGGGGACAAGGCAGCGCCGGCGAAGCCGGGCGGCGCCGGATAGGCGTAGGCATAGAAGGCCGCCCGGTGGCGGGCGTCCCCAGGCCACCAGCCGACCACGACCTGCTGGGCGTCGGATGCGTTGCGCGTGATGAAGTCGTCAGAGGGCGGGTCGGCTGGGGCACCGGAGAACATCACCACGCACAGGTCGAACGAGCCCCACCACGCGTTGACCGCCGTGGACCGGCCCCGGTACGGCGCGCGGAACGCCGCGAGCGCCAGCGCCGCCTGGGTGGCCGCGGCGAAGTACTCCTCAACCTGGCCGGGGTCGTAGCGGGCGTGCTCGTAGTCCTCGTTCAGCGGCACGCTCCACGGAACCTCCTGCGGCACCGGGTTGATGGGCACCGCGCCGCCCGTCCGGGCCACCGCCGCCAGCACATCCCGGGTCACCTCGGCCACCGGTCGGTCCGGGACAAGCGGCACCCGCTGCACCGATCCGCGGCTGTGCTCCACCACCGCCTCGTGCGCGTGCAGGTCCAGCGCCACCACCAGCGACCCGGAGCCATCCGGCGCGCGCAATGCCCCGGTCTCCCACCCGCGCGCGGTCAACCGCAGCGCGGCGTGCAGCAGCTCCGGCTCGGGCGGCGCGAGCTCCACGGCCAGCTTGCCTAGCACCTGAGTGTGGGCATGCAGCGTGTCACATGTCGCACCCCACCGGTCGTAGGCAACCGCTGGCCAGTGCTCTGTCATGATGTGCTCCCATCGCGGTCTCGCATCCGTGCGGCGGACGCGAGGGTCAAATCGGGCCAGCTCGACGCTGCCACCAGTACAGACTTCCCGCTACCACTAACTCTTACGTCAAGACCGGTGAGATGGCATCGCATAGGCCATCGCGCAATTCATGCGATTCGCCTGGACTACCTGGCGGCGGGACAGGTGGGACGATGATCATCTGAGTGTTTGGCTACGCTCAGAACCTGGTCCTGACCAGGCTCGATGTAGAGACCCTGCGTCATTGACGCATACCCGTGCCTAACCTGGCCCACCCGGGTCATTCGCCGTGGCCACCGCGCGGCGGGCAGCACCAAAAGAGCGGGTTGTCACACATACGGTGTCGGCGTCGACCCAGGGGACCGCCGGTCCCAGCCGTGAAACTTCGAGTAGTCGCCCGCGTCTCAGGCTTCGCGAAGCCCAGGGGTGCTCAGATCCCAGCCCGGGCGGATCTCGGCGGTGGCGGCACGCAGGTCATGCCACAGGTCGTCGAAGGACGGGCGGCCCCAGTAGCCGTTATAGACGCTGCGGATGGCCAACCCCCGGCTTGAGCACCAGCGCGTGCGGGATCATGGGGTTGTGCTTGGGATCGGTGTACTCCTGAATGTCAAGGTCCTGCTGGACCGTCTCGGCGGTGGTGCGCGGCAGCACGGTGGCCCAGAACCGGTACGCGACGGCGTCGATGACGTACCGGCCGACGATGTCGTAGCCGTCGGCGGCAACGGAAGTGCTGTTGTTGATGCCCATCGTCACTGACCCTGGTTCCTGCACCGAAGGGTCGACGGCGAAATCGCATGCTTGCGCGATGCTCACCCTCCGGGCAGCGCCAATCTGGCTGGCATAGGCCAGCAGATACGAGAAGATCATGACCATCGCGTGTTCCGCGAGGCCGACGAGCCCGGCCCCCGCCCCCGGCGGCGGGGTGCGCGGGGCCTGGGGCCTGGCGGGCTGGTGGCTGATGATTTCGACGAGCAGGCCGGGCCGGTCGTTGGTGGTGACGGTGACGGTGACGGGGGCGCCGGGCGCGTGCTTGCGCGCGTTGGTCAATCCTTCCTGGACGACCCGGTAGGCGGTGCGCCCGAGCGTTGGCGGCAGCGACTTGGCATCATGCAGGTCGATATGCGCCTGAAGGCTCATTCCGGCCGTGCGTGATTCCTCGATCAGAGCACGGAGTTGGGCAAAGGTGGCCTGGGGCGGCCCGGCCTGTTTCGGGCAACGGCGCGACACAGTGCACCCATGGAGCTGGGAGCCCCTCAAGCTCGGTGCCCTGTGGCTGGCTTTGGCGGTGCCGGCCGACTTCCTCGATAGCGTGGCCATCAAGAATCCCGAGTCCATGTCGGCACACGACTTCTATATCGGCCAGGCTCCATGGATATACCTCATCTACGCAGCCGTTTTCATTAGCCCCGCGTGCTCAGCCGCGGTAAGGCCATGGCTCAGGCGCCACCACCGCGGCCAAAGGCAAGCGCCACGCCCCGCAGGACGCTACGCGGCCCGCCATCGTCTGAAATCGGCAGCCAAGCGGCCCCCAGGCCCACCGGCCCGTCGGGTCCGCCTCGACCCGCGGCAAAGGACAAGCGCCACGCCCGTAAGGCGCGGCTAGGGATTCCCAAGCTTCCCGAGCCAACGACTTGGCCACCCCGCCAGGCGGGCAGCAATAGCCCCCCTGGCTGACCGAACGCGGCAGGGAACCCAGGCTCACAACTCGCAGGCGCGCTTACCGCCGACTCGGGATACCAGGCGTGCAGCCCTTCTCTCCGCGTGGGACGGTGGTCCCTTGCGTCGGCTGCGGGCCAGCGGACCCACCGTGCCGCCGGCGGTCCCAGGACTGGCCATGCCCGAGTCGCTGTAGTGACCACGGTCTGGACGCCCCGGCTCTGCCGCCACGCCTTGGGCTTGGCGTGGCGGACATGGCGTCGCGGAGTTCCTCCTCACCTTGCACCGCAACTAGCAATCTCAGCACGGACGGCCCCGCCGGGCGCATCTCAGCTGGCGGCCTGCTTCGACGGACCGCAGATTGGCGTCAACCCGTTCACCCATGGCGGCCAGCGGCGCATGGAGGACCGGCTAGGTCGGTCAGCTCCTAGACGGTGGCTGTCTCGACGCTCCCAGCGTCGAGGTGACGACTGGCCAAGCCGTCACGCCCGGCGCGGCGGAGCACGTCGGTCAGCACCTTGCAGTGGATGCCGTGCGCGCGTCGTGGAGGCGTTGGTAGCGCACAGGCGCGACCGCGATGTCGCGGGCCCACCGCAGATCCTGCGGTATAGTTCTGTCTAGTCAGTCTAGACTTCAGGAGACCAGGATGCGGTGGCAAGTTCAGGATGCTAAGCAGCGCTTTAGCGAGCTCATCCGCACGGCTCACGTGGATGGTCCGCAGGTCGTGACCCGTCATGGTGAGGAGATTGCCGTGGTGATCGACATTGCCGAGTACCGGCACTTGAAGGGGGAAACGTCGGACTTCAAGGACTATCTGCGGTCGGGTCCCGGCTTTGATGACCTGGACCTGGACAGGGCCGGCGAACTGCCGCGGAGCATCGACTGGGCCGGCGAGGCATGACCTACCTGATCGACACCAACGTGGTATCTGAGCTCCGCCGGCATCACCCGGATCCGCATGTGCTGGCCTGGTACGGCGGCGTCGCCTCAGCAGACCTGTTCATCAGCGTTCTGACCATCGGCGAGATCCGGCTTGGCATCGAGCGCCTGCGTCGGAAGGACCCTGCTCAGGCTGATCATCTTGAGCACTGGCTCCGCGGCCTGCAGGTGACCTATGCCGACCGCATCGTCGGCATCGACGCTGCGACAGCAGATCATTGGGGCCGGCTAAGCGTCCCCGACCCGCTGCCAGTGATCGACGGCCTTCTCGCAGCATCAGCCATAGCGCGCGGATGGACAATGGTCACCCGCAATACCGCCGACCTGGCTCGCAGCGGCGTGCCGGTGATCAACCCGTTCGATCCGCCATCGGGCTCGTGATATCAGCCGCACAAGGCGGACTCATGCCGGAATGCGCCGCGCTGTCCCGTCAGGTGCCGGACCGTTTTGAACGGTGCCTCGCTGTCCTCATAACCCAGAGGTCGCAGGTTCTTGCCCCCCGCTACCAGGAAGTTCAGGTCAGAGGCCTGATCGCCAGACACGGCGGTCGGGCCTTGATCTTTGTGGCAGCGCGAAGGCAGCAGGATCTGGCCTCACCAGCCGGGCAGGAACAGGTGAAGCTGGCAGGAAATGGCAGCTGAGACAGTGCAGATCTCCCTGCGCCCTCGGGGTGTGGGCGGGGCGAACGGCAAGGGGCGGCAGCAACTCGGCCGAACTGGCCCTGCTATTCTCCCGCAAACGAATATGTGGTGGCGCCCTTTACCATCGGGTGTGTGCCACCAGAGAAGCTAGCAGCCCGAGCCGACATTCTGGAGCTGATCAATACTGAATTAGCCGCGTCTCGACAGGCAGGCCGAATCATGCGCGAAGATCGACACCAAAGCCTTCGCGATTCGTGGGCTGGTCTGGAGCGGCTCGCGAGGAGCGCTGCTGGGGGGTGTCGTCCGGCGCACGCGTGGGCGAACGGCCGAGCGAGCTGGCCGGAGAGGGTGACGAGCTGGCAGATGTGCTGGAGCGCGACGTTTCACGATAGTTCTCAAACGCCAAATACAGCCCAGCGAGCGCACCTCCGGAAGTCTCCTTGATGAAGGGTGAGTGATCGCGCGAGGAAGACGTACTGATCATTTCTCGTCAGCTCAGTTACCCAAGCCACGCTGGCCGGATTATGGCCGTACAACAGCGCTCACCGCCGCGATTCCGCGATCGGCATTCGCCGACCCGGGTTGCTGAGTTCTTTCCGGATCTGTCTCTTCAGCGCCTCGCTCGCCTGGTTCTTTCGCTGATTCGGGCGGTGATCTCGTGCCGATCGTCGTCGTCGGGATCGGCGTCCTCGATGATATCGATGAGGGTGGTGGTCTGGGCGTCCAGTTCCAGCCACAGGCCGTATACCTGATCTGAGGCGTATGCGAACATACGGGCGGTGAATACTGACGGGTCAACGGTGGTGGGATCGGGCTCACCAGAGCTGGTGGGGGGGTCTTCTCCATGGAGCCCGTTAGCTTCGATCGGTCAGCGCTCACTCAGCTCGGCCTCGGGCATGACCAGGACCAGGGCCAGCCGCAGGCCCGTCTGTAGTCACCTGCATGTAGGCCTGGCGTCAAGCGGCCGTCATGGCTGGTGATGCCGACCTCATTACCGGTAGGCGCTGGGCGTGGCCTCCATCTGGCGGCGCCGCCCACGGCGACCGCATCGCCGCGAGGGTGAAACCGGCCGATCCGCGACTGAATTGTGAGGTATGCCCGCGAGCAGAAGATTGCGGAGTCGAACGCCGAGACGTATCTCCGGTTAGTGGCGGCGGGTGACGGATCCCAGCCGGGCGGCTGTCAGAGGCCGTTCCGGCGGGCGAGGGCGAAGCATTCGGCGACGCAAGCGATCTCTTCGCGCAAGCCGAGCGCGATGGTGGGGACGGGCACCCTATTTCGGATGTAGGCGTAGAAGCTGGCCGTGGCGAAACTGACCCCGCCTCGATCTGATCCGACGTGCCGGGCCAGCTGAGCAGGATCCGGTCGACGTGGTCGACCACTTCACGATAGCGCTGCTGGGTTGTGGCGGACCCGATCATCTTGACGACCGAGACGAGCGCTACCGCGAAGCCCCGGTAGTACTCGGCCTGGGCGGACGGGTCATAGCGATACTGCCACATGTCCGCGCTGTAGGGCTGGGTGTGCCGCAGGCTGTACATCTCGGCATCGGTAAACCAGTGATCGGTGACCAGCCGCCCGACCGGGTCGCCGGCGGGGGCCGAGGACGCGGGACGGTACGCCGTCGGGGCGCCGTAGTCGTCGTCCTGCGAGGTGAGCCCGCTGAAGGAGGGCGTGGGCGGGTGGTCCCCATCGTCGCCGCCGTACGCTTGGCCCTGCCGGTGAATCTCTCGCCGGATCGCGGAGTTGATCTCAGAGGTGCTGGCGCCATGGCCGTACACGTTGCTGAAGTTGGCGCCCGCTGCGTTTGCTAGGTCCTGCTCCGACATGTACGAACCCAACGCGGAACCCCGCGCTCTCTTCACCGCTTCGCGGATCTCCTCCTGCACCCGCGGATCGTTCAGGTCAGGATCGTGGCCATAGCCAGCCATATGGTCCCCCTATGGGATAAAGGTGTTCTGAATCCAGCCTGCTCTAGTGACCTCAAAGGCACAATAGGGGCAAGCATTGGGACCTAGTCACCTTCGCTAATGTTCGAATGAGCGAAACAGCGTCGATCAGTCGTTGCCATTGAACATCAAGCCTGTGTCGTGTATGCGTGATCGGTGAAGGGCCCGATCTGGTGATGGTGCCAGGGCTGACCTCGCACCTGGAGGTCCAGTGGCGAGACCCGGCTACCGCCGGTTCGTGCGCTCGATGTCTTCGCTGTCGGCTGGTGCGGTTTGACAAGCGCGGCACCGGGCTGTCCGACCCGGTGGCCGAGCCGCCGACGCTGGATCAGCGCATGGCCGACCTGATGGCGGTCAGCTCCGCTGCCACTTGCAGGCGGCCGGTAGTGCTGGGCTTCTCCGACGGCGGGCCGATAGCCATTGCGCTGGCCGCCGCTCATCGGCGGTCGGTCCGGGCGCTGATCCTTTATGGCACGCCGCCGCGGCGCCCGCCTGGCTCGGTGATACGGCAGCTGCGGGTGATGGCGCGGCGGTGGGGTCAGGGGGACTCGCTGGGGATGTTCGCCCCGACGCTAGCCGGCGAGCTGGCACGCCACGACCGGACCTTCTTCGAACGGGCCTCGGCGAGCCCCGCCATGATCAGGGCCCTGGTCGAGTCGCTGACCGTCACCGATGTCAGGAGCCGCCTGGCTGAGGTTGCCCCGTGCCCGCCCTTGTGCTGCACCGGCGATCGGATTTCGTGCCGTTCTCCGAAGCCAAGCTCCTGGCCAGGGGCGTCAAGGATGCCCAGCTGGTGGAGCTGGAGGGAAGCGACCATCTCCCCTGGGCCGGGGTCTCCAGCAGCGTCCTGTCTCCCATCGCCGAATTCGTCACCGAGGTCTCGGGACGCCCGGCACGGCGAGTGGCGGCGGTGCCGGCGGCCCGGCCGCGGCGCCCCGCCACCGGCTGGCAGGCACTGACCGACGCGGAGCGTCGGGTGGCCCAGCTGGTAGCCGGAGGCCTGCCCAACCGGGAGGTGGCAGAGCGCCTCTGTCCCGGTACACCGTAGAGACTCATCTGAAGCACGCGTTCGCCAAGCTGGGCGTGTCCTCCCGCGCCGAGCTCGCTGCCCTGGCCCCGCGAAATAGCTGAAATACCTGAACTCAGGGATGCTGGGCCATCGGAGGGGACGGCAAAGTTCCACGCATGGACAGCGTGACCGACGACGTCGTGGTGGTCGGCGGCCGGGTGCGCGGGAGCACCGACCGCCATGCTGCTGGCGCGCGCTGGGCTCTCCGTACGGCTCCTGGAGCGATCCGCGCCGCTGGGCGACGTCTCCGGCCACTTGATCAAGCCGGCCGGAGTTGCCCGGCTGCGCCGGTGGAAGGTGCTGGAGACGGTGCTCGCCACCGGCTCGACGACCGGGTGCTGTGGCTGGACGGCAAGCCCCAGCACGCCCCGGCGGTCGAGCCGGGCACTGGCCCCATAGCACCGCGCCGGACCGTGCTTGACCCGATCCTGCTGACCGCGGCCGCGCCGGCGGGTGCCGAAGTCGAGATGGGGGTGTCCGTGCACGGCCTGCTACGCCAGGGCGAGCGAGTCACCGGAGTAACGACCTCGGCGGGGGAGCGCCGCGCCCGCCTGGTGATCGGCGCGGACGGCCGCAACTCCCGAATCGCCCGGCTGGCCGGGGCGAAGACCTACCATGACCACCCGCCGGTCACGTTCGCTTACTACACCTACTGGCGTGGCTGCCTAGTCACGGGCGTGCACGCCTGGCCCGAACCCGGCCGGTTCTTCGGCACCTTCCCGGTCGGCGGCGGGCTCGCTCTCGCCTTCGTGCAAGGACCGCGCGGTGAATACCCTGCATTCCGCAGCAACCCCCTCACGGCCTACATCAGCGAGCTCCGGTCGCGTCCCGCGCTGGCCGGCCTGCTCGCAGACGCGGTCATCGCCGAGCCGCTGCGCGGCACGGCAGCCCTGCCAACATTCTTCCGGATGTCGTCGGGGCCGGGCTGGGCGCTGGTCGGTGAGGCCGGTTACCACAAGGATCCCCGCATCGCCCGGGGCATCGCCGACGCCTTCCGCGACGCGGACCTGGTGGCCACCGCTGTTGCTGACGGCTCGCACGGCGACCTGGAGGCAGCGCTGGCCGAGTACGGGCGTCAGCGCGATCAGTGCGCCATCCCGCCGATCCGGGCCGGCTTCCGCGCAACGTGCCGGACTCCGGGGTCTCGTCCCGCCAACGAACCGCCAACAAGCGATCAAAAGGTCCGGCCGCATGTATAACGCCGAATATTCGCTCGTCTGCGGTCCAGCAGGCTTGGCGCGACGCGAGCGCAGATTCGCCACTTCGGGACGGGACAATTCCCAAGCTTGCCTGGGAATAACCACTGACCGCGCACTGTAACGTCCACCTGTAAAGCTGGTGCGTCCTACCTAAGCCGGGCCCGCCACGCCGTCGGGGCACGCCTTGCATCGATGCCATCCCGCTGACATGCGCGCTATGCTGGTCGGCCCGGCAGGCCGCCACCAGCGCAGCGGGAGACCTGGCGGCGCAGAAGGAGCGGCAATGACGAGGCCGAGCACAGACTCTCTTCCGTGGGCGATGGTGGACGAGGGCTGGGGCCGTAAGGCGGTGGATTTCGCGACGCTCAGCGAGCCGGGCAACTGCCGGGAGTACGTCGCTGTGCACCACCGGCTCGGCGTCGATGCCGGAGACCGGCTGCTCGATGTGGCTTGCGG
>JBEKIF010000099.1:0-11563 GCA_050011895.1 Streptosporangiaceae bacterium | reverse complement strand
GGTCACCCCGGAGTTCGCGCCGGTGGCCCAGGAGGCGATCGGCGGCGCGCCGGAGCTGCGCGGCGTGCTGGCGGCCGGCGGCGCGGTCATCGCGCCCGGGGCCGGCCCGGCAGTCCACGATCTGGACGCTCTGGCGGCGGCGGCGCCCGGCGGGCCGGCGCCGGTGTACCCGACCACCGCGGACTCGCCCGCCTTCTGGCTCTACACCTCCGGGACGACCGGGTTGCCCAAGGCGGCCATGCACCGGCACGGCTCGATCCCCGCGGTCTGCGAGGCCTTCGGCGCGCAGGTGCTCGGCATCCGCCGGGATGATCGCTGCCTGTCGGTCGCGAAGGCGTTCTTTGCCTACGGCCTGGGTAACTCGGTGCTGTTCCCGCTGTCGGCCGGCGCGTGCATGGTCCTGGAGCCGGCGGCGCCCACGCCGGAGGCGATCGCCGGCCGGGTCCGGCAGTACGGCGCCAGCTTGTTCTTCGCCGGGCCGACCTTCTTCGCCAACATGCTGCGCGCCGATCTGCCCGCCGATGCGATCGCCGGGGTGCGGCTGGCGGTGTCGGCGGGGGAGGCGCTGCCGGCCTCCTTGTATCACCGGTGGACGAAGCACTTCGGCATCGACATCCTCGACGGCCTCGGGACGACGGAGATGCTGAATACCTTCCTGTCCAACCGGGAGGGCGCGGTCCGTCCCGGGACGTCAGGCGTCGCCGTGCCGGGATATGAGCTGAAGATCCTTGACGAGGATGGTGCCATCGTGCCGACCGGGACGCCCGGCACGCTCTTCGTGCGGGGCGACTCAACCGCGACGGGCTACTGGTCGGCCTACGCCGCGAGCCGGAGCGCGTTCCAGGGCGAATGGCTGCGCACCGGCGACACCTACGTCCAGGACGACGACGGCTACTACACCTGCCTCGGCCGGACCAACGACATGCTCAAGGTCAGCGGCATCTGGATGTCACCCGCCGAGGTCGAGGAACGGCTGCTCGCCCATCCGTCGGTCAGCTATGCGGCCGTCGTGGCCGGGCCTGACCGCGACGGGCTGCAGAAGCCGGTCGCGTTCGTGCTGCTCGAACCAGGCATGGTGGCCACCGAGGACGAGCTCATCGAGTTCTGCCGGGTCGGCCTGCCGTCGTTCAAGCGGCCCCGCAGGGTCGTTTTCGTGGACGGCTACCCGTCCACCGCAAGCGGTAAGATCCGGCGCGTCGAGCTGCGGCAGATGGCCGCAGCTGTCCTCGCCGACCCGCAGCCCGCCGCAGGAGCCAGCGCATGACCAGCAGGGTCCGTGGCATCGGTACCTTCACCCCGCGGCCGTCCCCGGCGATCAGGCCTCTTCGGTGCAAGCCATGCCGCGCTGCGTAAGCAGTACTGATCGCATGACATGATCCGATAGGCCGCTCGCGTCCGGAATACGCGGCCCGCCGGTCTCGCCGTTCTGGTCGGAGGATCCGGAAGGAATCGCAGCCATGAGGTCAGTGCCCGCGCCGTCCCGTAGCGCACGATTCAAGGTCCACCGCGGGATGCTCGCCGCGTGTGCTGCAGCGCTGGCGCTCGTCGCGGCCGGCTGCAGCAGCGGCAGCTCCGCATCGGGCGGGACCACCCCGGTCAGCGGCGGCACTGCCGTCTGGGCGGAGCCGCCAGCGGAAACGCCGAGCTACATCTTCCCGTACATGAGTAGCGCCAACCTCAGCAATGTCAACCTCTTCGATTTCCAGTACTTGATGTACCGGCCGCTGTATTGGTTCGGCCTGGGCAGCCAGCCGGTGGTGAACAGCTCGCTGAGCGTGGCCAACCCGCCGGTCTTCAACGGCACCAAGGTCACGATCACGCTGAAGCCTTACATGTGGTCCAACGGCACCCCGGTGACCGCGCAGGACGTGGTGTTCTGGCTGAACATGGAGCTCGCCGAGCCGGCCAACTACGGTGCCTACACCGGGTTCCCGGCCAACGTGAAGGACATCAAGGCGGTCAGCTCGACCGAGCTGACCATGACGATGGACAAGGCCTACTCGCCGACCTGGTTCCTCTACAACGACCTGAGCCAGGTCACGCCGATGCCGACCGCATGGGACCGGACCGCGTCCGGGCCCAGCAGCTGCGCCACGACGGTCAGCGACTGCGCGAAGGTGTACGCCTACCTGGATGCCCAGTCCAGGGACATGACCGGGTACGTGTCCTCGCCGCTGTGGAGCATCGTGGACGGGCCGTGGAAGCTTAGCGCGTTCAACGCCGACGGGCATGTCACGTTCGTGCCGAACAAGTCCTACTCTGGGCCGGTGAAGCCGCGGCTGGCGGCGTTCCAGGAGGCGCCGTTCACCACCGATGCGGCCGAGTACAACGTACTGCAGTCACCCAGCGGCGCCAGCAAGATCGACTTCGGCTACCTGCCCGACCAGGATGCCCCGGCCAAGTCGCCCGGCGCGGCGGTGGGCGCCAACCCGCTGGCGTCCAGGGGCTACACGCTGGCCCCGGTTTACCCCTGGGGCATCGATTACTACGCGCTGAATTTCCAGTCCACCGTCTCCGACCACGCCGCGATCTTCAAGCAGCTGTACTTCCGCCAGGCGCTGGCGTACCTGATGAACCAGTCCGCGGTGATCAGCGGCCCGCTGCGCGGGTACGGGGCGCTCACCGTGGGCCCGGTCGCCGCCACCCCGGTGACGTCGTGGCTATCGGCCAAGGGCCGGCAGGGCGACCCGTTCCCGTACAACCCGGGCAAGGCCAAGAGCCTGCTGGCCAGTCATGGCTGGAATGTGGTCCCGAGCGGGGTCACCACCTGTGTCGACCCGGCCAAATGCGGGGCCGGTATCACCAAGGGCAGCGGCCTGAGCTTTGGCTTCCTGTACGAGAGCGGTGTCTCCTGGGTCACGTCGGAGATGACCCAGCTGCAGTCCAACGCTGCGCCGATCGGGATCAAGCTGAACCTGGAGTCCAAGCCGTTCAACCAGGTGATTGCGGTGGCCGGGGGCAACTGCGTGGTCGCCAAGGTCCCATGCAACTGGGACCTGGCGAACTGGGGGTTCGGCTGGTCGTTCTCTCCCGACTACCAGCCGACCGGCGAGGAGCTGTTCCTGTGCGGCGTGCCCGCCAACTCCGGCGGATTCTGCGACCAGACCAACGACGCTCTGATCAACCAGACGCTGACGAGCTCCAACCTGCAGTACATGTACAACTGGCAGGACTACCTGGCACCCCAGCTGCCGGTCGAGTACCAGCCCAACGCCGCCTATACCCTGACCGAGGTCTCCAACAGCCTCAAGGGCGTCCTGCCACAGAGCCCGACGCTCAGCATCACCCCAGAGAACTGGTATTTCGCGAAATGACCACGACCGGCTAGGCGGGGCGAGCTCAACGTGCGGGTGTTCGACGCGAACTGGATGCAGATCGAGGAGTACCTGAAGCGGGACGACCGCATTGTCCTGCCGACCGGCTCGACCGAACAGCACGGCTACCTGTCCCTGGGAACCGACGCCATCCTCGCTGAGCGGGTGGCAGTCGAGGCCGCCCAGCCGCTCGGCGTCCCGGTCCTCCCGGTACTCCCCTTCGGCATGGCTCCCTACTTCGCGGCCTTCCCCGGCAGCATGAGCTTGCGGATAACGACCTACATCGAAGTCCTCAGGGACCTCCTCGACGGTCTCGCGGCGCAGGGCTTCCGTCGCATTGCCATCGTCAACGGGCATGGCGGCAACTCGCCAGTCACCGGGTTCATTCGCGAGTGGCTCTGCCAGCCGCGCCAGGACCGGGTCCGGGTGCTTTTTCACAGCTGGTACGACGCGCCGCAGACAGTAGCTGCCGCCGGCCAGTTCGACCGAGATCAGGCGCATGGCGGCTGGGTGGAGAACTTTCCCTGGACCCGGCTACCAGGAGTCGACGTGCCGGCTGACCCGCGGCCGGTCATTCCCCCGGATCTCGTCGGGCTGCTCGACGCCGAGCGGGTCCGGGCCGCGGCGCCGGACGGCATGCTGGGCGGCGCCTACTCGCGTCTGGACGAGGACATGCAGGTGGTCTGGGCTGCCGGGGTGGCCGAGGTCCGGTCGCTCCTCGAGAACGGCTGGGTGCCATGACGGCGAGCCTGGCCGGGAAGACGGCGGTGGTGACCGGCATCTCGCACGGCATCGGCGCCGCGATCGCCGAGGCGCTCCGCGCCGACGGGGCAGCCGTCCACGGTGTCGACAAGGAGACCGCCGACCTGACCAGAGCCGATGCAGTGCGGGAGTTCTTCTCCGGGCTCGGCGCCGTCGACATCCTGGTCAATAATGCGGGAGGCGTCTGCGGGCAGGTCGGCCGCCCGCTGGAAGAGGTAACCGACGACCACTGGCGTGCGGTGGTCGATGCCAACTTGACCAGTACCTTCCTCTGCACGCGGGCGGCAGTGCCGGCGATGAAGGAACGCCGGTGGGGCCGGATCGTCAACATCTCCTCCGGAGCCGGGCGCACCGTCAGCCTGACCGGAATCCAGGCGTACGCCAGCGCCAAGGCTGCCCAGATCGGGTTCACCCGGCAGATGGCGCACGAGCTCGGGCCGTTCGGCATTACGGTCAACTGCATCGCCCCCGGCTTCATCCTGTCCAACCCGACGACCGAGCGGCAGTGGGCGAGCTACGGCGAGGCAGGCCAGCAGGAGCTGGTGCAGGGCATTGCCATGCGGAGGCTGGGCGAGCCCGCGGACATTGCCAACGGCGTGCAGTTCTTCGTCGCGGAGCGGTCCTCCTGGGTGACCGGGCAGACGATCTCCATCGACGGCGGCCATGCTTTCCTTTGACCCCGGCGATGCCGGCTACCTGCGGGAGCTCGCCGAATTCGTCGCCGTGCCCAGCGTCAGCCGGGACGCGAGCCGGGACACGATGCGCGCCGCGGCGCGGTGGCTCGCCGGGCAGCTTGAGTTCGCTCATGGCCGGGTGGCCGAAACCGATGGCCATCCCGTCGTCCTAGGCGAGTGGCTCGGCGCCGATGGGGCGCCGACCGTCCTCGTTTACGGGCACTACGACGTGCAGCCGACCGGCGCGGAGGCTGAGTGGGCAACTCCCCCGTTTGAGTTGCGCATCGACGGCGATGTCGTCCGCGGGCGCGGCGCCACGGACGACAAGGGTCCTGTCTACATCGTTCTCAAGACCGCTCAGGCGTTCTTGGCCCAGGAGCGTGGCCTGCCGCTCAACGTAAAATTCCTCTTCGAGGGCGAGGAGGAGATCGGAAGCCCGCATCTTCCGGCTTTCGTCACCAGTCACGCCAGCGAGCTGGCGGCCGATCTGGTCATATCCGCGGACGGGGCCATGTGGCGGCCGAGCGAGCCTTCCTTGTCGCTGGCGTCCAAGGGCCTCGTCGCGATGGACATCACCGTCGAGGGCGCCAGCGCAGACCTGCATTCGGGACGGTACGGGGGGACGGTCGCCAATCCGATCCACGCGCTCAGCGAGATCCTGGCAAGCCTCCATCGCGCGGACGGGACGGTCGCCGTCGACGGCTTCTACCACGGCATTCCCGAGCTGAGCCAGGCGCGCCGCGCGGAGATCGCCGCTGTCTCGTTTGATGAAGCGGAGTACCTCAGCGAACTCGGGCTGCGCCAGGTGCATGGCGAGGCGGGGTTCAGCACCCTCGAGCGCCTCTGGGAACGGCCAACGCTGGAGATCAACGGCGTGCAGGGCGGCGGAAAGTACAGTGTGATACCCCATGTCGCCATGGCTCATGTGTCCTGCCGCCTGGTACCCGGCCAGCATCCGGAAGCGGTGATCGATGCCATCGTTGCTCACGTGGGCGCGCAGGCACCGCCGGGCGTGCGCGTCGAGGTCCACGCGGACGACGTGCGGGTGCCGGCTTACACCATCCCCGCCGACCACCCGGCTATCCGCGCGGCCACCGCCGCGCTCGAGGCGGTCTACCCCGGCGAGCGAGTCCTGCTGGCCTGCATAGGCGGGACGCTTCCGGCCACCGCACTGTTCGAGCAAGTGCTCGGAGTAAAGACGCTGTTCTTCTCGTTCTCGACCGCCGACGAGAAGCTGCACGCGCCCAACGAGTACCTGCGCATCCGGCGGCTGCGCGAGGGAATGCGGGCGTGGGAACAGCTATGGCGCCTGCTCGCCGCCGGGCCGCACCATCTCGCCGCCACCGGAGGGCCTGCCCGAGGATGACTGACTTCCCGCAGCCCGGACCGCCTGGCCGCCCGGGCGCCCAGAGCAGCTACACCGCCTACTCCTATCTCACCGCGGGCGAGGACTTCCGGCGTTTCGAGCTGGCGCCCGAGTTCGGCCGGGTGGCCCCGCACAACGCCAGGCTGACCGGGGAACAGCAGCAGCGATCGCAGCTGCTGCTGCGGGACAGCATCGTGATCAGCCTGCACGACCATCCGGTCCGGTTCCCGCTCCGGATGGAGGAAACCCCCGAGTACAACCGCGCCGGGCGCCAGCACGCCGCGTACGCAGGCCTGGCGGCCTCGGGCATGACCGTCGTGTTCGACAACATGATGGACGGCACTGCCTGCGTCACCGGGAACGCCCCGTGGCGGTGGGACGACGTCATCACTGACCTCGGGATGCGCCAGGCAGACCTAGCCCACCAAAGCCACGTCATGGTGATCCGTACCGTGGCTGACATCGACGAGGCGCACCGCTCCGGGCGGGTTGGGCTCGTGTTCGGGCTGGAGGCGGCCACGCCGATCGAGAACGAGATTGACCGCCTGGATGTTCTTTACGGCCTCGGCCTCAGGCAGATCGGGATCGCCTACTCGGACGCCAACGCGCTCGGCAGCGGACTGAGCGAGGATCGCGATGGCGGCCTCACCGCCTTCGGCCGGCGGGCGGTGACGCGGATGAACAAGCTCGGACTGGCCATCGACGTTTCCCACTCGTCGGACCGCACAGCTCTCGACGCGTGCCAGCAGAGCGACCGGCCGGTGTTCGTGACCCATGCCGGGGCACGGGCGGTCTGGGACACCCCCCGCATGAAGCCCGACGATGTACTGCGGGCGATAGCGGAGACCGGAGGAGTGATAGGAATGTCGGCTGCCCCGCACACGACGCTGTCGGGTGCGCATCCCCGGCATTCGATCGAATCGGTCATGGACCACTTCCGGTACTGCGTTGATCTCGTCGGCATCGATCATGTGGCGTTCGGCCCGGATACGCTCTACGGCGATCACGTGCAGCTGCACCAGATTTTCGCCGACCTGCTCGGCCTGGGACGCATCACCCGCGGGCCGGAATTCGACCCCGTCGCCTATGTCGATGGGCTGGAAAATCCCACCGAGAACTTCACGAACATCTGCGGCTGGCTGGTCCGGCACGGGTTCGACGACGAGGCGGTGCGAGCCGTCATCGGCGGGAACGTCTACCGGGCCCTGCAGACGGCCTGGATCGGCTAGCCACTGCCGCGTCCGCCCGGTGGCTTGTCCCGCTCACCGGACCACCGGTTCGTGTCGCTCGAAAGCCAGCGCCTCTTCGATAATGCCCGCGGCGGCCAGCAGCGGCATATCAGCTCCACGGGGAGCGGACAGCTGTATCCCGATGGGGAGTCCTTGGTCATCCCACCCGCAGGGCAGCACGAGCGCCGGTTCCCCGGTGAGGTTGAAAATGGAGGTGAAGAGCCCCTCCATCGCTCCTTCCGGCGTGTCCGCCGGCGGGGTCGTCACCGGGGCGGTGACCGGGGCGGCCGGGGTGAGCAGCACATCAGCGCTCTGGTACACATCAGCCGCGCGCGGAAGCAGCTCGTCGCGGCGGCGACAGGCGGCCCGGTAGCTACCGTCATCGATCTTGGACGCCGTCTGGAGCAGCCGGAGCGTTTCCGGCCCGTAGCGTTCCGGGTGACTCTGCACCTGGCCGCGGTGGACCTTCCAGGCCTCCCGCAAGAAGATGTCGTCGAAGGTCCCCGCTATCTCGATCAAGGCTGACCCGTCCACCTCGACTACCGAAAAGGCCTGGCCCAGCCGTTCGGTCGCGGCTCGCAGGGCGGCTGCGACGCCGGGCCGGATGGCCGGATGCTCCATCTGCTGCCGGGCAACTCCCACCCGCAGCGTGGCCGGACGGGCCGCGGGCGCCTGGTCGGTGATGGCAGCGACGACCCTCGCGGTCACCGCGATGTCAGCGCCCAGGATGCCGACATGATCGAGTGACGGCGAGAGAGGCTGCACGCCGGTGACATCGATGACCCCGAACGATGGCTTGAAACCGACGATCCCGCAGTAGTGAGCGGGAATGCGGATCGATCCGCCGGTGTCGGTGCCGAGAGCCACGTCGCATGCGCCGGCGCCAACAAGGGCGGCCGAGCCGCCGCTGGAGCCCCCGGCGGTCCGCCCGAGGTCGAAGGGGTTGCGCGCTTCGGGCACGTCGGGGTGCGTCGCCCCGGCGGCGTACTCGAGCAGGGACGTAGTCGCGAAGACCTCGGCCCCCGCCTCGCGCAGGGCCGTGATCACGGGGGCGTCACTCGCCGCGGGCGCTCCGCTCATGTCGTGCGGGTTCCCGTTACCGCGCGGGCTTCCGGCGATGTCGATCAAGTCTTTCACCGCTATGGGAACACCGTGCAGGACGCCGTCCGGTCGGCGGGCAGGTGACGGAAACAGGCTGACCACGGCGTTCAGCGGCGGTCCGAGGCGGAGCGTTCGCTCGTATGCGGCCAGGAGCTCCAGGTTGGCGACTTCGCAGGTCCGCTCCCCCCGCTCGATCGCGCGGATCAGCTCCCCGGCGAAGGTCGTCAGCGGGCCCTGCAGGTCCCGGAGCAGGTCGTCGATTTCGGTCTTGCGCCTGCGGACCATCAGGTCGCGGTAGATGCCGCTGTGCGATTTCGCAGTCTCCCGGTTGAACGTGACGAGGCGGGCCAGGGAGCCCTCGAGATCGGCCGGGTCGAAGCCGTCGAATCCCTCGGGGAGGACCGGCGCCTGGGCCAGTACCTCCTGCGCGATCGCGAGCATCAGCGGCCGCCACCTCGGGTCCTCGAGGGAGTCGGCGATCGAGAGGTCCGACACCGCTCCGGCGTAGAGCATGGCTCCGTACGCCTCCTTGCCCCAGAGAAAGCCCATGATGTTGTCAGTGGGCTCGGCATAGGGCAGCGCCTCGGCCAGCTCGAGGACCCGGGCGCTGATGGCGCCTTCAGGTTCCCCGACCCGGAAGGTGCCGATATTGCCCTGCATGATCCGCCCGGGTTCAAGCCAGTCCGCGCCGAAGTTGACGAAACTGACGACAACCCGGCCCGGTCCCACCGCCGCAGACAACGTGCCATACGTCAGCCCGTTCTGGAAGCTGACCACGTACCCGTCAGGCTCGAGGCGCCCGCGCAGCAGCTCGGCCGCGGCCGCGGTGTGGTGACTCTTCACGGCAACGGCCGCCCGCGGCAGCGAGGCAGGAAGGTCAACTGGCAGCACGGCCGTCGCCTGCACGGTGAAGTTCTCGACTGGTCCGCAGATGGTGAGGCCCCGCTCGTTGATCGCCTCGACGTGGGCGGGATCGGCGTCGCAGAGGAGGATGTCGTGGCCGTCACGGATCAGGTGGGCACCGATCGTGCCACCGATGGCACCGGCGCCGATGATTGCCAGCTGCATGAAGCTCCTCGTGCCCTGTGACCGCAGGGTACGCCCCGCGGCAGCTGACTCCGACCGCAGCCGGAACTTGTGGCCGCGGGGTCCGCCCGGGCAGGATGCGATCAGTTCAGCCGCCGCGTCCGGCGGGCTGCCGGGCCCGTGCAGGCCCACGGCCGGGGTCAGGCAGCAGGCTGGCACCGTGAAGGAGGATGAGCCGATGCCACCAGCAGTGGTCCGTCGCGAGCTTGCGCTCGCCGGGCTCGCCGTTCCCCTGGTCGAGCTGGCCGGTTCCGATGACGGCCCGTTGCTGACGGTGCTGGCCGGTGTGCATGGCTGTGAGTACGCGTCGATGGCCGCCGTCCGCCGGTGGGTTCGCGATCTTGAGACACGCGAACTGCGCGGTCGGGTCCGGGCTGTGCCCGTGCTTAACGTGTCGGCGTTCGCGGCCCGGAGCCCGTTCGTGGTGCCCGAGGACGGCAAGAACCTCAACCGGTGCTTTCCCGGTGACGCTCGCGGCTCGCTCGCCGAGCGCCTCGCGTATGACACGTTCAGCCAGCTCATCTCTGGCTCGGACGCGCTGGTCGATGCACATTGCGGTGACCTGGTCGAGGCGTTGCAGCCGTTCACGCTGTATGAGGCGGGGCCTGCTGAGGGCAGGGCCCGTGAGCTTGCCGTTGCCTATGGCCTGTCGTACGTGATCCGGCAGGAGCCCGGACCGGACCGGGCGGTTGCCGGAACCACCAGCGGGGCGGCTGCCGGGGCTGGCATTCCGGCCATTACCGCCGAGGCCGGAGGCTGCGGCCTGGTGGAAGAGCTCGCAGTTCACCTGCACGTCGCAGGGCTGAACCGGGTGCTCAACGTCCTGGGCATGGCGGACGGCCACCCGGACGGCGAGGCCAGCGGACAGGAACCGGCCTACCTGGGGCGCTTCCTGTGGCTGCGCTGCCGGGAAGCCGGCTGGTGGGAGCCCGCTGTCCGGCCAGGCGATGCCGTGGCCGAAGGCCAGGTCATCGGCACGGTCAGCAGCCTGGATGGCGCCGAGGTGCTGGAGACGATCACCGCGCCCGCAGCTGGTATCGCCATCTTTCTGACCAGTTCGCCGTCGGTGGCGGACGGGGGCCTTCTGCTCGGGCTCGGCGCGATCTAGTAGCTCACGTCTACCCTGGCCAAAGGGAGGAACCGCCATGGCTGCAGCACCTGCCGATGACCCGATGATTCGGCTGCTGGCCGACGACCTGTACGGGCTTTTGACCCGCGAGCACCTGATTGAGGGTGCGAACCTGCTCCTCACCACACAGGACGACCGGCTAGTGATCCAGATCATGGCCATATCCACCGGGACGCTCGGCGTGTTACTGGCCAGCCTCTCCGACTCCGCAGAGCTGGACGACTCCGGCAGCCTCACCCGCCGGATTACTCCCGGTGAGGCGCGTAGTGGAGCGGACCAATGGGGGTATGAGCTGGTAGCCACCCGGTACCCCGTGGATCACAGCATCGTGTTCCTGGCAAAAGTACAGCTACCCGTCAGCGACCTGCCGGAGGTGGTCTCGCGCTTGCGCCGGAATCGCTAGCTCACCATGAAGCAGCCAAGCGATGCATTCTCGATAAGAGGTAACCGCGTCAGCCGCGGGCATCGCAACCGCGCGCTGCCCGCCCAACTGGCCATCAGGTTGTGAAGGCCCGTCGCTGCTTCGTGCAGGCCGTTGGCGTCTTGGTCTTGTTCAGCGTCGCGCGCGTTCGGGCTGTTAGGCCCGCCGGTACTAGACGAGTGATTCCCTTATGGATGTTCAGTGGTCGTAGGCGATCAGCGACCGGGTGACCGGCGCGCCGGTCTTGTTGTTGTGCCAGATGGCGGCGGTCATGGCCAGGACGCGCTGGGCGACCCGGATCGCGACGCCTTCGAAGGTCCGGCCGCCGTGGGCTTCGAGGTCGAGCTGGCCCTTGAGGGTGTCGTTGACCGATTCGATCAGCTGGCGGACCGATTTGAGCATCGGCTCACCGTGACAGGTGGCCTCGTCTTTGCGGGAGGGCCGCAGCAGGGTGATGCCGCGGGCGGCCAGGTCAGCCTCG
>JBEKIF010000098.1:0-12478 GCA_050011895.1 Streptosporangiaceae bacterium | reverse complement strand
CGGCCAGCCACCGTGGCAGCGCGTGCGGAAGTTCCTGCTCCAGCACTTGCACGACCTGATGCCGGAAGGCGTGGGCGTGGTGGAACTGCATGACGCCGTGGCGCGGCCAGCTGCCGTCGGCCACGGGCCCTCGATCGCGCTCCACCGCGACCACCTCGTGACCGCGGCGCGCCAGCCCGGCGCCCATGAGCAGGCCGGCGGGACCCAGCCCGATGACGGCTACTCGCACGATGACCACCCCGTTCGTCGCATTATGACAACCCAATTCGATATACTGATGATGCTTTAATTACATCAATCGTGCAACGAACTTGCGGGAGCCGTCAAGATGCGAACTGCTGACGCCCGGTGAGCCAGCCGGCCCGGCGCTATGTATCCGAGGTCCGCGACGAGCAGGCCCGCCGCACCCGCCGGGCTATCGTCACCGCGGCCCGCGACCTGTTTCTCGCCCAGGGCTACGCCGCCACCACGATCGACGCGATCGCCGAGGCGGCGCACGTCAGCCGGCGCACCGTCTTCAACGCGGTGGGGGGCAAGGTCGTGCTGCTCAAGCTGGCCCTGGAGTGGGCCATCGTCGCCGATGACGAGCCGGTCGCCCTGGCGGACCGGCCGGCCATCAGGGCAATCCAGGCCGAACGCGATCCCCGCCGGGCGCTGGCCCTGTGGGTGAACATGGTGGTCGACATCGCCGCCCGGGTGGCCCCGATCGGCGCGGTCCTGTACGCCGCCGCCGATGGCGATCCGGAGGCCGCGGAACTACTGGCGAACGAGGCCCAGCTCCGTACCACCTGCTCGTCACCCAGCGCGGCTGGACCCCCGCCGCGCTCGCGCAGTGGCTGTCCGACAGCCTCGCCGCCACGCTGCTGCGGCCCAGCTGACAAACCGGCCAGCGCTCAGATACAAGCGCGCATCCGCGCAGAACTGACAATCTGCACGAAGGCTTGCGCCTAATTGACATATGAATCGGCCGTCCCCATTTGGCGTTATGCGGTGGCGCTGACTCCACATGCGACAGTCGGCCTGTCACGATACGTCACCGCACCCGCAGGGCGGTCAGCCGTCTGGCAGGTGGATCCTAGACCTGTCTGCGCCCGGCCGCATGCAACCACGAGGCCCACAATTCCCCCACAAGTCCGCGGTCGGGCGAAGGCCCCCACAGAAAGCCCACAGACGAAACGGAACTATGCGGTACTCGGCGGCACTGTCGCTATGATGGCTGTTAGACCAGCTGACCAGCGACAATGCGTGTGAGCTGGGCTTTTGAATGCTCTCCGGACTATGGTCTCGGGGGTGACAGAACCCCTGAAAAGCGGAAGGTCGGCGGTTCGACCCCGCCCCTGACCACGGGTTTATGACTCCAGCCAGCAATAGCTTGTGGGCCTTTGTGGGGATCTTGTGCTTAGGGCGCGTTTGGCAGCAGCCTGGGATCCCTGTCTTCCCTGATGTTATTGCAGGCAAGAGGGCTATCTTTTTTCCTTGTGCGAGTCCCGCCGCTGCGTGCGGCAGGATGACCGAGCGGCAGTGAAGCGGAGGGTCAGCAACAGAGGCTGACTGGGCGGCTGCGGGCGCGGTTTGAGGGCTTGCGGGGCCCGGCTGGCCGGCGGAGTGCGTCGTCATGATGACTGTCGGCCAGGTGTTATGGAGCGCCGTCCGGGAATCCCGGTAATGCCCGGCTGCCCTCGGTGTCACCCGCGCACTCGCCTGCACCCGGCGAGTCGGCGGGCACATCGACTATCTGCGAGCGGGCATACCGGGCGACACCGCAGCGAACTGCGGCCACTTCGACCACCCTCACCGCTGCCTTTGCGCGGGCAGCCGTCAGGGTTGCGTCCGTAACAGTCCGGGTGAGCCGGCAATCTGCTGTGATGGCGGGAGGGTCGCCACGCGGCAACTTGCAGATGTAATCCTACTGGCGGTACGATTAAGGTCATGGTTGCCGAGTACGCGAAAGTGTCTGTCACGCTTCCGGCCGGGCTGCTGGAGAGGATCCGTGGCCGGGTCGGCGCCCGGGGCCTGTCCGGTTATGTCGCTGAGGCGCTTGAGGCCGAGGAGCGGCGAGGCGCCCTGCGGGCCTGGCTGGCGGCACAGGACAACGAGTACGGGCCTGTCCCGGCGAGCGTGCTGGAGGAGGTCAGTAGCGAATGGCTCGGCGCCGGGAGTGGAGGCAGCTGATCCTGCCGGACGCCGTTCTTCTCGACTCTGAGGGGCTCAGTGCCGCTGCGGCCGGTTCCGCGCGGGTTCGCGCCGAACTGATCCTTGCCGAGCGTCTGGGCGCGAGCGTACATGTCAGCGCGGTCACGCTTGCCGAATCACTGCGAGGCGGCCCGCGAGACGCCCGCGTGCACAGCCTGCTGAAGAGCGTTGTTCAGCGGCCTGTCACGCCCGAGCTGGGCAGAGCCGCAGGGGAGTTGCTCGGACGGACGGGCCGGGCCGACACCGTCGACGCCATCGTCGCGGCGACGGCCAGCGGACTCGGCCAGCGGGTGCGCATCCTCACTAGCGACCCTCGCGATCTCCGGGCGCTGACAGCAGAGATGGACGCAGTAACAGTGGTCGCGGTGTGACCGCACGGGCTGACACAAGAGCAGCACAAGTCCGGCCGTGCGGCGGTGAGCACAGGAAGCGGACCCTGACCATGACCCTGTCTAAGCCCTCCTGGCGACCGCCAATCCCGACGGCATCGGCCTATCCGGCGACCCGCGGTGCTGGGCCGCTGATGTCGCTGATCGACAACCGCGACCCCGACTTGGCGATCGTCGCTTCATGACCATCCAGGCAGCCCAGGGGCCAGGCATCCGGCGATCTCCGCGACGCTGTAGGGCGATTGCGCCCCGCTGGTGCGGCAGCGGCACCGGCGGGGGACCGAGCTGCGATGGTAGACCGCGATGCTGGCGGGATGGATCGGGAAGGGGTCAAACGGCTCAGCTTCGAGGATCTTGAGGTCATCGAGGGTCGCGAAGCCGAGCGAGAGGTGGGGGGACGTACTTGGCGCCGATCTGGCCGGGAACGAATTGCTCGACCCATTTCAGCGTGCAAGGCGCGCGGCAGCGCTGTTGACCTTGACCCTGGGGGAAGCTGCACAGTTGTGACGGCCGGGCACCGCCCGGATCGAGGGAGCTGTCATGGGCCTGATGGGCATCGGGGAGTTCGCCCGGCTGTCGCGGCTGTCACCGAAGGCGCTGCGCCTGTACGACGAGCTGGGAGTGCTGCCACCTGCGCGTCGACCTGGACTCTGGCTACCGCTGGTATGCCTGCGGGCAGCTGTACCAGGCGCGCCTGGTGGCGTCGCTGCGCCAGATCGGCGTCCCGCTGGCGCAGATCAAGGTGGTCCTGGGGCTGGATGCGCGGGCCTCAAGGGCTTGACCGCCAAGGGTGGCACGGCCCGTATGGAAGCGTCGCGCAAGCTCCTGGCCGAGGCCGGCGGCTCTCTGGAGAGCTTTCATTTCGCACTCGGCCAGGATGATGCCTACATCATCTGCGACCTGCCGGACAATGTGACGGTAGCGGCGGTTTCGATGTCTGCTGCGCCAGCGGCATGCTGGTCAGCCGCATGGTCGCACTGCTCACGGCAGAGGAGGTCGACCGTGCTGCAGCGATGAAACTTCAGTTCGACCCTCCGGGCTCGTAGCAGGTGGCACTCGGACCGTCGTAGGGCGTTGGCGAGGCGGCGATGCGGGAGGCTGGCCAGGTGCCGCGGGGGCGCAGGGAGGTGAGCAGGCGGCGTCCTGCGGCCGCGAGCCTAGGTGCGGCATGCTCGAGCTTGTGCGTTCGCGCGTGGCGGGCGGCGCGGGCCAGTGCGTCTCGCTGGGCCTGGCTGCGCAGCTCGGCGGCCCGGGCCGTGGCCAGATGGTAGCTGATGGTGGGGTGCATGGCGGTCTCCTTGTCGCATGTGGATGGTGGTGCTGGGAAGACTTGATGATGCGCAGCGCGCATCGTGGCCGATGGGTCGAAGTGCTGGCGGCTGCCTAGGGTGTGCTCGCGTCGACATCGGCATAACCGATGGCTATTCGCCCGCGAGAGGTGTCTCTCCGGTCGTCGGATCGATCAGCGCTCGGACGAGCGCGATGTGGTCTGCGGGAAACCCGCCGCGGCGGGCGTGCTCGCGGATGGTTTCGGCGTTGTCGGCGAGGTACAGACAGTAGATCTTGTCGTCGGTGACGAAGCTGTGAATCCATTGCGCTTGCGGTGCCATGCTGGCGAGATCCTCCTAATAGATACCGGCCGCCCGCGAACCGCGGACGCGCCCGGCGGGCCCTGTCCCCGCTCCTGGAGGTGGTGATCCGGTGAAAGGCCGCAATCCATCGCTCGCCACGAAAGCTGGGCTTGGCGCAGGCTCCACGCTGCTCGGGCTTGAATGGCGGCCGGGGCGGCGGTCCGTGACGGACAATGAGCAGCTGGTCCGGACGGTCTGGGCACACCCTCGCGGCCGGGATCTCGGTCACCGATTCTGCTGCGGCGGCGATGGATTCCGGCCAGAGCGCGGATCACAAGTAAGGTGACTATGCATATGCCCAGTCCCAGGCCCGTCGTTCACCTGGAGCTCCACACCGGTGATCACGCACGGGCGAGCGCGTTCTACGCGAAACTCTTGTGCTGGCGCCAGGAGCTGATCGAGGCCGGGTCCGGGTCCTACCTCGCCCTCGGCCTGGGAGGCGGTTTCGGCGGCGGCATCGTCGAATGCGGCACCGCGCGCCCGCTATGGCTGCCCTACGTCCAGGTCGACCAGATCGAAGAGTCCACCGAACGCGCGCGCCAGCTCGGCGCCTCGGTGCTGCTGGCGCCGCGCGGGGGGCCGGCCGGATGGCGCAGCGTCATTTCGGCGCCGCAGTGCGGCGAGCTCGCCGTCTGGCAGCCAAAACCATGACGACCGAGCCTGAACACGGGACGAAAGCCGCTCGCATGGCGCTGACCGCGAGTGAGGAGCGAGAGCTGCTCGAGGCCGCCCGGCGGAGCGACGACGACGCCTTCGGCCGGCTCGCCGGACCGTACCGCGGCGAGCTGCACGCCCACTGCTACCGGATGCTCGGCTCGGCCGCAGACGCAGAAGATGCACTGCAGGAGACGCTGCTGCGCGCCTGGCGCGCCCTGCCGCGCTTCGAGGGCCGGAGCTCCGTCCGTTCCTGGCTCTATAAGATCGCGACAAACGCGTGCCTCAGGGCGATCGAGCGGCGGCCCGGGCGAGTGCTTCCGGTTGACTACGCGCCCGCCGCCGACCCCCACGACAACTTCGCCGAGCCAGTGGCCGATGTGGTATGGCTCGAACCCTACCCGGATGAGCGGCTCGGGCTCGGGAGCGGCCTGGCCAGCCCGGAGGCCCGTTATGAGCAGCGCGAGGGCGTCGAGCTCGCCTTCATCGCGGCACTCCAGCACCTGCCCGCGCGACAGCGCGCCGTGCTGATACTCCGCGACGTACTCGGGTTCTCAGCCCGCGAAACCGCCACTGCGCTCGAAACCACACCAGTCTCGGTCGACAGCGCCCTGCAGCGCGCCCACAAGACAGTAGACAAACGACTGCCAGAGCGAAGCCAGCAGGCGACGCTGCGCTCACTGAACGACGGCGCGCTGAGACTCGTCGCGCAGCGCTACGTCACCGCCTGGGAGCGCAACGACGTCGACGCGGTCGTTGCCATGCTCGCCGAAGACGCGAAGCTGACGATGCCGCCCGTACCGACCTGGTACCGCGGCCGCGAACAGGTCGCCATCTACCTCGGCCGCGGGCCACTTGCAGGGACGAGCCACTGGCGCCTCATCCCCGCTCGCGCGAACGGGCAGCTCGCCTTCGGCCGCTTCGCCTGGAACGACAAGACACAGACCTTCATGCCGCGCGCCATCGACGTGCTCACCCTGCACGGCGCGCAGATCCAGGAGATCACCGCCTTCCTCACCCCAGACGCCTTCCGCGGCTTTGACCTCCCCGCCATCCTCGATGAATCGGGAACCAACTCGTAGACGCGCCGCTCGCGAGCCAGCCGGCGCCATCCGCCTCTCACATCCGCTCGATGTCAGGTGTCAATATGATGACGCCCGGGGCGGTGTGACCGGTGGTCGGCTCACGGAAGCCGCAGACCCGGAACCCAACGGTCCGAGCCGGCGAGGGGACCGGAGGTTGATCACCAGCGCAGGCAAGGATCATGAACCCAACTGTGAGCGTGCTGGCGCCATGGAGGCCCTGCAGGCCCTGGGGACGGCGTTGTCGGGCTCGCCTTCTCGTGTCAGGCGGGCGATGTTGGGGCGGGCGGACAGGGTGGCGGGGTGGCGGCGCGGAGGACCAGCAAGTTAGCTGCTTTAACTATTAGGCTGACTATATATCTCGTGTTCCAGGGACGAGCGCTGCGGGATGGGACCCCGCCTCGGTCAGCCTCAGCGGCCTCGCCCTAGCCCAGCTCGCCATCGGCGTGCTCGGCGTCCTGGTCATCACGTCGGAGTACTCCACCGGCTCGATCCAGACCAGCCTGGCCGCCGTCCCGCGCCGGGGCCGGTTCCTGGCCGCGAAGGCCACCGTCCTCACAGCGGTATCGCTGATAACCGGGGAGGCGACAGCGCTCACCGTCTTCCTCCTCGGTCAGGCGCTGATCTCCGCCCCCGCCCTGACACGCACGCATCGCATTCTGACCAGCCAAAACGCCCCGGCGGATTTCTCCGGCCGTTGACACGGGGCCGAGATGCGCGGATGCCGGGCAGAGGCGATGCTCCTGTCGTCGTGCCCTTGCGGGCGTCGGGCGGATGAAGCGGAGCCCCTGGCTGCTGCGCCAGGCCCACGGAGTCCAGCTGCGCCCGGTCGTTGTCCGCCGGACGCGGTAGCGTGGTGACATGTCCAGATGGCGGTGCGCCGGGGCCGGCGCGTGAGCGCCCAGCCGGCCAGCGAGCCCGGCTGGGATGGCCCGGCGGAGATTCTGACGCTGCTTCCGCAGCGCTGGCACGAGCAGTTCTTGAGCGAGTACCGGACCGCGCTGGAAGCCGCGCGTGACGTCCGGCGATGGCGGCACCTCGCCGAGTTGCTGGCCCGGTGGCGGCTGCGCGCCACCGCCTACTCCGATCCCCGCTTCGACGCGGCGGCGCGGGACGCCCGGGACGCCCGGCCAGAAGACCTGACACCCGTACCCGGGCTGGCGGACTGGCGGTGAGCTACCGGCCGGTTCTCACCGGACGGGCCCTGGGGCAATTCAACGACTTCATCAAAGACCATGAGGAAGCCTACGAGGCGTTCATGCGGCGCTTACTGTGGCTGATCGATGCGCCCTGGGACGCATGGCTGGTCTATCCCGGCGGGGACGAGCCCGAGTTCCGGGAAAGCCAGTTCGGCGAGCACGGCCTGATCTCCTTCCGGGTCTCCGACGACGCCGGACTTCTGGTCATCTTCAATATCCTGTGGGCTGGCTGACCATGCGCGGCGCCAGCCAGTTAGTGCGATTTGGGCGCAGCGTCTGGATTCATGATCCCGGTTATCGGACCTGATGAGGAAATCTGCTGCCTTTGCTAACCGGAGCATGAGAATGACGCGTGCGACCGGGATGGCCTCAGACCACGCTCGCGTACGGGGTCGGCCCCGGCGAGCCAGCCCGGGCGGCGGTTCAACTCGGCCGGATAGCGGATCGCGCTGTATTCCTTGCGGTAGGGCAGGGCGGTCCGTAGATCGGCCGCAGTGAACATGGGAACCATCCCCGGCCGCCCGTCCGTCTCGACCGGGTTCTGGGTCGCGATCACCATGAAGGGGAGCTCAAGTTGATGACCTGGTCGCGCCGGCCGCCGTCCGGCCCGGCCGGCCACGGCTGGGTGAACACGTGCCCGTCAGGGATGTCCTCGCCGGGGTGCTCGCGGCGCCACTGCGCGACTAGGTAGGGCACGTGCGGGATCCGCGCGCCGAGGATGAACGACAGCCCGGCAGCCTCGATCTGCCTCTGATTGCTCTCCGACACCATGCCGGCGTCCGCGACGACTGTCACGTCGGGCAGGTCGTGCGCGGCCTTGAAGGATTCGATCACCGGGAGCATGGTCCTGGTTCGGCCTTGTTGCCCTCGAACGCGCTGACCATGAGCGGGAACCCGTCGGCACCGGTGAGCAGGCCGATGGTGATCTGCGGCTCCAGGCGCCGCTCCTTGGAGAACCCGCTCTCCCGGAACCCGTCACCCTCGGTCTCGCCTCATCGCCGCCGGCGGCATGGTCAAGGCGAAGCACCCGCCAGGCATGCTCCGGCGGCGTCCAGCAGGCAGTCCATCCGCGACGCGGTAATCGGCAGCGGCCCGCCGCCAGCACCCTGCCTGGCCGGCCCGGTCGGCTCAAGGCCCAGGTCAAGCACGCCCTGCCCCACGGCCAGCCGCTGCCGCGCCGCGGCCTTCAGCAGCTCCACCCCTGCGTCATCGTGAGCCGAACCGATGTGCTCGATATCCCGCGACCCGCGATGGAAGGAGTGCACGATCTGCACGGCCATCGCACCCGACGCCGTCTTCACCGTCCTGACATACGGCACCGGGCCAGCCTGCGGGCCCGCGATTAGTGCACAAATCCGATCACCGAAAGCCAAGAAACCGCGGGTCAGCGAACCGGGGAAACGCTCAGAGCCAAACGTGGCCCAACTCAGGACCATCTGACGGCACGCCACGCTCACCCAACCAGGCCAGCCGAAGTTACCAGCCGGTCACCTACATTCATCTCCCACACCCAGTCCGGTGTGAGTGGTTACGGTACAAAGGGCGGTATGTTACGGTGATTTGCACACTCAGCTCCGGGCGCAGGAGGCACATGTGATGCGAATCAGACTGACCGCCCTCGCCAGTGGCCTGATCGGCGCGGGAGTGATCGCATTAGCAGTTCCCTTGAGCGGCTCAGCGCAAGCCGCTACACTGCCGTACGCGCCGGCGGCAGCGTCGGCGACTCATGCGTCGTCTGGCGTGGCCAGGACCGACGCACCCAATTACACCGCTAATGTCACCTTGACGGTGCGCTGCGGGAAGTTCGTCGGGAAAATCAACCACGGGGGGACCGGCGGGATTCTGAACCGCGCCTATCTGCAGGTCGAAGGCAAGCTCTCAAGTAGCTGTAACAGCACTACTTATCTGCAGGTGCGTTACGACACAGGCATCACCACAGTACCGGAGCAGACCATCGGCCACGCCGGTGCGCGGCATACTGTGGATGTCGACTGGGAAACTCACAGCATTGAGGGGACCTACGGGCATATCGGCGCCCGGGTGGGTACCACCGACGGCATGCCGAAGGGCAAGATCCATTGGGGTGCCTGGAGGGATGTCTGACCCAGATGGCAGGCCGCTACGCCGGAGACTCGCGTGTCCCGGCCGTCACCGTGCCACCAGTGCCAGGCTCGCTAGTGACCGTAGCCCGCGTCGCGGACAGGAGGGAGGGGAAGGTGGATCGGGCAGACAGCTCTAGAGAGCCGGGTGCCGGATGGGAGATCATGATCAAGGTCGCCGTTGATGCGGTCGGCGAGGCGCAGGCCCGGCCGATCGCAGAGGCTGTGCTCCTGGCCATGGGAGTCACCAGCGTCGGCGCCGATGCCGGTCCACCCCCCTTTGCCCAGATGGAGGACGGAAGCTGGGTCGCAGAGGTCCGGATCGAGGATAGGGAACCGGCGGTGCCCGGCCAGGACGATCCGATGTCGGTCCTGTCCTACCACACCGCGAATCTTGGCCAGGTGACATGGCGCGGCGGCACCGCGCCACCGGGACAGCCGATTTCGGCGGACTTCGGTCAGATGGAATGGCCGGCCGGCTACTGGGCAGTCGCCGGCCGCCCGGAGACTCTGGTACATCCAGCGGTACGCGCGGTCCTGCTTCAAGCGCGCCGCCGCTCCTGAGCACCCCGCCCCGCAAGTCGGTAAAGACTTTCAATGGAACTGCCCTCAGCCGCCCGCTTTTGTCTGTCCAGCCGAGTTGTGGGTGCCGAAGTGTGTCCTGAACGCAAGGAGGACCTGATGTAGGAGCGAGTCCTTGATGCGGTGCTGTGCGGGAGATGAAGGTTTCGTGGCCCTTCGGAGTCGCCCTGCGGGGGAGGCTTCAAGCTGCCTCATGCTGCGTTGGCTGAAGACCGTCGTGGTGAGCGATGAGGAAAAGGCGCCGGTTGAGGCGTCAGGCGGGGATCGGGAAGGCGAGCGCGAGCGAATCGTTGCTGACGTGCCGAAACCCTTAGACGACATCGAAACCGGGGTGTTTTGAGCTAATGCGATCGTGGTGGGCGTTACACCGCTCACTCGGCCCGGAGCAGGAGCGCGGGCGGGGTCCGCGCGGCGATCCGGCCGGGAAGGGCGGCCACGATAGTCGCGAGGACGACCGCACCGACCGCGATCACGACGACCGATAGCACGGGGACGTTCGGGGTCGGCACCGCGTGCATCTCGCTCGCGAATAGGTCCCACAAAAGACGCCCGAGGGCGATACCCAGGGGCACGCCGACGATGACCCCGATCGTGACCGCGACGTTCGACTGCCAGGCGATGACCGCCGCCAGCTGACGCCCGGACAATCCGAGAGTCTTCAGCACCGCTAGGTCTCGGCGGCGGCGGCGGACCGACGCGACGAGCGTGATCGCGAGTGCCGCCAGCGCACCGGCGGCGAGACCCGCGCTGAGAGTCGTCGGGATCGCCTCTATGGAACCGGAGTCCGAGATCTCGGCCGGGCGCAGCACCGACACCACGCCCCCCGATGTTCCGCTGCCCTGCGTCGCGTTTATTTCGCTGCTTATTCGCTGGAGCGAGCGCAGGGCCGCTACCGAGGCGCCGCGAGTGCGGATCAGGAAAGCATTGGGCCCGGGGACGGCGTTCCCCTGCGCATTGCGCACGGAGGCCGGGATCAGCCGATAGTCGACGATGGCTCCAATGCCCATCTCGAGCCCTCCGACGGCGGGCATGGTGGCCGTTCCGGCGATCACGAGGCGGGTGGTCGTGCCACCCGCGCTCGCGCGAACCGTGCCGCCGACATGTTCGTGCAGCGCTGCCATGGTCGAGGCGGCGAGCACGAGCTGGTTCGGCGCTTCCAACCCGCGTCCGCTCAGCACCGGCGGAGCCACCGCGGCGTTCGGGGTCGCGCCGATGGCAGGAATATCCGCTTGGCCGTTGATCTCCACCGAATCGAAGTAGACACCCGACGCGGCGGCGACGTCATGATCCCGCTCGAGGAGGGCCGCCGTCTGATGCGCCGGGAGATCCTCGTCACCAGCAAAGCCGGACAACAGCGCGTAGTCCCAGTTCCACCCGTAGAGCCTGGGGTGGGAAGCCAGGCCGTTGAGGCTGGCGCCGAAGGTGACGGTCGCGATGACCACCAAGACGGCGAGCACTGCGCCAAGGATCGCCGAGCGCAGCGGAACGGCGTCGCGCCGATCGCCCCGCTCGAGGGCGAACCGGATCCCGGTGACCGCAGCAACCGACAGACCGGAGGCCGCCGCCACACGGGCCGCGCGCGACGGACGATCGGTGATCTGCTGCCGTCGCGCGCGGGCTTGATGGGGAGCCTGCTGATATGCCAGGAACACGGACACGCCGCAGAGAAGGGCGACCAGCAGACCGAAGCCAACACCGAGCACGGTCCAGTCGAGCGCCACTCCCGGGGAATAGACCGGACGTACCGGTCCCAACGGGAAGAGCGGCGAGAGCGCGATCGCTACGATGACCGCCAGCGCGGAGCCGACGATCACCGCGCCCGCGATGCCGATGAGTCCGTCGAACGTGGTCATGGCCGGACCCGCCCCGAGCGCGCGCAACGTAGCGAGCTCGGCGGCTTGGAGACGGAGCTGCCGACCGATGACCTGGCTGGCGATGATCAGCGCGGCGAGCGCTACCAGACCGCCGAACACGCCGAGGGCGATGGATTCCGGTTTGAGGGCGCGGTCGGCCCTGGCGATGGCGGGGGCGTCGGTGGAGTAGCCGAACGCCGAGGTCAGGCGTGGGATGCGCTGGGCGATCTCCGTTTCTACCTTGGCCAGGTGGGTGGTGCCACCGATGAGCTTCATCGCGCTGTAGGAGTAGGAGGCACAGCATGAGGCGAGCTCGCGGGTGAGCGCCGGGGACAGGAGCACTTCCGCCGACCCGAGGGCGTCGTACTCGTCTTCGACCACATTCTGGGGAAGGACGACCAGTCCGACCATCCGGATGTTCGCGATCTTGACTGGCTTCACGGCAGGCGTCCCGACGTCGGGTAGGAGCAGCTGCCGGTCGGAATTGAGGGCCAGCTGGATCACCGAGCCGGGGTGCACCCCAAGCTCCTTCGCGGCCTGGGGGTTCATGACCGCTTCGCCAGGGTTGGCCGGGTTGGCCAGCCAGCCTGCGACGAGGTGGACGCGGTCCTGGGTGCTGTACTCGCCGCCGAGGGCGCCTTCGACCACCGGTGGCTTTTCGCCGGCGCCGACGTCAAGGTGGGCCTTCTTGACATAATCCATGTTGCCGTCGAATCCAACGACGGTCTCCTGGCTGCGCACGTAGGGCAAACGGGCGGTCTCGCGCGCGGTTGCCGGATCGTAGCCGACGGAGAAC
>JBEKIF010000097.1:0-11700 GCA_050011895.1 Streptosporangiaceae bacterium | reverse complement strand
ATTAGCCCGCGCCGCGGGGCTGTTGCCGTGCGGTCGCCCGCTGATGCTGATGCTCGCCGATGGGTTGGGGTCGGGGAAGTCCGGCACGTCGTGGGCTCGCATGCACTGTGCGTAGGCAAGTTCCGCCCGGTAGGTCGCCGACTCTGTCGAGGCCGAGCCGCCGGAGGACGAGGGACTGCCGCCGCACGCCGTCAGCACGGCGACGGCTGACACGACAGCCAGGGCTGCCGCACGCCGCGGGCCCCGGCTAGCACCGGTCTTGTCTTTCATCGCGGCCTCCTCAAGAAGCCAAAACGGGACATCGTGTCTCCAGCCGTCGGGGTCTGCGGATCAGCCGCCGGAGAAGGGCGCCGCGCTGATCGCGCCGAGCGCCTCGGTGACCGAGCTGGGCGAGCAGTCTCTGACCGACACGCCGAGGTGCGGCCCTGACCGGAATTGGGTGATTGCTGCCACCCCTCGTGCCGACAGCGTCCCGTCCGGTCCGGCGTGGCCGACGGCGAAGATGGTGGCGCCGGCCTGCAGCTGGCCCGGGCTGGCGTGGGGTATGACGACGAGCGTGCCGCCGGAGGTGGTCACCGGGACCCGGGTTCCGCTGGATGTCACGAGGGTGAACCCGGCGGTGCTCGCGTCCGATACCGTCCCCTGGACAGGGACGAAGCCCAGTGGGTTCACCGCGCTGAACGGCTGTCCGACGGTGACGATCGCGGCCGTGATCGTCCCGCCGGAGCTGGAGCCGCGGACCATGACGGACGCCCCGTCGGTGATGTCGCTCAGCAGCGGTCCGGACATGGACACGAACGTGGTCGCCGTCGTGGTCACGGTCACCGGCTGGCCGCTGGCCGTGGTGATGACCAGGCTGCTGCCGGTCACCTGCTCGAGCGTCCCGTCGGCCTGCTCGAGCTGGGAGCACCCGGTGACCGCGGTGAGGGCCGTCTCGGTGCTGGGACCGGATAGGTGCACGTGCACGAGTCCGGTCACCTCACCGACCCCGGCGAGCAGGACGAGCGCGGCTGCCGCGCTGCCGGCCACCAGCATGGCGCGCCGCCAGGGACCCGCCAGGACACGCTGTCCGGTGCGCCGCGGCCGGGCAGGCTGGGCTGTCCCGGGCGCAGCGGCCGCCAGGCCGCGGACCCCGTCGGCAACCAGGTTCCACCGGTTCGCCTCGAGTTGGCAGTGCTCGCAGCTGGCCAGGTGCTCCCGGGCCCGGTCGCCGATCGGCTGGCCGGCGGCCCCGGCGATCAGGTCGCCGAGGTCCAGATGGGGGTAGCGGGTGTCAGCAGGGTCTGCGTTCATCGGTTCTGGCCCTTCTCGTTAAGAATCCGGTTCAGTGCGGTGCGCGCCGCGGTCAGGCGGCTCTTCACCGTCCCGACCGGGATCTCCAGCACGCCCGCGACCTCGGGGAGGCTGAGCCCGGAGCCGAAGGCAAGGCCTAGTACCTCCCGGTGGGGTGATGCGAGCTCCCGGATCGCACCGGTCACCTCGGCCAGTTCCGCCCGGTCCAGGGCCGTGACCTCCGGCCCCGGGCCCGAACCCGGCTGATCGGCCAGGTTGGCGTCGTCCACCACCCGCAGCCGGCGGCCTCGCAGCCGGTCCCGGGTCTGCCGCCGGGCGATGGCGATCACCCAGGACCGCACCGACGACTCGCCCCGGAACGAGCCCGCCCCGCGCCAGACGGCGAGCATCGCGTCCTGCACGATCTCCTCGGCCAGCACCCGCTCACCGGTCACCAGCAGAACCTGCGCGAACACCACCCGGCCGTGCGCACGGTAGAACGAGGCCATCGCATCCTCATCGCCCTGGCCGATCCTGCGCAGCAACCCAGCATCCTCGCGGGCAGGATCGTCACGTGCGGTGAAGGTTGCTGCGCCGACGTCCCGGTGCGGATCGTTCACCTATAACCTCCCCAAAGGATTCGCTCGGAGAGTAAGTAGCAACAAACCACGACGCGGTTCGGCTCACCGCCGAGGTTTCTTGCTAGCCGGGCCCGAATATCGTGGTAGCCGATCCCGCCGGGGCCAATGACAGCGTCGCCGCATCGGCGCAAGCGTTACCTCGACCAGGCGGTACGGGGCGTACGATCCGACGAGGCGGCCGGGAAGATCGACCTGCGGTTCTACACCAACCCACCCGACGACATCGCCGCCGGCTACGTCGAGGACCCCTGACCTCTTCCTGCCTTACCCCCGGTCGTTAGCTTCGGATTCCTGGACCATCTCGGCGGGCAACGCGGCGGTAGCTATTCAGCAAGCGTTAATGGCGTGCTGTGACGAGGGCCCTGTGCCGCGGGTCGGTGACGCCTGAAAACTGGGTCTGGCTCACATTTCGTGATCGTCTCGGCTAAGCAGATCGTCGATCGCTCTCGCGCGCGCATTCATCTGCTCGGCCATCTGTTCGGCGGACGGCGTGAACCCGGTGCCTGGCGGGCCATGGCGGATGCCCGGCGTCCCATGGCGGATGAGCCGTCGCTGCCTGGCCGCCGGCCCGTGGCCGGTCAGCATGTGACGCAAGGCCGAGTGGCACCACCACCTGGTGGCCGCAGTCGACACCGGATTGACCGCTGCGCTTGCGCGACGCCGGATCCGGTTCATCCTGCCTCCTGCTTGAGCACGGACCCCTCTGCATTCCATGATCCGCCGGTCACGACGAAGATGCGAACCGGCGCCGGCGATCGTCTGTCCCCGGCGGCCGTCCACGAGCTAGGCCAAGCACCCCAAGCGCGGGCCGAGACGATCAGCCAGTTCCGGATCTGGTTTTCAGACGGTGCTGGCAGCCGCGTTATCCGGCGGGTTCGAGGCCGGGCGGGAGCCATGCGCGGCCGTTGAACAGGCTGCGGAGGGCGCCGAGTTTGCTGATGCCCCATTTGCGGGCGGTGGACAGATAGGACTGGACGAGCGCGAACTCGGCGAGCCCTTCGATGGTGCGCCATGAACCTCCGGAGCTGCGCTGCTGGACCTTGACCGGGCGGATGGTCCGCTCTGCCTCGTTATTGGAAAAGATGTCCAGGTCAGGGCGGGTGGCGAAGCGGAGGATGAGGTCTTCGAAGCTGAGGAACCGGCGGGCGACGCGGCGGGCATCCTTCGCGGTCGCGGTGCGGCGGTAAAGGTTGCCGGCGAGCCCGGCGGCGGCGAGTTCCCGGTAGCGGGTGACCAGGTCATCCAGGACCGCGGGGTCCAAGGCGGACTGCCTGGCGAGGCGGGCGGCCGAGGCGGCGTCGCGGGCCCCGATCAGCAGGCTCGCCATCTGCGATGCCCAGTCCTGCTTACCTGACTCGAACTCGTACAGGCCTTTGAGATCGCGGAGCAGGTGAACCCCGCACCATGCGTGCAGGGCATCGGTGAGGTGCCCGTAGCCGGCGTATCCGTCCCGGACGATGACGCCGGAGTAGCCGGGGAGAACCTGCCCGGCGTCGATCGCGTCCGCCGACCGGTCCCCGGTGTGCATGCAGGTCAGGTAGCGGGTGCAGGCCAGGTGCACGTACCGGGTCCCGCCCGCCGCGCGGGCCGGGGTCTCATCAGCGTGCACCGCCGGAGCCGTCTTCAGCAGCTCCCGGACCCGGTCCATGAACCCGCTGGCCTCTACCAGCCCGGCGGCGCGGCCCCGGATCCCGGCCATCCACCCGGTGGATACGGCGACCCCGGCGAGCTGGCATAGCAGCAGCGTGGCCCGGTGAACGGGGATGTAGTGGCCGGCAGTCAGGTTCGCGGCCTGCGCGCAGGTCTCCGGCCCGAAGCTGGCCCGCGCCCGGACATGCGCCGGAAGCTTCCCCTCGGTGAGGGTCCCGCACCCAGGGCACTCCTTGGCCTGCGCCACGTACTCGGTGACCTTCGGCGCCGGCGCCGGCCCGATATCGGTGACCTGATGACGGCGCTGCGCCGCCACCGGCGCCCCGGCCAGGCCAGCACCGCACCCGCAGCACGCCGCCGGAGGGAACTCCAGCCTCTCATCCGGGTCATCCACCAGGCACATCGTCGATCCAGGGCCGCCCGGCTGCTTGCCCGGCCGCCGTTTTCCCCGCTCCCGCAACGACCGGTCCGCGCCCTTCTTATACGGGCTGTCAGACGAAGGCGGACGCGACGACGTGGACGAGTCCCTGCGCACCTGGCGCTTAAGATCTTCAACCTGGGCCGACAGGCGCCCGACCTGCGCGGTCAGCTCGCCGATCAGCTGGTACGCCTCAGCCAGCCGCGCTGCCAGCTCAGCAGCCGGCAAAGCCGAAAGCTCCTCAGCCGAGGGAACACCAGGCACGGCGGGCACAAAAGGCAATGATCACCATCTCGGCCCGCCGGTCAACAACCCAGCCCCGGCGTGTCGCCACCCGCGCACCCCGCCACAGTCCGCGAAACTCAGCAGCCGCAACCCGCAAGGTCAGCCCAGGCGCCGAACGCTAAACCGCTGACGCTTGCTGAATAGCTACACGCGGCGACCCTGAACTGCATTTGCGTTTGTGCAGTTCAGGGATATCCGATCAAAATTTCCCGCTCGCTACTCGGGCCCCCTCTTGTGCCCCGGCCGTCGCGGTAACCGGCCGGCTTGGCTAACCGACCGGGGAGAGCACGGGCAGATCGTAGGTACGGCGGACGCTACTACCCAGCCTGGTGATGTCGGCGCCGTAGATGTGCACCGAGATCGCGATGTCGTCACCGTGATTGCGGACCCGGTGGATATCGCCGGGCGGGGCGAATCCGCTGACCTCACCCACCCGGTTGGCATTGCTACCGACCTCTGCCAGGCAGGTCCCGTTCTCCCGCAGCGCGAACAGTTCCTCGTACTCGGTGCCTTGCAGGACGCCGAAGACGCACCATGCGACGTGGTCGTGGATCTGGGTCTGCTGGCCCGGCCGCCAGATAAGGGCACAGACCGAGAACGACCCGTCGGGCTCAGTGTGCAGGACGTTGCAGACATAGCCGTCGGGGCTGCCTGCCAGCTCCTCCGCCGTCAGGATCTCCGGGCCCGGAAGGTGCAGGCGCAGCTCGTCAGCGACCAGCGCGGCTGTCTCCCGCCAGTCGGCATGGCGGGCGATGGCGCCGCGGATCGCAGCGGCAAGGTCAGCGGGACATCGGGTTTCGACCGGGCTGATGAGCGTCATCTTCCCTCCCCACGAACCGGGACCGGGACCGGAACCGGAACCGGAACCGGAACCGGACGGATCTAGCGTATGGATCGTGCAGGTCGGCGCACCAATGCCAACTATCTCGTGCATCCATAGAGGAAACATATAGATTACAGGACGAGCGCTGGCCAGGCAGGTCAGGCCTTCAGCCCGGCCCGCCGCGCGAGGTGGCAAGGACCAGCGCAACAGGGACCGTGAGCAGCCCGAGCCTGGTGACCACGCCGAGATCGGCGGGGTGGGCCACCGACCCGGGCAGGCGGCCAGAGCAGGCGAGGCTCTGCCGGATACCGCCCAGCCGTCCCGGGGGCAGCCCGGCCCTGGCAAGATGGCGGGCGTGGGCGAGCTGATGCTACTGGACGCCGCCTCGCTCTACTACCGAGCGTTCTACGGCGTGCCAGAAGGGATGACGGCTCCGGACGGCACTCCCGTCAACGCCGTGCGCGGGCTGCTCGACATGATCGCCCGGCTGGTGCGGGCCCGCCATCCGGCCAGGCTGATCGCCTGCATGGACGCTGACTGGCGGCCCGCCTTCCGGGTCGCGGCGATCCCGTCGTATAAGGCACACCGGGCCAACCCGGACGGGACCGAGCAGGCGCCGCCCAGCCTGACGGTTCAGGTGCCGGTGATCGAGCAGGTGCTTGCGGCGGCGGGCGTGGTGATGGCGGGCGCTCAGGGATACGAGGCCGACGACGTCATCGCGACGCTCGCAACCAGCCGCGACGGGCCGGTCGAGGTCGTGACAGGAGACCGGGACCTGTTCCAGCTCGTGGACGATTCGCGGCAGGTCCGGATCATCTATACGGCGCGAGGGCTGGCCAAGCTGGAGGTCGTGGACGAGGCGGCGGTCACCGCCAAGTACCAGATACCCGGGCGTGCGTACGCCGACTTCGCGGCGCTGCGCGGCGACCCGAGCGACGGTCTGCCCGGCGTGCCCGGGGTGGGGGAGAAGACGGCAGCGGCGCTGGTCCGGGTGTTCGGCAGCGTGGAGGCGATGCTCACCGCGCTGGACTCGGGTCACGGCGGCTTCCCGATGGGCAGCCGGGCCAAGCTGGCCGCCGCGCGCGGCTATCTCGAGGCCGCGCTGCCGGTGGTGCGCGTCGCGACCGACGTCCCGCTGCCGCCGGTGGACGGGCAGCTTCCGGCGGCACCTGCCGATCCCGTCCGGCTCGCCGACCTAGACCGGCGGTTCGACCTGGGTTCCTCGCTCGGCCGGATGTCCGGCGCCCTCGCCGCCCGGCCCGGCTGAGCGGCCCGGCCCGGCTGAGCTGCCCGGCCCGGCTGAGCTGCCCGGCCGTGAGACTGCCGCAGCGGCATGGGCAGACCGGGCCTAGCGCACCTGCAGCGCGACGAGGCAGGTGTCGTCCTCGGCGTCGGCCGAGCCAAGCGCCCGCACCGCTGCGGCAATGACCCGTTCAGGCTTGGTACGGCCCCGGGTGGCGGCGGTCAATGCGGCCAGGCCGTCCTCGATCGACCAGTACCGCCGCTCGATCAGCCCGTCGCTGTAGAGCAGCAGCACGTCGTCGCGAGCCAGCGCCAGCGTCGCGGTGCCGTAATCGGCTGCTCCCGCGCCGAGCAGGATGCCTTCGGGCGGGTCGAGCGGCCGGGCCCAGGCGCCCCGGATCAGAACCGGCGGCGGATGCCCGGCCTGCGCCCAAGTCAGCAGCCGGTTCACCGGATCGAAATAGCCTGCCATGACGGAGCCGGTGTGCTCGGGCCCGACATGGCGTACCAGGTCGTTCAGCCAGCCGACCAGGCGCGCGGGCGGAGCGCCGGTAATGGCTAGGCCAGCCAGCGCGCCACGCAGCCTGGCCATTCCGGCCGCTGCGGCAAGGCCGTGGCCGGCCACGTCGCCAATGGCGACCAGCACGTGGCCGCCCGGCATTTCCGCGGTGATGTACCAGTCACCGCCCACCCGGCTGGCGGCTGAGGCGGGCAGGTACCGCACCGCCGCCCGTAGGCCTGGCAGCCTGAACGGCTGATCGTGCAGCGGCAGGATAGCCCGCTGCAGTTCAAGTACCACGTGGCGCTCTGCGGCCAGCTCGGCCTCGAGCCTGGCCTCCAGCCCGCGGCCAGCCGGGCCGGTGCCCGCAGCGACTGGTCCGGGCAGCGACGCTGGCCTGCGGCCAGCGTCGCGCATACCGGAGGCGCGCGACGTGACACCTGTCGCGTCCTGGCGGCGAGGCGGAACCTCGATAGTCTCAGAAGTCATCATGATTCACATCTGGTGAGGCGTCGTGTACCTAGCGTGAGGCATGTGGGGCGGCGCTGTCTAGATGCGGACACAATTCCCAAGAGTGAGATGATGCTCAGGAAAGAAGGGCGCCAGCGCGCGCAGTCAGCGGGGACTGGAGGCGGTCATGGGCTATGACGGGCTCGAAGCGGATCTTCATCCGCCGGACCGGCTGGCAACGGCGGCTAGGGCGGCCAGGTCAGCCGGGCTGTCGGCACTCCTGCTCACACCCGGCCCGGACCTGCGGTATGTCACTGGCTACGACGCCCAGCAGCTCGAGCGGCTCACCTGCCTGGCGCTCCCGGCGGAGGGCGCAAGCGCCGCGCCGTTCCTGCTCGTCCCGCGGCTGGAACTCCCGGCCGCGCAGGCATCCCCGGCCGGCCGCCTCGGCCTCGAGATAGTTCCCTGGGACGAGACCGCCGACCCGTACGCGCTGCTCGCCGGGCGGCTCGGCCCGGTCGAGCAGGTCGGCCTCTCGGATCAGATGTGGGCCCTGATGGTACTGCGGCTGCGCGACGCATTCCCCGGCGCCCGGCAGGCGCTGGCCAGCCGGGCGCTACGCGGCCTCCGGGCCCGCAAGACGCCGGCCGAGGTGGCAGCCTTGCGCGCGGCAGGCGCGGCGATCGACCGGGTGCACGCCCAGGTACCGGGCTGGCTCCGGGCGGGCCGCACCGAGTTCGAGGTGGCCGCGGACATCGCGGATGCGATCATCGCTGAGGGCCACGCCCGGGTCGATTTCACGATCGTCGGCTCAGGCCCGAACGCGGCGAGCCCGCATCATGGGGCCTCGGACCGGGTGATCGCGCCCGGAGACGCAGTGGTGGTGGACATCGGCGGGACCATGCCCAGCGGTTACTGCTCGGACTGCACGAGAACGTATGTTGTTGGCGCGCCGCCGCGCGAATTCACCAGCTATTACCAAGTGCTCAAGGAAGCGCAGGAGGCTGCCTGCGCCGCCGTCCGGCCCGGGGTTGCTGCCGAGGCGGTGGACGCGGCGGCCCGCGAGCCGATCGCCGCCGCGGGCTACGGGGAGTATTTCGTGCACCGCACCGGCCATGGCATCGGCCTGGAGGCCCACGAGCATCCGTACATCATCCAGGGCAACGCGGAGCCACTGCTGCCCGGCAATGCATTCTCCATCGAGCCTGGCATCTACCCGGGACCGCACGGCGCCAGGATTGAGGACATCGTGGTCTGCACCGAGCAAGGCTTCGAGCGCCTCAACAATGCCACCCGCGAGCTCGTGGTGGTGAGCTGACAGTGAGCCTTGTCGAGCGAGAGTACCGGGACAGCCAGACCAAGGCGCTGTTCGAGCTGGTCGCACAGCTGGCGGACGCCGAGCTACGACCGGCAGCGGCAGCGGCGGAGCATGACGGCAAGTTCCCGCGCGAGATCTTCCGGCTGCTCGGCGAGGCAGGCCTGCTCAGCCTGCCCTACCCGGAACGCTTCGGCGGTGGCGGGCAGTCCTACGAGACCTACCTGCAGGTCGTTGAGGAGCTGGCGGAAGCCTGGCTGGCCATCGGGCTCGGGCTGAGCGTGCACACGCTCACCTGCTTCCCGCTGGTCACGCGCGGCACCGCCGAGCAGCAGGAGCGCTGGCTGCCGGGGATGCTCGGCGGCGACCTGCTAGGCGCCTACTGCCTGTCGGAACCAGCCAGCGGCTCTGATGCGGCGGCGATGAGCACCAGGGCTGAGGCGGCCGGCCCCGACCTCGTTATTAACGGGGTCAAGGCGTGGATCTCGCATGCCGGGCAGGCAGACTTCTACACCCTGTTTGCCCGCACGTCCGGCGAGCCCTGGGGCCACGATCGCGCCCGGGGGGTCAGCTGCCTGCACGTGCCCGCGCAGACGCCCGGGGTGCAGGCGGCGGCCGCCGAGCACAAGATGGGCATGCGCGCATCGGTGACAGCGCAGATGATCTTCGAGGACGCCCGGGTGCCCGCGGCCAACCTGGTCGGCGGCGAGGGCAAGGGCTTCGGCATCGCGCTGGCGGCGCTGGACGCCGGGCGGCTCGGTATCGCGGCTTGCGCGACCGGGCTCGCGCAGGCCGCGCTGAGCACGGCGGTGGACTATGCGCGCCAGCGCCGCCAGTTCGGCCAGTCGATCGCCGACCTCCAGGGCATGTCGTTCATGCTCGCCGACATGGCCACCGCGGTAGCCGCGGCCCGCGCCCTGTACCTGTCAGCTGCCCGGCGCAAGGACGCCGGGCTGCCCTATGGCCCGCAGGCCGCGATGGCCAAGCTGTTTGCGAGCGACGCGGCGATGCGGGTCACCACCGACGCCGTCCAGGTGCTCGGCGGCTACGGGTACGTCGAGGACTTCCCGGCCGAGCGGTACCTGCGCGAGGCAAAGGGGCTGCAGATAGTGGAAGGCACCAACCAGATCCAGCGGTTGGTGATCGGCAGGTCACTGACCCGCGCTACTTGAGCGCTCCGGCGGTAAGGCCGGAAACGATCCTGCACTGCGCGAAGATCACGATCCGCGCGATCGGGATTCTGCTCCGCCGTCAGGTGCGGGTAGAGCGCTTGGTTCTGGAAACCATGGCGATGTCGCGGTCCCTGGGCGGCGGCGCGGCTGTCTCGCGCCATCTTTGGCCGGAGCGTATCCCCCCGGCAGGCCGCTGTATCAGGCCGCTGTATTGAGTGCGGCGACGTTCTTGTTATCCGAGCGTAAAAGGCCGATATCAGACCGTGATACGGAAGTGGCAGCGAGCGCACCGGTACGGTGACCCCATGGAGGAGATCAACCGCATGATCATCTCGATGCTTGCCCGTGACGGCAGGATGAGCTTCACCGAGCTGGCGAAGGTGACCGGACTGTCAGTTTCGGCGGCGCAGCAGCGGGTGCGCAGGCTGGAGCAGCGTGGTGTGATCAAGGGTTATGCGGCGCTCGTCGACCCAGATCAGGCCGGGCTGCCGCTCACCGCGTTCATCTCCATCAAGCCATTTGACGCGGCCGCGGCCGATGACGCGCCGGAACGCCTAGCGCACCTGCCCGCGATAGAGGCGTGTCACAGCGTGGCGGGGGAAGAGAGCTACATACTCAAGGTGCGGGTAGCGTCGCCAGTCGCGCTCGAGGATCTGCTACAGCAGATCCGGGCGGCGGCCAATGTGTCCACCCGGACCACCATTGTGCTGAGTACCCCGTTCGAGAACCGCGCGCCCGACATCTGAGCACCGGCGGCTGAGCTGTCGGGAGCGGGTGGTGTAGTGCTCGATGTCTTGAATCACAGAGCACCTACGTATCACGTGACACAGGCCCCAGGATCCTAGCGACCAGGATCGCTAGGAGGCGACCGCGAACACGCGCAGCTGGTCGGGCGTGCTCGCCCGGTAACCTCCTGGCAGGATCGCCAGGGTGCCCTGGTGGGTGCTGGCCGCCGCGGCGATCTCGTCGGGCCGGACGGCAACGATCGTGGCGCCCCTGGTGAGCGCGTGATCGAGCAGCGCGCTGTAGGTACGGCCGTCGCCGGCGGGCGGTGTGGCCAGCACCACGTCGCGCGCGCCGATACCCGCCTCGGCGTCCAGCATGCGCAGCTGGTCAGCGAGATCGTGATGGGTGATGGGGATCGCCTCCAGCGTCCCGTCCGGTTTGCGCGAGTACGGCAGCAGCGCCAGGTCGTGCGGCCTCGCCTTGACCGGCAGCACCTGCCCGATCCCTAGCAGCGCGTCGAACGTGGTCGCGCCGGCGGCGTCGCCGAACGAGATAACCTGGCGGACCCAGGAGCGGTCGGCCGCCGCCTGAGCGGCTGCCGCAAGCGGCGGCCCGGTCAGCATCATGCGGGCGCCGCAGTCTGCGAGCTGCCCGGCGATCTCGGCAACGGTGAGCGCGGCGCTGATCGGGGAGGGGACAGCGCCCGCCGCGCGTATCGCATATGCGGCGAGCGCGTAGCAGGCAGCATCAGGCGCGTAGATCCCGACGACGTCCCTTGGCTGCAGCCCGCGGCTGGCCAGCCCGGCCGCAGCTGCCTGGACGGTGGCGGCGAGACCGCCATAGCTGTAGGTCCAGGCCGGGCAGCTGCCCACCAGGGCCCGGTGATCAGCACGGGCCTGCGCCATCTCGAGCAATCGCTGCGTGACCGTCAGCTGGCCGGACGAGATATCCGGGACCACCATTGGCTGGTTACCTCTCCGTCCGGCCCGGTGTGGGCACGCGCCTGACAGCTGACGTTAGGGAACCAGGCGCGGCGGGCGCATCGTCAGGAGTGTGTAGTCCGGTATGTAGTGCACGCCGGCTATTTAGTCACTATGAAGCGGCCGGCTCCTGGTGACCGTCAAAGCCTCTTGGCTGATGTCGTGGGTCACCGGAAGCTGGAAGGTGCATCTACCCAGCGAACCGGAGCCACTATGGCGGAAGGGAG
>JBEKIF010000096.1:0-11849 GCA_050011895.1 Streptosporangiaceae bacterium | reverse complement strand
TGACACAAAGAGGCCTTCGATCTGGCGCCGGATCCGGTTCATCACGGCGAGGGGCGAAGCGATACCGATCTGGCAGGTCTGTGTGAACCCGCGCATCAGGGAGCAGGCCCCAGATGCTGATCACCCAGCCCGCCTATAGCTCGTTCGTGCCACGTCCCTCTGGCGGTCCCCCAGGAGCATGATCTATGGACCCGCGCGTTCGAGGGTCCCGGGATAGGTCGCTGCGGCAGCTGTCGCCTGGCGTCAAGATGGGCTTATCTACTCGGTCAGCGCGGATCCAGCGCTGACCACCGCCCAGCTCATCGCTATTGCGGACAACACGACGGGGGGATAGCGGCCGGGAAAACCGGTGGCTGCCGGGGCGCCCGGTCAGGCACGATAGCCAGGCTGGTTGCTCGGAATGGGAACGAATGATTACGCCTGAACATAGCCGCGGCTCACCGCCCCGCAAACGGGCGGTGCTGCTCGCGTTGGGCTACTACGGCCGCCAGATGGCCAGGCTCCGGCGCTTCGCGGTGCCCGCGATGTTGTTGCCGGCGCTGGGAAACACGTGCATCTTCTACATCGCGCCGCTGATTGTCGCTCTCCTGGTCGGCCGCTTTGCCGATCACGGGCTGGCCGGGATTGGCGCGGCGATGCCGTATGTGCTCGGCTTCGCGGGAGTGCTGCTTTTCGCCGAGTTCGTGTGGCGGATCGGCATCCACTGCCTGAACCGCCTCGACGGTCGCGGAATCGAGAACCTCTACGTGATCGGCATGGACGAACTGCTGGCGAAGGACGCGGCGTTCTTCCACGACAACTTCGCTGGCTCACTGACCAAGCGAGTGCTGAGCTTCGCTTCCCGGTTCGAGGATTTCACCGACAATCTGGTGTTCAACATCATCGGCAGCCTCGTGCCGATGGCGTTCGCGTCGGTGGTGTTGTGGCACTACGACCCCTTGCTCGTCGCCGGGCTCCTCGGCCTGATCGCGATCACCGGCGCCGGCATCGCGCCGCTGATCCGCCGCCGGCAAAAGCTCGTCGACCAGCGCGAGGAAGCGATCGCACGGGTGTCCGGGCACGTCGCCGACAGCCTGATGAACATGGACACGATCCGCGCGTTCGCTGCCGAGGACCGGGAGGCCGCCGAGCACAGGTCGCGCGTCGCCGACCAGCGACGGAAGTCGCTGCAGTCGTGGGACTACGCGAACCTGCGCATCGACACCCTGGTCGCGCCGATGTCCGTGCTGACCAACGTGCTCGGCCTGCTGCTCGCGGTCGCACTCGGCGGAGGAAAGCACGGAATCGAAGCGATCATCGTGGCATTCACCTACTACTCCAACGCGACGCGGATCATGTTCGAGTTCAACCAGATCTACCGCAGTATGGAGAGTTCGCTGACTGAAGCCGCGCAGTTCACCGAGTTGCTGCTTACGCCGCCGACCGTGGTCGACCCGGTCGCGCCCGAGCCGCTGCTGCAGAAGGCGAGTGACGTCCGCTTCGAGCGCGTGACGTTCGCGCACGCGGGCGGACTGCCGTTGTTCACCGGCCTCGACCTCGCCGTGCCGAGCGGGACCAAACTCGGCCTGGTCGGCCGGTCAGGCGGTGGCAAGAGCACACTGACTCGCCTGCTGCTGCGCATGATGGACATCGACGACGGCCGGATCCTGATCGGCGGGCAGGACATCAGCAAGCTGCGCCAGTCGGACCTGCGCAGCCTGATCGCCTACGTGCCGCAAGACCCTGCGATGTTCCACCGGACGCTGCGTGACAACATCGCGTTCGCGCGTCCGCACGCGACCGACGCGGAGATCCACCAGGCGGCGCAGGCGGCGCACGTGACAGAGTTCGCCAGCGCCCTGCCGGACGGATTCGACACGATGGTCGGCGAGCGTGGCGTGAAGCTGTCCGGCGGGCAGCGACAGCGAGTCGCGCTGGCCCGGGCGATCCTGCGTGACGCGCCGATCCTGCTGCTCGACGAGGCGACCAGCGCGCTGGACTCGGAAAGCGAAAGCCTTGTCCAGCAGGCGCTGTGGCGACTCATGGAAGGCCGGACCGCGCTCGTGGTCGCGCATCGGCTGAGCACGGTCGCGCGCATGGACCAGCTGGTCGTGCTCGACCGCGGCCAGATCGCCGAGAAGGGCACGCACCAGGAACTGCTCAGCCTCGACGGAACCTACGCCAGGCTGTGGCAACATCAGTCCGGCGGCTTCCTGGACGACGACGTGGCGACAGCGATGCTTGCCCAGGACCCGAGGCTGAGCGCGTGAGCCCTCTCCCCGGATCCATGCCGCCCACCGGGCACTGAAAGCACTTTCAGGCCGGCCGCACCGAGGCATTGGACCACCCGGCAAGCTCAGCGACATCCGGCAACCCGGGCCGCCGCCACCAGTCCCCCATCACACTCCGCAGTCATCACGGAGAGCAAGGGCTGACTAACCGTAACCGCCTGATCTGGCGCGGGAGCGCGCGGCGATCTGCTACTGCGTGGACTGCGCCCTAACTGGCAATTCTGGATGGCGTCGGACCACCGTGTGCGACTCAGCTCGGTCAGCTCGGCCAGTGGGCACAGGCTGAGCCGCCGCTGCGGTCGAGCACCAGGGCCGCAGCGGGTTGCTTGAAGAATGGGGGGGGCGGGCAGCGCGGCGTGCCGGACATTTTGCCGCGATCGCCACATCCAGCCTGGCCTGGTCTATGGGTCGTAGCTGAAGAACGCGGTGGAGCTGCTGTGACCGGAGCCGGTGAAGTCGCTCTCAACCGTGGTGACGGTCACTTTCACCTTCGTGTCCGCCTTGCCGGCCGGGGAGACGGCTTTGACGAGAGTGGTCGACCCGCAATCAAGCTCCGCCTGCTGATTGCTGAATTTTGCCGCGGCCACCGTGCCGAAGAAGACCCCGGTGATGCAGCCGAGGTTCTGGCCGCGGATCGTGACCTTGGTGCCCCCGCCGGCCGGGCCGGACGCCGGGGTGACCGAGGTGACCTTCGGGTTGCCCAGCGGGTACAGGTAGAAATAGTCCGCTGGAGGGTTGAGTGAGCAGGCGGTCACGCTGCACACCTCCACGTCATCAAGCCCTGGATTCGAGGCGACCGACTCGGTGCTGATGCTCGAGTCGGTCCGGACGGTGTAGGTGTACTGGGTCGCGAAGACCGGCACTTGCGTTGAGATGTCGACGAACTCAAGCGGCCCGACTGCCTGGTCGAAACCGGACCCGGTGATTGCCATCGGTGCGCCGCCGGTGTCGGCGGCGCCGTTCTTCCCGGTTGCCGTGTTCAGCGCGGCGGTCACGTGCGGCACGCCGGCGTACGTGACGGACGACTGGGGCGACTGGCCCGCGAGGGATCGGACCGAGAACGGAACGACCACAGGCTCGAGGCTGAGCGGCTCGGCTGGCGCGGCGATCTGCATCTCGGTGCCGGTCAGGTAGGCGTAGTCGGTGTCGATCGACGATTCCAGCGCTGGCGGGCCGAGGTCGGCCCATTCGATGGTCATTGGGTTGAACCCCTTGCCGGTGACCGTGATCAGCGTCCCGCCGGTCTCGCTCGCGAGCGACCCCGGGTCGCCGGTCGCGGTGGAGACCGATGTGATGGAGGGCGTGGGCGCATAGTCGTACTCGGTCGGGGCGGGTGCCGTCTCGCAGCCACAGCCGGGCGGTGCCACCAGCACGCCCATGGCGTTGAGCGCGATCGTTCCTTCCAGCGGGGGGAGGATGTGGCCGACGGCGCTGCTGTCGTGGCTGTTGCTAACCCGGACCTGCACTTGGCAGATGTCGTTTCGCGCATCCTCGCCGGCATAAACTCCGCCGGAGGGAAGCGGGGAGCACGCTGTGCGCGGGGAGTACGCGGGCGGGGTCACGGTGATCCGGTAGGCACTGTTGACGGTAAAGCCGTTCGCGGCGACGCCGCCGAAGGTGACGGCGGTGGCACCGGTGAAACCCGATCCCAGGATGATCACTTTGCCCGGCGCGGACTCGGACCCCCCATAGGGGATAACGCCGGTGATGCTGGGGACCGCGCTGGTACCGGCGGTATCCACGTACTCGATGGTCGAGTTTGGGCCGGGCGCGCTCGACTCCCCTGCCCTGCTCGTGACGATCACCGACGCCGGGCCTGTCCCGTCTTGCGGCCGCGGGGAGTTGGCCGGCACCGTATCAGCGGCCGGCGGGAACGTCGCCGTGATCGAGGTGTTGCTGTCGACGGTGAACCTGTCCGCCGGAACCTGCCAGCTCCCGACCTGGATCCCCGCCACATCGGCGCCGCTCGCAGTCTTGAAGCCCGACCCGGTGATCTCAACCGTCCCGCCGGCGGTCGGCAACACCGCCGGGGTCAGCTTCGTCACCGCCGGCCGGCTCGCCATGTTGCCGTAGCTGCACAGATAGAACGCCAGGCCCGCCTTGTCTCCCGGCGCGGTCAGCTGTGGCGAGCCCAGCCCGGACGCGAGGTCATAGCCCGGGGTCGCCGGGAACACCTGGCCATCATCCAGCCCATAGATGTCGTTGTTGCCGACCGTGATGTCGGTGAACGACGCGCGGTAGGCGGCCGGGTCCGATGCCACCGCATACAGCAGCGGGCTCGCAAACCCGACCCCGGCCCGCGTCGTGGCGTTCGCGGCGCACGCCGGCGAGGCGTTTACCAGCGCCAGCATCGCCGCCCACAGCGGCGCCGCCGACGATGTGCCGCCGATGGTAGTCCAGCCGTCGGGCGTGCTGGGGCTTTCGAAACTGCTGCTGTAGACCGTGATCGCGCCGGTGTACTCGTCCGCCTGCGCCGAGACGTCAGGCACGGTCCGGCAGGGCGTGGCCGACGTCGCGCCGCTCAGGTAGGCCTGGCAGAAGTTCTGGGGATAACCGAACTGCTTCTCGACCGCATTCGCCTGCGCGTAGCCAGCGCCCGGCCGCACGATCCCCGGCACCCGCGCAGCGGCCTGCCAGGACGGCATCGCCCACGACATCGAGATCCCCCCGCCGCCCCCGCCGCCGTCGGCTCCGTCATTCCACACGTGCTCCAGCGGCGGCTGGGTCGCGTCGTCGATGGTCGCGCCGCCGGCCGACACCACGTAGGGCTGGCTGCCCGGGTCGTCGACCGAAACCGGGTTCTGGCCGGACACCGGGCTGCTCGTCTCGAACGTGTTGCAGTCGTCGCTGCCGTTGTCCCCCGACGCGGCGAAGATCGACTGCCCTTGTGCGGCCGCTTGCTCGAACAGCAGGTTCTCAGCCTCCTGAAGGCCTGGCTGACCGAGTTGTATAGCCTGCTCGCACAACCCCCAGCTCGTGCTCACGACCTGGTCGCGGTCGGCGCCGATGATCGCCACGTAGGGGTCAACCGGGTCGTAGATCACACCGTCCGCGCTGGGGCTCGGCCCCTCGTAGACGTCGATACTCGCGCCCGGCGCGATCGCCGACAGATCCTCGACGTCGAGGATCGACTCACCTGACCCGGGGCCGGCTGGCTGGCCGCCGTCAACACGAATCACATGCAGGCGCCGTTGCATCTGCGAGGCCGCGCTGGCGCCGAAGTAGCACGTGTCGAACGTCTTGACGTCGGAAGCCTGGAACGGCTCGAGCTCGTAGAGCGCGATGCGCTGACCAGCGCCCAGGTCGCCCGCCCCGTACAAACCGAAGGCGCCATAGGCGTTCGCGATCTGATCATCGGTCAGCCCTCCGAACGCCTGCGCATCCGCCCGGGCGTCGGCGCACGCCGTGGGCGAGCCCGGGGGGTGCGCGAGCGACGGCGCCGCCGCCCCGGCGTACCGCCCCTGACCCGGGGCAGCGGCGCGCGGCAGCCCAAGCGGCTGCAAGCGCACCACGCTGTTCAAGCCGACAACCGCGGCCACCGCACCAGCGATCGAGGACGGCAGGTGGACCGCGCCCGTCGTCGCCTGCCCGATCGACCCGTTCGCCAGCCTGACTTGCTCCAGCCCGGTCCCGAACGCCCGCTCCACCTGGCTCGCCTGCGCCCTGACATCGATCACCAGCCCGTCGGCCACGCCGGTGACCTGGAGCCCATCCGCCTGGAGCTGCGACCTGACCGTCGCGATCGTCGACGGCGCTGGACCGAACCTGCTCGCGAACTCCCCCCGAGGCAGATAGTGGTGAAACAGCGGCGACCGGGCATCCGTCGCCGCCGCGATAAAGCTCGTCAGCGCCCCCCCGTCGCGAGGCCGCAGCACAACCTCAGCGGTCTGGGTGGCCGAGGCCGGCACGGGGCCGATCGCCCTCGCCCCGGCCGGGAAGCGCGGCGCGGGCGTAACGTCTTGCATGGCAGGCGATCCGCCGGAATCGCCGACAGCTGCAAGCGGCCCGACCGCCACGAACGCCGCCGCAAACACAACGATCACGGTGATCCGCGCGACCGGCGACCGAGCACCGCACCATGCGGATAATGCCGATGAGCCGGGCCGGAGCGCCAGCTTATTTCCTCTGATCATGGTCATCCCCACCCCCTTGGCCCGGCGCCTCATGGGTCACTGACCGGTCCGAGCCCGATTGCCGCCTCGCGCCCGGTCTACACCATGACCGGCAACAACGAAACGGTTTCGGCGTAACGTCGCTGATCTCGTTATCCCGAAGATTGCCCGCCACCCGTCCGCAGATGGCGAGTGCCGCAATGCCTGGTGTGTCTGGCTCTTGACCGTGCCGGGCGTGATCCCGAGGGCCTGCGCCGTGCGCCTCCGTCATGTCGGCCAGGTACCGCGGCGCCGCGCAGGCGCACTTGCGTGGCGACAGCGCGCCGATGGCCTGCCGCAGCTCCATTTGGGCCTCGCGCCCCGCTTCCACGGGCTGGCTGCCGCGGAAAGCCGCGGCCCGCCGTTTCAGAACATGACGCCGGATGGTGAAGTTGCGGCCCCGGCTTTTGGTTCGGCTGGCATGAGCGGGCCCAAATGTTCGATCTGCGCCTGACCAGGCGATAACACCCGCAAAGTAATGAGCCGTAAATAGTCGGCGGCATGGAGCTCGCTCTGCTCTGGGGCGAGCACGGTGCCTCTATACGGATCGGACATGGCTCGGCATCTGAGGCCGACGTACGTTTCGGGCATCGTTCATCGCTGGGACCTGCGGCGGCCCAGCCTCCTAGGTCCCGGCTGTCCTGGGAGGTGCCCCGATGACCCCAACGACCCACTCCACCGCCCTCGTCACCATCCAGCCGGCGTTCACTGAGTCCGAGCGACTCGCGCTCGCGGGCTTCCTGGCCGGGTACCGCGGCCTGACCCGTGAGGCGTACACCCTCGACCTGCGGCAGTTCACCGCCTGGTGCCGCGCCCGGTCTCTTCCCCTCTTCTCGGTCCGCCGCGCCGACCTAGTACGCGGAGCCCGCATCTCGGATATTACGAAGCCGCTATCGGCCGCATGAGATCACGCCACGTCGACGCGGACTACGCATTTACATGATTCGACCGATCAGCCCCGTGGCCTACCGTTCAGGCATGGATCGCACCGCGGGTCCCGAGCCCGGGGCAGCCTCAGGCACAAGCGCCGCGGTGTCGCCCGGCCCGGGCTCCCGATGGACGGTCAGCTGCGCCGGACCATGCCACATCACGGCTGGCGCAACTACTACGAAAAGGGACTTGAAATGAAGCTCGCGACGTTCAATGCAGGCGCAGGAGACCACGTTGGCATCGTCGACGGCGATGAGGTCGTCGACCTGACGGCCGCCGATCCGTCCCTGGCACCATGATCGATCTGCTAGACCGGGGCCTCCACGAGGCGGCCGCCAACTCCTCACCGGCTCCGCGGCTGGCTCTCTCGAGCGTGAAGCTTCGCCCGCCGGTGCCTCACCCGCCGAAGTTCCTGGCCATCGGCTACAACTACGCGGCCCATCTGGAAGAGACCCACATGGCACGGCCGACCCGCCAGGCGTGGTTCAACAAGCAGCAGACCTGCATCATCGGGACGGGCGACCCCGTCTGGATCCCCACGATCGCGCCCGACCAGATCGACTACGAAGGCGAGCTGGGGATGGTGATCTGCCGGCGGTGCAAGAACGTCCCAAACGACAAGTCGGCGGTCCTCGACGTGGTTGCCGGGTTCACCATCGTCAACGACGTCAGCGTCCGGGACTGGCAGGATCTCGAGCCCGGCATGGTCGTGAGCAAGTCCTTCGACACCCACGGTCCGACCGGCCCGTGGATCGTCACTACCGACGAAATCGGCGACCCTCTCGATCTCCATCTGTGCACCTACGTCAGCGACGACCTCCGCCAGGACGGGCACACCGGGGACATGCTGTTCGACATCTACGAACAGGTGTCATATCTGTCCAGCGCCTTCACTCTCGAAGTCGGTGACGTCATCTCGACCGGCACCCCCAGCGGCATCGCCTGGCACCGGCCCGGCATGTACCTGAAGCCTGGCGACACCGTCCGAGTCGAGATCGACAAGATCGGAACCCTCGAAAACCCCGTCATCGCAGAGCCCCATTGACACGCTGGCGTCGCTGCCGCCCGAGGCCAGCTGTAGTTCGAATTACGTGCAAATCGGCTGGAAGAACAGTAGATGGCTACCACGGCGGCCGATGTCGCGGTCGCGGCCGAAGGCGTCCGGAGTACGCATGGCGTACGGATTCCCGGTGACTCGCCGAACGGGTTCGCCGACGCCCTGCGCTGTCGGCAGGGCGCGTCAGTCTGCTTATGGCACGATCACACAGCTCGTTAGAAACTTAGCCACCTATCCGTCCGCGTCCCTGGTCCGCACGAGCGCCCCAGCAAGTCCCTTGCCCCGACCTCGGTGAGCGCCCGATCGTCTGGCGAAGCGGGGCGAAGTACAGCGGCCAGTCACAGATCTGCAAGCCAGGGCATGTATGGCGGTAGCCTGCAAACCGTTGGCTACGTTGCTAGGAACCGCACAAGAATGGCTAATCTATGCCTTACGCCCTGCCAACTTCAGGGCACGGCGAGCCGCTCCGAGTCGGGGTTATGCGCCCATTTGCCAGCCATCCCGTGTCGCCGACGGTGACTGGGATCGCACCGGGATCGGGATATGTGCGCTCCGCTGCTGTCCACGCTGGAGTGCCGGGCCATCCTGCAGCTGACGCAGGCGACTGCACCCAGGCGACGAAGCGGCAGGCGCCACGTTGCACTGTGATGATCATCGCTGATTGTGTTCCGTACCTGTTCCGTCAAATGGGCGCTCGGCACCGCAACAGCCCAGGGCGGCGGATCCGGCACGGCCGGTCCGGCCGGTATCACTGCAGCTCAGGGCCATGCTGGCCGGTGATGACCAGGGAGGACCCGGGCGAACGCGCGGTGGCCAGGACCGCGCACTTTCAGCGTGACGGATGGGTCTCGCGTACTCGGCCTGAGCTGGGGTTTTGCTGGTGGCAGGTGTTGGGTTCGAACCAACGTAGGCTTAGCCGACGGTTTTACAGATATCCGCCCACCTGCCCTTGACCTGCATAAATGCACTTTGCCGCGCGATCTTCCCGCATATTCTCCGCGAGATGCCGCAGTGCGAGAGCCTGCCCGGTCAGGGCGGCAGGAGGCCTGCGAAGTCGATAGGCCGGCACTCGAGCCGGTGAAAGTGCACAGGCTTCGGCGCTGCTACGCCCCCTCCCCCGGCTCTCTTGTAGGCCCCGGCGGAGGGGGCGTAGCGTCGGGAGCAGGAAGATGTGCTCGTTTACCTGCGTATAGACGGGATTGAGATTCCTCCTCGCTGCTCTGGACCTCGGTGGCGGCAAGCGCGCAGCGAAGCCGAGGTGGCTTATGCCAGCATCTGCTGTTCATCGTGCCCCGCTTTTCGTCAGTGACCATCAGGTCCTTCTCGCCGGCGACGCGCAGGCCGTCCTGGAGCTGATAACGCCGGGCAGCACCGAGATCGCCAGAGCTTCTGGCATGCCCGTGCAGCCGTATCAAGCCGGGTATCGCCTGTTAGAAGTCCACGTTCGGGCCTGCCAGCATTCCGCTCGCCGCCGCTATCGCCGCGACCGTCGCCTGGTACCGAATCCGGGCCCAAACCTGAAGGTGGTGAACGCATGAGCACCCCGGCGGACGGTACGACGCGCGCCAGCCAGCCCGGCTCGGTGCCTTCGGTCCAGGAAACCAGCTGTCTCAGCCGCCCTGAGGGGGCGGATCGGCTACGACGTCGCGGGAGACGGTTCCCTGGTAATACTGGTGCCCGGGATGGGTGACCTGCGGGCCGGGTACCGCTTCCTCGCTCCTGCCCTGCGGGCGGCGGGTTACCGCGTGGCCTGCGCCGACCTTCGCGGCCACGGCGACAGCGATGCCACGTTCACGTCCTACGGCGACGAGGAAACAGCCGGCGATGTCATCGCCCTGATCGAGATGCTCGGCGGCCCCGCAGTCGTGGTGGGCAACTCCATGGGCGCAGGTGCCGCGGTGCTCGCCGCGGCCGGGCGCCCCAAACTCGTCTCCGGCCTGGTGCTGGTCGGCCCGTTCGTGCGTAACGGCAAGACCAGCACGATGCAGCGGCTCCTGCTGCGCGCGGCCATGGCACCGCCATGGGCGGCCCTCTCCCGGAAGTCGTACCTGCCGAAGCTGTACGCCGGCCAGCGCCCGGCCGACTTCGGCGAGTACCGCGACCAGGTCATCGCGAGCATCCGCCGGCCGGGATACGCGAAAGCGTTCTCCCGCACCACCCGCACCAGCCACGACCCGGCGGAGGCGCGGCTGGCCGACGTCACGGCGCCCGCCCTGGTCGTGATGGGCGAGCGGGACCCTGACTTCCCCGAGCCGCGGGCGGAGGCTGACTGGATCGCCCGCGCCCTGCGCGCAGAGGTCGTCATGGTGCCCGAGGCCGGGCATTACCCGCAGTCGCAGCGGCCTGGCGTTACTACCGGAGCGGTCCTGCGCTTCCTGGAATCGGTGAACTCGCCGAAGAACTTTACCTCCACACGTCCACCCTACGACCGCCGGCCCCGTCAGCACCTGAGCAGCCTCGCGACCGCGCTGAGGTCCGGCCTCAGCGCCACGGCAGTCCCGCCTCAGGCCCTCGGCGCACTCTGTTTTCAGCACCAAGAGCATCCAGGGACGGAAGAACAATGATCCAGGCACGGCACCTCACCAGGCGCTACGGCAACGCGGTTGCCGTCGGTGGCGTCTCCGGCGGACGCGTGGACCCCCAATCCGCCGCCGGGCTCATCGCCGGCTCGGCACTCGGCGCGTTCCAGCCGCACCACAGCACACCCACCACCACAACCTGATCCGCGACCAAGGAGGACACCTCCGATGGCACACATCCACACCGCCGCCCGCCCGGGCGCCCGGGTGGCAGCCTGGCGGCCGCTGCGAGCCCCGCTAGCGCTCGCGCTGGCGCTGGCCGCCCCGGCCACGTCCCTGCTCCCCGCCCTGACCACCGGCCTGCGCGGGACCGGGACCGCGATCTCCTTTCCGCGCGGCTTCGTGACGGCGCTCACCGGAGGAACACCGTGAATGCTATGGACTCCATGAAGAAAGACCCGGTCAGCAAATCCCCCCCATCCCGGTCATTCACCTGGGCACGAATCGCTGCCCTGCTGGTGACCATCGTCCTATTGACGGGACTTGCCTACCTGGGAGTCTCGTCCAGCTCGGCAGCAATTTCAGTCCCGCAGGGGGCGCACTCCGGCCAGCTGACCATGCACCCGTGCACCTTTCCCACCGAGAACGGCGCCTACCGCGCCGATTGCGGAACGCTCGTCGTGCCCGAGAACCGGGCGGACCCCCGGTCGCGCCTGATCGCGCTGCCGGTGACCCGGGTCCTGGCTCGCTCATCCCACCCGCTGGCGCCAATCTTCCGGCTCAACGGCGGCCCGGGCGTGACCAACATGACGTTCCCCCAAGCGAACCGCCTGGCCGCCCAGCACGATGTCGTCATGGTCGGCTACCGCGGCGTCGACGGCTCTTCGGTGCTGAACTGTCCCGAGGTGACGGCGGCGCTGGA
>JBEKIF010000095.1:0-11889 GCA_050011895.1 Streptosporangiaceae bacterium | reverse complement strand
GGCACAGGCGCGGGTTGCGCAGCGCGAACTGCTGAGCCAGGCGGCCTCCCCAGGAGATACCCAGGACGTCGGCCTGCTGGTGGCCGAGTTTATGCAGCAGCTCGCGCAGGAGCAGGGCCAGGGTGGTGAGGCGGTAAGGCAGATTGGGAAGCTGAGAGCCGCCGGCGCCGGGGGCATCGAAGCGGATCACCTCGATGGCCGGGTCGAGCGCATCCACGAACGGCCGCCAGGCTTCCAGTCGCATGCCGAAGCCGTTGCACAGCAGCAGCGGGGGCGCTGTCCCGGTGCCTGGCCGGATTGCGACCCGCAGCGGCGTCCCGCCCACTTGGATGATCTCTTCGCGCACGTAGCCAGCCCTGACAGGCATGTCCATTCCTCCTGGGACACGCCGCGGCTACCGCCTCTGTGACGGCAGTCACACGGTTATGGCGATAGTAACCATGCTTGGGATAGTACGCAATAGGGCAAGTCTACTTAGCACCACTGGCAGCAGCCCCGCCTCGCTTCCTGGCAGGGGCCCCGCTCGACACGGTCGCCACGACCGGTGGTGCCGGACGTATAAAGGATTCAGGGCCGGATCCGAGAGCGCGACGTCGGCCGGGCCGGAAGGCTGCCGGCGTGATCCTGGATCGCGGCCTCGTACCCGGCGACCACAGCGGCGGCCTGGAGGTGCATGACGTGCGCGGCGGTGCTGCTGCGGGTCAGTGCCGTCGCCGCGAGTTGTTCGAGCTCGGGAGCGACGATGAGCACGGCCGGGTCGGTGTCATCGAGCATGTAAGCAATCTCGGGCGCCGCGAGGCGCGTGTTCAGCGGCACGAAGATGGCTCTGAGGGAGGCGACGGCGAACAGCGTCTCGAACGTCGCGATGCCGTTCGGCCCGAGGTAGGCGACCCGGCCGCCAGCCCGGACTGCCAGAGAGCCGCGAAGGCCGAGGCGAGGGACGCGCTGCGATCGCGCAGCTGGCGGTAGGTGACCTGCCGCCCACCCTGAGTCAAAGCGACGCCTTCGGGTTCCATCCTGGCGCGCCTCGCCGGCCACGAGCCGAGCCCGTTGTCGGCCGGCTGGCCGGTCATTCCGGGGCCAGCCGGAGGGCGCGGATCGCGTTGCCCTTCAGGATCAGCGGCCGGACATCGTCCTTGATACCGGGGGCAGCGAAGTCCTTCAGCCACCGGTCGGGGGTCAGCACCGGGTAGTCGGAGCCGAACATGACCTGGTGTTTCAGGAGCCCGTTCGCGGCACGGACCAGCTGAGGAGGGAAGTACCTCGGCAACCAGCCGGCCAGGTCGATGTACACGTTCGGCTTGTGGGTCGCTATCGAGATCGCCGCGTCCTGCCACGGCACTGACGGGTGCGCCATGATCACGGTGAGGCTCGGGTGGTCGGCCGCCACGTCGTCGAGCAGCATCGGGTCGGAGTACCGAAGTCTGACGCCACGCCCGCCTGGCAGTCCGGCGCCGATTCCGGTTTGCCCGGTGTGGAAGACGATCGGCACGCCCATCTCGGCCGCAGCCTCGTAAAGGGGGGAGAACGCCGGGTCGTTCGGGATGAAGCCCTGCAGCGATGGGTGCAGCTTCAGCCCGTGTGCACCCGCCGCCACCAGCTCACGCAGGGAGCTGACTGCCGCGGCACCGTCGTGCGGGTCTACGGACGCGAACGGGATGAGGACGTCGGCATGCTGGGCCGCCTGTTCGACGATCTCGCGGCTCGACAGCGCTTTGTGCCCAGTCGCGGTGTGGGCGTCGACGGTGAAGACGACAGCCGCCATATTCCGGGAACGGTAGTAGCCGGCGACCTTGTCCAGTGTGGGGGTGCGGTCGGCGTCGGCGCTGAAGTACTTCGCTGCCGCGGCCCTCAGCTCCTCATCGATGGAGAAGCAGCCGAGCGCGTCGGCTTCGATGTGCACGTGCGTGTCGATCGCGGTGACAGCTGCGAGGTCGATACTCATGTCGGCGCCTCCGGGAGCTGCTGGCCGGCGCTCGCCTGATAGTCGGCAAACGAGGAAGGCCACACCTTCGCGATGGCGTCCGCGCTCCACCCGTCGCCGCCGGCGAACGCGACGACGGTCTCGACGGGATGGGTCCACAGCGCTGATAAGACCGCCATCCCCGCGATCGCCCGCCGAGTTAACGGCGTGCCCGAATGATGGCTGTTTAAGCACATTAGCGACACTCTCCCATTCAGGGGCTCGCGTGCTTTATTACCGCATCGCTAACCGCCTGCCCCGTTATTATCGCCGGAACGTGCCGGAATGTCAGCAGGGCGGTACAGAGGATCAATAACCGGGATCCCGGGTGATCTCAGCCCGACGCGGACTGGACACCCGCACCCGGCACGCCGACTGGCCGGCCAGGATGCCAGTCGGGTTGTGCGTGCAAATCTCGTCCATGGCGCTGGCCAGCAGAGTTGCTCTTCCTGCCGTCCGGCCGTGATGATCATCGATCATGTGCCTGCGGTTCATGTTCCTCCTGACCACGCGGCTAGCCGCGGGGCTGCGGCTAGCCCGGCGTGAGGAAACATCGAAGACCGCAGAGATCTTGATCCTGCGCCAGCAGCTCGCCGTCCTGCAGCGGCAGCAGCCGCGCCGCCTAATGCTGAACTGGGCGGACCGGGCACTCCTGGCGACCCTTCTCAGCGTGCTACCGAAAGCCTGCCGCCACGGGCTGCGGCTGCTGGTCATTCCGGACACGATCGTGCGCTGGCATCGCGACATCGTCCGCCGCCGCTGGGCCGCCAGATCCATGCGCGGCACGGCCGGCCAGCCACCCGCCGGAACATCAGAGCCCTGGTGCTCCGGCTGGCCCGCGAGAACCCCGGATGGGGATATCGCAGGATCCACGGTGAGCTGGCCGGCCTGGGAGTGAAAATAGCGGCGTCGACGGCGTGGGAAATCCTGAAGAAGACCGGAATTGAGCCCGTGCCGCGACGGACAGGTCCCACCTGGTCGCAGTTCTTACGCTCCCAGGCCGAAGCGATCCTGGCGTGCGACTTGTTCACGGCCGACCTGCTGGACGGCACCCAGGCCTATGTCCTGGCCGTGATCGAGCACGCCACCAGGCGCGTCCGCATCCTCGGAGTCACCCTGCATCCGACCGGGGAACCGACCGCCCAGCCGGCCCGCAACCTGATCATGGACCTCGGCGAGCAGGCGCACCGGGTTAAGTTCATGATCCGCGACCGCGGCTCGAACTTCACCGCCGCATTCGACGCGGTCCTCGCCGACGCCGGGATCCGGACCCTGCTTAGCAACGTCCAGACGCCCCGCATGAACGCGATCGCCGAACGCTGGATCGGCGGATGCCGCCGCGAGCTCCTGGACCGCACACTCATCTGGAACCAGGCCCATCTGCGGCGGATCCTGCACCGGTACGAGACCCACCACAACCGGCACAGGCCCTCACCGCTCGCTGGACTCTGTTGCCCCGCTGAAACCGCTACCCGAACCGGTCGATCTTGAGCAGTGAGCCTCACCCGCTTTGACGGACATCCATCATCAGGGGTTCGCCCCGGTAAGGATGTCCGATCGTGGAGAGCATGGGGAAGAAGCCCCGGCGGCGCCGTTCATTCACTCCGGAGTTCAAGGCCGAGATCGTCGATCTGTGCCAGCGCGGGGACCGGTCGGTGGGTCAGGTCGCTAAGGACTTCAATCTGACCGAGACCGCGGTCTGCGAGTGGGTGAAGCAGGCCGGGCGGGATGCCGGGACGCGCAGTGATGGCGGCCTGACCAGCACCGAGCGCACGGAGTTGTCCGAGCTGCGCCGGGAGAACCGCAGGCTGCGCGAGGACGTGGAGATCCTTAAGCGGGCGACGGCTTTCTTCGCCAAGGAGACCCGGTGAACATTTACCCGTTCATCGAGGCGGAGAAGGCGTGCAGGCGCAACGTCAAGCGGGCGTGCGAGCTGCTGAAGGTCTCCCGTGCCGCCTTTTACCAGCACCTGGCCGGCAAGCCCTCGCAGCGCGACCGCGCCGACGCCGAGCTGGCCGGCCAGATCAAGGCCGTCCACCAGGAGTCCAAGGGCCGCTACGGCGCCCCCAGGGTCCATGCGGAGCTGCGCCGCCGCGGCCGCCGGCATTCCCGCAAGCGGGTCGCCCGGCTGATGCGCCGCAGTGGCCTGCAAGGCCGGGCGGCGAAGCGGTGGAGAAAACCACGATCGCTGACCCGGCGGCCGCTGCCCGCGCGGACCTGATCCGCCGTAACTTCACCGCCGACGCCGCGCAGGTCAATACTCGCTGGTGCGGCGACATCACCTACATCCCGACCTGGGAGGGGTGGCTGTTCCTATCAGGTAGCCGCTAACGTGTCGGCGCAGCCTGCTGACGCCTCCAACGACCTCCTCGAGAGCCTCATAGAGGCAACATCCGAAAATGCCGCACACCGGAACTTGGACTGGCGGCCAGGCCGGGTCTACTTCCTGACGCTGCAGAGTTCCTGACGCTTCTCGAACCCTCGCGGGACGACCGGACTCTGGCCCTTACCGCCAGGTCGACCAGCAGCCAGCCACGTTAGGCGTAGCCGACCCAAAGGTCGACTCATTTACCGAAGCTTCTGCCGCCGGGCTGAGTGTCGTGCCGGGGCGCTACCGGGAGGTCTGCATGTCACAGCAGGCGTTGCAGTTCCTCGACGGTCAGACCGCTGTCCGAAAGAATCCCGCGCAGCGTTCCCATGGCGACATCGCGACCGTGATGTACGGGTACCGTGGTCCCGCGCCCATCTGGATGACGCATGATGTGGTGGCTGCCAGCGATGCGGGCCACCTTGAACCCGGCTTTTTCTAACGCGCGGACGACCCGCTCGCCGCGCACGGACGGCATTGCGGGCATCAGGCTACGTCGACCATGAGCGTCAGCTCGTCCGGGGCGCCGAACTCAGCGATCAGGCCCTCGAGCGCCTCGCGCAGGTCTGCAACCGCGGTCTCCGGAGTCGCGCCCTCGCCGTTCGCCCCCACCCCAGGGCGCAACTGTGCATGAGCGCACCAGATGCCGTCCTCGTCCTGCTCGACGGTGTAGGGGACATGCACAGCCCGGGTCATCGCGCCTGACACCTCCTAGGTGGTTTCCATCGTAGCTTGCCGCGGCCGGCGACCACCGGATCGCTACCTGTCAGTGACGGAGCGTCTCATCCCAGCGGAGGAGGAAGCCTGACGAACTTCGCAGGAGCGGGGAGCTGCCGCACGGTCAGATCATGTTGAACTTCACCGAACTTGCCTCAGCCCCTGCAACCCCCCCGTGCCGTTCACTGATCAGCTGCGGCTGGCAGTGGCTGCCTACCCGGCCCGTTTCAAGGGCTCATCCCGCGAGCACACCGAATCCGACCTGCGCTCCTTCCTTACCTGGTGTGCCGAGCGCGACCTGGACCCGCTGGCTGCGCGGCGCCCGCACCTGGAGCTGTACATCCGGTGGATGCAGGAGGTCCGCCGGTTCAAGCCATCCACGGTGTCACGGCGGTTCTCAGTCACGGCCGGGTTCTACCGGACCTGCGTCATCGACGGCGTGCCGGAGCACTCGCCCGCCGAGTACGTCCGGCGCCCGGCAATATCCGCCGAATCACCCACTCTCGGGTTCACTCACCTGCAGTTCGAAGCCCTCCTCACCGCAGCCAGGCAATCCGCCCATCCCTGCGACTTCGCCCTCGTGGCCATGCTCGGACTGCTTGGCCTACGGATCTTCGAGGCCACCGGCGCGGACATCCGCGACCCAAGCGAAGAACATGGTCACTGCGTCCTGCGCGTGTGCGGAAAAGGCACGAAACTCGTCCTGGTTCCGCTGCCGCCAGCCGTCAGGCGCGCCATCGACCGGGCGATTGGCGCCCGCACCACCGGGTCGCTGGCTGCACCGCATGGATGATCTTGGCCGGCCGGCCTTCGCTGTGCCGGCGGCGGAGCTGGGTGATCGCGGCCATGTGCGGAGCGTCGTTTGCGGCGCCCGTGCTCGCGCGGCGCCGGCCGGAGGTCTTGCAGTCGCCGGGGGAGACCCTCGACCGGCCAGGTGCCGCCGAAGGCGGCGAAGCGGTCTCGGGTGACGGATCGGGCGCGCCGGCGACTGCAAGGATCACGTGGCGGCGGTGTTCTTACCGCTGGAGCATCGCTCGGCGTTCCCAGCGTGTGCCGTGCAGCGGGCCTTCAGGCATTCGAACAGATCGTGATCAAGGGAGATGGTGGACAGCCAACGTGGACCAGATCGACGCCCTCACCGCCCACATCGACACGATCACCAGCCGGGTGGCGGAGCTGATCGCGGCGATCCCCGGGGCGTGGGGCGTGGACGCCGACGGCGTCACCGGCCCGGGCGCCGGCCTGAGCCCGGGCGCGCCGGTGCTGCCCGCGGTCGCCCGGCTGGACGTGTGCGTGCCGAGAACCTCGTCCACGTCATGCGACCAGGCGATATTCGTTGATCAGGCCACCGACGCGAGCCTGTCTTCGGACGCGGTACTGATCGAGATCGACCGGCTCGGTCAGTGGCTTCAGCGGTGCGGCTGCGTCCAGGGAGCGGTGCGGCCGGTGCTGATTGTTGCGACACGAGGTCGCACGTGGTGAGTGAGCTAGTAGAGGAGGTCTGGCTGATGCCGGAAACATAGCGGGGAGGCCGAAGATGACTCCGACGATCGCGGGCACCGATGACTGCCAGGCCACTGTGGCGGCCAGCTGCCGCTGAGTGAAGCCCAAGGTCTTGAGCAACGCGAACTCACGCCGGCGGCGCCGGACCGAGGCGATCAGGGTGAGCCCCAGCGCGCCGATCGCCCCGGCGGCGAGGATGGCGGCGAGCACCGAGGGGGTGGAGCCGACGGCGTGGTAGTCGGCGATCTCGGCCGGGCGGAGGACGGAGACCACGCCTCCGACCGGACCGTCGGGGTCCGATGACCGGTTGAGGACCGCGGTGACCTGGTCGAGTGAGCGCCGCGCCGCCGCGGGGGTGACGCCGGGCCCGATGGTTATGAACACGGCCATCGGTCCCGCCACGGGGGTTCCTTGCGGGTCGAGGGCCTAAGCCGAGAACAGGTCCGGGGCGACGATCGCGCCCGTTCCCATCTGCAGCGAGCTGTTCCCCGACCCTCCGATGGTGGGCAACGTGGCTGTGCCGGCGATGCGCAGGCGGACCGGCGGCCGCTGCCCGGTCTCAGCGACGACTGTGTCGCCGACGTGTTTGTGCAGTTGGGCCAGGGTGACGGGCCCGAGCACTACCTGTGACGCCGCCTGCAGGCCGTGCCCGGACAGCAGCGGCGGGCTGACCGGGGCGTTCGGCCTGCTGACCAGGGCGGGCACGGCCTGCCCGTCCAGCTTCATGTGCTCGAAATACACGCCGGCCCAGTGAGCCACCACCGGGTCGTGATCGAGCAGGGAGGCGGTCTCGGCCGCCGGCAGGTTCTCCTCGGCTGAGAAGCCCGCTAGCAGCGCATAGTCCCAGTTCCACCCGTAGAGCGCGGGACGGGACACCAAAAAGCTGAGGCTCGACCCGAACGTGATCGAGGCGACCACCACCACAACGGCGATCACCGCGCCAAGCAGCGCGGAGCGCACCGGGGCGGCCTCGCGCCCGGAGCCCGAGCCGAGGGCCGAACGGATGCCGGTCACCGCGGTGGGCGGTAGACCGCAGGCCGCAGCCGCCCGGGCCACGCTGGAGCCGCGCTCGACGTCACCGCCGGCCCGGCTGGCGCGGTGCGGCGATGCCCGATACGCCACGGCCACCGCCAATCCGCTCAGGGCAACCACCAGGAGCACGAACCCAAGACCCAGCACCGTCCAGTCCAACGCGATGCCCCGATCCGGGTACACCGGCCGGACCGGCCCGATCGGCGCCAGGGGCGACAGCCCGACGGCCACCGCCACCGCCAGCAGCGACCCAGTCACGACCGCGCCGACGACACCGATCAGCCCGTCGGAAACGGTCATCGCCGGCCCGGCCCCCAGCGCCCGCAGGACCGCGCCGTCCTCGGCGTTGCGGCGCACCAGGCGGCTGACCACCTGACCGCTGATCACCAGCGCGGCGAGAGCCGCGATGAGCCCGAACACCCCGAAGGCGATGTCCTCGGGCCGGATGGTCCGCTCCGCCTCCGCCACGAGGGGGGCGTTCGTCTGTGACCCCCCCGCTTGCCCGAGATCCGGCGTGATCTTCCTGACGGCCGAAAGCACCGCCGCCTCGTGCCGCATCCCCCCGTCGAGCTGCAATGAGACGTACGAGTAATAGGCGCAGCACGACTCCAGCCGACGGACAAGCGCCGGGGTGAGCACGGCCAGCTGGTCACCGAGAGCCGCGTAATCGTCCTGGACGATCTGCGCGCTGTACGTCACGATGCCGACCAGCTTCAACGTGATCACCAAGTAGGGCTTCGCCGGGTAGCCGGCGAACGACGGCGAGTTCACCTGCGCGGTGGTGAAGAAGGCCAGGCGCTGGGCCGACCCGATGTGCAATCCCTCCTCGGCAGCGGCGCCCGCGGTCATGACCACCTCGTCGCTGCGAGACGGATCGGCCATCCGGCCTTGCACCAGGCTGACCCGGTCCTGCGTGAAGTACTCACCGTCAGGGCTGCCCTCGACCGAGGGCGGCGCCTCACCAGGGATTCCGCCCTGGCGGGCCGGCCCAAGGGGCTGCAGCGTGCCGTCGAAGCCGATGACGTCCGCGGCGCGCCTGACATACCGCACCCTGGCGATGGCGCGGTCCACTTTCGGTGAGTAGCCGGTGCCCGAAATCGGGTCGAACTCGGTGAAGGCTTGCAAGTCCCCGGGGTTAGTACTCGCCAGATAAGCGGGAAACGAGGACTGCGTGCGCCGGGCCCCCGCCACCGCCGCCATCGCCACGCCGCCCACTAGGCCGAGGAGCAGGACCAGCGCCAGGTACCCGCCCCACCGGTCACGGAAGCAGGCCCGGAACCGGTAGCTCGCCTCACGCACAACGCTTGCGGTCAACTATCACGCACCACCCAGCACCTACCCCCTGCGCGCCTAGCCTGCTCCGTCCTTCCGGCTCGTACGGTCGTTACCGATGCAGTCTGGCTCAGCCACGCGACAGATCCAAGGCGGATAGCCCGTCGAACCCGCCTCGTGCTAGCACCCCAGATCGGCGGCCAGGCCTGCAAGCAGCCAGACATCTACACCTGGATCGAGATCGAGTAGACCCCGGTCGCGCGGCAGGCGACGGGCCGGTGGCACCCCATCCGGGTTTACCGGGACGACGCCGGGGTGGTGCGGGTGGTCACCACCGAGGCCACCTACGAGCGCCTGGTTCAGCGGGCGTTCGAGAAGATCCGGCAGAGCGGCAAGGGAATGTCGGCGGTGCTGATCCGTCCGCTCGACGCTCTCGCCAAGATCATGGAGCGGACCGCGACGGTAAAGGACCGCCAGCTGCTGCTGGACCAGGCCGCGATGATCGGCCGGCTCAGCGTGGCCTCGGTGGACGAGGAATCCGACCTGGCGGACATCGACCGCGCCTACCAGTCCGTGCTCCGCGTCCACGCTGTGCTCCCCGAGACGCAGGCAGCGCCGCGCGGCGGCGGACGCGGAGCGCAGGCAGCTCAGGCCTCGCGACGCTGGAACAGGTGGGGGGCGGGCGGGCGCCTGGACCGGATTGATCCCCGGGTGGCGTGCTCAGCGGGTACGCGGCGGCTGCGCAACTGTCGTGCGCGAGCCTCGGCGGCCTTGACCGCTACGGAAAAGGCGTGTCGCCTGCCCGTGGCCGTGCTACCGGGGGCAGGAGCGGTGCCTGTTGGCAGCCGCATCAGGCGGGTCTAGCACTCTAGTCAGGTGAGCCGGGAAGCCTGGTCGGCGCGACATTCGCAACCGACCGGCCAGGAGCGCATCGTGACCACGCAGAATGCACCCGCACCTAGTCCACCGGACACCACCACCACCGCCGCCCCTGCCACCGCTCCGCCGGTGGCTGCTCCGCCGAGCTGGCCGTGGCGGCGGGGCGCGCTGATCCTGGCGGGGGCAGCACAGCTGATCACCATCTCTGCGCTGAATGGCTCCTATCCGCTGGCTGTGACGTGGGCGTCGCTGCTGCTGGCCATCGCGCCTGCACCGCTCGCCGCGGTGGCTGCGTTCGCCCCGGCCCGGATTGTGAGGCTGGCCGCCGCGGTCGTGGGTGTGGCGGTCCTGGTCGCGGGTATGGCGGGCGGGATCGGGCTGGTTGGCGTGTTCTTCATCCCGGCTGCGGTGCTGGCCGTCGCCGTGGTCAAGCTGTGGCGCGAGCGGCCCTGACTCCTGGCGGGAGGTGTCACCGGTGATGACCCGCTACCTGACCAGGGACCGCATCGCGATCCTGGCCGCGCTGGCGGCGCCGGTAGCGGCAGCGGCGATCCTGCTGCCGTTCCGGGCCAGCTGGTCGAACACGAACGCGGCGATGCTGCTGGTCGTGGTGGTCGTCGGGGTCGCCGCGATCGGGAACCGCGTCGCTGGCGGGCTGGCGGCCGTGTCGGCCGCGGCCTGGTTCGACTTCTTCTTCACCTTGCCCTACTACCGGTTCACGATCCGCAGCACTGCGGATATCACCACCGCGGTCCTGCTGCTGGTGGTCGGCGTGGCGGTGTCGCAGCTGGCTGCCCGCGCCCGGCGCCTGCAGGTCATCGCGATCACCGACGCGGGCTACCTGGCGCAGATCCACCAGACCGCGTCGCTGACCCAGACCGCCCGGTCGCCCGATGCCGTTGCCGACCACGTCAGGGAGCAGCTGATCGGGCTGCTGGATCTGGAGGGCTGCCGCTTCGAGTATGGTTCGCTGCTCGGCCATCCGCCGCGCCTGGAGCCGGACGGCACCGTGATCGCCGGTCACGGCAAGTGGGACGTGGAGGAATCGGGCCTGCCCGGCGAGGAGATCGAGCTGCGGACATTCGGCAACGGCCAGTACTACGGGCGGTTCATGATGAAGCCGAAGCCGGGCTCGAAGCCGTCCCTGCAGGCGCGGCTGGTCGCCGTCACGCTGGCCGATCAGGCCGGGCGGGCATTCAGCGCCACCGCGGCCACGCGGGCCGCGCACTGACGAGCCGGCCGGGAGGCCCACGGCGAGAGGCAGGTTCCTCATGCCGGCTCGTCACAGAAGCGGGCCGCTCACCGTGAGGTTCCGGCTGAAATCACCGGTGGCATCCTCGGCGGAAGCCGCCGTCGTCGCTGCTGGCTGCTGTGTTCTTGGGTGGCCGCGGGAGCCAGCCTGAGCGCAGCGCTCGTCGTCCGGCTGGCGAAGGTCCCCCCGGGCGCTGGTGGTGCTGGCCTCCGGCGGCCCGCAGCGGATGGCGGATCTGGCCGCGGCGCTGGCCGTCACGCCCTCGACGGCCGGGCGGATGTGCGACATTCTGGTACGCAAGGGGCTGATCCGCCCGCAGCAGGCCCGGGCGGACCGACGGGCCGTGCCGGGTCTCCATCACCGCGGCCGGCCTGCAGGTCGCCAGCGAGGCGGCCGCGCGGCGCCGGGAGTTCATCGCCGGCGTCTTGGCAAGCTCCCGCCCCGGCAGTGGCCAGCGATCGCCGATGCGGTGCAGGCATTCGCCCGGGCCGCCGGGGAGATCCTGGCCCGCAGATCCCGCCGGCCCTCAGCCGGCGGAGCCCGCCGACGTGAAGGGACGGTCATGACCGGCAGCATCCAGGCGCCCGCGCCGCGGGCTCTTCGGTGGACCGCGCGGGCAGGCGGCTGGCTGCGCGGCTCGCGTGGCGGGCTGCTGGTAGTTGCCGTGGTGGTCGGTGCCGGGTCCGGGCTGGGCGCGGTGGCGTTCCGGTACCTGATCTACTTCTTCACCTGGCTGGCGACCGGGCATGTCCTGTTCGGCCAGCAGGGCCGGGTCCCCAGCACGCACCTGCCGTGGCTCGGGCTGGGGTTCTTCGTGGTGATCCCGGTGATCGGCGGGCTGATTTACGGGCCGCTGATCTACCGGTACGCCCGTGAGGCCCGCGGCCATGGCGTGCCCGAGGT
>JBEKIF010000094.1:0-11939 GCA_050011895.1 Streptosporangiaceae bacterium | reverse complement strand
GGTCTGGGAGATGGTTTGGCCGATGAAGAACAGGCGGAAGTTCCGCCACCGGAGGGACGACAGAGTGCGCTGGACGAAACTGGGCCCCTGGGCAAGGCTGTCGTCGTCCACCGGATCAGGCTCCGCACGCTGAGAGGATAACGGTGATCTCAGCCGTGGGGCTCAACGTTCGTAATCGCCGGTCAGCCGACCTCTGGCGATCACCGGTACGGAGAGGGCGGACAGGAGGGCACGCACCAGGCAGTGCACGGCTGGCTTGGATGTGGGGACGTCGAGGTCCTCGACCACGAGCACCAGCTCTGCCGTCTCGGGTGGCGGCGGGCTCCAGCTCAGATCGGGGGACAGGTTATTTCCGTCAACCCGCTTACCGGCGTGCTCTTGCGGGATCGACTGTCCTTCCCCGAAGTCTTCGCTCGTCACGATGAGTAGTTCTGGTCCCTGCAGGTTCGGACGGTTCCACGCCGAATGGATATCTCTGCCTCTGCGGTTCTTGAGGAGCGTTCCGAGGAGCGTCATTTCGTCCCCAGCATGTCGAGGATCTTGGCGGTCGTGGTGGTCTCGCCGAGCTTGGGAAAGATGCGTTCGATGCTGTTGGCGTGGGCATCGGGATCGGTGTCGGTCATAGCGTCGATTGCCAAGGCAACGTGGTCACGTTGACCAGCACGACGGGGAAAGCCTGGCGGCGGAACGCGTCGGCCAGGCTGGCAGAACGCTCGACAATCTCTCCGGTGGGACGGACGGTGGGCGCATCGACGATTCCCTTTTGCAAGTCGATCACGATGAGTGCGGGCTTGGGGTCCAAAGTCGTCAGTGCCATCGTCTTCCTCCTTCCTGTAGGCATCGCGGTCACAGGCTCTGCGCCAGCCGCTCAATCAGGGGCGCGGCCACCATCAACTGGCGAAGCTCAGCAGGGCTAAACCCGGTCGAGAGAGCCTTTGCCAGCTGCTCGGCCCGGGCGGTGTGCTTGTCGCCCAGCATTCGTGTGCCGGACTTGGTGATCGAAAGAACGGAACGGCGCCCGTCGCTCGGATGGGAATGTCGCTCAACGAGGCCACGTGCCTCGAGCGCCCGCAGTGTCGTTCCCATCGACTGCACGCTGATCTGCTCGGCCTTGGCCAACTCGGTCACTGAGGTCGGACCGCTTCGATCCAATCGCTTGAGGGCCGAGGCCTCCGGCAAGCTCAGGTCGCGGTGAGCTTGCATCTGACGAAGCTGCCGAATGCACAAGCCGATGCTCATCTGCAGAGCCGCAGCAACGTCATCGACTCCTGGATCCTGAGACATCTACCAAGACTAGCCTTGGTAGGTATAACTAGCAAGCTCAGCCTTTTTATCTATGGCCTCGCAGGCGAGACGGTCTAAATCGAGGTCTCGTCTGGTGGCGTGGGTCGTCCTCCTGGGCGCGGGGCGGACCGCGGTGAGACGAATGTTCGTAGTGCTGAAGATGATGGCGGTGACGGCAGAGAGGGCCGTGCCGGCGAAGAGTCAGCCCAAGCCCAGGTCAGGCGACACTGTCATCTGACTCACGTCGCTTGTGGCTCATCGGCTCCAAGCGACGGATCTAGCTGGAACAGGGATCGGCCCGATGACTGCAGGAATGGCTACACAAGCCGCTGCAAATCTCTGGTCTCTCCCGATCAGCCGCGACCACCAGCCTAATCCGCCGCCGGATATCCGGCCCGAAATACACGCAATAAGGGGGAGGGCCAGGTCAGCGAACCTCGGTGTAGTCGCTGCGGTCCAGCTGGACGAAGTTGGTGTAGTCGCTAGCCTCTGGCTCTGCGACGTCGGTGTACTGGCTGCCGTTCAGCCGCACGACGCGGAAGCTGCCCCCGGACAGCAGCTGGCGCAGATGCCGCATCCCGCTCACGCCCGCGAGCGCGACAGCTACGGCAGCGGCGAGGACCGAGCCGCCGAACAGCGCGAGCCCGCCGACCACGTATCCCAGCATCATCATGACCACGGCGGCCAGCAAGGCCACCGGCACGGCCGCCACCAGCAGCAGCGCGAGCAATGTGACAGCGATCATGGCCCTGGCCGACCTGTCCAGCGTCCGCTCCGCGTACCAACCGGTCATCACGCTCACCTCTCAAGGCCCGGAGCCCGTCAAAGGCCTAGGCCTGCCCAAACAACACGATATGTCGTGTCCTCTGGTTGTCCAACGCGCCTCTCAATCAGAATCATCCCGCAACCGGTCCGCGATTCGCGCTCGCGCATCGGCAGAGTCGGGCGTTCCGCCCTATCTGCCAGCGTTGTCCGGGTAGGCCGCAGCAGGTTTTTCGCACCGCGGTCCAGAGTTCGCTGGGCGTGCTCGGTGTATGGTCTCGCACTGATACTCGCATTGCTGGCAGGTTAAGAGCGTGCGCAGGACGGACAGTCCGGCTGCGAGTGTCGCAGTGTCCGCACTGGCAGGTTCAGCGTGGGCGGTCGCCAGCTATCCAGGGTGCCTGCACCTCGAGCATTCTCCGGGTCGCGTAGTTCATCTCCGCTACCGTCAGGCGGAGCCGGTACCAAAGACACCGCAGCCGTTCACGGCCCGACCAGGAGACCGACTTCTCCAGCTGCCGCCTTCGGACGATGTCGGCCGGGCCAGGGGCGGGGCTCGCCATGCTTGCCGTGCCTGGTGCGGGCGGGCGGCCCGGGGGTTGGTTATCTGCTGTTGGCTGCCTGCGGTGCATCGCGATCTCCTGGAGGGCTAGGTCAGGCTCTGGCCGGTTGCCTGGCTGGTGTCGCAGCTGATGAGCTCAGCGGTGATCGGCTCCAGCATCGCCAGCGGCCGAGGGGTTCACCACACGCGACGGCCCACGCGAACACCCACATAATTCGGCCCGTCCGGAGGTGGCAGTGTGGACCGCGCCAGGAGCGGACGGGGTGGTACGGGCTAGGTGGGGCCGGCGGCTCTGGCGGGCCGGGTGCCAGCGGAGCGGCGGGTTTCCCGGGCTGGCCGGTGCTGGCGGGTGGCTGGGGTGATCGGGTGTGCGTAGGCTGTGGGAGTGGGTCCTGGCCGTGCCGGGCCGGCGATCGCGGGCGGGGTTTTGAGGGGCGTTGAGGGCGGTGGCGGAGCAGCCTGGTCTGGGGTTCGCCGGGTTGCTGCGGCAGCTGCGGGCCGAGGCTGGGCTGACGCAGGAGGAACTGGCGGAGGCGGCGAGCCTGTCGCCGCGGTCGGTCAGCGACCTGGAACGGGGAATCCACCGCACCGCCCACCGGGACACGGCCGGCCTGCTGGCCGATGCGCTGGGCCTAACCGAGCCGGTGCACGCGCTGTTCGTCGCCGCCGCGCGCGGACGCGGGCCGGCCACAAAGGTGCTGGCGGCCAGGCAGGGCCAGGCGCCGGGAGCCTTCCAGGCCGCGGCGACCCGGACGCTGCCGCGAGATATCGCCGCCTTCACCGGCCGGCAGGCTGAGCTGGCCCAGTTGATGGGGACGCTGGCCAGCATGACGGCTAGTGGCGGGGTGGTCGGCATCCACGCGATCGGAGGCATGGCCGGGGTCGGCAAGACGACCTTCGCGGTGCACGCCGCGCACCGGCTGGCCGGGAACTTCCCCGACGGCCAGTTCTTCCTGCCGCTGCACGGGCACACGCCCGGACGGCAGCCGGTCGACCCGGGCGACGCACTGGCCAGCCTGCTGCTGATGGCGGGGGTGCCGGCCGCGCAGATCCCGCCCGGGGTGGATGCGCGGATGGCGCTGTGGCGGGGCTGGCTGGCTGGCAGGCAGCTGCTGCTGGTCCTCGACGACGCCGTCGGCAGCGAGCAGGTGCTCCCGCTGCTGCCAGGCGCCTATGGGAGCCTGGTGCTGGTTACGAGCAGGCGCCACCTGTCCGCGCTGGACGACGCGAGGACGATCAGCCTGGACATCCTGCCGCCCGATGAGGCTGCCGGCTTGCTGGTCAGGCTGGCCGGCCGGCCCGGGCTCAGCCCGGCAGACCCGGCGGTCCGGGAGATCACCCGGCTGTGCGGGTACCTGCCGCTGGCTATCGGGATGCTAGCCCGCCAGCTGCACCGTCATCCCGCCTGGTCGCTGGCCGGGCGGGCCGCAGAGCTGTCGGCGGCGCAAGACCGGCTGGAGCTGATGGCCACTGAGAACCTGTCGGTCACCGCCGCATTCAACTTATCGTATGAGGACCTCACACCCGAGCAGCAGCGGCTGTTCCGGCGGCTCGGGCTGCACCCGGGCACTGACATCGACGGCTACGCCGCCGCTGCCCTGGACGGCGCCGGCCTGGCCACCGCCCGCCGCGGCCTCGAGGCTCTGTACGACCACCACCTGCTCACCGAGCTGGCCCATGGCCGGTACCGGCTGCACGACCTGATCCGCGCCCACGCCTGCGCCCTCGCCGATCGGCTCGACCCGGACGGTGACCGGGAGCTGGCCAGCACCCGGCTGCTGGATTACTACCAGCACACCGCCGCCCTCGCCGACGCGCTCCTCGCCCGCCAGGCCCGCACCGTCCCCGCGGCCCGCACGATACCGGCCGCTGTTCCTGTCCTGGCCGGCCCCGTGCAGGCTCTGGCGTGGGCCCGGGCCGAACGCGCCAGCCTGCTCGCCTGCCTGGACCAGGCAACCGGAACCGGCCAGCACCTCCGCATTATCGCCCTCACCGCCGACATCGCCGCCCTGCTGAGGTACGACGGCCCGTGGGCCGAGGCCATCACTCGCCATGCCACCGCCCTGCGCGCTGCGCAGCACCTCGGTGACCGGCCCGGCCAGGCCGGCGCCCTGACCAACCTGGCGGACGTGCGGCGGCTGGCCGGTGACGCTCCGGGCGCGGCCCGGGATCTGGAGGAGGCGCTGGGCATCCACCGGGACATCGGCGACCGGATCGGCCAGGCCGGCGCCCTCCACAGCCTAGGGCACGTGCGGCGGCTGACCGGGGACTATCCGGGCGCGGCCCGGGACCTGGAGGAGGCGCTGGGCATCCACCGGGACATCGGCGACCGGCTCGGTCAGGCCGGCGCCCTGACCTACCTGGGGGACGTGCGGCGGATGACCGGGGACTATCCGGGCGCGGCCCGGGACCTGGAGGAGGCGCTGGGCATCCACCGGGACATCGGCGACCGGCTCGGCCACGCCGCTGCCCTGACCTACCTGGGGGACGTGCGGCGGCTGACCGGGGACTATCAGGGCGCGGCCCGGGACCTGGAGGAGGCGCTGGGCATCCACCGGGACATCGGCAACCGGCTCGGTCAGGCCAACGCCCTCACCTGCCTGGGCCGTGTGCGGCGGCTGACCGGGGACTATCCGGGCGCGGCCCGGGACCTCGATGAGGCGATGGGCATCTACCGGGACATCGGCGAGCGGGGCGGTGAGGCCGAGGCCGTCAACGAGGCCGGGACGCTGCACAGGGTCTGCGGTGACCTGGCCCGGGCCGGGTCATGCCACCGGCAGGCGCTGGGCCTGGCCCGCCAGATCGGCAGCTCCTGGGATGAGGCCCACGCGCTGGCTGGCCTGGGCCGGTGCGCTCTTGCCGCCGGCCACACCGCCGAGGCAGACGACAGGCTGCAGCAGGCGCTGGAAATCTTCCAGCGGATCGGGGCGGCCGAGGCCGCCGACCTTTCCGGCGAATTGGCCCTGATCAAGGCGGGGCCAACCGGATAGAGATCGCGACGTTCCAATGCATCATCCCGGCAGCATCGCAAGCAGCCAGCCAGCTGTAGCACACCGGGATTGACAAAGCCAGGCCTGGCGGTCAGCGGGCCCGACGGTGTCGAGATGCGGGTCAGCCTGTCGTCACCGCGACGGTCGGCGCCCTGACGTCCGACCGGGCTGCGGTGATCGTGCGATTTGTTTGCCGGGAGTCAGGCGTCCAGGGCGACGGCGCGGCCGGTGAGGTACCGCCGCTCGGGGATGCTGGCCGTGCGCCGAGCGGCGTCCAGGTAGTCGGACGCGGCGCCGTCGTGATCGCCGGCCAGTTCCCTGAGATGTGCCCGGGTGGCCAGGAGCCGGTGGTTGCGCACAATCCGGCTGTCGGACTCCAGGGAGGCGACCAGCGCCAGCCCTGCCTCGGGTCCGTGCACCATCGCGACCGCGACGGCCCGGCTCAGCGTCGTCATCGGATTCGGCGCGGCCTTCTCCAGCAGCTCGTACAACCCGAGGATCTGCGGCCAGTCGGTGTCGTCCATCGTGGGCGCCTCGTCGTGCACCGCCGCGATCGCCGCCTGCAGCTGGTAGGGCCCGACCGCGCCGCGGGGCAGCGTCTCGGAGATCAGGGCGACGCCCTCGGCGATCGGGGCCCGCGTCCAGCGTGTACGGTCCTGCTCGGCCAGCGGGACCAGGGCGCCGTCGGGCAGCGTGCGGGCGGGGCGCCGGGCATCGGTCAGCAACATCAGAGCCAGGAGGCCGGCCGTCTCGCCGTCCTCGGGCAGCAGCCGGCGCAGCAGGCGGGTGAGGCGGATGGCCTCGTCCGACAGGCTCGGCGCGGTCAGGTCCTCGCCTGAGGAGGCGTTGTAACCCTCATTGAAGATCAGGTAGAGGACGTGCTGCACCGCGCGCAGGCGTTCGCGGGCCTGGCCTTCCGGCATCTCGAACCGTATCCCGCCGGACTTGATCGTCGCCTTCGCGCGGCTGATGCGCTGCGCCATCGTCGCCTCGGGGACGAGGAACGCCGCGGCGACCTGCGCCGTCGTCAATCCGCCCACGGCGCGCAGCGTCAGCGCGATCTGGCTGGGCACGGACAGCGACGGATGGCAGCACAGGAACAGCAGTTTCAGCGAGTCGTCACGGTCGGCCGCCGCCTCGCCGGGGTCCGCGATCGAGTCCGCGGGACGGCCGAGCAGCTCAGACTGCGGCGTCGCGGCGAAGACGGCGTCCTCGCGCCGGCGCCGCGAACTGTCGCTGCGGGACTCGTCGATCAGGACCCGGGACGCGACCGTCAGCAGCCAGCCACGCGGGCTCTGCGGGATCCCGTCCTCGGGCCAGTGCTGCGCGGCCTTGAGCAGCGCATCCTGGGTGGCGTCCTCGCAGGCGCCGAACTGGCCGTAGCGGCCCGTGAGCGTGCCGAGGACCTGCGGCGCCAGCTCGCGCAGCAGGTCCTCGACGCGTCGCCGGACTCCGTCCGTCACCGGTTCGGCCCTGGGCCTCAGGCGTCGCTCGCGGACTCGTGCAGGATCGGCCAGACCTCGGTCGGATTCTGGTCCGCCCACGGCATCTCCGCGGCGAGCTCGTAAGCCCGCCCCTCGCTCTCGACATCGACGAGGTAGAAGGAAGCCATGTACTCCTTCGTCTCCAGGTAGGGGCCGTCGCTGACGGCCGGGACCCCGTCCTTGCGCGTCACCAGCTTCGCAGCGGCGGCGTCGGCCAGCCCGTACCCGCCGAGCAGTTCCCCGGTCGCCGTGTACTTCTTGTTGTAGGCGTCCTGCTTGGCGATCTCGCGCGGCCAGTCCTCGGCCGGGATGCTGGACCACTTCTCCTGGTTGCCGTAGATCATGAGCAAGTACTTCATCGCCGTTCCTCTCCGGTAGATCACAGCCCGTCGGGCCACCGTCAGCACGCCCGGTCGGCGCGCTCTCACCGGAGGAACGGAGCCGCCTCCACGCTCTCGACATGCCCGACCGGACTTTGTCCTACCCGATCGCAGGGGCCGGTGTCGAGAAACGCCGATCGGCCCTGTTCCCCCCTGAGAAGGCACCATCGGAGTATCCAGGAGGACATCATGTCCAGCACGGCCGCTTCCACGCATATGCCACTTGCCGCAGTCGCGATAGCCGCCTCGCGACCGTCGGAATGATGATCGCACCGGGTGCCGTTCTCATCAGCTAATGAGTACGTAAGGATGGCACCATGCGCGCAGTAGTGGTCAACAAGCACGGCGGCCCGGAAGTCCTTCAGCCAAGTGACTGCCCTGACCCGGGCCCTGGTCCGGCGCAACTGCTGGTCGAGGTGGCCGCGGCCGGGGTCAACTTCATGGACGTCTACCAGCGGGAGGGCCGGCCGCCCTACGGCGGCGGGGTGCCATACGTACCGGGCGCCGAGGGCGCGGGAACAGTGGCGGCGGTCGGTCTGGATGTGGCCGGCTTCGCGGTGGGTGACCTGGTCGCCTGGACCGGCGTCCCGGGCAGCTACGCGGAGCAGGTTGTCATCCCCGCCGATCGTGCCGTTCCCGTTCCCGACGGGCTGGATCTCGAGGTCGCGGCCGCCGTCATGCTCCAGGGGATGACCGCCCACTACCTGTGCCACAGCACCTATCCGGTGGCACCCGGCGATCCGGTGGCGGTGCACGCGGCGGCGGGCGGGGTGGGGTTGCTGCTCACCCAGATGGTCTCCATGCGCGGCGGCATCGTCATCGCGACCACCTCCACCACGGCCAAAGCAGTGCTCGCCCGGGCGGCGGGCGCTCATTACGTGACCAGCTATGAGGATTTCACGGGCGTGGTGCGGGAGGTCACCGGCGGGTCCGGCGCGGCGGTGGTCTACGACAGCGTCGGCCAGGCGACCTTCGATGCGAGCCTGTCGGTGCTGCGCCCGCGCGGGTACATGGTCTTGTACGGGGTGTCCAGTGGCCCGGTCCCCCCGGTCGACCCGCTACGGCTCCACACCGGCGGGTCACTGTTCCTGACCCGGCCGACGCTGGTGGACTACATCGCCCGCCGCGACGAGCTGTTCCAGCGGGCGGATGACCTGTTCAGCTCTATCAAGAACGGCCAGCTCACGGTGCGCATCGGCGGCCGGTACCCGCTCGCGGAGGCGGCCAGGGCCCACGCCGACCTGGAGGCGCGGCGCACGACGGGGAAACTGCTCCTGCTCCCGGCCTGAGATCACCCGGGGTACCGTGCGCCTGGGCAGTTCACCCGGAGCGAGTAGAGCGAGCTCGTGACGCAGATGAACAGGTCATTGCGCCGCGGCCCGCCGAGCCCGTGGCAGCTGGCTCGAAAGCAGCTGCAAGGCCGCCGCGGTTCGATCCGGCCAGGGGCTCGATACAGTGGTGCTGAGCTGCGGCTTTGTCCTTTCTTCCGGTTTCGCGGCCGCCGCATTCTGCCCGGTTGCCGTAAAGGAGGTTGCCGTAAAGGAGAAGGTCTGCCCCCGGGTGCCACGGCGGAACCACCGTGGCGCCTGACCTGCAGCGATGGCGCAATCGGGCGGACTGGCTCCCGGCTACAGCGCCGCGGACCAGATAAGTTGTAATACCAGCGGCGTGCTGCTGGTTTGGGCGGTGGCTACCAGCCCCATCGGAATTTCCCTCGCTCGGAAGACGGCCTGAAGGCAGCGTGGCAACGCGCTTAAGACCTTGTCAATAAAATCTATTGACAAGGTAGACAATTGGCCTATTGTGGTGGCATGGGTTACCCCGAGCTGCTAGTAGCGTGCCTCTACACCGATCTCGGCTCGCAAGCGAGCGCGACCTGTCAGCCGTCTCGCGCCGCTCAGCGCTGAGCTTCGCAGGACCCTGGGCATGGCGCTCAGCCCCCAAGGCTGCCGAGGGCTCAACCCGCGAGGGCTCAGCCGCCCAGGACTTATCGTCCGCCCGTACGCAGAGCCATAAACCCGGTTCGCTCCATCTGAAGGTGGGGTCCATGCCTGAAACCGCCGAAACGCGCCCTATCGTGCGCAACCAGGCCGAACTGACCGCCGTCGCGCCGAGCAGCGGCGCGGCGCGTGGGGCGGCGAGATCACCGGCCCGGCGCAGCCGCCACCGGAGCTGGTATCGCTTCATCAGCCCGGTCGTCGTGATCGTCCTCCATAGTCCGCGCCATTAGTATCAGGGAGTTCACTTCGAGTACGGGAGCGACCACTCATGACGTTGACCTTCGACTGGTTCCTGCCTACCTCGGGTGACGGCCGCACGATCGTCGGCCGGGGGCATAGCCTGCCCCTGGCCGACGCCAGTGCGGCCAGCGGAGCCAGTGCGGCCAGCGGAGCCAGTGCGGCCCTCGCGGAACGGCCGCCGGACATCGATTACCTGGCGCAGGTGGCCAGGTCAGCCGAGCAGCTCGGGTTCGAGGCGGTGCTCACCCCGACCGGCACGTGGTGCGAGGACGCCTGGCTGGCCACCGCCGCGCTGATCGGGCAGACCACTCGGCTGAAGTTCCTGGTTGCTTTTCGCCCTGGACTGATCTCGCCCACCCTGGCCGCCCAGATGGCGGCGACATATCAGCGGCTCTCCCGGGGCAGGCTGCTGCTCAACGTGGTGACCGGAGGCCAGGCGGCCGAGCAGCGCAGGTTCGGCGACCACCTGTCGCACGACGAACGGTACGCGCGCACCGCCGAGTTCCTGGCCATCGTGCGGGGCGCCTGGTCCGGTCAGCCGTTCGACTTCTCCGGCCAGTACTACCAGGTCGAAGGGGCCACGGTGATGCGGCCGCCGGAGCCGGTGCCCGGGGTGTACTTCGGCGGCTCATCGGCGGCCGCCGGACCGGTCGCGGCCAGATACGCGGACACCTACCTGACCTGGGGCGAGCCACCGGCTCAGGTGGCGGAGAAGCTGGCCTGGATCCGCGGCCTGGCTTCGGCGGAAGGCCGGGAGCTGCGATTCGGCATCCGGCTGCACGTCATCGCCCGCGACACCGAGGACGAGGCCTGGGCCGTGGCGGGCGCGCTGCTCGATCACCTGGATCCGGCTGAGATCGAGAGCGCCCAGCGGGTCCTGGGCACCACCGAATCGACCGGCCAGGACCGGATGGTCGCCCTGCACGCGTCCTACCGTCACGGTGGGCCGGCCAGCGACCTGGAGATCTACCCGCACTTGTGGGCCGGGGTAGGGCTGGTCCGCGGTGGCGCCGGCACCGCCCTGGTCGGCAGCCACTCGCAGGTGGCCGATCTCATCGAGGAGTACGCCGCGCTAGGTATCTCGGAGTTCATCCTCTCCGGCTACCCGCACCTGGAAGAGGCGTACTGGTTCGGCGAGGGCGTCCTGCCCGAGCTGCGCAGGCGCGGAGTGTGGGTGCCTCCAGGGGCTTCCGGGACTTCTGGGAGTTCCGGCTCCCGGCCGGACCCGGGAGTGCCGGACGGCGGTGGCGCGGATGAGCTTGGGGCGAGCGGGTACGGGCCTCGCCCAGCGGCGGCGCCATCCGGTTCGCGGCCGCTGACGACTCGGGCACGCGAGCGAACGTCGTAAGATCCGCATAGGCGGGACCGCGGGGCGCGCGTTCGGGGTGATCAGCTGCCCGGCACGTTGGCGGCTACGTTCGCGGGGCCGACCTCCTCCCCGGCCCCGGCCCCGGCCCCGGCACCGGGCTTCGCCGCGAAGCCGGAGGTGGCGGTGACCGGGTTGGCGCCGTTGACCAGCCAGTCGCCGATGATGCGCTCCTGGTAGATCCGCGGGTTGTGGGAGGCGAGCGTGCGAGCATTGCGCCAGTGCCGGTCCAGCCGCAGAGTCTCGTACGTGCCGGACGCGCCGAGGGCGTCGAAGACGATCGTCGTGGCCTCGAGCGCGGCGTCGATGATGACGATCTGCGCCTGGGACGTGGCGATGCTCGCCCTGATGAGGAGATCCTCCAGGGCGGCCGCGTCGGCGTCGGCGATCCGGGCGTCCGCGACCAGGTCCAGGGCCGCGGCGGCGCGGTCCAGCGCGGCGTGGGCGCCGAACGACAGCGCGGAGATCCGGCCGAGAACCTGGAGCAGCTGCGGGTCATCGGTAGGCACCGTGGCGAGGGCGTGCCGGTAGTTCCGCTTGCGAGCCCGGAGCGCGGCGATGCCGTCACGCAGCGGCGCGCCGGCGATGCCCGCCAGCACGGCCAGCATCGCGATCTGGTAGAAAGAGGCGAGGGACGCGTTGCGCTCTGCGAGCGGGATCAGGTCGCCCTCGTCGATCCTGGCTCGGCTGTAGTTGGCGCTGCCGCTGGCCGTAGTCCGCTGGCGAAGCCCGGCCAGTCGTCGATGAGCTCCACGCCCGGCTGGTCCACCCGGACCAGCGCGGTCAGCGGGGCCCCGTCCGGGCCGAGGCCGAGCACGTCGAGCCAGTCCGCGTACAGGCTGCCCGTCGCGTAGAACTTCCTGCCGGTGAT
>JBEKIF010000093.1:0-11951 GCA_050011895.1 Streptosporangiaceae bacterium | reverse complement strand
ATCTCGGCCGGGATGATCGGCTTCGCGTTCATCCATGATCACACCCGGGGCGCTCCGCTGTTCCTGCTGGTGGTGATGCTCGTGATCTTCGCGCTCGACGTTCCGCTCATCATCGCTTTTACGGTGGCGCGCTACTCCTCACCCCCACACTCTGCGAGCTGACGGCCCGCTCACAAGTCTTTCCAAAAGATCTCTAATGGTTACCGCTCGGACACAGGTGACCAACCGGATGCCGATCTTCGGCGAACGACACCTGCGGCGAGTCCTGGCCGAGTACGAGGCGCACTACAACGGACGACGCCCTCATCGCAGCCGCCAGCTCCGGCCGCCCCGGCCTGACCATCCCGTCGCCGACCTCTCCCAGAAGCGGATCAAGCGCCAGCCGGTCCTCGGCGGCCTCATCAACGAATACCAGCGAGCCGCATAGAGGCCCAGGTCAAGCCAGTAGCCCGAGTTCTGGAACCCCACAGCCCGAGCTGCGGCAAGATCAACGCCGCGCAGCCGCCGCCATCGGCACACCCCGGCAGCATCTCCTACGGCCCGGGTATCAACACCGCCGCAGTGCTGCTGACCTGCTACGGGAACGTGCCCGCGGAACGAGCCGCGAACCTGATCGGCATGCTGCTCGGCGTGCCGGTCTCGGCGGGGTTCGTCGACGGTGCCAGCGAGCGGCTGGCCTCCCGGCTGGACGGCGCCGGGTTCGATGAGGCGATGCAGGCCGCCCTGGCGGCCGAGCCGGTGCTGGCCGCCGACGAGACCCCGGTCAACCTGATAGACCCGCATGCCGGGCTGGCCGGGCAGGACGCGGGCGCGCCACTGATCTTCCGGGCTGGTCATCTTGCGGATGGCTGGGTATCGGTTCCGTGCGGCGCCGTGTTCCCAGCCATTGACGACACCGGCTCGGGTGAGGAGCTCGAGATGGACAAGATCACAGATGTCGGAGAGCCCGCTAGCGAACTGGAGCGTCTGATCGCGGAACTGTCGGGGTCCGGACTGCGTCCCGCAGCGCGGTGGCAGCCGCGGCGTTCGTGTACGCAGAGTTGTTGACGCCGGTGTGGTATTCGTCCGGCGGCTGGACCGTGTTGATGTCATAGCCACCGTTCGGGGTCAGGGGCCGCCTTGCTGACCCAGAACTGTGCCAGCGCCTGGAGGACTGGCCAGCCGTGCTGACGGAGCCAGCTGGTGTCGCCAGTGGCCTCGTAGCTTTCCCATTGCGCCATCGCAATGTCGGCTTGCAGATGGAGTTCCTGGCTGCAGCTGAAGTTCGGATCCGAGGTGATCGTGTCGTTCGAGTCCGTGGTGGTGCCGTAGCAGTCGGCGCCGGTGTATCCGTCGTCCCCGGCGGTCCACGGGTGGAACGCTCCCTGGTAGCCGTTGGCCGCGGCGTCGTGTTCAGCCGCTTGCAGGGTCTTGAATCGGTAGTCGACCGCGGCCCTGGCGATGTCCGGGTGCGTCGCGAGGATCGCGGGGAACATCCAGATGTCGGAGTCCCAGAAGATCATTCCGGCGTAGCCGTCGCTCGACAGCCCGCTCGGGCCGATCGCGTCCGGGCTGTCGCTGCGGATGCTCGCGTACAGGTCGTACGTGTTGGCGTTGATGGCCGTCTGCAGCGACGGATCGCCGTTGACCGAGACGCCGCTCTTCAGGGATGCCGGCTCGCCGCCGACCCAGCGCCTGGTCCCGCGTGGTGCATTGCGGCCGCCACCACTGTGCCTGGATGAAGCGCCGGACTGCAGCAGTTCTAGGTCTAGGCCAGGCCAACCGCGACCCGCCGAAGAGAAACTCCCCGGCTCCCCCAGACCCAGCTGAACGATCATGTCTGCAGCTCCGCCGACAACACTGTTCACGTCGCATCGCCACAGGTCACAACCATGATCAATAAGATCGCTCAAGATAACCTGCGCTACCGCATCCTGCACGCCGCCGGCCGGCTGGCCCGCAGCGGTCGGCGCCGACGGCTCAAGATCTCCGCCACCTGGCCCTGGGCACCGGCGATCACGGCCGCATGGGACCGGATTACCGCCTTGCCTCAGGCCCCTAACCAGCAGCAAACCGTCCCTGCGGCAAGGAATGAGCCAACCCAGCGGGGCCCGTGGAACCCCCGGCACCCGGCCCGCCAGCCGGGCACCCGTTGTACCCACACCCCAAAATGAAGATCAACTACGCGGCCCGGCGGCCATCACAGGCCAGCGATCCATCACCGTGAATCATCAGGGTTAAGGCCCGCAAGTGGATGTCAGGGGAGCCGATATGAGAGACGATAGCCTTATGGGGAGGGACTTGTGACGATCGGTGTGGAGCGGCTGATTCAGGCTGTCGACGAACTGACGCCGCGCGATCGGCCAGTCATGGTGCACGCATCGCTGCGGTCATTCGACGAGTGGATCGAGGGTGGAGCGGAAACCCTGCTGGACGCTCTATTGCCGGGTCGGCGTACGGTCGTTGTACCCTCATTCAGCGAGTCTCATTTCGATGCGGTGCCGACGGCCACCATGCGCCTTGCGCGCAACGGTATCGATTATGCCGACTTCGCGGGGAAGACCCGTGAAGGGCCGGAATATACCGTCAGATGCGGCCTCATCGATTCATCTATGGGCACGATGCCCGCGAGCCTGATTGCCCGCCCAGGCGCTCGCCGGGGCCAGCATCCGCTCGACTCATTTGCCGCGCTTGGGCCGCAGGCCATCGAACTCGTCGCCGGGCAGAGCACCACAGACGTATACGCTCCCCTTCGTACGCTCGCCGAGGGTGGCGGCACGGTGCTGTTGATGGGAGTGGGATTGAACCGGATGACCGCACTCCATCTGGCCGAGCAGGAGTCGGGGCGGCGGCTCTTCGTCCGCTGGACCCGCGGGAAGCAGGGCGAGGTGAGGATGGTGGAGACGGGCTCATGTTCCGAGGGGTTTCCCCGGCTGGAGCCGTATCTGCGCCCGTATGCATCGACCGCCGTTGTGGGCCGATCCCAATGGACTGCCTACCCCGCTAAAGAGACGATCGCCGCAGCATCAGCGGCTATATCCGCTGACCCGAGCATTACCCACTGCTCCGATAACGACTGCATCCGGTGCCGAGACTCAATCGCCGGCGGCCCGATCGGCCCTGACGTCCTGGGGTAACGGTGTCTAGGGCGAGTTATCCAGTAGCACGCGCAACGGGATGTCCAGTATGCAGGGCTCAGTTACGCTGAGCCGCTCGGCTGATCGGCCGAGCGGCCTGTAACAGCCATCGGGTTCCCATCGCCAGAGCGAGACAGCAAGCGGGGGCATCTCGATCCGCCAGTAGTAGGCGGCCGGCGCGGCAGGAGTCGCGTCGCCGGTAGCGGTAGTCACCTCAACGGTGAGCAGCGGCCCGTCATGCATTACCTGGAGTGAGAGCGGCATCCCCCCGGGCAGGTTAATTGACGCGCCAGCCGGCAGTGCGTCCGCCAGCCGACGGCCCAGCGCGGACAGGATCTGAGGAGCCGTTGGACCACGTGTTTCCACGATCACGTCGAGATCATCGACGGTCCAGCTGTCGACCGGTGTGGAGTGGGGGTCCAAGTCTTCTCCTGAATCAGCAACATCGCTCATGATAGATCTATACGAGCGGGGAGCGGGAGCATCGTGGCTGCGAAAAATCAGCAGAAGCGACACGGAAGTGGCCGAGTTCCGCTTGGGTGGGCGTTCGCCACTGGGACGGCCGCCTTCGTGGCGATCGCGGCCGGTTGGGCGTCGATCGCGGGCATTCGCTGGTATCAGATCGCAGGCGCGGGCGCCGCCTCGATTCTCGCGGGTGGCACCGCCTATATCGAGCGGCGAGCCAGGCAAAAGGCGACCCAGCTTGATGCGAAGCCGATCGATGCACGGCCCCCCCTATGGAACGTCCCCGCTCCCAATGCCCAGTTCAGTGGACGCGAAGACGAGCTGGCGAGACTACGTGCAATGTTCGCGGAGTCCGCCGTGGTGGCCCTTTACGGTATCGGCGGCGTGGGCAAGACTCAGCTGGCGATCCAGTACGCTCACACAACTGCCGACAATTACGAAATAGTCTGGTGGATACCTGCTGAGCAGCCTGACCTAGTTGACCTGCGACTAGCAGAGCTTGCTGTCGGCCTTGGGCTTATCCCGCAAGGCGCCGACCGGTCCATCGCCGCGCACACCGCGCTCGGCCATCTGCGCCGCCGATCGAACTGGCTACTCGTGTTCGACAATGCAGAGGACCCCGCCGCGCTGAGTCCCTGGTTGCCCGGAGGCGGTGGCCATGTCCTTATTACGTCCCGGATCGCCGGCTGGCACGAACTCGCCACTCCCTTTGAGTTGCAAGTCCTGCGGCGTGCAGGCAGCGCCGAGCTGCTTAGACGTGGTCGTGACGATCTATCCGATGATGAGGTCGAACTGCTGGGGGACAGGCTTGGCGACCTTCCGCTGGCCGTCGCTCAAGCTGCCGGTGTGCTGGCTGAGACAGGCATGGCCGTGAGCGACTATCTCGAGCTCGTGGACGCGAAAGCGGCCCAAATCCTCGACGAGGGCGCTCCGCCGACCTATGGGCTGTCGCTTGCAGCGGTCACACGGCTTTCGCTGAGCCGCCTCGCCGAGGCCAACCCCGCGGCTGCGCATCTGCTTCGGCTTTGCGCGTTCCTCGCGCCGGAGCCGGTGCCGGTCCGCATGCTGATCGAGGCCGCGCAAGTCATCGGCTCATCTGCGGAGGCATCGGGCGGTGACGGCTCCGTTCGAGATATGGTCCGCCAGATTAGCCGGTATGGACTTGCCCGCAGCGACCGTTCAGGCCTGCAGATGCACCGCTTGACCCAATTCATCATCCGGGACCAGTCGAATGAACAGAGCAAGGCCATATCCCTGCTGGTGCGAGCATGTCCTGGTGATCCTCGCGATCCTGCGTGCTGGGCGGACTGGGGAGTATTTCTGCCGCACCTCCAGGCCGCAGATGTGGTCACGACAGACAATGAAGGGCTGCGCCAGGTCGTGTGTGAGGCGGTCTGGTACCTTCTCTCTTCCGGCGCCAGCGAGGCCGCCCTCTCGTTGGCACAGGCGATACACGAGGGCTGGGGCATGCGTTACGGCGTCGACGACCTGCTGACGCTACGTGCGGCCGATGCAGCGGCACAGGCCTATCGTGATCTCGGCCGGCCGACAAAAGCCTGCGAAGTGGACCAGGACACCCTGCAACGCCGCCGCCGGGTGCTCGGCGACGACCATGCCGATACGCTTGCAGCCGCTCACAACCTTGCAATCGACCATCATGCGCTCGGTAGGTTCGCGCAGGCGCGTCGGCTGAACGAGGAGACGTTCGCCGCCCGATGCCGAATTCTTGGTGCCGAGCATCCCGACACGCTCGCGTCCGCCAACAATCTCGCTATTGATCTCTATGCCGACGGCGACCCGAACGCGGCCGCCCAACGAGACGAGACCACGCTCCAGTTGCGCCGACAGATACTGGGGCCGGATCATCCATGCACGTTCACCTCGGAGAACAATCTCGCGGTGGCGCTGCGGGCGGTGGGCGACGAAATGGGTGCCCGTCGGCTGCATAAGGACCTTGTGGCCCGTCGGAGCGCGGTACTCGGCGACGATCACCCCCACACACTGACCTCGGTCAACAACCTAGGGGTAAGCCTGCGCGCCACCGGTGACGCTGCCGAGGCACGCCTCACGCATGAGCGGGCATTGGAGCGACGGCGCGCCCTGTACGGCGATGATCATCATGACACGCTAACCTCGGCGGGCAATCTCGCTGTCGCCCTGTATTTTCTCGGAGAGCACAGAGCAGCGCGTGCACTCAACGAGGACACCTTGAAACGCCGCCGCCGGGTACAGGGTGAAGATCATCCCGATACTCTTATATGTGCTGGCAACCTCGCCGCGTGCTTGTGCGCGACCGGCGATCCCGACATGGCCAGAAGCCTGAACGAAGACACTTTGGCGCGGCGTCGCCGGGTCCTCGGCGAGAACCATCCCCTGACGCTTTTAGCTGCGAGCAATCTCGCAGTCAGCATGCACGCAACCGGCGCGCACGACGCCGCACAAAGGCTCGACCGCGATACGCTCGCGCGACGGCGCAGAACCCTCGGCGACGGGCACACGGACACAATCGTCTCGGCCTGCGCGCTATGCTCGCCGCCGCCGCAAGGAATCGCGGCCCGGCACCTGCCGTTCCGACGTGGGTGACGACTTGCCGATTGCCTGGCAAGGGTCCCTTGTACCGCTTCAGAACTCGCCGCAGGTACTGTGACCTGCGGTTTGGCTGGTTGAGATGGTTGCGCCAGGATCGGGGCTCGTGGCTTTTCGTCTGCTTGCCCGGCCGAAGCCTGCCGCCACGGGATCGACGGCTGGGTGGCCAGCAGATCGTCCGGCAGTGCTTTGACAGCTTCGCCGATTTCCAGCAGGCGGATGCGGACGGCGTCGAAGATCAGCCCGTCGGTCAGGTCGCCGCGTTGCAGGTGGGAGCGGATCGCGTCGATCGCGGCCTGGATATCGGCCAGCCGCTGGTGCTCCCGGTAGCTCATAGGGCGATCGGGTCGGGTTCGACGCGTTTGCGGACGCCTGGTTTGAGGTTGGCGGCGGGGATCAGGTCGACCCGGGTGCCGAGGATGCCTTCGAGGTCAGCCTCGAGGCGGCCCAGCCCGAACAGGCTCAGCCCGGGCGGGAAGTCGGCGAGCAGGTCCACGTTACTGTCGGGGCGGTCTTCGCCGCGGGCCACGCTGCCGAATACGCGCAGGTTGCTTACCCCATGCGCTGCTGCGGTGACGACCAGGTCCTCCCGGTGGCGGCGGACCCGGCGGCCCACCGGCCCCGACAGCCGCCGCAGGCGGCCCGGCGGCCGCCGCAAGCCCAGCGTCAGTTCGACGACCAGGCCACCGGACGGGCCGCCTCGCTGCGGGTGAGAGCGGATGGCATGAATCGCAGCCTGGATGTCAAGCTAAGTTAGGTGCTGGCGTTCCCGGGAGTTCGCAGCGCGACCAGGCCGCGCTCGGCTCGTTCACGCACTCCGGGTTTAAGGTCGGCGGCTGGGATCAGGTCGACCCGGGTGCGGTATTCTTCGCCGGTACTACCCGGACGCGGCCTGTGACCAGGTGACCTGTGACTGGTAACGAAGATCGCTGGGGAGCGTGACATGCTTGCGGTCCGCTGGCATGCCAGAGGCGCGGTCCGGGTCGACGAGGTGCCACCGCCTCCGCCGCCCAGGCCAGGTGAGGTGCAGCTGCGGGTGGGCTGGTGCGGTATCTGCGGCACCGACGTCGAGGAGTGGCTGAGCGGCCCGGGGTTCATTCCGGTCGACGCGCCGCACCCGATCACCGGGACCCGCGCGCCGATCATTCTCGGCCACGAGTTCGCCGGCCGCGTTGTGGCGGTTGGCGACGGCGTCGCCGAACCCCAGACGGGCCAGCGGGTCGCGGTCGACACGATCGTCTTCTGCGGCACATGCCATTGGTGCCGGCGCGGCGAGGTGACCCGCTGCCCGCAGCTTGGCGGGCTTGGCCTGCACGGCGACGGCGGCCTTGCGGAACTGTGCAACGCACCGGCCCGGATGTGCCTCCAGTTGCCTGACACGGTGGCCGACGACGAGGCGCCGCTCGTGGAGACCCTCGCGGTCGCGGTGCGGGCATTGCGCCGCGGCATGCTCCGGCCCGGCGAGCAGGTCGCGGTGGTGGGCGCAGGCGCGGTTGGGCTGATGGCAGTGCAGGCAGCGCGTGCGTTTGGGGCAGGCAGCGTGGCGGTCGTCGAGCCGCTCGCAGGCCGGCGGAGCCTGGCCTGCCGCCTGGGTGCCGACCGTGCCGTGCCGCCGGATGACGCGGCGGCGCTCCAGGCCGATGTCGCCGTGGAGAGTGCCGGCCGTCCGCACGCCGTAGCAACCGCGGTCCGGGCCCTGCGTTCAGGCGGCCGTGCGGTCCTGCTCGGTCTGGGCACCAGGCCGGTCAGCGTGCTGCCAATGGACCTCGTCGGCGCGGAGAAGTCGATCATCGGCTCGCTTTCACATGTTTGGGACACCGACTTCCGCATAGCGCTCGGGCTCATGGGCAGGGGCGTCGTGCAAGCCGCGCCGCTGGTCACCGACCGCATCCCGATCACCGCGGCGGTAAGCGGCGGCCTTGAGCTGCTCAGGGACGAACCGGAGAAACACTTGAAGATCCTCGTTCGGCCAGGCGGCACCCGATGACCGCGGATCGCCAGGGCGTGGCCCGGCCCGACCTGGCCGCGGCGCGGCTGTATACGGCGGTCGTGTCGGACATTCTCGACGGCCTCGGGCACCGCGACCACACCCTCAACCCGGCGATCCGCCTACTAGGCGGCGCGGCCGGCGCGGCCGACGTGGTCGTCGCGGGCTGGGCCAACCCCTTTCTCGTCGCCGAAGCCGGGGAGATCCCCGCAGAGCCGTACACCGGCGAGATCGCCGCACTCGATGACCTCGCGCCCGGGGAGGTCGTGCTAATGGCCGCGGGCGGCTCGGCCCGTGCCGCTTGCTGGGGCGAGCTGTTCTCGACCGCGGCCCGCGCCCGCGGCGCCCGCGGCACCGTGATCGACGGCTACTGCCGTGACCAGCGCCGCATCATGGGCATGGGTTACCCAGCATGGTGCCGCGGCGGATTGCCGCTGGACTGTAAGCGCAGGACCGCGGTGACCGCGTGGCGGCAGCCCGCGGTCGTTGGCGGCCTGCTTGTCCAGCCCGGTGATCTCGTGGTCGCCGACGTTGACGGCGTCGTGGTCGTGCCCGCCGGGCTTGCGCCGGAGGTTGTGCAGCGTGCGGCGCAGAAGGCGGAGAAGGAGAACGGGCTGCGTGACGCGCTTGCCCAGGGGAGCACGCTGCGCGACGCCTATGACCGCTTCGGCGTCCTGTGAGCGTGACAGCGGGAGAGGGAGTCACCGTGCCAGCCAGCATGCAGCTAGAGATCGTCTTCGACGGCCACGCCGCGATCGGGGAGGGCGGGTATGGGCGACCGGCAGCCGTGGTTGCTGTGGCTGGACATCCCACATGGGAGAGTGCAACGGTTCGACCCGGCGACAGGCAGCGACGACGTCTTCGGTGTGGGCAAGCCGCTCGGTGCGGTCGGCCTGCACACCGGAAAGATCAAAGTGAGTGGCAGATTGAGTGGCAAACGGAGCGCATGGGCTCGTCCGGCGCTTGTGAGTGCCAGTGTGTGCTCGTGTTCTCGCAGGTCAGAAGATCTACCTGGGGCTCCAGAACTGCACAGCGATCCATGGTAAGGAGAAGGTCTACGGTTCGATTCCGTAAGGGGGCTCTAGCTTGTGAGCATTTTTCGAATATGAAACCGAGTACCTCCTTCGATTGAGTGGCATTTGAGTGTCAAATGTCACGCAAGGCAGGTGCTCGTGACCCGGGAGTTTGCTGCGCAGTAGGCCCGGTACAGCGACTCCCATTTGGGGAACAGCAAAGAGGACTCGATCTGCTCGGTTTCCCCCGGCCCGCGGCCCGGGCTGCTGCGGCGCCATAACTGGGATTCCGGGCCGGGACTGCGCGGCGGCGATGGCGGTTGACTTGACGCGAGACCCGAATCTCCTCGAGCTGTGGCAGATTCGCATTCTGCTGAAGCCGACAGCGATCGGGCGGCAAGGGCATGAACCTGGCGATCCAGGACCCGTCGAGCTGGCCCACGGGTTCATCGAGCGCATCGGGCCAGGCAGCAACCACCGAAAGGTGCCACTCCGGGTCGGAGTGCTTTACGACGTGGGGCTTATGCTTGCGCGCGCCGAGTGTTCTGCGCCGCTGGCCGCGGCCTGGTCCTGGGGTCGTCCGGGCGCGCGCCGAAGGGGACGGCCGGCGGCCGGTCGCAGCTGCTCGTGACGTCGACGGCGTGACCTGAGTCGGCTGCCACGAGCAGGCCTTCCATCATGTCGAGCACATGGTAGGCGACCTCGCCATTGGCGCGATGCGCGGTGCCGGTGGTCAGCGCGCTGGCCAGGTCCGAGACGCCGTAACCCCGCGTGGCCCCGCGATAGCCGCCTGCCTCGGCGACCGGCGCCCAGTCCTCCGCCCCGGCGCGGAAGATCTGGACCGCCCCGCCGAACCCGTTGGGATCGGGCACCGATAGCGACCCGCCCGTGCCGTAGACCTCGATGTGCGGCAGCTGCCCGGCCCACACGTCAAAGCTCATCACCAGCGTCGACAACGCCCCGTTGGCGTGCTCCAGCACCCCGGTCACGTGCGTGGCCACCGCCACCCCGATCTCTGCGCCGGCGCGGGGGCCGCTGCCGATGACGCGGGTAGCCCGCGGCGTGGCCGCCATGCCAGCCACGCGCCGCACCGGGCCCAGCAACGTGACCAGCGCGGTGAGATAGTACGGGCCCATGTCGAACAGCGGGCCGCCGCCCGGCAGGTAGTAGAACTCCGGGGCCGGATGCCACCGCTCGTGGCCGGGCGTGACCATGAACGCGGTCGCCGCGACCGGCGCGCCGATCTGGCCGCCGTCCAGGCAGGCACGTGCGGTCTGCACGCCGGTGCCCAGCACCGTGTCCGGCGCGCAGCCGACCCGCACCCCGGCGCGCGCGGCGGCGGCCAGCACCTCACGCGCCTGCCCGGTCGTGACGGCGAGCGGCTTCTCGCCGTAGACATGCTTGCCCGCCGCGATCGCCGCATGCGCGACCTCGGCATGTGCCGCCGGGATCGTCAGGTTGAGCACGAGATCGACGTCGCCGGCTGTGAGGAGTTCGGCGGCGGCCAGCGGGCGGGCGCCCGGCGCCGCGGCAGCCGCAGTCCTGGCCCGTGCCTGGTCGAGGTCGGCGACCGCCACCACCTGGACGTTGGACAACCGCCGCAGGGTGCCCAGGTAGGCGCCGCTGATCTGTCCGGCGCCCACCACGCCGATGCGTAGCGCGGTCACCGCGCCGCCCAGGCCATCCCGGCCCGGATCATCGCATCCACCTGCGGCACTTCCAGATCCGCGAGCGAGTGGCCGATCGCGGTCACGAACACCCGGCCCGCGCCCCAGCGGCGGGTCCAGGTGACCGGCATGACGGTGCCGGCCAGATCCGGGTAGTCCGGATCGGCGACGAAATCGGTGACGGCCAGCACGTCGTTGCCCGGATCAACGTGCAGGTAGTACTGCTCCGTGGTGATGGTGAACGCCTCGACTCCGGCCAGCACCGGATGATCCGCGCGCTCGGCCACCGGCCGCACCTCGTAGCCGACGAAGCCGCGGGGGTGGTACACGAACTGGCCACCCGTAATAAGGCTGTACGCGGGTTCGGCGCGGAACGCGTCGACAATGCCGCCGTGCCAGCCGGCGAAGCCGGTCCCGGACCGGACCGCGCGCGACAGCCCGTCCGCTTGCCGGCTGGTGATCGTGCCCATCGTCCAGCACTGCACCACCAGGTCGGTCGCCGCAAGCAGCGCCTCGTCGAGATAGCTGTCCAGGGAGTCCGATACCGTCACACCGAAGCCCGCTTCCTTCAGCACCCGGACATAGCGGTCGCTCGCGGGAACGGGTACGTGGCCCTCCCATCCGCCATGGACCACCAGGGCGCGCTTGCCGTCATGCCGGCGCCGTAGGCTCTGAACTGTCATTCGCTGCCCTCCTGGCCCACACATCACCACCCGGCCCGAACCCGCCGCCCCCTCCAGCTCGACTCCAGGGCAGCCATCACCAGCGCCAGGCTGCGGATGTGCGGTGGCGTTCGGCCGGCCGCAGTCGGCATGCTCGCCAGCGGCGATACGCCGAGCGCCCGGTCCTGGTCTGCGAGCAACCGGGCCCAGGTCCCCAGATCGTCGAAGAGCTGGCCCGGCACCGCGTGGAGGACGTGCGTCTCGGGAACTCTCCGGTGAGCCTGCTTCACGTCCAGAACCCCGTCAATGACCTCGCTGAGCACCTGGTTGAGGGCGGCAGCCGGATCGTCGCCCCGGGGCGAGCTCACGCCGGCACCGATGCGGGCCGCCGGCCTCCGCACGCGCAAGGCCGAGCTACTGGATCACGCCATCTCACGCGCGGGACCTCCCTGCCT
>JBEKIF010000092.1:0-21801 GCA_050011895.1 Streptosporangiaceae bacterium | reverse complement strand
TGGGGCCGTAAGGCGGTGGATTTCGCGACGCTCAGCGAGCCGGGCAACTGCCGGGAGTACGTCGCTGTGCACCACCGGCTCGGCGTCGATGCCGGAGACCGGCTGCTCGATGTGGCTTGCGGGTCCGGGCTCGCTGTCGAGCTGGCTCGCCTGCGCGGCGCTTCCTGCTCCGGTATCGATGCCTCGGCCAGGCTGGTCGCGGTGGCCCGGGACCGGAACCCGGAATGCGACATCAGGGTCGGCGATATGCACGCCCTGCCGTGGGACCGGGCGGCGTTCGACGTCGTCACCAGCTTCCGGGGGATCTGGGGCACCACTCCGGACGCGGTTGCCGAGATATACCGGGTCCTTCGCCCCGGCGGACGCGTCGGGATAACGGTGTGGGGTCACCTGAAGATGTCTCCTGGAGCCTGGGCGCTGGCCCCGTTCCGCCTTGCTGCGGCGGACGGGCGCTGGCCGCTACCGGCCCCGCGTATGAGGCCATCCAGAACGTCGGCGAGGCCGAGTTCCATCGCGCGGCTGTCGAGCAGGCTCAGGGGCGGCTACGGGATGGCTTGCCGCTCCGGGCGGACATCAGCGTCGTGGGCTACCTGGCCCGCAAACCCGAAGGAGCGCAGCGCCCATGACCGGCAGCTTTCTCGAAGAACCCCCGGCGTCCCCCCAAGTGCAGGCCCTGTACGACGAAGACCTCGCAGACGGCGGCTACGTGTGGAACGTGTCCCGGCTGTGGGCGCACCAGCCAGGCACCGTGAAGCGGCTGTTCGAGCTGATGTCTGAGGCATTCACGCCGAGCGGCCTGAACCTCCGCCAGCGCGGAATCCTGGTGACCGCCGCCGCCTCGGCCCTCGGCGACTCGTACTGCTCGCTCGCGTGGGGCGGGAAGCTGGGCAAAGCGTCGGACACCGCTCTCGCGGCGGGGGTCCTGGATGGCAGCGACGCCGGGCTGACTGACCAGGAGAAGACCATGGCCGGGTGGGCCCGCAAGGTCGCCAGGGACCCGAACGCGACGACGCCCGCCGACATCCAGGCGCTCCGCGATACCGGGCTCGATGACGGGCAGATCTTCGGCATCACCGCCTTCGTGGCCCTTCGCCTAGCGTTCTCCATGATCAACGACTCGCTAGGCGCTCAGCCCGACGCGCAACTCGCCCAGTCTCTGCCCCCGGAGGTGCGCGAGGCCGTGACCTACGGCCGACCGGTAGCTCGTGACCTACGGCCGACCGGTAGCTAAAGCGCCGGCTGCCTGAACTGGTCTGCTGCCAACCGCGGCATCTTGAGGGGAGGAAGCGGGGGTGGCGGCGGTGGCAGCAAGAAGGAATTGCGACTCGCCGTCGACTGGGGCCCGCAGTGATCACCGGTCTGTCGTCAGCTGATCGGCTGGGTTCCCGCTTGGAGCTCGATCTTCTGCCGCCGCGCCGCCAGGGCCGGCTCGCGTCGGCTTCCGGGTCACGGGCGAGCGTCGCTGGTGGCACAGACGATGGGCGCAGAGCCTGGCGGCCCCTTTGCGGGTGTGAGCATCTTGACTGGCGCGGATCGTACTCAGATGATGGCCAAGGCCGAGGTCCAGCCCGGCGAAGGCGGCCGTCCAGCCTCCGGCTTCACGATCCTCGGCTTACGCCGCGCCGAGCATGCGCTCGATGACCGGCCCGGTCGCGTCAGGTTCGCCCAGCCCGGTGTAGGCCATCAGGTTGAGGAGCTGACGAGTGGTCAGCAGCCGGTCGTCGGTCGCGATCAAGCGCCGGAAGGCGTCGACTGCCTCGCCTCTGGCGTGACGGAGGCGGGGCCATGAGCAAGCGGGCGACGCAAGACCGGACAGCCACGGACGCGTCTCCGGACATTTTGGGAAGGGACGGCGTGACCAGGGCCGTGCGAATCAGTCACTTCTATAAAGTTATAAATATGCTACTCTAAAGCTGTTAGGGTTGCAGGAGAAGAACTTTAGGGGTTCCATGGCAGTGTCGAGAACGCCGATCGCGGTGGCTAACGGCCAGCGCCGCATCGGTGAGGAACTCGCTACGTGGCGGCGATTGCGGCGGCTGACGGCCGCTCAGGTCGCGGACCGGGCGGGGGTGTCACGCCATACCGTCATGCGGTTGGAGAACGGTCAGGGCGCCAGCATGGAAAGCGTCCTGAGGGTGGCCCGCGCACTGGGGGTGCTTGACTCGCTGGTGGAGGCGCTTGATCCGTATTCGACAGACGAGGGTCGTCTCCGGTCGGAGGAGGCGCTGCCTGAGCGGGTGCGCCCGCCAAGGCCGGGGCAAAGGCCGTGACCGAGATCGAGGTCTATCCGTGATGGGTTCAGTCCCGTCTTGATGGCCGGGCTCACCGGCTTGTGGCGTGGTCCGCAGCCGGGTGCGCGCCCGCTACCGGGATACGGTTGGCGCCGGGTGCCAGTTGGCGGCCCAGGCGTTGGGCGGCGATGCTGGCGAGGGCGCTGGCCACGGCGAGGGTAGTAAGCAGGCTGGTGCGCCAGTCAGCGCCGAGCGCGGCTCCGCCAGCGGGCAGGACGAGCAGGCAGCCGGTGACCAAAGCAATAGTGCCGAGCTTCTTGAGGCGGCCTGCGGCACCGGGCGAGGCCGGGTCATCGATGATCACCGGCAAAGCCGGGGAGAGCAGGGCCTCGCCCAAGGCGGAGATGACCATGGTGGCGGCGAACACGATCTGCGCGGCCGCGGCGCTGCCTGGGTGGCCGCTGCCGTCGGTTTCCGCTGCGAAGGTGGCCGCCAAGCCCGCAGTGGCCAGGGCCACGCCAATGACGCGCCGTCGGTCGGCCAGCCATCGCAGCATGAGCAGCTGGGCACCCCGCACGGCGCGGGCCGGCTCGGTGACAGGGCGGCTGCCCCACCCGGAAGTGGTCGGCCTGGTGGCTGCGATGATCGGCATCTGGCTCCCCTTTAGCGGCTTGGCCTACTGGTGGTGATCCGCACGCCATCCCTGCGCGTGTCAGACCTAACCCAGTGGTATCCGGTATTGCCGTGCTGCTGCTTCGCCCGTACGGGCCAGCTTCGCCCGGCGGCGGCAACTGGCCCGATCGGGCCAGGCTCAGACCAGCCCGGTGCGCGCGCCCCAGGCCGCGGCCGCGGCGCGCGAGGAGAGGTTGAGCTTGCGCACGCGGCCGGCGGCGTATTCGGCCTCGAAGGCCTCGGCGCCGATCGCATTGCGCAGCCGTTGGCGGTCGAGGTCGGCCAGCCGGCCTTCCAGCGGCTCGAGGGCGTGGCCCAGGTCGGCCAGGGCCTGGTCGGCCGCTCCGTGCAGCCGGGCGGAGCAGCCCGGGTTGGCCCCGCCATGGCCAGTCGGGGCTAGGCCGATCAGCGCGTAGGCGATATTCGCTCTCATACCCATGCGCCGGGCCAGGTCGAATGATTCGGCGAACAAGGCCCCGGCCGCGTCCGGCGAGCCGCCGAGGTACTCGACTAGGCCAAGGTTGAAGGTCTCGCCAACGATGCCGTAGCGCTCGTTGAGCGCGCGGACGACGTCGAGCGACTCGTGCAGGTGGCGGCGGGCGGTGTCCAGGTCGCCCATCGCCAGCTCGATGTTGCCGAGACCGCCGAGCATGATACCCACCACAGCACGAGTTCTGGCACCCGACAGGCTGCATCTCTCCGGCGGACGCCGGGGAAGGTGATCACACGGAAACTCACACGCATTCCGGGATGCGATCTCGAGCTTCGCCGCTGACAATGATGGTGCACGGCGTATTTGCCCGAGGATTCAGAGACGGCGAGATGGGTGACATCAGCGGGGGCGACCTGGCTCAGGTCCGGCCCAGGGCCAGCAGGCGGCAGCTCCCGGTGGGGACGCGGCTGGATTTCTGGCTCGACGTGGTCATTCTGGTGAGCTACATATTTGCCTACAGCTACGGGTTCACGGGGGATGCCATCCACGAGTGGCTGGGCCTCGTGCTCGGCCTGGTCCTACTGGTCCACCTCACCTTGCACTGGGACTGGGTGGTGCGCACCACTCGTAAGCTGTTCGGCCGGCGGGGCCACGACAGGGTCATCTGGCTGGTCAACCTGGCGCTGCTGTTCGGCATGACGCTGTGCATCGTGTCGGGCATCGTGATCTCCCGGGTGGCGCTGCCCTCGCTGGGATTCTTCCTGACCGCCAGCTTGTTCTGGAATCGGCTGCATATCCTGACCGCGGAGATCACGCTGGGCCTGGTCCCGGTGCATGCCGCGCTGCGCTGGCGGTGGATAGCGGGGGTGGGGCGCCGCCTGCTCACCCGGCGCACCGGCGGGCCGGGGCAGGGCTTGCGGTGAAGTTCGTCCGGCAGTTCGGCGCGGTCCTGCTGGTGGTGGCGGCGGTCACCGCACTGGGCGTGGCGTGGGAGCACAGCAGCGCGGCCGACTGGATCACTCCGCCAGGCGGCAGGGCCGCTACGAAGCTTCCGGACCATGGCCGCGTGGTCAGGGGTGGCGGCATCATCAGGCTGCCGCCGGGCGCACGTCCTCCGGCCGGAGCTGTACAGAATCAGGTCATCTACGTGTACACCGGTGCTGTGCAACTCGACCTGTCCGACATTGGCAACCTGACCTCGACCGCCGAGATCGTGGTGGGCGTCATGGCTGGGGTGATCGTGCTCGAGATCGCGCGGCGCCGGGTGTGGCGGGCCAGGCGTGCCGCACGCCTGGCGTCGGCCCGCGCCGCACGACCCAGCCAGGTTCCCTTGCCGCGCGACGGGTGAGGGAGTTCGCAGCCGCCAGGCATGCGCGGCGCAGGCAGCCGAGATCTTGCGCCGCCACGCCTCCCTCGCATAGGCGGGAAGCCGCCGCTTGAGCCTCGCATACGACTTGCCAGCCAGCCCGGCTCCTCCAGCACCCGCAGGCTGTCGGCCTTGCTGAACGGCTCGGTGATCCGCGCCAGCACCAGCTGCTCGAAGACCCGTCGCCGCTGGCCCGGTCAAAGCACAGCACCGGGTAGGCATCCTCCAGGGCATCGAGCAGGCAGCCCATCCGCGACGCGGTGATTGGCAGCGGCCCGCCAGCCGCAGACAGTATCCAGGCCCAGGTCAAACTGACCCTGCCCGGCCGCCAGCCGGTGCCCGCAAGCTCAACCTGTCCTCGCGCGCGGCGGCCTCGGCCTGGGGCGTGCGCACCGGGCTGGTGTGAGCCTGGCCCGATCGGGCCATCTGCCGCGGCCGCGTGAAGTTGGCCCATACGGGCGACGCGGTAGCGCGGCAATGCCGGATACCACTGGTTATGTCATGACACCCGCAGGGTTGGCGTGCGGATTTCCGCTGGCAGACGAAGTGACGGAGGAGATCCAGATGTCGATCATGGCAGCGATCAGGAAGACGACCAGCAGCGGCACGTCCAGCTGGAGGCAGCACCGTGAGCGTGCTGACCAGCAACCGGTCAACCACACCGCCATCACAAACGAAACCGGAGCACGGCAAATGGGACTGTCCATCAACGACAACGCACCAGATTTCCAGGCCAGCACCACCCAGGGCAGGATCAGCTTCCACGAATGGATCGGGGATTCCTGGGCGGTGCTGTTCTCCCACCCCAAGGACTTCACCCCGGTGTGCACCACCGAGCTAGGGCAGGTGGCCAAGCTGGCGCCAGAGTTCGAACGCCGCGGCGTGAAGGTCATCGGCCTGTCGGTGGACGCCACCGAGCGCCACCACATGTGGGCCGATGACATCGAGGAGACCCAGGGCGCACGGCCCGGCTACCCGATCATCGGCGACACGGATCTGAATGTGTCCAAGCTCTACGGGATGCTGCCCGCTTCCGCGTCGGGTGACGCCAGCTCGCGCTGCGCACTGGACAACCTGACCGTCCGGAACGTGTTCGTGATCAGCCCCGATAAGAAGATCAAGCTGATCATCGCGTATCCGAATGTGACTGGCCGCAACTTCGAGGAGCTGCTGCGGGTCATCGACTCGCTCCAGCTGACCGCCAGGCACCGGGTCGTGACGCCGGCCAACTGGATGCCGGGCGACGATGTGATGATCCACAACTCGGTGTCCGACGACCAGGCCAGGGTGATCTTCGGCGAGTGGAAGTCGGTCAAGCCCTATATCCGCGTCGTCCCCCAGCCGAGGTAAGCGGCACACCCGTGCCATGATTCCCCGGCGCTGGATCGGGCAGGCCCGGCCTGCCGTCCCGACAGTCCCGGGTGCGCCTGAACCACCTTATTGCCCGTCCGGTCACTACCCGGGAGTCGGCCGCCGGGCGCCCGGATGTCAACTCGCCACCGAAGGAGAACCACCATGATCCCCCAGGCACAGCATCGTCACCGAACTGACTTAAAGCGGTCAGACGGCGGCATCGCACCGGACGGGGCCCTCTCCAGGACGATCTGTTCCGGCCGGCGTGTCTCCGGGCTCGCCGTGGACGGCAAGGTGCCCGGGCTGTACCGGAGCGCGGATCCGACGGCCCCGATCGGGACGCTTGACCGGGTGATGCGCGTCCCCGGGACGGAGGGCTTGGCCCGGGAGCACTCGCCGGGCGGGGCGCGCCCTGGCCGGCCGCGCCCGGGCTTGCTCGATGACGGCGTGCCGCCGGGAGGCCGCTGCCGCTTGCTGGGTGTCTTCGCCCATCCTGACGATGAGACCTTCTGCGCCGGGGGCACGTTCGCGCGTTACGCCGAGCAGGGGGCCGAGATCATGGTGGTGTCCGCGACCCGGGGCCAGGCGGGCCAGATTCGCGATGGTGCAGTCGGCACCCGGCGGACCATCGCCGCTGTCCGGGAGGCCGAGCTGCGGCTGGCCTGCGAGCGTCTGGGCATCACGACGGTGCGCTGCCTGGACCACGTCGACGGCACTCTCGCCGACGCCGCGTTCCCGGCCCTGGTGGAGGAGGTGGCCGACGTCATTGGCGAGTTCCGGCCGGATGTGGTCATCACGTTCGGCCCCGACGGCGGCTACGGCCATCCCGACCACGTCACCATCAGCGCGGTGACCACGGCGGCCTGCCAGCGGGCCGCCGACCCCGGGCCCGGCCCAGACCGGATGGCCAACGGGACGGTGCGCCGGCTGCCTCGGCTGTATTACCGGTGCTTCCCGCCGGGCGACCTGCTGATCATGGATCGGCTGACGGCCTGGCTGACCAGCCAGCCGGACGGCTTTGCCGGGACGCCTGCTTTTGCCCACGCTTTCTTGCTGCTGGCCGAGGCGGCCAGCACCCTGGGCCACATCCGCGACCACGTCCAGGTCCGCTGGTACCCGCCGGGTTCGTATGCGGTCGAGCAGGGCGAGGCGGCCGCCGAGCTGTTCTTGATCTTGTCGGGTGAAGCGCAGGTGTGGCAAGAGGGCAACGGCGGCCGCCGCGAGCAGCCCGACCGGCTCGGGGTGGGGGAGTTCTTCGGGCACCGGCACCGCAGCGCCGACGTGGTCGCCGCCACCAGCCTCACCTGCCTGGTCCTGTCCCCGGCACCGCCGGCCAAGTTCGCCGGCCGGGGCCGGGGGGCCCGCCTGGCCAGTGCCCTGCCCGGCGCACTGGCGAACCCGCCCCCGGCGGCCGGGACCATGCGAGCAGGTCAGGGCGTCGTCAGCTGCGACGTGTCCGGACAGGTCATGCGCAAGGTCGAAGCCCTGTCCGCCTACCGCAGCCAGTTCCCGCTGCAGCTGGACATGTTCCCGGAGTTCCTGCTCCAGGAGATTTTCGGCTGCGAATACTTTGTGGCCTGCGCTGCCGCCCGGCCCGCTGATCTGGACGAGATGCCGCCGTGGCCTGAGCTTGAGCTGGCGCTGAGCGCGCGTGGCGACGGCCCGCAGTAACAAGACGCCGGGCACGACGACCCGCAACGAGACGACCGTAGACCAAGAGATGGGAGCCCCGCCATGATAGCGGCCCAAGACCTGACCGCAACGGTGATGCTCGACGGCCAGACGACGATGGCCGCGGCGCTTCATGACTTCAAGCGGCGCTACCCGGCTTATGCCCGCACCGCCGTTCTGGACGGCATGCGGGCCGTGGACTACACCCGGCTGGACGCCGCCGGTCACGTCTATCTTGACTACACCGGCGGGTCCCTGTACGCCGACAGCCAGCTAGCCCGCCACCGGGACTTGCTGGCAGGCGCCGTGTTCGGCAATCCGCACTCCCAGAACTTGCCCTCGCGCGACATGACCGCCCGGGTGGAGGCCACCCGGGCCCAGATCCTGGAGTTCTTCCGGGCATCACCGGAGGAATATGAGGTCATCTTCACCCCCAACGCCACCGGCGCCCTCCGACTCGTAGGCGAGTCCTATCCCTTCGGGCCGGGTGGGCGGTACCTGCTGACCTTCGACAATCACAACTCGGTCAACGGGATCCGGCAGTTCGCCCGCGCCCGCGGCGCTTCGGTCAGCTACGTGCCGCTCGCCCCCGCCGACCTGCGCGTCTCACAGCAGGCGCTGGCCCGCCACCTCCAGGCCGCGACCCCAGCTCGCCGTTTCGCCCGCCGCCGCTCCGGGTTCGGAGCCGGCAACTTGTTCGCCTTCCCGGCCCAGTCCAACTTTTCCGGCGTCCAGCACCCCCTGACCTGGATCGCCCAGGCCCATGCGGCCGGGTACGACGTGCTGCTGGACGCCGCCGCCTTCGCGCCGACCAACCGGCTGGATCTGTCCCGGTGGCATCCGGATTACGTGTCCTTGTCGTTTTACAAGATCTTCGGGTACCCGACCGGCATCGGGGCTCTCTTAGTGCGCAAGCCGGCGCTGGCCAAGCTGCACCGCCCGTGGTATGCCGGCGGCACGATCACCTTCTCCTCGGTACGCGCCGAGGCGACCCCCGGCGAGGGTTTCTACCTGACTCCCGGACCGGCCGGCTTCGAGGACGGGACTGTCAACTACCTGGGCATCCCGGCCGTCGGCATCGGCCTGGATCACATCAGCTCGGTAGGCATTGAGACCATCCACACCAGGGTCACGTGCCTCACCGGCTGGCTGCTGGAAGAACTCGGCGCCTTGCGGCACAGCAACGGGGCGCCCGTCGTCCGCCTCTACGGCCCGGCCGGCACTGACCGCCGCGGAGCGACGATCGCGATGAACTTCTTCGATCCCTCCGGCGCGCTCATCGACTCGGTGCGGATCGAGCGCCGGGCCAACATGGCGGGAATCTCCCTGCGCAGCGGCTGCCACTGCAACCCTGGCGTGCGCGAGGTCGCGCTCGGCTTCTCCACCGAGGAGATGGCGGCCGCCTTCAAGCACAAGGACCGGCTGCGCTACCGGGAGTTCCTCCACGTGATCGACGGGAAGACCACCGGGGCGGCGCGGGCCTCGCTCGGCCTGGCCACCACCTTCGCCGACGTCTACCGGTTCCGGGACTTCGCCGCCGGCTTGCGCGACATGCCCTCCGAAACGCTAGGAGCCTGAGCTGCCAGATTCACGCGGCCGCCTCGGATGGCCCGATCGGTCCAGGCTCAAACGAGCCCGGTGCGCACGCCCCACGCTGCCGCGGCGGCGCGGGAGGAGAGGCTGAGCTTGCGCAGGATGTTGGCCAGGTGCCGGTGGACGGTGTGCTCGCTCAGCACCAGCCGCCGGGCGATGTCGGAGTTGCTCAATCCCAGCGCGACGAGCTTGAGCACGTCGAGCTCGCGAGGCGTCAGCACTGCCGCAGCCTCACCGGATCCGGCTACCTGCGTCGACCCGGCCGCTGTGTCCGCGCGCCCGAGCGTAGCCAGCACGAGCGCCATGTCGAGGGTGCGGCCAGCGGCGTATGCGGCCTCGAAGGCGTCGTCGCCCATCTCGGCGCGCAGGCGCTGGTGGTCGAGGTCGGCCAGCCGGCCTTCCAGCGGGTCGCGGACGCGGCCCAGGTCGGCCAGGGCCTGGTCGGCCGCGCCGTGCAGCCGGGCGGACCAGCCATGGTCGGCCCCGCCGCGGCCGGCCATGGCCAGGCCGATCAGCGCGTAGGCCATAAGCGCCTTCGTCCCCATGCGCCTGGTCAGGTCGAGTGATTCGGCGAATAAGGCCTCGGCCGCGCCCGGCGAGCCGCTGAGGTACTCGGCCAGGCCGAGGTTGAGCGTCTGGTAGGCGATGCCGTCGCGGTGGTTGAGCACGCGGAAGATGGCCAGCGCCTCGGCTAGGTGGCGGCGGGCGGCGTCCAGGTCGCCTGCCGCCAGCTCGTAGTTGCCGAGGTTGCCGAGGATCGTCCCCATGTGTTGTCGGTCACCGGCCTGGCGGAACAGCGGCAGGGCCTCGGCCGCATCGCGGGCCGCGCCCGCATGGTCTCCCGCAGCGTATGTGGCGTGCGCCCGGGTGGTGAGCAGGAAGCCGGTCAGGTGGGGTTCCCCGAGGCGGCGGGCCAGGTCCAGGCCCTGCTCGATGAGGGGCAGCGCGGCGCCTCGCTGCCCCTGGCGCAGCAGGATCCAGGCTTGGAGGTACAGCAGCTCAGCGACTAGGTAGCTGTCCCCGGCGGCGCGGGCAATGGCCAGCGCTTCCTGGCAGTAGTCCCCGGCTACCGGGTAGCTGCCCATCTGCTGGAGGAGGTCGGCCGCCGCGGCCAGTGCCCGGGCGCGCGGCAGCGTCGGCTCCTGGGCGGCCGGGGCGTCCAGGAGCGGCCGCAGGACGTCGGCGCCTTCGGCGGCGTGCCCGCGGGCCCGCCAGTACGCGCGCAGCGAGGTGGCCAGCCGCAGGCCAGGCTCGGGGTCGGCCTGGGTCAGGCTGAAGGTGATCGCGGACCGCAGGTTGCCCAGCTCGGCGTCGAGCCGGTCCAGCCAGGCGGCCTGGTCACCCGCCACGAGCCGCGGCGCGGCCGCCTCGGCCAGGGCCAGGTAGTAGTCGCGGTGGGTGATCTGGGCATGGCTGACGGCCGCCGGGCCGTGCGCGTCCAGCCGCCCGGCCGCGTACTGGCGGACGGTTTCCAGCAGCCGGTACCGGGCGGGACCGGTACCGATGTCACCGAATTGCACCAGGTTCTTGTCCACCAGCGCTCCGAGGTGTACGACGACCCCCTCCTGAGGCATGTCTTCACCTGCGGCGACAGCCTCGGCGGCGGTCAGGTCAAATCCCCCAGCGAACACCGACAGGCGGGCCAGCACCGCCTGCTCGGCGCCGATCAGCAGCTCCCACGACCACTCGACCATCGCCCGCAGCGTCTGCTGCCGCTGCGGGGCCGCTCGCGACCCCCCGGTCAGCAGGGCGAACCGCTGGTCCAGCCGGGCATCCAGCTCGGCCAGCGGCATCACCCGCAGCCGGGCCGCGGCCAGCTCCACGGCCAGCGGGATGCCATCCAGCCGCCGGCAGACGCGGCCGATGACCGAGGCAGTTTCCTCGTTCCAGTCCAGCCTCACCCCGTGGTGCTCGGCGCGGTCGGTAAACAGCCGCACGGCCTCACTGGCCCGGATCGCCGCGGTGTCGTCGCCGTCGGCTGGCGTGCGCATGGAAGGCACCCGGTAGATGCGTTCGCCGTCGACGCCCAGTGGCTCGCGGCTGGTCGCCAGCAGCGCCAAGTTCGGGCAGCCCCGCAGCAGCGTGTCCGCCAGCTTCGCGCAGGCCCCGATGACGTGCTCGCAGTTGTCCAGCAGGAGCAGCAGGCCCCGCCCGCCCACCGCCCCCACCAGCGTGTCCAGCACCGGGCGGCCCGGCTCCTGGCAGACGCCCAGCACATCAGCCACCGTCACCGTCACCAGATCCGGATCGCCCAGCGGGGCCAGATCGGCGAACCACACCCCGTCCCCGGCGCCATCGGCTAGCCCCGCCGCCACCTGCAGCCCCAGCCGGGTCTTGCCCGCGCCGCCCGCACCGGTCAACGTGACCAGCCGCGATCCGCTCACCAGCGCGCGGACCGCGGCCAGCTCGCCGTCACGGCCGATGAAATTCGACACCTGCGCCGGGAGATTACTGCGCAGCCTCGGATCCTCCAGCGACCGCAACGGCGGGAAGGCCGCCGGCACGCCCTCGGCCCGCAGCTGGAAGATCTGCTCGGGCCCGCCCACGTCCTTCAGCCGGTGCGGGCCCAGATCCGCCAGCCACATGCCGTCCGGCAGCGCACCGACCAGCAGCCCGGCCGCCACGGCCGACACCACCACCTGGCCCCCGTGCGCCACCGCCGCGATCCGGGCCGCCTGGTGCACCTCCAGCCCCGCCGCAGCCCGGGAGACCTCACCGCAATGGATTCCCATCCGGACACGCACCCGCTCCCCGGCCGGCCACGCATGTGACACCAGCGCCCGCTGCATCTGGATCGCCGCGTCCACACATGCCCGCGGCGAGGCGAACACCGCGAAAACCCCACCGCCCTGGGTGACGATTTCCTCGCCGGCATGCGCGGTCACGCCCGCCCGGATCAGCCGGTGATGATCAGCCAGCACCCCCGCCCACGCGTCCCCCAGCCGCTGCGCCATCGCGGTGGAATCCTCGATGTCAGTGAATAAGGTGAGCGTCTGCGTGGTCATCAGCGCGGGGCTTCTCCTCGAGGTCGACGCAACCGCACCGGCCAGAAAGCCACCGGCCTCCCCACCACAAACGGCGTACACATTGTATGCCCGCCGCCGCTCGCCAGAATGATCACCAAGATCGCGAAGGAGCATCGGAGAGCCGATGCCGGGATCCTCGCTGTAAGCGAGCGCTGTCCGCGGCTATGGGAACTGCCGTCGAGCCGCATTACCAGCAGTGAGAACAGCTCGAGCACCAGGTTGAGGCCATGCCTCGATCAGGGTGTTGTCCGTGCGCCGATGTGGAAGTCCGGCGCGCTTTGACGCTAAAGGCAGGGCAGTGCCCCTGGCCGGCCGGGGTTTTAGGCTTGCCTGGGTTTCGCGTGCGATCCGCACCGCTCCCTCAGGCGGGCGCGAGGGTAGTGATGGTGCCCGAGTTGCCCTTGTACTTCAGGGCCCTGTCGGCGGCGTCCACGTACAGGACGCCGCTGGCGGCCGGGGTGGCCGGCTCGGACTGCGGCGTTAATGCGAGCAGCCCGTCCAGGGTCAGCTGGCCGTCGCTGTCCGGCGACGGTATGACCGTCTCGACCCCGGTCAGGTCGTTGTTCTCCAGGTCCAGGGAGGCTCCGCCGCCGGCTTCGGGGGCGATCGAGATGATCGGGGTATCGGTCCCCGTCGTCACCGCGATGCCGGTGCGTTCGGTGCCGCTCGCGTCCAGGTAGTTCAGCTTCACGAACGTGCCCGCGCCGCCGCGGGCCAGCAGCTCCAGGTTCCCCCTGGTCAGCGAAGTAATGAAGGCGAGGTTGTCAATCGACTGGCCGTGGCCAGCGAGCTGGTTGACCAGGTAGGAATCGTCTATCCCGCCATCGGCCCGGAAATGATCAGTCACGCTACCCTCGCTCCATCTTCCGGCGGTCTGGCTTCCTTTAGTGGCCGGGCCCGGCTTCTGGCTTGATCTGGACGGACGGCGATCGGAGCAGAACCCCGCGACGAGAATGAGGATAACGCCTGCGAACAACGAAGCCCTGGAGCGAGTGATTCTGCGATTCTGCGCGGCGGGGACGGAAAAGCACATTCGTGCCCCGCCCCCGACCGCGATCTGTGCGCAACCTGCCACTGCACGCCAAACCGCCCAAAGGTACGGGAAACACGGTTCCGGAGGCCGTAGCTTCTCAGGCTGCGGCCTGTGAACCAGCGGAGGCCGGGTCCCAAATCGGGGCAACAGAGAGGGCGTATGGGGAGGCCACGGTACCGGCCCGATGGCGCAGACCGAACTCAGAATGGCCGGATCTGTGCGACCCAATCATCAATGAGCTGGCGGTCGCGCCGAACGGCGTACCGGCGCGCTTCCAGGGTGTTCTTGAGCCAGGCGTTGCGCTGGCGGAACAGGTGCGGCAGGTTAGTGATCAGGCACCAGATGGTGGGCTACGGACCCCGGCAGGCCGAGCGGAGTACGCACCCATTGCCGGGCGCCCCCGGGCAGCCATACGCCGGCGAAGAGCCCTTGCCGCACGGCAGCTAACACCAGCGCAGCGCTCCGGCAGCGGCACAGTGCGGACGACGCTTCGCGGCTGGCCACAAGCCGGTTACGGGCTGGCTCCCGGAGTGCAGGCGCAATGGCTCGCCGGGTCGCCCGCCGGTGCTGCGCCGCGTGCGTAAGGTGGTTGACGATGAATCGCCAGGCCCGCTAGCCGACGGACGCAAAGGGGACCGATGGATGAGGGTCAGGCGCGGCCGCGGCTTCGCGCCGAGCGCGCCGAGGTAGGCCTGCGCACAGAAGCCGAGTCGGCAGGACAGCAGGGCCGGGCAGCCGCCTCAAGCTGCTACCGCTCAAAGCTCCGGGACATGCGATTCTGATAGCGGCTGATCACCTTCCCATACGCGCTACTCGCGGCAGATGAGCGCGTTCTCTGCGCAAAGGGCGATGCATAATTATGCAGACTGGTGGGCCGCTCGTTGGATCGAGTCTGGGATTGCCGGACCAATGGCAAAGCGGCGACCATTCAATCAGCAGGGCAAGAGTCGGACGGCGGAGATGAACCACAGCGGGGATGAGGCTCGGTGGGATGAGGCTCGGTGGCATGAGGCATGGTGCGCTGGCTGCCGCCGTCGCGATGATCTTGGTTAGCGGCTGTTCTGCGGCGCCGGCCGCTGGCCAGCGGCAGCCGGGCGCCAGCGGCCCGATTGGATTCTGGACCCGTTCCCGGCTCCTCGGCGCCCGGCCAGTGCGGGGCGGGCAGCGGCTTGCCCCGCTGCCAGGCCAATCCCCGAACTCGCATACGGCGGTGGTCGCGCTGCGGGTCGGGGCGCTGTTCGAGCGTGACGCAAGCGGTGAGCATTTCTGCACGGCGAGCGTGGTGGCAAGCCCCGGCAAGGACCTGCTGATCACCGCAGCGCATTGCATTAACGGCGGCAAGGGCAGCGGCTACAAAGAGGACATCGTGTTCATCCCGGACTACCGGGATGGTGACGCGCCGTACGGCGTCTGGACGCCCCAGCGCCTCCTGGTCGCCCCGCAGTGGGCGAACTCGTCGGATCCCGACTTCGATGTCGGCTTCGTCGTGCTCCAGCCGCACGACGGCGAGAACATCCAGCAGGTGCTGGGTGCCAGCCGGCTCGCCATCGACTCCGGATACCAGTACCTGGTGCGGGTCACCGGGTACCCGGCCAGCGCCGACGCCCCCATCACCTGCATCAACTGGACGTCGCGGCAGAGTGCCACCCAGCTGCGGTTCGAGTGCGGCGGGTACACCGGCGGCACCAGCGGCAGCCCGTGGGTGACCCACTTCGACACGCGGTCGCGGACCGGCACGATCGTGGGCGTGATCGGCGGCTACCAGCAGGGCGGCGATACCCCGCTCATCTCCTACAGCGTCTACCTCAATAGCGACACCCACCAGCTTTACGAGCAGGCCATCTCGGACGGGACCGCCAGCAGCCAGGGCTAGCCGGACCTGCCGCACGGCTCGCCTCCCGGCCAATGTCATGGCGGTGACCACATGCCCGGCCTGCCTGGGAACACCGCGCCTCAAATCCAAGGCGACAGACTGCGCACGGGCCTTTGGCGGCTACGTTAGTCCAAGGCCAGGCCGACTGCACTACGCGCGAGTATGCCGGTCAGCGAAGCGCACGTTCCGAGCCTAGCCACCGCGCCCGGCCAGGGCCCGGCAGGTAAGACCCTGAGCTTGCATCAGGCGGGAAGGCAGCCAGCAGACTGATTGCTCTGCCGGTGCACTAGCGGGGCGGGCGGGCGGGCGGGGGCGGGGGGCCGCCGAGCCGGGCTGCGATGCCGTCGAGCAGGCTGTCGAGGCCGAACTCGAACCGCTCGTCCCTTGTCTCTGCCGCGTCCGGGTCGACTCCGTCGTCGATCAGCCGGACGAAGTGCGGGAACCGGCCGGACGCGACGAGCCGCTCCCGGCGCTCAGCCATCCAGGTGGCGATCTCCTCCTCGCTGAAGCCGGTCTCCTCGTCGTTGCGGCTGGTCAGTGCCTCCCTGGCTTCGCGCAGTGCGGAGCCGAGCACGTAGGTGGCGACAGTGGTTAGGACGTTCATGGTGGTGGCCACGTCGGTGCCGAGGCTGTCCAGCAGGGCGAGGGCGCGCTCCAGGTACACCGCGGTGGCCGGGCCGAGCGGCGGCCGGCCGCCGATGAATTCCATCACCCACGGGTGCCGTCGCAGCATGGCGCGCTGGCTGAGCGCATGCGCGCGAAGGTCGGCGCGCCAGTTTCCGGTCGGCTCCGGCACATCGATCTCGCCCGTGACGGTGTCGATCATCAGATCCAGCAGGTGCTCCTTGTTAGCGACGTGCCAGTACAGCGACATCACCCCGGCGCTCAGTATCTGGGCGACGCGGCGCATGGTGACCGCATCGGCACCGTCGGCGTCGGCAACGGCGATAGCCGCATCCACGATCTCCAGCTTGGACAGCGCCGGCTGCGGACGGGGCCGCCCACGGCCAGGCTCGCGGCCAGCGGCTCGCTGCAGCTGCTCATACCGGCGCTGACCGGACCGGCCCTGCCGGGACGCGGGCTGGCCAGGTCCAGGGCTGAAGGGCGTCCACAAGTCGGCGATGTCCGGTGCCTCGGCGCGTAGCGCATCCGGGGGCGCGCCTGGCTGGCCGCTGCGCTCGCGGCCGCCGGCCGCCGCCGCCGGCCCGCGGCTGGGCAGCGACGCTGGCTCGCCGCCGGGCCTGCCCCGGCTGGGCTGCCGCGCCGACGGGCGGCCGGCCTGCCGCGTCCCCTCGCCATTCACCTGGCCTCCCTCTTCCCGCGAGCCTGCCCGTGGCTGTCGCCGTCAGCCCCTGTTCCCGGCCAGCAGCTCGGCTTCTGGTCACCCCGCAAAATATCAGCGCCAGACCCGTGCGCTGGACGGCCTGGACTTGCAGGTCCAGGCGGGAGAGATCCTCGGCATGCTGGGTCCCAACGGCGCCGGCAAGACCACCACCGTGCGGGTGCTGACCACGCTGCTGCGCCCGGACCACGGCTCCGCCAGGGTGCTCGGCCATGATGTCGTGACCCAGGGCAATCAGGTACGCCGCCGGATCGGCCTGACCGGCCAGTACGCGGCGCTGGACGAGTCGCTGACCGGCCGGGCCAACCTGGTCATGATCGGCCAGCTCGGCCGGCTGTCCGGGCGGCAGGCCAGGGCGCGGGCGGGCGAGCTGCTGGACCGCTTTGATCTCGCCGATGCCGCCGACCGCGGCGTGAAGACCTACTCCGGCGGCATGCGGCGCCGCCTGGACCTGGCCGCGAGCCTGGTCGCCGAGCCCGAGGTGCTGTTCCTGGACGAGCCGACTACCGGGCTTGACCCGCGCAGCCGGATGGTGACCTGGGACATCGTCCGCGGGCTAGCGGCCGGCGGCACCACGGTGCTGCTGACCACCCAGCACCTGGACGAGGCCGATCAGCTCGCCGACCGGATCGCCGTGGTGGATCACGGCCGGGTGATCGCTGACGGCACCGCTTCCCAGCTCAAAGCCAAGATCGGCGGCGAGCGCGTGCGGCTGACCGTCGCGCTTGAGTCCGACCTCGAGGCGTCCTGCGCGGCCCTGGCCCGGCACGCGGATGCGCCAGTGCAGGCCGATCCGGGCGCGCGCACCGCCGAGGCGCCGGTCGCGATGGCAGCCCGGCGGCTGCCTGAGATCGTCAGGGACCTTGACGCCGCCGGGGTGCTGCTGGACGACCTGGTCATCCGCCATCCGTCGCTGGATGACGTGTTCCTGACCCTTACCGGCCATGCGGCCGACAACGCCGCCACCACGGCAGAAAGCGAGGAGTGATGACTACCGCGACCGTCGCGGCACGCCCGGCCGTCGGCCAGCCGGGGAGCCGCGTCATCTGGGCGATCAAGGACACCTGGGTGCTGGCCCGCCGCAGCGTGGCCCGGATCGCCCGCGAGCCAGAGCAGCTCAGCGATGTCACGATCCAGCCGGTGATCTTCGTGCTGCTCTTCGCCTACGTCTTCGGGTCAGCGATCCACCTGCCGGGCGGCGGCGGCTACCACCAGTACCTGGTGAGCGGCATGTTCGGGATGGTCATGGCGGGCAGTGCGCCGGGCACGGCGGTGGGCCTCACCACCGACATGTCGGCCGGACTGATCGACCGGTTCCGGTCGCTGCCGATCGCCCGCTCGGCGGTCCTCGCCGGGCGGACCCTGGCGGACCTCATCACCCAGGTGCTCGGCATCGTGGTGCTGACCGCCACCGGGCTGGCCATCGGCTGGCGGGCCCAGAACGGCATGGCGGACGCGCTGGCCGCCATCGGCCTGTCCCTGCTCTTTGCCTACGCGATGACCTGGGCCGGGGCCTGCGCCGGGATGCTGCTGCGCAGTCCCGAGGCGGCGCAGGCCATGGGCTTCATCATCTTCCTGCCGCTGAGTTTCGTCTCCAATGCCTTCGTGCCCACCCAGGGCATGCCGGGCTGGCTGCAGGCGGTGGCCAACTGGAACCCGATGAGCGCGATCGCAACCTCCTGCCGGGCGCTGTTCGGCGGCCCCAACCCGGGCGCCGCGGTACAGGACTGGCCGATGCAGCATCCCGAGCTGGCCGTGCTGGTGTGGTCGGCGGGCCTGATCGCGATATTCGCACCCATCGCCGTGGGACTGTACCGGCGGAAGGTGCTGCGCTGAGGCAGGGCGGCGTGCTGCGGTTTGCTGCGCTGCGAAGCGCGATGGCGTGCTTATTCGGCGGATCCGGGCGCCGTCCACGCTGAGATCGTTCCTGCGGCCTGCGGCTTGCAGTAATCCCGCCAACGAGGGGGCAGGCACTCATCGATCAGGAATCTCACGGGGTGAGCCGGACCGGGAGCTCACGTTCGTCGACGGCGCGCGTAGCATACCCGAGGCATGCCTGCACGTCGGCCGGGGTTAGCTGCGGGTACTCGGCGACAATCTCAGCTGTCGTCAGCCCGTTGGCGACCAGTCCGACGACCGTGGCCACCGGGATCCGGGTACCGGCCACGCAGGGAACGCCGCCCATGAGGGACTGGGCAACTCGCTAGTAGGGTGCAGCTGGTTCAAGGCAGGGGTCTAAAGTTCCGTGCCTGGCATCGGGGTGCTGGCCCAGCTTCGTTGAATTCGCCGCCCGCTGATCCAGGTCGGCGCGATGCGCACGTACACGTCGCGGGCGCCGCCTGCCCACGCCTCAAGGTGCGTTGCGTCCTCAAGGTACTTCACTTCACGCTCATCAGTGACCTTGTGCGCGTGACCATGCACTAGGACGCTCCAGCCTTCATGGAGCGCTTCGTCGGGGCGGTCGACTTCGAAGCTGACCTGGGCATCGGCGTACAGAGCCAGCAGCGTGTCCGGTGCGGTGCGGAAGATAATGGTCTTTCCCGTTGCAGCGAAGTTGACCGGCAGCATCATGATCCTGTCTGCGGATGTGAACCCCACGCGGCCGACGCCGCCCGGTTCCAGCAGGTCGAAGCACTCGGCTGGGCTGAGCGTCCGCAGGGCGCGCTCGGGGGCAGCGGGCTCGGGGGCAGCGGGCTCGGGGGCTGGAGACTCCCGGTTGGGTTGTCATATCTATATTCACCTCCGCCGTTCGCGGGCTGCTTCAGCCTCTTCAGCCTTGTCTTGCCGCATCAGCGGGCGCTGCGGCCCGAGGTCCCGCTTGGCCGGGCCGTTCGACCCTAGGCGACATCCGCGAGACCTGCCGAACTCACTTTCGCAGACGCGCCGGTACTGAGCAAGGCCAAGCGCTGCGCCTGATCCATGGCCGGTGAGTGGCGGCGGAACCAGCCGCGTTCCACCTTGGCCATGTGCCGGACCAGGCCAAGCAGTGACATCGTGGACGGTTCCATGGCACGGCGCGCCAGTTGCCCGGCGTCGAGCCCGTCGCACTTCCGGAGCTGGCCGTCACCTCCGCCGACGTCGGGTAACCCGAGTGCGGACTGCCTCGGCGTCGTCAACGACGCGGCGGAGTTCGCGTTGTGGCTCTCGCCGTCGCCTTGGTCAGGCCGAGCAGCGCGTGCTTGAAAGCGGTGAAGACGGGGTTCTGCCTGAGGATCGTGTGCGCCTCGACCGACGCGATGTTGATAACATCGGCTGCGCATCCCGTCGTGAGCGGGGTGTGAGACTCAACCAGTGGAGATACCAGATGGCCGAGCTCCCACCGCCCCCTGAGGGAATTGTGCTGGCCCACTTCATCGTCTCGGACGATGTCGAGCGCTCTCGGCGCTTCTATACCGAAGTACTCGGCGGCAGGGTGGTCTTCCCCGGAGAGCCGACCTATGTCGCACTATCCAACAGCTGGATCATCATCAATGTCGGCGGAGGCCCGACCGACGACAAGCCGGCGGTCACCCTGGAGACGCCGCGCGATCCGGACCGGGTCAGCAGCTTCCTCAATATCCGGGTCAAAGACATCGAGGCCGTGTACGCCGAATGGAGCGCCCGGGGTGCTCAATTCCTGACGCCGCCGAAACGGCACCAGTACGAGATCCGCTGCTACATCCGCGATCCTGACGGTCATCTGATCGAAGTAGGGCAAACCACGGACCCAGAGGGGGACTGGTCGCCCGCTCACTGGCCATCGAGTCCGCCCGCCGAGGAGTCCGAGTGAATGCCGAGATCACCAGCGAAATCCCTCACATCGACGGTGGCCAGTCGCCCGGACGCTGAGATTCCTGCCAGCCATTTCCGGCAAGGCCACTAAAGAGACGGTCATACCACGCGTTTCTGACATCAGACCAGGCGGTGTGTTCCCCGACTACTCGTTGCCGGATCAGACCGGCACGGTCCGCACGCCGAGCGATCTGCAGGGACGCGATCCGTTGATCCAGGCGGCGCTGCCCCGGGTCGAGGAAGCATTGGTCCCACTCTGTCAGGTCTCCACCCTCACGTGCGTTTCACCAAGGACGGCGGGGGACGGTCATCCTCGCAGCACCTCCCCGCCGTTCCGCCGCTCTCACCGAGGCGCTGCGAGACCGCCCGGGCTGGCGAAGCTCCGGGCCGCCGTTGTTAGTACCATGACGCCGAGGAGGTTTGGGCCATGACCACCGCGATCATCGGCACTGGAGGGATCGGCTCGGTCGTCGCCCGCCAGCTCGCCTCAGGCGGCGAGACCGTGCGGCTCTCAAGCGCCGACAATGAGTCGGCACGAACGCTGGCTGCTGAGATCGGTCGAGCTGCCGTCGTCGCCGTCGACAACCGCGACGCGTTGCAGGGTGCCGATGCCGTTGTCCTCGCGCTGCGGTTTGCCGTGCTGAAGGGCGTCATAGACGAGATCGCCGACCCGCTGACCGGCAAGCTCGTGGTCGTTCCGAGCAACCCGCTCGCCACCGACGCGCAAGGTAACGTCTCACGTCTCCTGCCGAAAGGGCAATCCTCTGGCGAGGTTGTAGCCGGGTGGTTGCCGGCGGGGGCGCGCTTGGCCATGGCGTTTGGAACCCTGTCGGCCGGTCTCTTCGAGTCCTCTAGCAACCGGTCACCGGAGCCGGCGGTCCTCTTCTACGCGGCCGACGACGACGGTGCTGGCGAGGAAGTGGAGCGGTTGATCCGAACGGCCGGCTTCGAGCCGGTGAAGGTCGGCGGGATCCAACAGTCGGGTCGACTCGAGGTGGGCGGCGACCTTCACGATCTCGTAGTCGGCCCCGCAGAGGCGCGGTCATTGATCAGTGGGGCCTGATCGCTTCTCCGCCCTGGCCGGGGGCACCTCTTCGGTCGGGCCTTCGCCCAGCTGGTCGTGACGGCGCTGACAGCCTCTGCAGCTTATGGTTGCCTGGTGGGGGGTGCGCAGGGCGGGGCCGCTGGGCCGATGGTGGGCCGTGACCGCGAGCTGGCTCGGGTCATGCTGCTGCTGGATGATGCCCTGGCGGGTGGTGGCCGTCTGGTGCTATGCACGGGTGAGGCGGGGATCGGGAAGACCCGGCTGGCGGAGGAGGCCGCCGCGTCGGCCGCTGCGAGGGGCGTGCCGGTGGCGTGGGCCCGGGTGGCTGACCGGGACAGCCTGCCGCCGTACGGCTTGTGGCGGCTGGTGCTGGATGAGCCCGCCGTCCGGGC
>JBEKIF010000091.1:0-12268 GCA_050011895.1 Streptosporangiaceae bacterium | reverse complement strand
GATGATCCAATAGACAGCACAAGAGGCCGCCAGCCCGAAGGCTGGGCGCGCCTCTTGTGCTTACTTGATGGCCGCTGGAATTCTCGCTATGGCCGCCTAGGGCCTAAATCCCTACAGGTAGAAGCCCACGTTGCCTATTGCGTGCCAGGGTGGCCCCCCTTTCCACGCACGTACACTCGCGCTAATCGTCGCTGCGGGAACGCCGTCGAAGGTCCAATGAGTTCCACCACGGGGCCAACTGCGGTTGGGGCTGTTAAAGTTGTTACAACCAGCTATCGAGCACCCAAATGTCAACTCGAAGTGCCCCGTGAATGTGTACGTATTCGCCCACGCGTTGATATTCTGCACATCACAGTGTGCACACTGGCTCTGTATGCAGACGTCGCCCTGGCACAGGATTGCACCATAGGCGTCCGGAACGGCAGCGGATGCTTGTGGTGCCGCTTCGGGAGCGACACTGCTCCTGGCCTTTAGCGCATGGCTAGAGGGCTGAACGGTAGCGGCGCTTGCCGCCGATGCGGCGGCTGCTGAGAACGAGAGACAGGCCATAGCGGCCACGAATACCGCCGATGTCCTACCGATTCTGCGCATGATTACTCCTTCAGTCTGCGAGGTTGGGGTGGGGCCGACACGGGCGGGAGTCCGTCTCGTCACGCGGGTCGCGCTTGGGCAGTTTCCACAGTGTGTTATGCCGTTATAGCCGACCGCGCAAGGACAGGGACGGTGTGCGTCGCCTCCCGGCGTGGCTAATGCCGTTAACGGCAGCCCGTGTCACGTGCCATGCCAGTTCAGCTAGCAAGCCAAAACAGAAGTCCGTTTGGGCTGGCTCACACCCTCTCTGGCCTGGAGCGCGAGGAGTGTGGCCCAGACACCAAAAAAACCGGCCCCGCTGCCAGCCATATCGGAAGCACATACCGGGGTCCGGAGTACTATTTGGAGAACACTCAGAATACTCTCCTTTCTCCTCTGCGACCATACTTTCCGCTAAATTTCCGCAGCTCCTTTAGCGCGCCGGGCAGAGTGTCCTCCGCCTCGATGCTCCCTGCTGCGGGGCCCGTCGCGTGGCTGTATGCGACGGAGACGTGGGGGCGCCAGGGATCGGTTAGGCACCGCTCGCGACCTGGATCCGCTGGCGCGACCTGGATGCCGCCGCGGCCGGATACCCGCCGCTGGACAGTCAGGCGAGGCTGGGGCAGTGGGTGTTGCCCGGCAAGGCGGACGCCCTAAAGCCGGTGCCGCTGGCCGGGCGGGATCGGGCAGGGCAGGGTGCGCCACAAGACGCCGTCCTGGGTGATGACGTGCATGACCTGGCCGTCGAGGCGGATGCGGGCTCGCTGGCCGGCCAGCGGGGAGCCGACCTGGACGAGGTGATTGCCGAGGGTGATGATCCCGGCGGAGTTCACTAGCCGCTGGACTTCCACGCAGCTGGTGGCGGCCAGGGCTCCGGGCGCGTTGCCGGCCGGGGGCGGTCCTGCCGGGCGGGCGCCATTCTGGCGGAGGCGGGCCAGGTCAACGGCCGACAGCCGCGAGGGGACGGTCTTGATCCGCCATCCGCCGATGCTCAGGTGCACGGTGGTGGTGTCGATCCAGAACCTGACTTGCTGGCCGACCCGGCTGGTGCCCAGCCAGAACTGCTGGGGCGCGATGGTCATGTTGCCGTGACCCCGGGCAGGACAACAAGGCGCCTGTCAGGATCTGCCCAGTGACGGCCCGCATGCTTTGACGACGGCTGTCACGCAGGGTGAACTTCCGCTCGACGCTGGCACCGGGCGCTTGCGCCGATCGATCGCCGAATATTTGCGCTGCCCTTGCTGCCCAATCCTCGTGCTGAGGGCACGCAGATTATCAATTCGGTGCCTCTGACTAAGGAGACTCACAGCCGTCGGCGCAGTCGGGTGGAGAGCACGCCCAGCGAGGCGGTGAGGACGACCAAGGCCGCCCATCCCCCTGCCACGTGAAAGAGATAGTCAGGCGGCCGCGCGCGGCGTTTGCCTGACCTCAGCCGACTCGCGCCATCCAAGCTGACCGCGACGTTTGACCGAGCTTTCGAAACCGGAGAGCCGACCGTGCGGGGCTCGCGGCGGTGACCATCACCGACACTCAACTGCAGCTCAGGGACCCTTGCCCCGGTCAGGCCCCCTTCTAGGGGAGGGGTCCTGAGCGCCAGCCAGCGCGATGCGGGAGACGGCTGCCGCGCGGCTGCTCACTCCGAGTTTGCGGTAAATGTGCTCGAGGTGCTTGGCGATGGTACGGGGGCTCACCTCGAGCTTGTGGGCGATGGCGATGTTGGTGCGGCCTGCGGCGACGAGCCGCATGATCTGGATCTCGCGGTCGGTGAGACTGGCAAGCCCGCTGCTAGCCAAGGCGCTGAGGACCTGGCCGGCCTGCTGGCGCCTGCGAGCGCGCTGCAGCGCGGCGATCAGCGGGGCCCGGAGCGCGCTGAGCAGGGCGCGATCGGAGTCGCAGAAGTCGCGGCGGGCACGGCTCAGTGCGACGCCGATCACTTGCTCATCGGGGCCCGGCAGGCTGATGGCCATCTGGTGCTCGACTGGTATGCCGCGGAAGAACTCGGCGTACAGGCCCAGCCGGTGGAATCGCTGCCGGCTGAGAAAGTCGCTGATCATGACCGGTTCGCCGCTTCCCGTGGCACGGTAGTGGTTGACCAGCGGGTGCTCGTGCACGTGTGCGGCGAATACCGGCTGGGTCGCCGGGTCGAGCGCACCGGCCGGGTAGTCTGCGTAACGCGTTTCTCCCGGGGCTGATCCGATCTCGTTGTAGGTCAGGACATCACAGCCCACCAGCGTGGATAGGCCGGGAAGGACGATCCCGGCGAAACAAGCGGGGTCGTCGAGCTGGGCGAGGCTGTCCACGAGCGAGACAGCCCGCCGCAGGGTCTCCAGCGAGACGTACATGGCCGCACCCCCGGCAGACGCGCCCGGTGCGCAATATGCGTATAGACACTTGCCCCGGTCAGGAGGTTTTGTCAAGCACACGCGCACAGCGACGGCGCGGGGGGTGGCGGCGATGACGGCCGTGGATGAGAGCAAGCAGATGGACTCTATCGGCCAGGTCAACGGTTATTGGGAGGCGATGGCTTCCGTGCCGGTCGGAGAACTTCTGGGACTGTCGCGTGCCATGGCCGGTGGCCGCCGGGCAGCTCGCATCCCTCGCCAGCCGGCATGGGGCCGACGCCACGTGTGTGGGCGTGAATTGGCTCCGGCCAAGGGCTCTGTCTGGCGTCTCGGCCATCCGAGCCCCTTGATACAGCAACCAACAGGAGGTCAAGATGCCAGGTCTTGTTCGCAAGAGCCTCGACAAACCCGAAGAGACCCGCCCGTTCGAGGGCGGGACCGGCCAGCTTGAGCTGGTGAACCTGGAAGGAGGCGCTGTAGGCCGGGCGACGTTCCTGCCTGGCTGGAGGTGGTCAGAGCACGTGAAGCCGATCGCCAAGACGGACAGCTGCCAGGCCGCCCACATGGGTTACTTCGTGTCCGGGCGGATGAAGGTCGTGATGGACGACGGCCAAGAGATGGAGTACGGCCCAGGCGATTTCGCGATCATGGCGCCCGGGCACGACGCGTGGACGGTCGGGGACGAGCCGTGCGTCGTCATCGACTGGCAAGGGTTCGCCGAATACGCCAAACGGTGACCTGTCATCTGCCCTGCCAAAGCCGCGCTGAGCCCCTGATGATGGCTTCCTCGCCATCATCAGGGGTGCAGCCAGTTACGCAGGACGGCCTTAGCGACGCACGACCGCCTTGGCGATGGCTGACCTGTCAGCAGGAAGTTCACCGTGGTGGGCGGCCGCGGTGGAGGGGAGGCGTTGATGGGCGCCGCGATCCGGGCAATTCCGCCCACGATCGACGACCTGCTTGCCCCGGCCGACTTTGTGACAGCGCGCCGATATCCGCAACCTCGACGTCGAACGCGTCGATGAGCTGTCAACCGACTCATGAATGAACCGGTCAGCAATCGCTGAGCGAAAGGAGCACGACATGAGCCGCAAAGTCGCCGACTGCCGGGACTTCCACAGCCAGACCAACTGCACCCTCACCATCTCCGGTGAAGAAGACGAAGCCCTACACAGCATGCCGTATCAGTCCACGGACACCAGGACACCAGCGAGGTCCGCGCCTGGTGATCGGCGCTAGCTGTCGTGACCGACCGGACGGGAGCGGCATGTCACCGCTCTCTCAAGGCGGTAGCGCCGGTTCAAATCCGGTCGGGGCTACTCACGGAGTAGCAGGTCCTTGATCATTTGTCACTGGTTTGTCACTGAGTTCTGCCGTCACCGGGCGGCAGCGGGTGCTACTGCGTAAGGCCCATTGGCATCTATGCTGGGCCTGGACCCGGGCTGGCATGAACATCAGCGCGCACTGCTGCGCTCGTCCCGTGCCGGGGCGCCGCCGCCATATCAGTTTCCGGTCTTCTCCAGCGCCGCCAGCAGTGCCTTCATCCAGGGGCCGAGGTCGGGTCCTCGCCGCCGATCCCCACCCCGAGCGAGAGCCGGCCAGGAGCAAGCTGCGCGAGCGTAGCGAGCTGCCGGGCGACCGGAACCCGATGGCGCAACGGCAGCAGGTAAAGCCCGACGTACACCCCGCAGCTCAGCCTGGGCGGCGAGCATCGAGGTCGCAGTGATCACCCCGTCCGAGCCCGCCCCACGAAGAAGCTCACATAATAGCCGACGCAGATGTGGTCGACGCCCTCCTCGGCGACCCGAGCGAGCATCGCATACAGCTGCTCCGGACCGCCGGTGAGGGGTTGACCGTCAGGAGGAACAGCCCGACGCGGACGCCGGCTCCGCCTGGTTAACGACGTGTGAGCCAGTCCCGGCCACCGCTCCTTCCGTTTCGTGCCTTGGGCGACGATGAACGGTCGCCCGGCCGACGATGAGCGGCCGCACGATCGGCGGCATTCCGTGCCACGGCGTTTCGCATGTCTGTTCGAGTTCCAGCCCGCAGGTCACGATCAGCTCCGCGGTGGCGCGGTTGCAGCGACAGCCTCGTGCAAAGCGACGCCACGGCCCGGCTAGTCGGTCCTGCCAACGGGCGAGCGTCGGTGACTCAGAGCGGACGTGCTCGAGGAAGAGCAGCTGACCGCCGGGCCGCAACACCCTCGCGATCTCCCGCAGGGCAACGTCGGGGGCGTCGACCGTGCACAACACGAGGGTCGAGACGACCGTGTCGACCGATCCGTTGGGGAACGGCAGCCGTTCCGCCGGCGCGTCAACCAGCCGGGTCCCCCGGCCGCTGCGGCTCAGCCTCTTCTCAAGGCGGGAGCGCATTGCGGCGTCTGGTTCCGCCAGGACCAGATCGTCGAGGTCGTCGGGGTAGTGCGGCAGATTCAGGCCGGTGCCGCTGCCGATCTCGAGCGTGCACCCGCGCGCGCGGCTGAGCAGAGCCCTTCTGTGGGCGCGCAGTCCGGTGCGCTCGCCCACCCAGATGAAGGGGTCATACAGGAGCGCGAAAGCGCGTGCCCAGGCCGAGTCGCCCGATGGTGGGCCTTGTGTGACATTGGCTTCCATGCAGGCGACGGTACGGACGAGGAGGTTTCGGCCGCATCGCTCACCGGGGCCATCTCACCAGGATGGCCCGTTCGGGTGATCGGCGTCAGAGCAGGCCCAGGCGCGCTGCCTCAGCGACCGCCGCCGTACGCGAACCGCGCCCGAGCTTAGTGCGGATGTTCGCGACGTGGCGGTGCACGGTGTGCTGGCTCAGGACCAGCTGCTCGGCAATTTCCGGGTCGCTCAGCCCCTTCGCCACCAGCGCCAGCACCTCGCGCTCTCGGCTGGAGAGTAGCACCGCCGCGGGCTCTCCGGCACCATGGACCGGAGCTTCGGGTGCCAGCACCGAGCGCATCGCGCGCGCCACCGACTGCGTATCTCCGGCCCACGGGAAATGAGCGGTCCCCGTGAGCGGGATCAGCGTCGCCTTGGGGATCCCCGCCGCGAGCTCGCGGCCGAGGTGGTAAGGGATCGCGCGGTCGCCACGACGGTGCACGACCAGAGCCGGGGCGCGCACCCGCGCCAGCTCTGCCCGGACATCGTTGCGGTAGAAGAGTTCCAGCAACGCCGCCGCGGTCTGCGGGCTCGCCGCTGCCCGCTGATGGCGCGCCAGCCGCTCCTGCTCAGCACTGCCGGCGTCGCCGAGGAACAGGTCAGCAAGCAGACGCGAACCCAGCCCCCAGTGCGAGCGCACGGTTGCGATGATCGCGTCGCGCAGTTCCGGTGAGGCGATCGAGGAGCCGTCGGCGTACGCGCCATAAAGCAGCAGACGATCCACCCGCTCAGGGAAACGAGCCGCAAACGCGACCGCCGCGCAGCCTCCCGACGAACCGGTGACCAACACGACCTTTTGCAGTGCCAGCTCGTCGAGAACAGCACCCAGCAGCGCAACCTCACTGTCGAGCGTCAGGTCCTCGTCGCGCAGATCGCGATCAGACATACCGACACCGAGCCGGTCATAGCGCACCGCGGTGTAGCCCGCGCCAATCGACTCCCACAGCCCCCGGAAGGCCTGATCCTCCCAGTCGAGCTCCAGGTGACTGACCCACCACGCCGGGGCGACGAGCGGCGGCCCGGCGCCGGTCACCGCGTAAGCGACACGACGACCAGCGAAGTGCAAGAACCGGATCTCCGCCCCTCTTGTCATCGCTGCGAGAGTACATGCGCACGAACCGCTTCGCATGCGGTCGATGATCGGGTTGTCGTCGGGCAGGACGATGCTGGTTCCGCTGCGGCGCAAGCCGAGTTGCACACTACGCTACAGTCCGGCCGGGCTGACGGAGCAGTTCGAACTGCCAACCGGTGAACCGTTCTCGCATCTGCTGGATCAGCTGCCAGGTCATTCCCTAGAGCAAGACGGGCCAGAGGCGATTGAGCCAAGGCGGCTTGGCCCTCTTGCCGCTGAGGGTTGACCCATAGTCAGCCCCCCCGGCGAGCTTGCCACGCCCGGCGGCTTGCCCGGGGTCCAGCTCGGCCGAATGACAGCAGCGCGCCCAGCGCGCTGCTGCCGGCTCCGGATCGGACCACTTCGCTGTGCTCGCCCGAGAGGCCAGGCGTTCCGCTCTGGCGGCGGTCATGGACGCCCTGGCATCGGGAGCTGGCGCGCCAGATCGAATGTTTCGGTACTGCGAGGACGACCGCGATGATCGAGCGGACAGCCGATCAGAACGGCGGGAGTGTGCGCTTCGCTCAGGTCGAGGACCAATCACATCGCGTGAGCAGACGCATCAGGTCGCCGAGTTTCTGATCTGCTGAATAGGCGCTGGTCCTCTGTGGATCCAGATTCTCGCAGTTGGCGTTCAGATCCACCGGTTCTGGGCGCTCGCAGCTACGCGGCTCCGCGTGGCCAGTGACGCGCCTGCGCTTGCCTGCGCTAGGTGCAGGCGCGGGTCGAGGTCTGGTAGATCTGGCGCGGGTCACTGGGTCTCCGCCGGCACCGGGCTCTCACTTTTGCCGGACGGTGCCTCGGGCACCGCCGCCCGCGCGGTCTGGCGTCCGCTGAGGCTTTACTCCATTTTGTGTACCGGGTCGACGTGGTTCCGGGTAGCGGCGACAGTCCGCTACGAGCTTGAGGGCGCGCCCGGCTGCCGGGCTTCGCCGCTTACGAGCCGATATCAGGCGAGCGCTCGGCTTGGTACTGGCCCTGGTGAGGATGCCCGAAGCGGCCCGGGCCTTGGCTCACCGCACAGGTTGAAGTTGCGCCTGCCTGCTGAGCACGATCTTGCCCTGGGCTTTGCGGTCGGCGATTGCGCGCAGGGCGCTGCGGGCGTCAGCGAACGGGTATTGCTCAACGGGAGGATCGGGCAGCGTTCCGGCCCGTCGCAGCTTGACCAGCTGGGCCCACAGGGCGGCCGCCGTTGGCGGATGCTGCTCGAAAAACTCCCGGGAGGCGGCGCCCAGCACGCTGGTGTTGCCCAGCAGGAGCCGGTTCACCTTGACGGTGGGGATCTCGGCCCACTGAACGTCATCGGGGCCCGTGAAGTCCACGATCCTACGAGCGAACACCTGCTGCTCCCCTCCCGTTGTGAGCCTGGCCCGGTTCCCGGACGGCCCTGTCAGGAGAACCGGGGCAGGCTCATTGTGCCCAACGTCCTCCTCGGAGTGTCTCGGCCATGATCCACTACCCGCGTTTTGAGCGGGCAGCTATCTGCCTCAGGCGCTGATCGGCGGGGTCTCGGGGCACCTTCGATCAGGATCTGCCCGGCGTCGCCGGGGCCGGTCGGCTGAAGGCGCCCAGGCCCGCGCCAGGTTTTAACTGCGGGACCGGCCCGGCTCGGGGGGTAGCCGGGCCGGTCCCTGGTGGGCTAGCTCTGCCGGATGGCGGCGCGGGGAGCTAGTCCGGCTTCCTGCCGCTGAGTGCCAGGTGGCGTGCGGCTGCCATGGCGGGCGCCGGGCTGGCCGGGGCGGGTGGCTGGGTGGCGGGCTCGATGGACAGGTGCGGGAGGAGGCGGTCCAGCCAGCCGGGCAGCCACCAGTTCGCGCGGCCGGACAGGTGCATCAGGGCCGGGACCAGGACGGTGCGCAGGATGAACGCGTCGAGCAGGACCGCGGCCGCCAGGCCGATGCCGAACTCGCCGGTGATCTGCTGGCCGGACAGGATGAACGCGCCGAACACCAGGATCATGATGGTGGCGGCGGCGATGATGACCCGGCCGGTGCTGCCCTGCCCGGTGCGCACCGCCTGGTGGTTGTCGCCGGTGGCGGCCCATTCCTCGCGGATCCGGGAGACCAGGAACACCTCGTAGTCGGTGGACAGGCCGAACAAGACGGCGAGCATCAGGACCGGCAGGAACGATTCGACCGGGCCGGCCTGGCCGAGGTTGAGCAGCCGCAATCCCCAGCCGTACTGGAAGATGGCGACCAGCACGCCGAAGGATGCGCCCGCGGCGAGCAGGTTCATCACCGCAGCGACCGCGGGGATGAGCAGGCTGCGGAAGGCCAGCAGCAGCAGCAGGAACCCCAGGCCGAGGATGACTCCGATGAACAGCAGCAGCTTGTGGCCGATGACGGCGGCGAAGTCGCCGTTGGTGGCGGTGATGCCGCCGACGTAGACGCGCAGGCTGGTGCCGTGCTCGGCGGCGGGGATGACGGCGTCGCGCAGGTGGCCGATGAGGGTGCTGGTGGCTGCGGCCTCTGGCGAGGTGGTAGGTGTCACGCTGATCACCGAGGCGCCTTGGCCGGGGACGGCCGCGGAGACCGCGGCGATGCCGGGCTCGGTCTTCAGCGTGTCGGCCAGCCGGGTGAACGCGGCCGCATCAGCGGGGGTGCTGGTGGTGCCGGCCAGCTGCAGGGGCCCGTTGAAGCCGGGGCCGAAACCGTCGGCGAGCAGCTGGTAGGCGTGGTGGGTGGTGGAGGCGGCCGGGTCGTTGGCCGCGTCGGAGGAGCCCAGCCGCAGCGACAGCACCGGGATGGTGAGCGCGACCATCACCGCGGCGGCTGCGGCAGCCAGCGGGGCGGGGTGGCGCTGCACGAACCCGGCCAGCCGGGCCCACCGGGTGGACGCGCCGTCGTGGGCGCGGCGGCCGGCTGCCAGCCGGCGGCGTTCCCGGCGGGACAGCACCCGCAGGCCCAGGAAGCCGAGCAGCGCGGGCAGCAGGGTGGTGGCGGCGGCCACCGTGAACAGGACCGTGATCGCCGCGGCGATGCCCAGGCCGGAAACGTAGCCGACGCCCAGCACGAGCATCCCGAGCAGGGCGATGCACACCGTGGTGCCGGCGAACAGGACCGCGCGGCCGGAGGTGTTCAGCGCGCCGGCCGCCGCGTCTTGGGGGGTCATCCCGGCCTTGAGGTTGGTGCGGTGCCGGGTGACGATGAACAGCGCGTAGTCGATGCCCACGCCCAGTCCGATCAGGACGCCCAGCGTCGGGCCGATCGAGGGAATGCTCACCGCGTGCGACGCCAGCCCGACCGTCATCAGGCCGGAGACCAGCCCGGCGATCGCGACCGCCAGCGGCAGCAGCATGGCCAGCAGCGAGCCGAACGCGATGAACAGCACCACCGCCGCGGCCACCACCCCGACGGCGGCGCTGATGCCGACCGAGGGCCGCAGCGCGTTCTCCACCGCCTGCCCGCCCAGGTCGACCTGCAGGCCGGGGGCCCGGGCCGCCTCGGCGACGTGGACGACGTGGGTGACCTCGGCTGCGGGCAGGCTGTTTGCCTGGGCGTCGAACACCACGGTCGCATAAGCGATCTGCCCGTCGCGGCTGACCTGGGCGGCGCCGCGGGCGGAGTACGGGCTGACCACTGACGCCACCCCGGGCGCGGCGGCGACGCGGGCCAGCATGGCCGTGATCTCGGCGCGGACCGCCGGGGCGCGCACACTGCCAGTGCTGGCCCGCCAGACGATCGTGTCCTGGTCCCCGGCGTGCCCGGGGAACGCCTGTTCCTCCAGGTGCAGCGCGGCCGTCGACCCGGTTCCCGGCAGGGTGAGGGTGTCGGAGTACGCCGACCCGGCGGCCCGGCCGCCCGCCCCCAGGACCACCAGGAGTGCCACCCATCCGATCAGAACCCATGCCCGGCGCCGGTAGCACCAGCGAGCCATCGAAGCCATGTCCGTCTCCTGTCTCTAGACGCATTACCCTCTTTACAAGACATAAATGTCTCATATCCGAGATAGATTGTCTAGCGTCGAGTCAGTGATGTAAACTCTGGGGCATGACGAAGAGCACAGCCGTCCAGGAACGGGTCGCCGAGACGATCCTCGACGTGGCCGCGGACCTGCTGGCCGCGGGCGGCAAGCCGCCCAGCATGGCCGACGTCGCCGCGGCCGCCGGCGTGTCCCGGGCCACCTTGTACCGGTACTTCCCGACCCGCGAGCAGCTGCTGGCGGCCCTGACCACCGCCGGCCTCAACGAGGCCGCCACCCGCCTCGCCGAGGCCGACCTGGACGCCGTCCCCGTTCCCGAGGCAATCGCCCGCATCGCCCGCGTCGTCGCCGCGGCCGGCAGCAAATACGCCGCCGTCGCCGACTCGGCCGACCCCGGCGGCGCCGTCGAACAGCAGATCGGGACCATGATCCAGGCGGTGCTGCGCCGCGGCATCAACGACGGCACCCTCCGCAGCGACCTCACCGCCGGCGAACTCGGCTACCTGCTCGGCTACCTGCTCCGGGCCGCAGGCCGCATGGCCGCCGACCACCAGGCCGGTACCGAGAAAGCCGCCGCGCTCATCACCACACTGTTCCTGCACGGCACCCAGAACCAACCGGCCGCGACCGCCGCAGCCGACGCGAGCGGCTACACCAACCCCTAGCTGCTGATGCGCAGCCGGTTCCGGGTAGCCGGCGAGGACCAGGGACCGCGCGCGGCCGGCGATGTCGAGCGCGTGCTTCGTGGCCTGGCCGGCGCCGGCTACTCTGCCCGGTCACTGTCGCAGTCCAGGTCTGTTCTGCGTCGCGCTATCCGCCGGGCCGAGCGGAACGAGCTGGCCAGCCGGAACGTGGCCGAGCTGGCAGAGCTGCCCGCCGCGGTGACCCGCAAATCGAGGGCACTCACGGAAACCCAGGTGCGCGCTCTGCTCGCGCTGAAGCTGACAGAGTGGTGGCGCGCATTCATCATCACTGCGGTCATGACGGGCATGCGGCCCGGGGAGCTGCTGGGGCTGCGTTGGGAAGATGTGGATTTCGATTCCGGAGTGATCCGGGTCCGGGTCAGCCTCAAGCGCGTGCCTGCCGCGGATGGCGGCTACCAGCTCGAGTTGCGGGAGCTGAAGACCGAGCGCAGCAAGCGGACCATGACCATGCCAGCACCGGTCCGCGGCGTCCTGACCGTTCTGCGCCGGGTGCAGGCAGCCGACCGTCTCAGGCTGGGCGCCGCATATGACGAGCGCGGCCTGGTGTTCTGCGGGCCGACCGGCAGGCCGCGGCACAACCAGGGCGTCCGGGATCATTACCGGCGGCTGTGCAAGCGCGCGGTCATCGACCGCGACTGGAACTGGCAGCTGCGGGAGACCCGGCACACGTTCATCAGCCAGCTGTCGGATTCCGGGGTGGATATCGAGCGGATCGCCGACGCAGCCGGGCACGTGAACTCGAACGTGACCAGGACGGTGTACCGGCATCAGCTCGCTGACAAGGTCTCGGAGGCGGCCGGCGCGATGGACCGGCGATACGGCTCGGTAGGGCCGTCTGAGGGCGGATGGCTCCCGGGTTTGGCTCCCGCGTCCTGGCCGCAGCACTGTGACCAGCGGCGTAACCGGCTGCATGTCATGCCAGTACCGCATTCCAGCAGAGGATGCCGACATTCTCGAGCCGGTCAGGCCACGCCG
>JBEKIF010000090.1:0-12439 GCA_050011895.1 Streptosporangiaceae bacterium | reverse complement strand
CGACAACCACCGCCGCCTGCGCGAGCTTGTCGCCGAGATGGAAGACCTCACCCTCGCCGTCGCAGACGAGCGCAGCGGCTACCAGGCCCGCGCCCGCCGAACCCGGCAAACCAGCTCATAACTCTGTGGACGCGACCCGCTTAGCCCGTGGACGCCACCCACAACAGCGCGCATCCCCGCAGGTCCCGGCCAAATGTGAAGGCCTCACGCGGCGGAGCTGCACCTGTACGGCGACGGGTCCGGCCATTTCGTGAACACCGCCACTAGTCCTCGCCGGGCCCGCACGACGGCGGCTCCTGAAGTGGCACAGTTGGGGGCGAGAGACGGCTGGTCGGATTGCCCGCTGCGCTTAGCGCCTTCCTGCGGCGGCGCGCGTAGACCAAAAGGGCACCAGATGGCCGCCAGCGCGACCGTGGCCGTTACTGTGACCGCCCAGCCGCAGAACGCGAGCATTGACGACAACCGCGAGGGCGGCCGGCAGCGCGGCGAGCCGTACCGGGCCGTGCAGCACCCGCGCGGCCGCGACCATGGCACCTAGATAGACGGCGAGGAACAGTGCGGTTGGCACCGCGACAAATGCTGCGGTGCTTACGATCCCCAGCCCGTACGGGGTGATCAGCAGCAGGCCGCCCTCGGACACAACTAATGATGGTCCGCATCCAGCCGCGCATCAGAGACAGTTTTCATGAGGGGCGCGTACGAGCCGCGCCCCTGACGGCAGCGCCCTGGCTGGTGTCTCCTCGGCCTGCCGCCGCGCTCGCGCCGCCTGTTACTCATATGTCCCGCCGCGCGAAGAGGTTAGGTCGGGCGCTGCATCGCGTCGACGGGAACCTGGCTGACATAACTCGCCAGGGAGTTGACCATCTGCACGCGGGATTGCACGCCGAGTTTCGCGAACACCGCGCGGATGTGGGTGCTGACGGTGTTCGTCGAGACGCTTAGGGCTGATGCCGCGGACTTGTTGGTGTGTCCCTGGCTGATGAGGGAGGCGACGCGCCGCTCGGCCGCGGTGAGAGAAGCCCATCCCGTCGCCGGCGCGGTGGCTGCGGCAGACCATTTGGCCCGGCGAGCGCCGGCCTTGCACATAGCGCCTTGCACGTTGTCGCGGAAAGCCCTGGCTCCCATGTGGTGGTACTCGTCCCAGGCCCGGTCGAGTTGCGCCAGCGCTTCGGAGCGTTGACCGGCGGCGAACAGGGCGTGTCCGTAGGATTCGGCACCGACCGCCCGCAGGATGGGGCGCGGGCTGCGGTCGAGGACGAGCACGGCCTCAGCGAGGATGTCGAAATCCTTCTCGCGCAGTCCGCGCAGGTTGAGGGCGACGCCCTCGAAACTGGCCACGCCGGGGTTGCGGGCCGCGTTCGATTCAGCGACGTCAAGGCAGGAGGCGGAGAAGCCGTCGTCACCGTTGGCGGTGCCGACCTGGAAGAAAAGCCCGTTCCAGCACGGCCACAGCGGCCAGTAGCTGCGGGACTGTTCCGCGCCCTCCAGGACCGGTCGCAGGGTGTCGCGCGCGGCGGGCAGATCTCCGCGGCTGGCCGCGAGCCAGCCGCGCATTACAGTGACACCGGGGTTACGGATGGCCTCGTCTGCGCCGGTGTGCTGGTCAGCGAGCTGCAGCTGGGCCGCGGCAATCTCAGTCTCGCCGCGCAACAGTGCGACGGCGGTACGGACGGTGATGGCATCGAGCAGGTGCAGGTTGGTGCCCAGCTCGCGGCCGAGCTCAATCAGTGTGCGAGCGCCGGCGTCCGCGTCGTCAAGGTGCCCGAGATTGAAGTCATGCCACATCTGCGCGCAGGCGATACCCGGCAGCAGCGACTCCGTCGTGCGGGCGGAGCTGGCACGAGCCTGATCGAGCAGGACCCGGGCGTCCTCGTAGCGGTCCACGAACTGCAGTCCGGTTATCTCTTCGGAGAGATACGGCACCCCGGTGAGGGTACGCAGCTCACGGAAGTGCCGCAGGGCCACCTGATGGCACCCCTGGTTGCGGGCTGCCTCGCCGGCGGCCTGTACGGCCAGGGTGAGCGCTTCCCGGTCCTCACTGTCGCGGGCCTGCTTGAGAGCGGTGGCCGCTTCCCTGGCTGCCAGCTCGCCGGTCAGGGTCCGGGTGCTGGCCAGCGCGAAGGCCGCGCGCAGCCGGACTGTGACCACCGCCTCCAGGTCGCTGCGCCGCAGGGTCCGCTCGATCATGGAGGACAGGTTGTGCACCCGGCCGCTCAGCCAGAGGGCGCCGGCGAGCTCGGTCTCGACTTGCGCGGCCAGGTTGGCGTCGTCAACGCGGGCCAGGATCTGGCCGGCGACAGTGATCGCTTGGGCGGCATGCTGGGCTCGGCACAGTACGGACAGGCAGCGGCGACTCAGCTCAAGCCACTCCGGCTGAGCGGGGCGTACCGTAGCGAAGGCGAGCGCGGCAAGTTCCCCCGAATCTTCGGCGCTGGTCCGGGCCAGGGCCTCCGCTGCGGTGATCAGGATCAGGACGCTGGCCAGGTCACCGGTCACTGCTGCCGCCCGGGCGTGCGAGGCGGCGACCAGTGGCTCACCCAGCACGCTCAGGTGGTATTCGGCCAGCCGGGCGTGTAGCTGGCGGACACGATTTCTGGACTGGAGGGCGTAGACGGTCTCCCGGACTAGGTCGTGGCGGAAGGCCAGGGCATCCGCCGACACGGTGATCAGACCGGATTCGACCGCGCCGGTGAGACCGTCACCGCTGCTCAGGCCTGGCATCAGCGCGAGCGCATCGCGAACTGGCAAAGGTCGGCCGGCGGCCGCGGCCAGCTCCACCACCTCGCGTGCCGAACCGGAGAGACCGGCGAGCCGGTGCGCCATCGCCGCGGAGAACCCTCCGGCGACGGCGTCGGGTTCCCCGCCTGCGGCCGAGCGGGCCACGCCGTCGATGATCTGAGTGGCCAGGAAGGGGTTCCCGCCGGTCGCATTCAGGTAGCGGCGGGTCTGTTCGTCCGGGACTCGCCCGAGTCGGTCCCGGGCCATCGCAGCCAGATCCTGCGGGGTCAGAGGCGCAAGCTGGATGTGGTCGACGCGGACGCTGTCGTGGCCGGCTAGATCAATCCCGGCTGGGTCATCACGGCTGGCGAACATCCACACTACGGGCAGGCCCGCTAGCCGGGACACCAGGCTGCGCAGGAGGAACCGGCTGACCCGGTCGGCCCACTGAAGGTCATCGATCGCGATGAGCAGCGGTCGTGCGGCGGCGAGATCTTCCAGGCGGGACACGATGCGGTCGGCGAGCAGCAGAGGCTCACTGACCAGGCCGGCGATGTGCTCGTACTGCTCCGCCGTGGTCAGTGGGTCCCGCCCGGCGCGCAGCGCCGCGATCACCGGGGCCCCTGGCCAGACCTGCTCAATCGGGTCGCACTTACTTGAGCCGACGCGGAACTTCATCCGGGCGGCCTGCTCGCGAGCCTCGGCCAGCAGAGCGGTCTTGCCGATGCCGGACGGCCCAGTGATCACCACGCTGGCACTCGTTCCGTGCTGACACGCACCACGCAGCGCCGACAGCGCACTGGCCATCGGCTCGCTGCGACCCCGCAATGGTCCTGACCGCACTGCACCACCTCGAGAGAACGGCACCACTCCAGTCGAGCGTGGCAGCGCCCGAACCGAGGCGCATCGTCAATTCGCGCTATCTCTATTCGGTGCTCGCTGCGGCAGCGGCAGCCAGCTGAACTCGGGATTTGACTCCCATTTTGTCGAAGATGTGGCGAAGGTGGGCGCTGACAGTGTGGGGCGATATGAATAGGTGGTCCGCTACCTCCCGGTTGGTCTTGCCCTGGGTAACCAACTGGACGACCTCGACTTCCGCGCGGGTCAGGGCCGACCAGCCCGTCTGTGGGGCCCGCGGTGTCTGGACCCGTCTGCGGACGCCAAGGCGACGTAGCCGGCGTCGGATCCGAGCCGTGTCCCACGACGCGCCGATTTCCACGGTGATTGCCAGAGCCTCGTCGAACGCCGCGATGGCGTCGCTCGTGGCGCCATCGTCGACTCGGGCCCGGCCGAGATCCTCCAGGGCTGACGCCAGGGCGAGCGGCCGCGAGGTGGTCCGGTAAAGCCCGGCCGCCGCTTCGAGCTTGTCTGTCGCATGGTCCGCCAGCCCGCGTACCTGCGCGGCGGCAGCTTGAAGTGAGCGCACGGACGGGTTGAGCCGGTGGCGGCGTTCGGTCATGTCGACCATCTGGGCAACGAGCTCATCGTCGGCGGAGGCCAGGGCGATTCGGAGAATCTCGGGATCATCGGCCGGATCGTGAGGAAACAAGGGAAAGATTGACAACCGCTCGTCGACACCCAGTGCGCATAGCCACCGATGCGCGTCGGCGGGAGATCCGAGAGCCATCGCCTGGCGGGCTAGGCACCAGGCAGCATGGCGCCGGCCACCCGGTGCCGTCGTCTGGAGCATGACGCCGCAGATCTGCGCGACCTGGCGAGCAGCGCGCTGGTCCCCGACGTGTATATGGACACGGCCAAGGGCAGCCACATTGGCCGCGTCGATGGCGCCCAGGACCCTGCTAGCTTCGTCAACGCTGAACCTGCCCTCAAGTGCCACCGCCGCATCTGGCAGCCGTCCGGCCTGGAGTTCCTGAAGACCTCTCCAGGTTTCGAAGATGTGCAAGGCCCAGTTCTGCCGGTCGCGGGTGGCGCTGGCGATACCTGCGTCGGCCACGGCGCGGGCTTCGTCGAACCGGTCCAGCGCTGCCAGCGGCCAGCACCGGAAGTAGTGAGCAAGCCGGTGGCTGACGTTTGCTGAGGTACCTATCCGGTCGGCGAGGTCCAGTCGGCCCAATGCTGACTCGAAGTCGAAAAGCTGGTAGTCCAAGGCCGCATGCCCCAGCTCGAAGCCGAACCGTGCATCGCGGCTATCACTCGCCTGGACTATCTCAGACAGGCCTGAGACGGCGCGAATGGCTTCGTCACCGCGGCCAGCGACGGCAAGGTTATGCAGCAACAGAGCCGCCGGCCATGCTCGCAGGTCTGCTGACAGGCCCGGCAGAGTCAGCGCGTGGCGGGCGTTATCTGCGCGCACGTCTGGCGACAGGCTGAACATACTGGCAATGCTTACCCGGACCTCAGCCTCCTGCTCCGGCGGGATGGCCTGACGCAGCGCCGTGTCGGCGAACAACTTAGCCTCCCGCACGGCTCCTGCCGCGAACAGCGACACAGCGCGGCGTGATACCAGCTGGCCCCGGAGCGGATGATGCGCGGGGGTGATTTGCAGCGCGCGCTGGGCAAGATCCTCGGCAGCGGCCGGGTCCGTAGTACCGAGCGCCTCCACCGCGTCGAGCAAGGTCGCGATCGCCATCTCGTCGCCGAACTCAGCGCTGTCGGCCAGCTGCGGAGCAACCTCGACGGGAAGCGCTCCTCGTGCGAGCTGCACCTGCGCGCCGTGGCGGTCCAGCGCGCGGCGTACCGCCGCGGGCACACTCGCCCGTACCGCGTCGCGGATCAGGTCATGCCGGAAGGCCAGCCGTTCGCCGGACTCGGCCAGGATGTCCGCTTCGACAAGCTCGCGGATCGGCACCACCAGTTCCGCAACGGACAATTCGCTGGCGGCGGCCAGATCCGCGACCGAGAACCGCCGACCCAGCGAGGCTCCGCACGTGGCAACCCGCTCGGCCGGGCCCGGCATTCTCGTGAGGCGACGCCGCATGTCCTCCCCGACGCGAGCCGGAAGCTGCTCATCGACGAGCGTCGCCCGGCCGGACTGGACCACGACCTTGCCATCTTCCTCGAGGCCCCGGACATATTCGACGAGAAGGAACGGATTGCCGTGAGCCTGGCCGGCCGCCCGCAGCAGGGCGGTGTCCGGTTCTGCATCAAGGATGTCTGCGATGATCCGCTCGACCGCGGCGTCGGCCAGCGGCCCCAGGCGCAGTACCTCAGCACCGGCCTCGCCCAGCCGCGCCAGCGCGGCCAGGAGCTGGGCTGAGCCCTGGCCCGGTCGGGTGGCGAGGAGCCAGATCAGCGGGAGGTCCGCCAGCCGAGGGAGCAGCCGTCGCAGGGCGGCCGCGGTGCCGTTATCTGCCCACTGCAGGTCGTCCAGGCAGATCAGGATGGGTCCGTCCATGGCGGCGCGCTCTAGCAGCCCCTGGATGTCCTGCAGCAGCCAGAAGCGCTGCTCGAGCGACGCGTGCGCTTCCGGGAGCTCGGCACGGTCGAGCAGCGGCGGATCGCCGGCGAACAGTGCCTCGGTCAGCGCCGCAAGGTCGACCACGGCTTCGATTGGATCCGAGGTGCCGTGACCTGTGCGAAAGCCCTGCTCAGCGGCGCTGGCCAGCGCCGCGCGCAGCAGCGTGGTCTTGCCGAGCCCCGGCCCACCCTCGATGATCGTTACGGCGCTGGCACCCGAGGCCGCCCCTGCTAGGCAGCGGTCCAACGCCGCCAGCTGCGCGTCTCGTCCGCGCAACGACAAGTAAGGTACAGCTGCCATCGCCGTTTGTGACCCTGCTCCAGGCCGTAGGACTGATCACCGCAGCCTATCCGGACCGTTTATCGGGGTCGGGCTCCGGCGTGCGAGGCTAGGGCGAGCCTCAGCGTCTCACCTGAATTGGTGAGCGCGCCGGGCGCGCCGGTCTGGCTATAGTCCGGAACGTGGTCAGCGATCACGGTTGGAGCGACGCCGGGCCAGACGATGTCAGCCGCCGGGAGGCGCCAGATCGGCGGCTGGGCGTGGTCGAGCACGGCAGCGGGTCGGTCCCGCTGGTCCTGCTGCACGGCTGGCCGCAGACCTCGTATGCGTGGCGGCACGTGGTACCGCTACTCGCCTCGGACTGCCACACCCTCGCCTACGACCTGCCTGGTATCGGCTCCTCTGAGCCGGCGGCCGGCCGGTACGACAAGTGGTCGGTAAGCGGTGATCTGCATGCCGCTCTGAGCCAGCGCGGCATGCGGCGGCCGCTGATAGTGGGTCATGGCATGGGGGCTCAAGTCGCATACGCCTACCTGCGCCGCTACCCCGCGCAGGTCCGCGCCGTGCTGATGCTGGACACCCCGATCTGCGGAGTCGGCGGGTGCGAGGATCTCTTCACGTCATCCGCGTTCTGGCACATCGGGTTCCACCAGACCATGTCCGGGGACACCGGCCTGGCCGACCTGCTGGTCACCGGCCGGGAGCAGCGTTACTTCCGCAGTCACATCGACCGGTTCGCCGCCCGCCCGGCGGCCATCAGCGATGCCGACGTGGCCGTCTACGCCCGCGGTTACGAAGGGCCGGGCCGACTGGCTGCGGGCTTCGCCCTGTACCGGGCTATCCCGCTCGATATCGCCCGAAATGAGGGCAGCACCGGCAGCCTGGACCCGCCGATCCGACTGGCGTTCGCCGAGTTCTCTCACGCCACCGTCCTGCCTGAGGTGGCCGCCGGACTGCGCGAAGCCGGCGCTCACAACGTAGAGACCAGCATCATCGGCGACAGCGGGCACTGGGTGGCCGAGGAGCAGCCCGCCGAGGTCGCCGCAGCGATCGACAGGCTCATCGCCGCCACCTGACGCCCGCCGCATCGCCCCAGCCGTTGCCTCAGTCTCGACGGGAAGCGCCGACTGCAAGTCCGGTCACAGTGGACCGCCAGCTCTTAGCCGAGGACACGACCGCCGCGGCCGGCTCGCTGCAACGGATCGCGGCACGCGAACCAGCTCCGCTAGCTAGACCGCACGGCAGGTGTGAGGATTGTGGTCCTTCAGCCCCTTGTTCTGGCCAGCGCAACGACGGTGCATTCGAGGGAGACCCAGTCACTTCGGGGCGCTGGCAAGCGAGCCAGCCGTCATTCATGCCGGGCAACGGTTATCAAGGCGGGACAGTCCGGTCCAGGCTGATGGTTCGGTTCGGCGAAAACACCGTCCTTTGGGGCGCGGCAGATCACCCTCGAACGGGTCAGGACCCCGGCCGCGGATCGACGACGATGTCGTCTCACCCGAACGTGTGAGGGATCGCCGTCGCCTGTCCGGCCAGGCTGGTGTCTGTGGGGCTCCCCGACTGGAGCCGTCGCCAACACCCTTCAGGAGGAAGCCATGTCCACGCCAACCAAGCCGAGCATCGTGTTCTGTCACGGCATCTGGGCGGACGGGTCGTGCTTTAACAAGCTGGTCCCAACGCTGCAGGCGGAGGGGTATGAGGTGATCTGCGCGCAGTACGGCCTGGACACCAACGAGGCCGACGTGGCCGCGACGATCCGCACCCTCAACCGGGTGCACAGCCCGGCCATCCTGGTCGGCCACTCTTACGGCGGCGCCGTGATCACCGCCGCGGGCACCGACGAGCGGGTGGTCGGGCTGGTGTACATCAACGCCTTGGGCCCGGACGAGACCGAGACATCCCAGGCCGAGCAGGACAAGTTCCCCCAGACGCCGGCGTTCGGCCAGATCGAGGTGGCCGACGGGCGGGTGTGGATGCTCCCCGGCGGCGCTGCCTGCTTCTGCGGCGACCTGCCCGAGGAAGAGCAGAAGGTCGTCTGGGCGACCGCCTGGCCCCCGTCCGTCGAGCTGTTCAGCCACAACGCCCCCGGCGTCGCGTGGCGGACCAAGCCGAGCTGGTACATCGTGGGCAAAAACGACCAGGCCGTCCACCCCGACCTCGAGCGGGCCGCCGCCAAGCGGATGGGCGCCACCACCTACGAGTTCGACAGCAGCCACTGCCCCATGCTGTCCCAGCCCGACAACGTCCTGGACGTCATCCGCGCCGCCGCAGCAGGCGTTTAGGGAATCGTGCCGCTTTCTGGCCCCTGCTCGCCGACCGGGGCGAGCGGGGGCCCAGAAAGAGCCAGCTCACAGGGAGGAACCGGTGGCATCCGAGCAGGTGCTCGACATACCCGTCCGCCGCCATGTGCTGACCAGCGAACGGCCTTTCCATGTCGTCCTGGACGTCGTCTACGAGAGCATCAGCCAGCCCGACATCGGGGCGCTGTTCGCCAGGCTGGCGGCTAGTACCTCCTATGAGGAACTCAGCGCGCTGGTCGGGCAGGCGCAGGGCAGCGCTGGCCTGATGCGGTTCCTCCACCTCGACCTGGACACCGTACTGGCCCTCGACCCGCAGGCGGATCAGGCCGGGCGGCGGCTGGTCCGCCTGATCGCCGGCAACCCGGTCACCATGGGGCAGATGACCCGCCACATTGCCGATGCGGGCTCCTACGCGCCGGTCACCATCCTGATCCAGGAACTGGCCGGCGGCGGCACCCAGGTCGCCTACGACACCGTCACCAGCGCGATCGCGCCCTACCAGAACGCCGCCGTCTCCCAAGTCGCCCACCGGCTGGACACTGAAGTCCTCACTCTCCTGCGCCGCGCAACTGGCATATCGGCAACCCCAACCGCGGCGCACCGGTCCCGCAGAACGCCTTAGCGCAGTCACGGCCCTGAGCGCACAGGTCCGCAGACCCGGCAACCACGAACAGATCCTTCCCCACCGATTTTCAGCCGACTGCCAGCGGATTGATGACCATGAAAGCAACCAGCATCAGCCCTCAATCAGGCCAGCCGGCCGCCGGTGGCAGCGCAGTCGCGTTCCTGCACGGCCACCAGCTTGAGCGCAACCGGGCTCGCGCGGTCACCGCCGAGGCGGCCGGCACCTTCGTCCTGGTCCTGGCCATCACCAGCACCGCCGTCGCGGCCTCCTTGTCCCGACCGGTCGCCGGGACCCCCTACGGGTCCCTGGCGGTGCCCGTGGCCGGCGGCCTGGCCCTGGCCATCGCAGTCGCCAGCCTCGGCCACATTTCCGGTACCCATCTCAACCCCGCGGTGACGCTCGGGCTGGCCATCAACCGGCAATTCCCCTGGGCGTACGCCCCCCGGGGTACGTCATCGCCCAGCTCGCCGGCGCGATACATCGTGGCCAACCACGACCAGTCCGTAAACCCGGAACTCGAGCGGGCCGCGGCCAGGCGGATGGGCGCCACCACCTACGACATCGACAGCAGCTACGTCCCCATGCTGTCCCACCCCCGACTACGTCCTCGACGTCATCCGCGCCGCTGCCGGAGGCGTTTAGGAAATCGCGCGGAACACTGAGTGTCGCGCACTGGCCTGCCGTGCATGACAGCCGGCAGGCAGTATGCGGCTGGAAAGAAAGTACCGACATCAAAAGGCATCCACGCGATCGCCTGACAGGGCAGTGACGGCGCCCAGGGCGAACAGCCTGACTGCCGAAAGCGGACCACCTATTCAGGCCCCCGAGGAAAGAGGTCCCCGATGTCCGAGCAACAGCCACCGCCGACGACGACCGATGCTGGGATCCCGGTGGAGAGTGATGAGCATTCGCTGACTGTCGGTCCCGATGGCCCGGTGCTGCTGCATGACCATTACCTGATCGAGCAGATGGCGAATTTCAACCGGGAGCGGATCGTCGAGCGGCAGCCGCATGCCAAGGGCGGCGGGGCGTTCGGGTACTTCCAGGTGACCGGCGACGTCAGCGCCTATACCAAGGCCGCGGTGTTCCAGCCCGGCACCAGGACCGACACCCTGATCCGGTTCTCGACGGTGGCCGGGGAGCGGGGCAGCCCGGACACCTGGCGGGACCCGCGCGGTTTCGCACTGAAGTTCTACACCAGCCAGGGCAACTACGACATGGTCGGGAACAACACCCCGGTGTTCTTCGTCCGCGACCCGATGAAGTTCCAGCACTTCATCCGCTCCCAGAAGCGCCGGGCCGACAACAACCTGCGCGACCACGACATGCAGTGGGACTTCTGGACGCTGTCTCCCGAGTCCGCGCACCAGGTGACCTGGCTGATGGGCGACCGAGGCATCCCGCGGACGTGGCGGCACATGAACGGCTACTCCAGCCATACGTATCTGTGGCTCAACAGCCGCGAGGAGCGGTTCTGGGTTAAGTACCACTTCACGACCGACCAGGGCATCGAGTTCTTCACCCAGCATGCGGCCGACCAGATGGCTGCCCTGGATACGGACTATCACCAGCGGGACCTGTACGACCACATCGCCGCCGGGGACCTCCCGAGCTGGACGCTGTATATGCAGGTGATGCCGTTCGAGGACGCCAGGACCTACCGGTTCAACCCGTTCGACCTGACCAAGGTCTGGCCCCACTCCGACTACCCGCTGATCGAGACCGGCAAGCTGACCCTGCACCGGAACGTCACCGACTACCACACCGAGATGGAGCAGGCCGCGTTCGAGCCGAACAACCTCGTGCCCGGCATCGGCCTGTCCCCGGACCGGATGCTGCTGGCCCGCGGGTTCTCCTACTCCGACGCCCACCGGGCCCGGCTCGGCGTGAACTACAAGCAGATCCCGGTCAACTCGCCCGCCGTCCCCGTCCACTCCTACAGCAAGGACGGGGTCATGCGGCTGGTCAACGTCAGCGACCCGGTCTACGCCCCGAACTCCAAGGGCGGCCCCGCCGCCGACATCGCGATCGCGGGCCCGACCGCGGGCTGGCACTCCGACGGTGACATGGTCCGCACCGCCTACACCCTGCGCGCCGAGGACGACGACTTCGGCCAGGCCGGCACCATGATCCGCCAAGTCCTCGACGACGACGCCCGCGACCGCCTCGTCACCAACGTGGCCGGCCACCTCCTCAACGGCGTCACCCAGCCCGTCCTCGAACGCGCCTTCCAGTACTGGCGCAGCATCGACAAGAACACCGGCGACAAAATCGAGGCCGCCGTGCGGGCCGGCCAGGCCGGCCGGGCGGGGAAGCGATGAGCAAGCAGGCATCACCCCCCCTCAAGGCGACAAGCCGGCGCCGCCCGCCGCGCCGCGTCAGCCACGTTCAGCTAGTGCATCACGCTCACCACCTGCCGTGCACTCCAGTGCCGCGTGCTACCGCGAGGCCCACAATTTCCCCACAAGTCCGCGGCCGGGCGAAGGCCCCACAGAAAGCCCACAGACGAAACGGAACTATGCGGTACTCGGCGGCACGGTCGCTATGCTGGCTACAAGACTGGCTGACCAGCGACAATGCGGGTGAGCTGGGCTTATGGATGCTCTTCGAAATATGGTTTCAGGGGTGATAGGACCCCTGAAAAGCGGAAGGTCGGCGGTTCGACCCCGCCCCTGACCACGGGTTTTGCGACTTCAGGCCAGCCACCGCTTGTGGGCCTTTGTGGGGATCTTGTCTTCCGGGCGTAGTCGGCATCAGCCTGGGATCCCTGTCTTTCTGATGTTCTCGCTGGTGAGAGGGCTATCTTTCCTCATGCGAGTCGCGGCGGCCGCTGCATGCCGGAGCATGAACATGCGACATTGAAGCGGAGGGTCAAATGCACGGGCAGAGTGCCCGGGCCCAGGAAAGACCGCGCTGATCGAGCAGCTTGGCGCCGCCGGTGTTGCGGTCGTACCCGAGTCGGTCCGCGCGATCATCAGGGATCAGGTGACCGCCGAGAATGTCGTCCGCTCGGCTGTTTGCCGATCTCGTAACGACCGGATCATGAACGGTGCCACGTAACACCGGGGGCTGTCCCGTTCGCCAGTCACGCTGTGTATT
>JBEKIF010000089.1:0-18453 GCA_050011895.1 Streptosporangiaceae bacterium | reverse complement strand
GTCGGCGTCCCGTCCTGCCAGATACTGCACGGGCACTGCGCCACCGCGCCGGTGCTGAAGCTCCACGAGAACGGGCCGCTCATCGGCGTCCCCGAGGCATTCTGCGCCCCCGACACCGCCGCCGTGTAGGTAGTGCTCCCGGCCAGCGAGCTGGACGGGGTGAACGTCGCCACCGTGTCCGCGGCGTTGAAACTCACCGACCCCGCCACGCTGTTCCCGCCCGAATCCTTCACCGTGAACGACACCGTGCCCGGCTGCACCGGCTGCGAGAACGTCGCCGACGGCGCCGCCGACACCGCGACACCCGTCGCCCCCGAACTAGGCGACTCCGTCGTCACCACCGGCGGCGTGCTGCCCGACTGCGAATACACCACATCAACCCAGTAGTTCGACGCCAGGTAGGCGCTGGTGGGGAAGGTGTTGGACGAGCCGTAGGCGTAGACCCCGCCGCCGGCCAGCGCGGTCAGCGGCCCGTTGGTCACCGCCGAGGCCAGCCCGTTCTGGGTCGCCGCGTAATGCCCGGTGCTGGTGAAATACGACGCCACATACGTCGTCCCCGCGGTGACCGCCACCGGCGCGGAGAAGTCCAGCTCCTGCCACCCGGACGCGGTTTCGTTGCTGAACGTCCCGCTGGCCAGCAACGTCCCCGAGGCGGTCCACAAACCGCCGATCTGGGTGCCGGTGTTATCGGACTCCTTGTAGAACCGGACACCGGTGATGTACCCGCTGCTGGCGGCCTGGAACTGCACCCCCAGGGTCACTGCGCTGGCATCGGTCGTGTCCGACGAACCGGTCGGCGTCCCGTCCTGCCAGATACTGCACGGGCACGGCTGCCCAGCAGTGGTGAAACTCCACGAGAACGGGCTGCTCATCGGCGTCCCGGAGGCATTCTGCGCCCCTGACACCGTCGCCGTGTAGGTGGTGCTCCCAGCCAGCGAGCTGGTCGGCGTGAACGTCGCGACCGTGTCCGCGCCGTTGAAACTCACCGACCCCGCCACGGTGTTCCCGGCCGAGTTCACCACCGTGAATGACACCGTGCCCGGCGTCACCGGCTGCGAGAACGTCGCCGACGGCGCCACCGACACCGCAACACCGCTCGCCCCCGAACTAGGCGTCACGGCCGTCACCGTGGGCGGCACACTCGGCGCCACCGCATTCGACGGCGACGAAGCCGGCCCGGTGCCGACCGCGTTGGTCGCCGACACCGTGAACGTATAACTAGTCCCATTGGTCAGCCCGGTCACCGTCGCCTTAGTGGCCGGCGGGCTGCCGGACACCGTCACCGGCGTCTGCGCCGCCGACCCAACATACGGCGTCACCGTGTAACTCGTGATCGCGCTGCCGCCACTGCCCGGCGCCGTCCAGCTCACCGACGCCGACCCGTTACCCGCCGTCGCCGACACCCCCGTCGGCGCCCCCGGGACCGTGGCGCCCGATGTCTGCGAGTAGACCACGTCGACCCAGTAGTTGGACGCCAGGTAGGCGCTGGTGGGGAACGTGTTCGACGAGCCGTAGGCGTAGACCCCGCCGCCGGCCAGCGCGGTCAGCGGCCCGTTCGTCACCGCCGACGCCAGCCCGTTCTGGGTGGCCGCGTAATGCCCGGTGCTGGTGAAATACGACGCCACGTACGTGGTCCCCGCGGTGACCGCCACCGGGGAGGAGAAGTCCAGCTCCTGCCACCCCGACGCGGTCTCGTTGCTGAACGTGCCACTGGCCAGCAACGTGCCCGAGGCGGTCCACAAACCGCCGATCTGGGTGCCGGTGTTGTCGGCCTCCTTGTAGAACCGGACCCCCGTAATGTACCCGCTGCTGGCCGCCTGGAACTGCACCCCCAGCGTTATCGCGCTGGCATCGGTCGTGTCCGACGCGCCGGTCGGCGTCCCGTCCTGCCAGATGCTGCAGGGGCACGAACCCACCGAGCCGGTGCTGAAGCTCCACGAGAACGGGCTGCTCATCGGCGTCCCCGAGGCGTTCTGCGCCCCCGACACCGTCGCGGTGTAGCTGGTGCTCCCGGCCAGCGAGCTGGACGGGGTGAACGTCGCCACCGTGTCCGCGGCGTTGAAGCTCACCGACCCGGCCACGCTGTTCCCGCCCGAATTCTTCACGGTGAACGACACCGTGCCCGGCGTCACCGGCTGGGAGAACGTCGCCGTCGGCGCCACCGACACCGCAACACCGCTCGCCCCCGAACTAGGCGTCACCGTCGTCACCGCCGGCGGCGTGCTGCCCGATGTCGGCGAGTACACCACGTCGACCCAGTAGTTGGACGCCGCATAGGCGCTGGTGGGGAACGTGTTCGACGAGCCGTAGGCGTAGACCCCGCCGCCGGCCAGCGCGGTCAGCGGCCCGTTGGCCACCGCCGACGCCAGCCCCTGCTGGGTGGCCGCGTAATGCCCGGCGCTGGTGAAATACGACGCCACGTACGTGGTCCCCGCGGTGACCGCCACCGGGCTGGAGAAGTCCAGCTCCTGCCACCCCGACGCGGTCTCGTTGCTGAACGTCCCCGACGCCAGCAACGTCCCCGAGGCGGTCCACAAGCCGCCGGTCTGGGTGCCGGCGTTATCGGCCTCCTTGTAGAACCGGACCCCGGTGATGTACCCGCTGCTGGCCGCCTGGAACTGCACGCCAAGGGTTATGGCGCTGGTATCGGTCGTGTCTGCCGCGCCGGTCGGCGTCCCGTCCTGCCAGATACTGCACGGGCACTGCCAAGCGGTCGTGAAATTCCACGAGGACGGGCCGCTCATCGGCGTGCCCGAGGCGTTCTGCGCCCCCGACACCGTCGCCTTGTACGTAGTACCGGCCGCCAGCGGGTTCGTCGGCGTGAACGTCGCCACCGTGTCCGCGGCGTTGAAGCTCACCGTCCCGGCCACGGTGTTCCCGCCGGAATCGACCATGGTAAACGACACCGTGCCCGGCGTCACCGGCTGCGAGAACGTCGCCGTCGGCGCCACCGACACCGCGTTACCGGTCGACCCTGCGCTCGGTGTCACCGCCGTCACCGCCGGCGGCACGTTCGGGGTTACGGCGTTCGACGGCGAGGAGGCCGGCCCCGAGCCGGCCGGGTTGGACGGGGTGACGGTGAATGTGTAGGTGGTGCCGTTAGTCAGCCCGGTCACCGTCGCCGAGGTCGGCGCCGGGTTTCCGGTGACTGTGGTCGGGGTCTGGGCGGCCGATCCGATGTAGGGCGTGACGGTGTAGGTGGTGACCGGATCGCCCGACGTCGGAGCGGACCAGGTCAGGTTCGCTGAGGCGTTGGCCGCGGTCGCGCTGACGTTGCCCACCGGGCCAGGCGGGTTGCTGAACGCCGGGGAGAAGACCGGGTCCACATAGTAGTTCGAAGCGTTAGCTGAGCTGGTCGGGAAGGTGCTGCTGCCGGAGTAGGAGTAGACGCCGTTGACGACGCCGTTGGTGTTCCGCAGGGCCTGCAGCGGCGGGCTGTTCACGTTGGTGATGGTGGGATCCGTCCCCATCGGCGGGGTGGTGTAGAAGTAATAGCCGTCCTCGGAGTAGTGCCCCTTGGGCGCGAAATAGGACGCGACGTAGGTGGTGTTCTTCGTTACCGGCACCTGCTGGGAGAAGTTGACCTGCTGCCAGCCGGAGGCCGTCTCGTTAGTGAAGGTGGCGCTGGCCAGCAGCTGGCCGGTAGAACTCCACAGGTTGCCGATGTGGGTCCCGGTGTTGGCGCTGGACTTGTAGAAGCGGATCCCGGTGATGTAGCCGTTGATGCTGGACTGGAACTGGACGCCCACGTCGATCGAGGCGGGGTCACCCGAATCCGGGGTGGCCGGCGTGACGTTGGTTCCCCAGATCGAGCACGGGCATTGCACGCTGACGGTGACGCCCGGGCCCGGAGTCTCCAGGTTGCCGCTGTCGTCAACGGCCCGGGTCTTGATCGTGGTAGTCGGGTACCCGTGGGCGATCCACGAGTAGCTCCAGGTCACGGAGGTATTCGCCGCCGACATAGTGGTCACCGGGTGCCAGGTGCTGCCGCCATCGGTGGAAACCTCGACCCCGGCGACCACGCCGCCGCCCGCGTCGGTCGCGGTCCCGCTGATGGTCACCGGCGCACCGTCGGAGAAGGTCGCCCCCTGGGACGGCGACGTGATCGTCGAGGTGGGCGGGGTGGTGTCGGTCGACGCCGTGGCAGGCGTGAGCCCCGCCATCAGCGTGGCAGGTTGCGCGCCCATATCGGCCAGAATATTCACCGTAGCCTGCTGCGCGGCGGAATCGACCGGGCCGCCCCCGTTGCCGCCACCGGTCCCGTTGTCCAGCCCCCACGACCATTGGATGGTCCCGGCGCCGAACACCAGGGCGCCGCTGGCGGCGCGGTACAACGTCAGGTGATGGGTGGCGGTGCTGTCCAGCTGGGTGTAGCTGCCGTAGTCGGTAAAGACCTCGGCGCTGGTATCGGTCGTCGAGGACATGTCCATCAGCCCCGAAGGCCGGAACCCGTTGTCGGCGTCGACGTCCCACTCGTTGCCGAGCATGCCGCCACCGGAATCGAGCGTAGTCGACTGACCCGGTGACAGGCTGGCCACCCGGGTATTGCGCCAGAACCGCAGCTTGCTGTACTGATACGGCACCGTGATGTCAATGCTGGTAGTGCCGTTGACGTCGGACAGCTGGCCGGTCAGCGAGTTCTGCGGGTCCCCGCCGTCCGCCGGCGGGCTGAACCGGGGATCCATCCAGCTCCCCGTCCAGGTGGGCGGGTCCTCCGGATCGGTGATTGCGTTGTAATGCGTCTCCTTGTAGGTCACCAGCGTCCGGTTCGGGGTGTTGGACCCGTCGATGCTCGGCTCCCACCGGGTCTTCCAGAACGACTCGTTCCCGGTGAAGAAGGCCAGGTTCACGCCGGCGTCGCGGGCGGCTGTGACGTTGGCGCGCTGCTGGCCAGACCAGTACTCGTCGTGGCCGGCGGTGAGATAGACGACATGTCTTCGCCGGTGGTGTAGCTCACGTCGTACCCGTTCTCCTCCAGAAAACGGATCATCGGGTACTCGGCGTACATGAAGCAGCTTCTGTACGTCTGCTCGTCCCCGTTCGGATTCGCGCAGGTGTTGAACGGCCGGTTATAGGACACCTTCGAGGCGCCCGTGTAGGGCGCGTCGGCCGGGGGCGGGCATTGGGGGTCGTCGGTTGTGCACTGGTACAGGCTGTTGCCGCCGTAGGTGTTGTACGCCTGCCACGTCTCGTCATCGGTCTGGAACAGGATGTCAGAATGGCTGGCGTCGTTACGGACGACGAACGGGATGAGGCTGCCGTTGTCGCTGCCGCCGCTGTCATCGCGGACCAGATGGGCGACGTACAGGCCGGACACGGCCGTGGTCGGCACCGCCCACGACGCCGACACCGCCCAGTTGCCGCAGTCGATCAGCCCGGTGGGACCGCTTTCGTCATTCAGGCAAGTCGGCTGGATCTGCGGGAGCGTGGCGGTTGGCTGCATGTCCGAGACGACCTTGCGCGCGCCGTCGCCCTGGTAGTACCCGAGGCGCAGGATGTCGATGTGGTACTTGGTGGCTGGGGTGTTGATCTTGAAGTACACGGTCTGCCCGACGTCCACGCTTATCGACGTGGCGAAGCCCTGGATCGTCGGATCCCCCGCCCCGGTCACCTGCCAGTCGGTAGTCGGGTCCCCCGGCAACGTGTTCTCGCAGGCGATCACGCTGGTTACTGGCGGGCCACACGGGTTAGCTGCAGCCGCTGACCGCACGCTGGCCGCTGACCGCATACTCGCCGGTGACCGCACACTGGCCAGAGAGAGTGATCGCACACCGATCACGGAGAGCAGACTGAGAGACACCACGAGGGTGAGGCCGACGACCAGTCGTGGCCACGATGCCCGGCGTATATGAAGCCTGATGCCTGACATGGGCCTCCCCACCGGAAATTTCTTTACGGAACGGGGACGCGCGAACGGCCCATTGTGATGGCAAGCAGCATGTAACAAAATGGTAACGACATCAGGAGTTTCCTACCACGTGGGCACCACCACCAGCCGCGAACTCTGGCCCCGTCCGTTCGCCGGCGGTGCGGAAGGCTTGTCCGGCCCTGTTCAACAGGTCTGCCGCAGCAGGTAACCCGTAACGCATCGTCGGGCGTCGAACACGGGGAACTGTGAGGAGGTGATGACGACCACCATGTCAATTGGCTACCGTCGGAGGGTCGCCTCCCGGGCTGCGAGGTATGCGGTCATCCTCACGGCGGCCAGCCTGCTGCCGGGATGCGCAGGAACCTCGACGGCACCGAAGGCCGGCACCGTGCTCACCGTATCGGCCACGGCATGCGGCACCGGCTGGCGGCATCCGGCGGCCGGGCTGCAGACCTTGCAGATCCATAACGCCTGGACCGGCCCCATCGACGTCGCGCTCATCGGCGCTGGCACCTTCGCCGTCTACGCGCGGATAGAGGCACTCGGGCCGGGCACGACCCAGCCCATGCAGGTTGATTTGGGGTCGGGCAGTTACGCTCTGGACTGCTCAGGCTCCACCTACTCTGAGCTAATCGGTCGTGCCATCGTGATCCCGGGACACGTACGCGGCGGCGCTGGCATTATCCCGGTCAGTTACAGCCAGATGGAAACGGTGGCTGACGAGTCCCGTGCCTACATCGTCGGTGGCCTGGGCGCACTGGCGGGGCAGGTCACCGTGCTTGCGGCCGATGTGAGAACCGGTGATCTGGCCGCCACCCGGACCGTTTGGCTGACCGCCCACCTGATGTGGGAGCGACTGGGCAGCGCGTACGGGATGTTCGGCGACTACGACGACATGATTGACGGTCTGCCGTTCGGGCTGCCCGGCGGTGTCCACGACCCCGGCTTTACCGGGTTCTACCGGCTGGAGTACGGGCTCTGGCACGGCCAGTCAGCCGCCGAACTGACCGGCCCGGCGAACCAACTGGAAACCGACGTGCGGTCGCTGATACCGGCTTATGGCGGCATGCAACTCCAGCTGCCCCAGAACCTAGGCGATGTTGCCTTGCGCACTCACGAGATCCTGGAGAACGCGATGCGGTTCCAGATCAGCGGGCAGGCCGACTTCGGCAGCGGGACCACCCTGGCCACGACGGCGGCCGGGATCGACGCAACTCGCGCGCAGCTGAAGATGCTGTATCCGCTGCTGGTCAGCCGGTACCCCGATCTGTCCGCACTGTACACCTGGCTAGACCGGCTGCAGAGCCTCATCGATGCCGAGAAGACCAGCCGCGGCTGGACACCGGCCAGCGAACTCACGACCACCCAGCGGCAGATGATCGACGCCGCCGCCGGGCAGACACTGGAACTGCTCTCCCCGCTCCCTGTCGACTTCGAAGCTGACAGGGTTGTCCCGTGAGTGACCCAGCGCAGCCCACGGGCGCGCCCGGCAGGCGGTCCTCGCATCCCGCGCGGCGGGCATTTCTGCGCGGGGTGCTGGGCACTGGCGCGGCGGCGGGCGTGGCAGGCAGCGTGGCGGCGGGCTATGCGACTAGTGCGTCGTCCCGCGCAGCCCGCCCGGCTGCGGTCGGGGCAACCGATCCGCAGGCGCATCTTCCGGCCGTGCCGTTCCATGGCCCGCACCAGACGGGCATCCTGCCCAAGCCGCAGCGGCAGACGGCCGTGTTGTCATTCACGGTCACCGCCGAAGGACGTGGCGAGCTAACGGACCTGTTCCAGACGCTGACGGACCGCGCCCGCTTCTTGACCGCCGGCGGCACGCCTCCGCCGGTCGGGATCACCGGGCCGCCATCCGATTCCGGTATCCTGGGCCCGGTCGTCGTGCCGGACGAGCTGACCGTCACCGTCGGCGTCGGTGCCTCGCTGTTCGATGACCGTTTCGGCCTGGCGAACCGGAAGCCCGCGCACCTGACCACGATGGAGCCCTTCCCCGACGACGAGCTTGACCCGGCCCAATGCCAGGGTGACCTGAGCATGCAGCTGTCCGCGGGCAGCACCGACACGGTCCTGCATGCCATGCGCGACATCACCAAGAACACGCGGGGGGGCATGCAGGTGCTGTGGCGCATCGACGGCTTTTCCAGCGCGCCGCGCCCAGCCGGCACCACGCCCCGCAATCTGATGGGGTTCATGGACGGTATCGCCAACCCCGGCACCGGCGATGCCGCCGAGATGGATAGCCTGGTCTGGGTCCAGCCGGGTGCCCGCGGTGAGCCATCGTGGACCGCGGGCGGCAGCTATCTGGTCATCCGGCTGATCCGGATGTTCGTCGAGTTCTGGGACCGAGTCGACATCACCGAGCAGCAGAACATGTTCGGGCGGCGCCGCGACAACGGCGCCCCGCTGGACGGAAACAACGAGTTCTCTATACCTAACTACGGCAAGGACCCGTATGGCGCCGTGATCCCGCTTGATGCGCACATCCGGCTAGCCAACCCCAGGACTCCGCAGACTGCGTCCAGCCGGATCCTGCGGCGCGCTTACAACTACGACCGTGGTGTGGACGTCGTGGGCGACCTGGACATGGGGCTCATCTTCACGTGCTACCAGCAGGACATCGGGCGCCAGTTCGAGGCCGTGCAGACCAGGCTGGCCGGGGAGCCGCTGGTCGACTACATCAACCCGTTCGGCGGCGGCTACTTCTTCGCCCTGCCCGGCGTGGCCAACTCCAGCGACTACTACGGCCGGACGCTGCTGGCCTAGACGCGATGCTGACGGCGCCCTCCGGTATCACCGCGGCCGACCCGGTGTTAGCTGTTGCTTGTGCGAGCGGGTAAGCCGAACCAGGTGCTCAGGAGTCTAACCTTTGAGCACTTCGGGGAGGGACGCGATGACCAGTCCAGGCCAGCTGGGTCAGGCCTCAGAGGATACTCATGAGCTGCCACAGGAGCCTCATGAGCCGCCACAGGACACCCGACAGCGGCCGACCGGCCGATTCTCCGTGCCTCGCCACAAGACGGCCTGGCTCAGGATCGCGCTGTCCCTGGTCGTGCTGGCCGGTGTGTCAGCGGCCCTGATCGCTGTGGCCGTCGGCGGTGGAAGTCATCAGGCCACTGCGGCCGGTACGTCTGCCGCGACTGGGGGAACCTCGGCCGCCCCAGGCAGCATCAAGGCGAGCCCGGTCAACCAGGCCCCGAACAGCAGCGGAACCTCGCCCGCCCCAGGCAGCATCAAGGCGAGCCCGGTCCACCAGGCCCCGAACAGCAGCAAGGCCGCAGGCAAGTTTCCCTCGGCCGCCCTGGTCGCCGAGAGCGGGGGGGCGCTCAGCCTGCCCGCTAACCTGCAGAGCCGCGTCATCTCCTGGCAGTCCGGCCCGGGGGGCACCCGCCTGGCCGCCGTGACGCGCCTGTTCGGAGACGCCCTGCAGGCGGGCGGGATCCGGCAGTACGTGGAGATGAAATACTCCTGCACCCAGCTCGCCCGCAGCGTCTCGACCGCCGAGGCGGGACCGCAGATCCCCGTCGCCGCGATGCAGACGGCCTACGGACAGGCACTCGCCGAACTGGCCAAGGGTGCAGGGGACTGCCAGGCGGCAATCTCCGTAAGGTCGGACGGCGAGGATCAACAGGCAGTTGTAACGGCCACACTCTTCGGGCAGTCCAAATCTGAGCTGGCTGCTGGTGCCAGAGACATCTTCCGCTCCACAGCCGAGATCGAGATCGCCAGCCGCCAGCATCACTGAGCACCCGGACAACTACCAGGAGGACGGCGGGAGCCTTGTTCGGCCGCCCGGTGCGGCGCATCAGGTGCCAAGCTGACCGGCGCTGGCGGCGGCGGCTTCCTGCTCGTCATCTGTCCGATGCAGCTGCAGCGCGCTGTACTCAGTAGAGTCAGGGGGAGCCAACGGGGTGTCATGAGCCGGATCTATTGCTGGCCGACAGCAGCAGAGGGGAGCGGTCGCCTGTGTCGCCGACAGCGAGACAGCCAGCATCGAGCCGGAAGCCGGGACGGACCGGTCCAGGGTCGCGGGGTTACGGCTGCGCCAATGGGACGCCGGTCCAGCGGCGAGAGCTCCGCTATGGCAGCTGGGAGTTCCGCGCCGCTAGCGACTTGGCCCGGCGTTTGCCCAACTCCTCTCCGGCCTCGGCCTTGATCGGGAGCGTGGCGCGGCAGCCGGCCCTGCTCCGGATCCTCGCCGCCGTATGGCGACTGCCCGTCACCGACCTCCGGGTCCGGCAGGCTGACGCGGACGCATGGTGGTTCGGGCATCATTGGTTCGGTCCGCGGCGCAGGCTGGCCTGGGCCATCCTCGACCTGTGCGCCGCCGAGGAGCACTACCTGGTCGGCCGTCCCAGGCAGGCCCTGCGCACCAACCTCCGCCGCGCCCGCGCCCTCGGGGTGACCTCTTCCCGGGTCACATATGAGACGTGGTTCGAGGCGGTGAGCGCCGTCCTGGAGGCCCGGGGCAACAAGCCGGGCCCGGAGCAGGACAGGCCCGGGCCAGGGCAGCAGGTGGCCTACTACGTGGCCCGGGACGCCCACGGGGCGGCGCTGGCCTTCGCCGGGGCCGCCCTGTTCGGGCAGTTCGCGGTGCTGTTCGCCCTGGTCAGCCGTCCCGACCAGCAGCCGGACGCGTCCTGGGCGCGGTATCAATTGCACACCTTCATCGCCCTCGACCTGGGCTGCTCCGGGGTCGAGCACCTAGTCGCTGGCTCCGCCCTCCGGGAACCGCCTGGCACTCAGTACTTCCAGCACTTGCTGGGCTACCGAGCCGGTAACCTCCGCGTCAACGTGATCCAATCTGGCGCGGCCTGAACCACCGTCACCGGATCATTTCCGGGCGGCGCCGATCCACCGCCACATCAATCAGGTCTAGGTTGCTAATGTGCACGCGTCGGCGATGCCTCTTGGACCTTACGTCGGCAATCGAACCCGCAATTGCTCTTCTTTGGGCCAACTTTCCGACGCCAGTTCCACGTCTGCCCAGGTACACCATGTCAGCGGGTTATCCGGTGTGACGTCTGGTCGCACCCGAATTGATTCCACGACGCCCAGAAACATCAAATGGGTACCAAGCCGTATCTCGCCGGCCAGGCGGCAGTCAAAGTGGATAGGCAACTCCGGGAAGTACGGCATACCAGACCAGTCTCCCACGCCCAATCCCGTTTGCCAGAGCTTATCATCACGGTGTTTCAGCGATGTATTGCCAGCATATTTTATTGCACTGACAACCTGATCGTCGATAAACGGCACCCCAGCCCCAAACCTCCCGCTTGCCCTGATCAGCTCGAGAGATGCACGCGGCGCATATCTCTGGTTAATCTCTGCATAAGACACGCAGGGAGCTATGGTCAGTGGGCGTCTGCTCACAATGGCGGTAGAACCACATGGCATCACATTCATGTGATCACCATGCCGCGAGGTGATCATGGCAGCGGACTGAGGGAAGAAACACGGCCACCGGGCCTGGTCGTCGTCGAGAATCCACGGGTCTTCGCGGGATAGATACTTCACGGCCATGCCGTACGCGTGGCTATCAGCCTGGAAAGCAATGGTCCCGGCTGACGGAAAAGAGTATCTCGGATTGTAGCTCTTCTGGTAACGACCAGGCGATGCAGCGCCCACGGGAATGGCATGAGCCTCGGTGCCAGCTGAGTATCTTGGGTGGAAGCTAGGTAGGCTTGTCCACCGAATCTGACGGTGACCACTGGCGATGTCATCCCGGAGAAGAATGGCGTTGATCTCTAGGAAATAGACGCGATGACTACCGGCGTCGACCCAAGGTTCGTCATACACCTGGACGCCTAGATGGTCGGTCATTGGTTTAGCTAGGGCCGCTTCGTATACCAGATATGCGGACGAGAATACCGGAGTATCGCTAGTCAAAGCAGGACGAATGTCCAAGCCCGAGCGTGCGAGCCTGGACGTGGTAGCGGAGTCCGGTACCGAGGTGATTGCGGACATTGCCGAATCTAGATCGGCACCTGGCATCAAGAACTGCACCGCCGCCGTGCCGGTTTCCTCAAGGATACGGCAGAAATTGCTTCGCGCATAGTGGCGGGACGACAGTTCCTCTTTACAGAAACTCAATGCCACGACGTACGGAAAGCGGTTGACGATCGAAGGGCCCACGACCTTCTCGAGAGCGCCGACGCGTTCGTTGCCGCTTGTGACGAGGCAGGTCGGCGACGGAAAGAAGGCAGGCCACCGGCTGTCCTGTGCCAACTCATCAGGATCCTCGGGTAGGCTCCGGACGAGTGCGCCATCGGAACTCGCGGACCAATGGCGGTCCCTCCTGAGGTCGTCCAACGGCCAGGTATATCGATATGGTTGCAGTCGTTCGCTCAGCACCGGGTTGAGTCCTTCCCAAGGAAGAGGATGACAGCGCGGTTCAGCGGTCCCATTATGCTACCTCGCGATTTCATGGAAGGCGGAGATCACGCGATCCTGCTCGGCGTGAGTCATATCGTGAAAGAGTGGCAGGGTAAGCGAGTTCTTTGTGATTCTCTCCGTCACCGGGAGGGGCACATGCTCAACGTCCGAGTACGGTGATTCCAGGTGTGCAGCCATGACGCCACGCCGCGTCATAATCCCGCGCTCCATCAAGGTCTTCATTGTTGCGTCTCGGTCGAGCGGAAAGTCTTCTGGGAGCAGCACCCAGAAGGCCTGATAGTTGGTCCGGCCGTAGGGTGTGTCAGCGATCATTTGAAGCCCGGCGATGTCGCCGAGGAGGGCTCGATAGCGCGCTCCTAGAACGCGCCTTTGATGCACTATCGCGTCGAGCTTGCGCAACTGAACGATGCCGATTGCAGCCAAGGGATCGCACATCGCATAATCGAATCCGACCCTCACGTACTGCTCATGTCCAGTTTTTGGCGAGTCTACCGGCTGCAGGCCATGTGTTGCCAGGCTGCGCAGGATTTCGGCCATGCCCGGGTCATCGGTGGTGATCGCGCCACCTTCGCCGGTGCTGAGTACCTTCCGCGGGTGGAAAGAGAAGGCGGCAAATCCTCCGGCACCAGAGATAGGGTAGCCTTTGTACCGTGCTCCCGCCGCGCATGCCGCGTCTTCGAGGACCGCCACGCCGCGCAGTTCGCAAACAGCGCGAATGCTATCGAGGTCTGCAGGCATACCTGCTTGATGAACCACCAGGACGGCCTTCGTCGCTGACGACAGAACGGCCTCGATAGACGCGGGCGTTAGGTTCTGGGTCGCGGGATCGACGTCGGCGAACACCGGCGTAGCGCCCACATATTTTACCGCATTCGCGGTCGCTATGAACGAAAGCGAGGGTACGACGACCTCGTCACCTACGCTAATGCCGCAAGCGGCTAGGCCTAGATGCAGTGCTGTCGTGCAGGAGGAGACAGCAATTGCATAGGGCACGCCGACGTGTTCCGCGAAGGCCTGCTCGAACTCCTGCACCTTTCCTGACCGACCGAACTCATCGCACATTACTGCGTCATAGACTGCGGCCGGTTCCTCCGAGCCGTACGCTGGCCGGGCAAAGGGAATGACGCTGGTGGGTTGGGAATCGACCGGTTCCTGAGAGAACGGCTGGCGGACGTCCATCACACCCACCTGCATGCTGCCGTCAGGGCCGCCACCACGCGCTCCTGCTGCGCGGACGTGATCTCCGGGAAGAGCGGCAGGGTCAGCAGTTCGCGCGCAACCCGCTCGGCCACGGGGAACGCGCCCGTCGCGTGCCCCAGGTCGGCGAATGCAGAGGTCAGGTGAATAGGCACGGGATAATGGATCCCGGCGCCGATGCCCGCCGCATGCAGTTCCTTGATCACTCGATCCCGGTCCGGTACGCGTACCACGTACAGATGCCACACGTGCTCGTTGCCGTCCAGGACGCGCGGCCTGATGACTTCCTCAACCTGGGACAGCAGTTTGTCGTAGCGCTCGGCTGCAGCCTGCCGCGCGGCATTCCATCCGGCGAGCCGGCGTAGCTTCGCCGACAGCACGACAGCCTGCAAGGTGTCGAGCCTGCTGTTGAGGCCGATCACCTCGTGTTCGTACTTGTACCGCGAACCGTGATCCCGGATCATCCGCATTCGCGCCGCCAGCTCATCGGAATCAGTGAGCGCTGCTCCGGCGTCGCCATATGCCCCGAGGTTCTTTCCTGGGTAGAAGCTGGTGGCAGCCACGTGTCCGAGCGCGCCCGCGCTCCTCCCCCCGCGCCGGGCGCCCTGCGACTGCGCTGCATCTTCCACCACCCAGGCGCCGAACTTCCCGGCCAGCGGGATCAGCCGTTCTACCGGAGCCGCCTGCCCATAGAGATGCACCGGGATTATCGCCCGCGTCCGCGGCGTCACTGCGGCTTCGACAGCATCGGTGTCGATCAGGTACGTCTCGTCGTCAGCACAATCGACCAGCACCGGCGTGGCGCCCGCCCTGGATACCGCCTCGGCAGTGGCGATGAACGTGTTTGCCGGGAGGATGCACTCGTCGCCCGCGCCGACACCGAGCGCACGCAGCGCGATCTCGATCGCGTCGGTTCCGTTTGCCACCCCGACACAATGTCGCGTTCCGGCGAATGCAGCATACTCGGACTCGAACGAGGCGACCTGCGGCCCAGCGATAAAGGAGGTCCTGTCCAGCACCTGCTGCCAGCCCTCCGCGATATCGTCGGCGACCGCTGCGTGTTGTGCTGCCAGGTCGACAAGCGGAATCGAGGTCACTTCTCTCCCACCTTCAAGCCAGTTCACCTACTTACGCCCACTGCCGAGATCGAAGCCGTCGCTTTCCGGATGCATCGCGCTGGAACGCCTGCCCACACTTCGTGAGGCGGGATATCGCGCGTCACTATGGCACCCATGCCCACTAGCGCGCCGGCGCCGATGCTGCGATCCTCGCGCACCAGTGCGCCCGCGCCGATGTAGGCGCATCGCCCCACGTGGACGTTACCGCCAAGGCATGCTCCCGACGCCATAGTGGCGAAGTCACCGACGACGTCGTCGTGGGTCAGGATCACGTGCGGCATGACTGCGACGTGCGATCCGACGCTCACCGCGGCGGTCAGGACCGTGTGAGCGAGCAAGATGGTGCCTGGCCCGAGCCGCGAGGTAGTCGACACCGATGCCGAGGGATGGATAATCGTCGCATAGCGCTCAGGCGGAAGGCCGAGCGTCTCGACGATCCGCGGACGGCTGACGTAGTTGTCGGGCCGGCCCGTGCAGACCACGACGGAGACATCGGGCATATTGCCGAGTTCTTCGGTGCCCCCGAGTACCCGTACCCCACCGATCACCGTCCCGTGACGTGTGGGTTCGTCATCGAGGTACCCGGCAAGCCGCCAGCGAGCACCGGTAGCATTCAGCGCCCGGACCGCCTCGATGGTCTCTCGCCCGAAGCCGCCTGCCCCTACAACAACGAGTCCGCGCTTCGCCGCGACCGTCATGAGACGGACATTTCTGGTGCCGAGTTCGTCAGCGCAGATGTCACGACAGATACCACCTGTTCCTGCTGTGACGCTGTCATCTGATGGAAGAGCGGGAGGATCAGCGAGCGCTTGGTCAGCCGCTCGGTCACGGGAAGGGACGACGCGGCGTCCGCGTAGGCAGGCTCCAGATGGGCGGCCATGATGCCGCGCCGCGCCGATATGCCGGCCTCGGCGAACAGTTGCAGGAGATCGTCGCGACCCATCGGGGACTCGTCTGGGAGCAGCATCCAGAAGGACTGGTAGTTGGTTTCGCCGAACGGCGGGTCATCGGCCGTCAGCAGCCCGGGGATACCGGATAGCAGCTCTTGATACCGCCGGGCGAGAACGCGGCGCCGGGCCAAGATCGGGGCGAGCTTCCGGAGCTGTACCAGGCCGATGGCGGCCTGGATGTCGGTCATCCGGAAATTGAAGCCGACCTCAGTGTAATGCTCGATGACCGGTTGCTGGCTGCGATGCCGGTCGGCCGCGCTGACATCCATGCCATGATCGCGAAGCCGGCGGAGCCTGGCAGCGATTCCCCCATCCGGGGTGGTAACCATACCTCCTTCGCCTGAGGTAATGAGCATGCGCGGGTGAAACGAAAACGCCGCCAGCGCGGCGCCAGCACCAGCGGGACGGATCCGGTACGTGGATCCAGCGGCGCAGGCGGCATCCTCGATCACGGTTACCTGGAGCGGGTCGCACAGTGCGCGCATCGCACCCAGGCCAGCAGGCGCTCCTGCCTGGTCGACCACGATGACGGCGCGGGTCCGGCCGGTCAGGTGCGGCTCCACGGTCTCCGGGATGAGATTTTGCGTGGCCAGGTCCACGTCAGCGAAAACCGGCTGAGCGCCGACATAACGTACAGCATTCGCGGTGCCGATAAAGGACAGCGACGGGACGATGACCTCATCTCCTGGCCCGATCCCGGCGGCGATCAGTGCCAGGTGAAGCGCGGTGGTGCAGGAGGACACGGCGACTGCGTGCGGAGTGCCGATGGCCGCGGCGAATGCCTCCTCGAACTGCTGGACCCGCGGCCCCTGCGAGACCCAGCCGGATGCCACGGCCTCGGCGGCTGCCTCGGCCTCCTCCTCGCCGAGCCACGGCCTCATGACGGGGATCATCCGGCACTAGCCTCATCCACAGGGGCTCGCTCAGCACGCCACCAGGCGACCAGCCGCCGCAGGCCTTCCTCCAGGTCAACCTCTGGTTTCCAGCCCAAGCCCTGGTGGGCGCGGGAGATGTCGGCCAGACGGCGCGTGACGGCGTTGACGCCGCGTGGCGGCCCGAACTCGAGCGGCCCGACCCGGCCCATGGCTCGCTGGAGCGCCTCGGCGAGCTCGACCAGGCTGGTCTCGGTGCCGTTGCCGATATTGAAGACCTCATCGGTTGCGTCACTTGCCGCCGCGAGCAGGTTGGCGCGCGCGATGTCCTCGGTGAAGACGAAATCCATGGTCTGCCGGCCGTCGCCGAGGATGAGCGGCGGCTGCCCGGCCTCGATCCGCTCCATCCACCGGATCAGCACCTCGGTGTACAGGCCGTAGATATCCATGCGCGGTCCGTACACGTTGAAGTACCGCAGCATCACGTAATCCAGGCCGCGCATCGCGTGAAAGCTCCGCAGCAGGCCTTCGTTAAATGCCTTCGCCGCACCGTACAGGGTGTCGTTGGCGTAGGGATGGTGGCGCTCGGGAGTTGGGAAGTCCTCGGCGAGGCCGTAGACCGATGCTGAGGACGCGGCCACCACCTTGCGGACGTCGGCGTCTGCCGCGGCCTCAACGACCTCGTAGGTCCCGTTGACGAGTACCTCCAGAGCCAGCCGCGGCTCCGTAGTGCACTGGGTGATCCTGATAGCGGCCTGGTGGAACACGACGTCGATGCCGGACATGAGCGACCGGACCAGTTCCCGGTCCCGGATATCGCCGTCGATCACCCTGACCTTCCCGGTCCGGAGCGCGGCGGCCAGGTTCTCCGGCTTGCCCCGGACGAAGTTGTCGAGTACCACGATCTCGCGGGCGCCTGCGGCCGCAAGCTGATCGACAATCGTCGACCCGATCGTGCCGGCCCCGCCTGTCACCAGGAAGCGGCGGTCGGCGATCACCCAGCCACTCCGTTCAGGGGTATCCGCGCGCCACCGTTGTCCACGCTCCGCGACGCCGCCTCCAGCAGCCTGAGCACCCGGAGACCCGCCTGCGCGTCGGTGAGTGGTGGTCGGCCTTCGCTGATCGCCGCGCCGAACTCGGCCATGACGGACATGAGCGCCTCCCGCTCAGGCAGCGCGGGGATGAGAGTGTCCCCGGTCCGGTACGAGATGAGGGCCTGGCGCCGCTCGTCCTCAGGCACGGTACCGGCCTCCAGCATGTCCACCCCGCGGTCGTGGACGGCCAGCCGTCTGGCCGGGTTGGTGTCGTCCCAGACAATGGTGCGGCGAGAGCCGCCGAAGACAGTTGTCCGGATCTTGGTAGGGCTCAGCCAGTTCACATGCACATGTGCGAGAGCACCGTTTGACAGCCATATCGACAGATAGGCCACACAGGCCCGCCAGGCTCCTATCGGGTCGCTGGTGTGTGCGGCCACCGCCACCGGAATGACATCCTCAGGCAGCACGAAATCGAGGATCGACAGGTCATGGGGGCCAAGATCCCACAGGACATCGACGTCCGGCTGGACCAGGCCAAGGTTGATCCGGACCGAGTCAACGAACTGGACCTCGCCGATCTCTCCCCCGCGGATCAGCTCCCGGATCCGCCGCACGGCCGGGGTATAGCAGTATGTGTGGTCGCACATGAGCACAAGCCCCGACCGGTGCGCCAGCGCGGCCAGTTTCTCTCCCTCTGCCGCCGAGGGCGTCAGCGGCTTTTCCACCATCACGTGCTTGCCCGCATCCAGCGCGGACCGTACGAGGTCGAAGTGCGTGGCCGCGGGTGTCGCGATAGCGACAGCTGTGACCCCTGGGTCCGCGAGGATCTCGTCGTATGAGGTTGTGGGCCGCACTGCCGTATACGGGCCGAGCACGGACTTGGCCCGTTCGATCTGGAGATCACAGAGCCAATCAAGCCGGAACGCGGGCGTGGCCAGTGCCGTACGGACGAGATTCGGTCCCCAGTAGCCAGCACCGATCACTGCCAGTCCCATCGGCATGCGAAATTCCCCCTGT
>JBEKIF010000088.1:0-16863 GCA_050011895.1 Streptosporangiaceae bacterium | reverse complement strand
CAGTCATTTCTTCTCCCTGGGGGTCTTGTCTCTCTGGTCTCATCTTCTGCTTTCTATAGTAAGCACTTTTGCTTGATTTGTCAAGCAAAGCCGGACCCTGCCGTCGCTGTCCCCGCCAGCGGGATGATTGTCCTGAGGTGCCTGTACCGAACGCCAGTACGTGCAAGCGTGCCTGGTCATCGCGAGTGTCTTGGGGTCAGACGGCACGCGACGAGTTGGGAGAGGAGAGCGGGGTGCGGGCTGCGGGGCGTGGGGGCGGATCATCAACACGACCTCGGGCACCGGCTTGTCCGGCACCGTCGGCCAGGCCAACTACGGCGCGGCCAAGGCGGGCATCGTGTCGCTCACCACCATCACCGCAACCGGCACAGCCGGCCTGGCGGCCGGCGCAAGCCCAGCGCCAGCTCGAAGCCAGCCGCGCCGGCCAGCCGGGCGAGTGCTGGGACCGAGGGCCGGCGCTGCCCGGACTCATATGCGCTGATCACGCTTTGCGTGACACCGGCCCGGGTGGCCCAGGTCCGCCTGGGACAGGCCGGCCGGTTTGCGCGCCCGGCGGAGCAGGGCTCCCGCGGTGGCCGGTTCCATGCTGTCGGTATAGCGGATCGTCGATAACCGAGTACCGGGGTGCGGATGGCAGCTACAAGATCAATCCGAGTGGCAGATTGAGTGGCAAAGAGCGCTCGCGAGAGCTTGTCCGCGCTTGTGACTGCCTGCCTGCGCTCGTGTATTGGCAGGCCAGCCCACCTGCCAGGCACTGCGGAATAGCAGACCGATACATGGTAAGGAGAAGGTCTATGGTTCGATTCCGTAAGGGGGCTCCCAGGTATTGAGGTTTTTCGAATATAGAACCGAGTGCCTCCTTCGAGCGAGTGGCATTTGAGTGGCACGCGCTCTATAGAGCAGGCGCTTGTGACCAAGCGTTTGTCACGGCGGGTCGTTAGAGCGGTTCCTGCTCGTGGAACAGGTCTTGGGCTAAATCCGGCGCCAGGAACATCCGCCCTATGACCTGGGTCCTGCGCACCGCGACGACCAGCGAGGGCCCGCGCCCATCAGGCCAGAGCTGCCGAGTGTCACCTGGCAACGACTCGCGCGAAAGTGCATCCTCAGCCGTGCCTGGGCCTCAAGCCGGGCCCGCGTGACGCGGGTTTGTGACGGCGGGAAACGTGTGTCCTCAGGGGTCAGCCTGTTCGGGGTTCCCAGCGGAAGAAGCGGATCGCGAAGAGGAGCCCGGCAAGCCCCCACGCGGCTACTACCAGGACGTCGGTCCAGTTGAACGGGGAGCCGAGGAACCCGGCCTGCATGCCGGCGAGGAAATGCCTGACCGGGAAGATCCGGCCGACCGAAAGCATCCAGGCGGGGGGGTTGTTCCCGAGCGGGATGAAGACCCCGGACAGGAACAGCAGCGGCAGGATGACGGCGTTGACGATCGGCAGCGAGGCGTCGGCATTCGGGATGACCGCCGAGATCGCGAACCCGAGCGCGCAGAACGCGGCCGCGGCGACGGCGAGCATGACCAGCATCCGCAGCAAGGTGGCCCCGGTGGGGATGTCAGCGTGGTAGAAAGCGCGCCCGAACCCGGCCGTGATTATCACCAGCAGTACCGATACGAGCACCGCGTGCAGTATCCGGGCGCCAAAGAACGTTGCGCTGGGCAGCGGGGTCCCGTTGATGCGCTTGAGCACCCCGAGTCTCGCTGGAACGTGACTACGACCGCGATGTTGTTGAAGCAGACGGTGATCACCGCCAGGGCCACCATGGCCGGCACGTAGAACGTGGCCTCGTTCACCCGCCTCGCGCCGAACTGGACATCGGAGTTACGGAATATCGATGTGAAGATCACCAGGAACATGAGCGGGTACACCAGGGCGAATAACGCCGAGGCCGGACTGCGCCAGTAGGCCTTATTCACGTAACGCAGCTGGGAGAGAGTCAGCGCCGCCGCGTTCATGCCGTGCGTCCTTTCCGCTTCCCAGCCAGGGCTGCCTGGCTGCCGCCGCCGGATGGCGGGCCGGTGAGCGAGAGATAGATGTCCTCCAGCGACGGCCTTGTCACCTGCAGCCCTTCGAGGCTGGCCCCGTGATCGATGGCCCACCCGGTGAGCTGGTGCAGTGCCTGGACCACGTCATCGGGTGTGATCTCGGTATAGCCATCCGGTCCCGGGGGCGCGCGCAGGCCGTGCGGGGGAGTCACGCCATCTGGGGGGCGGTACCGGATCCGCGCCTTGGCTAGCTGACGTCCGCCTAGCGTGGCAGGCGTGCCCTCGGCCACGATCCGGCCAGCCGCGATCACTGCGACCCGGTCAGCGAGGAACTGCGCCTCATCCATGTAGTGCGTGGTGAGCAGCACCGTCATGCCGAGCGTCGCCAGGTTCTTGATCACTTCCCACGCCTCGTGCCGGGCCGAGGGGTCGAAGCCGGTGGTCGGCTCGTCGAGGAACAGCAGTTCCGGATTGCCGACCAGCGCAATCGCCACGTCCAGCCGCCGCTGCTGGCCCCCGGAGAGCTTGAGCACCCGGACATTGCGCTTCTCTTCGAGGCCGACCATGCCGATCACCTCATCGACCGGCCGCGGGCGAGGGTAGAAGGTGGCATACATGGCGATCGTCTCGCGGACTGTGAGATACCGGTCGATACCGGTGGACTGCAGCACGATCCCGATCCGGCTCTTCAGTCTCGCCCGCTGACTACCGGGATCCACGCCAAGAACGCTGACCTCACCGCGGTCCCGGGTCCGGTAGCCCTCGAGAATCTCGACCGTGGTGGTCTTGCCCGCCCCGTTCGGGCCGAGGAGCGCGAACACCTCGCCTACGCGGACCGCTAGGTCGACGCCCCGGACGGCCTGCATGCCCGAGTAAGACTTCACCAGGCCACGAACATCCAACGCGAGCGTGCCCGCATGGCCGGCCTCAACCGGGCCGGGGTGATCAAGTTCACTCATGTCCGCCATCGTCACGACGCGAGATCACCCGCGCATCAGCCCGTGGGTAGAACCGGCCCTCTCACCCAGGGTGGAGAACGGCCGGTCACCAGGCGGCGCTGTGATGGCTGGACTGCGTCGCCCCGCGTTGCACCTACAGCGACGGCCCGTCCATTACCCACAGCGTCGCTCCTGACCCTGGTACAGAAACAGCGGCCAGCTCGGCGGAACACCGGAATGGCCTGGGTTCGGCCGCCGGTCGCTCGTGGCGGTGGCAACGCGGGCGGCGGCGGTCACGATTGTCGCCGTCCGCCGAATAGCCTTGTGGCGCGGCCGAGTGACCCCGGGGACGGCCAACGGCGATGGGCCGGTCGTAGCATCCAAGACATGACCGGCAGTGGCCGTGGCCGCGGGAGCGTTGCTAGCCTGGCAGCGGCGGCCTCTGCTGGTGTATGCGGCGGTAGCCACCGGCGGGATCGCCGTCCTCGGGCACGGCATGCCCAGCAATGTCGGCTGGTTCGCGGCGTGCCTGCTCGGCGCGTGGTGCGGGTTGATCGGGGGCCGCCGCGACGGCCTGGTGTACTGGGCCGCCGCGCTGGCCCTGTTCGGGGTCGAATGGCTGTGGTTCGACCCTGATCCGGGCTGGGGCGCGTGGATGGCGGGCGTGACGTTCTCCGTCCTCGCTGCCCTGCTGATCCGCCACGAGATCGACCTGGTCTCGCAGCTGCGGGCGGCCCGGGCTGGACTGGCGGAGCGGGCGAGGGCGGAGGAACGCAGCCGCATCGCCCGCGAACTGCACGACGTCATAGCGCACACCCTGACGGTTTCCCTGCTGCACGTCACCAGCGCGCGGCTGGCCGTCGAGCACGACCCCGCCGACGCCGCGCGTGCGCTGGCCGAGGCCGAGCGGCTGGGCCGGGAGAGCCTGGCCGAGGTGCGCCTGGCAGTGGGCATTCTGCACCAGCACGAAGGCGTGGGCCGCACCGCACCGCTGCCGGGAGTGGACGGCCTGCCCGCACTGGTGGAGCGGTTCCGGTCCGCGGGCGCCGACGTCACCCTCACCGTCGACGGCGACCCCGGCCGGCTGCCCGTCACCACCGGTCTGGCCGTCTACCGCATCCTGCAAGAGGCACTGACGAACGCGATCAAGCACGCACCCGGTTCGCCGACGGCGGCGCGCCTGAGCGTCGCTGCGGATGCGGTGGAGCTGGCCGTCGACAGCGCGGCCGAGCCGGGAACCGGCACCGGGCTGGGCGTGCTCATCATGCGTGGAGCGCGCTGAACTGCTGGGCGGGAGCTGCGAAGCAGGGCCGGGCGGCCGGGGCTGGCTAGTGCGGGCCACGCTCCCCCTCGCCGCCAGCCGGGGGCGGGAGGGCGCGACATGATCCGGGTGTTGCTGGTCGACGATCAGGAGCTGGTGCGGACCGGCCTGCGCGGCATCCTGCGTACCCAGTTCGGCTTCGACGTCGTCGGAGAATGCGCCGACGGCAGCGAGGTGATCGCGGCGGTCGACTCTCTCACGCCCGACGTGGTGCTGATGGACGTGCGGATGCCGCTGGTCGACGGCGTGCGTGCGACCTGCGAGCTGCGCCGCCGCGACGGCAGCCCGCCCGTGCTGGCCCTCACCACGTTCGACGACGATGAGACGCTGGCCGGCGTCCTGCGGGCCGGCGCGTCCGGCTTCATCCTCAAGGGTGCGGCCGCCGAGGATCTGCACCGGGCGGTGCGCGTGGTCGCCGGCGGCGGTGCCTGGCTCGACCCGGCAGTCACCGGCCGGGTGCTGGCCATCTACCGATCGGCCACGCCGCCTCGGGCGGGGCGGGACGCCGATCTCGATGCCCTGACCGGCCGCGAACGTGAGGTGCTGGCGCTCATCGGGCAAGGCAAGACCAACGCCGAGATCGCCGCCGAGCTGTTCGTTGGTGAGGGAACGGTCAAAACCCACATCAACCACCTGTTCACCAAGTTGCAGTTGCGCGACCGCGCCGCCGCCGTGGTCTTCGCTTTCGACCACGACCTCGTCACACCACTGCCGGATAGTGGGAGCCCCTGGCCCCGCCCCAGTCGGTGGCCGCGTCCCTGACCATCCGCCATCCCACAGCACACCGGTGCGGCTCCCGCCGGTCCGGTGCACCCGTTCCTCCCATGAGCCCGTACCGGATGGCGACCGACATCATGACCCCGCCGCCAGCGCGTATCTGCTCGAGGCGCTCGACCCCGGCCGCGGATAGCCTCCACGGCAGTGGCACGGCCAGCTTCCGCGCCTCATCCAGCCCGTAGCTGAGCTGCTGGAAGACCGGCTCCGCCGTGCACAGGTCCGTCGTCTGTCCCGAGCCTGCCTGCAGGAGGCCGGTGACCAGCAAACAATGCCGACGCGCGGATGCCTATCAGGCGCGATCGAACGCCACGTTCGCCCGCGAAGAGGTCGGGTGTGAGCTAGAGCGGCTGGCCAAGAGCAGGCTGAATCAGGCTCGCCGCCATCGGCACGCGTCCGGGTCTTTACGGCTAGGCGGCACCTCGAGCGCCTCGAGTACCAGCCAGGATTGCATCGCGAGGCAGAACACCGCCTATCCTGATCCGATACGATCGGGTTGCTGCCCAGGCTCCCGCCGCTCGGCTGACGTTCAGGCGCGGTCCCGGCCTCGCCGATCTCCAGCAGGCGGATGCGGACAGCGTCGAATATCAGTCCGTCGGACAGGTCTCCGCGCTGCAGGTGGGAGCGGATCGCATCGATGGCGGCCTGGATGTCGGCCAGTCGCTGGCGTTCCCGGTAGCTCACAGCCAGACCAAGTCACGCTCGACGCGTGCCCGGACGCCGGGCTTGAGATCTGTTGCCGGGATCAAGTCCACCCGGGCGTCGAGGATGGCCTCCAGGTCGGCCTCGGCCCGGCCGAGCCGGAACAGGCTCAGCCCGAGAGGCAGGTCCGCGAGCAGGTCCACACTTTGACGGCTAGCGCGCCCGCTCGTGCCAGGCGGCCCCGCGTCATAGGTTGACGGCCTCCCAGCACCATTAGAGCAAGATCAAACTGAGTGGCAGATTGAGTGGCAAACGCGGCTCGTGAGAGCCTGCCCAAGGCGTATGGGCGCTGGTCTGTGCTCGCGTTCTTGCTGTTCAAGCCTGCTGCCTGCGCTAACAGAACCTTCCGGAGATCCATGGTAAGGAGAAGGTCTACGGTTCGATTCCGTAAGGGGGCTCCAGCTCAGAGAGCTTTTTCGTGTATGTGATCGGCGATTAAGAGGCCCGAATCTGCCCCCTGGGGGGCAGTTTTTGATGTAAGCGGGCCGTAGACCACGTCCGTGACCTGGGCTGGGGGTGTGCCGCGCGAGTGGGGAAGTGGTTCCGGGTTCGGGAAGCGCTCCGGCCGGGCGATCGGCGAGTCGCAATATTGCGGCACCGCGGTCACGGGGGACAGACCTAGAAGCACTGAGCGGGATGCGGCGTCGGCTGCCTCGCGTCCGACGCGATGGGCGCCATCCGGAGCCCGCCGTGCGTGGGCAGACGCCGGTCACCGCCGCCTAGCTGGATCGCCTGACGGAGGCGTGTCGGCCGTTCCATGTCTTGGCATTTGCCTACGACCAGCACGACTACATGACCAACGTGCTGCTGACGGTGCTGTACCTCCAGAGGCATTACGAGGTGGTCGAGTTCGCCGACTTCCAGAACACCAGCTTTACAGCCATGCGCTATTCGCCGGGGCTCAGTTCGGCCATGGCCCGATGGTGTCCGGGGTGCAGGTCAGCGGCGACCTGGATTGGGTCTGTGGATCTAACGGTGTTTCCGGCCAGATCACGCCGTGCCTGACGAGCCGGCGGGAGAGGTGCCGTGGTGACCGCGACACTGGATGACGTGACACGAAGCAAGCGGCCGGAACCAACCGCTGACGAGGCGGCCGCGGCGGAGCTGGTGCGGCTGGCCCGGGAGCAGGGCCAGCCGCCACATACGCCAGGCCGCGCCTACGTCGTCCGGCTGGAAGGTGCGTTGTAAGCCGCTGCTGGGACACGGGCTGACCAATGAGTACGACCGAGTTGCGTGACTCGGTGAACGCCCAGTTCAGGATCCGGACTCCTGGTTTTGAAGCGGTACAGGACTCCGAAGCGCGGGCCTTGCCCGCGCTCCTGGCCTGTCTTGCGGGTGAACAATGTGTGAACTAAGCATGGCGAGCGCATGATGGTCGCCAGCAGACCCAGCGCGGGAGGTGCCGGATGTGACCGTGGGCGACCATTTCCAGCGGGTAGCCGCCGTCTACGAATCGCTGCGCACCACGGACGAGGCGCCGGTGCGCAGGATCCGCGAGCTCCTGCCTGACCGCCCGGTCACCGCAGCCGATATCGGCTGCGGGACGGGACGTTACTCGCGGCTGCTGCGCGGGCTGCTGCCGGATGGCTCGCTGCTGGTCGCCAGCGACGTCTCGGCGGCCATGCTGGCAGAGCTCAAGGCCGGCAACCACGGCCGCGTCCCTGGGGTGGTGCCGCTGCTTTCAACCGCCGAAGAGCTGCCATTGCGTACCGCCAGCCTCGACCTGGTCACCGCGTTCAACTGCGTTCACCACTTCGACCTCGGTCGCTTCCTGACCGCCGCCGCCCGGGTGCTGCAGCCCGGCGGCCAGCTCTTCATCTACACACGCACCCCGCAGCAGAATGCGCGGACGATCTGGGGCCGCTACTTCCCGGGTTTCACCGAGCACGAGCAGCGCCTGCACAGTGAGGCCGCGATCCGCGACGCCGTCAATCGGATCGACGGGCTCAAGGTGGTCGCAACACAGGCCTTCAATCATCCGCGCTCGAGCACGGCCGGGCGGCTCAGGGCCCAGGCCGAGGGGCGCCACTACTCGACGTTCTCCCTCTACACGCCGGAGGAGTTGCGCGCGTCCATCGCGACGTTCCTGGGCCGCCTGCCCAGCCCCGAGGTCTCCTGGATTGACGAGCACCTCCTGGTCGTCGTCGGCGCGAGCCTCCGCAACCAGGTGGAGCCTGACGGTCCTGGCAGCCTGGCGAGCCAGGATCAGGCCCCCAGATCAGCGCCAGGCGCGCCGGAAAGGCTCCCAAGAGTCGTCCTGGCGGCCGCCCCGGCGACCAGCTCCTCACCGACGGCAAGCGCCGCGAGCCCGCTGACAGCACCTGATGCCGCGTGCGACCGGTACTCCAGCCGGGACGCGGCTAAAAGAGTGCGGGTTTTGAAGCGGATGCCGGCAATACGCTCAGGATATGGTGAAGCAAGGCGGAAAGGACTCCGTTACCTTAGAGCGCCGTATGCGCACAACGGGGCGGCGGCTGCGCATTCGCTGCAATTTGGGACTTACGCCCTTGGACTGCCGGGCTGCTGGCCGCGCTAGCCGTTCGGCCCGCTCCGTCATGCTCTTGCAGCATACCACGTGGCGTGAATGACCAAGTACCCAACGACATGCACCCCAGGTCAGACTGCCTATAGATGCCTGATCGCTGATGACGTTGAGCCGATGCGGCCCATGCCGACGCGGCATCGAGGCTGTGAAGATCCCGTCGCGAAGTCCTCGCGCGAATGCTTATCCGGAAAGGTTCGTGCTCACCGCCCGGACTGGGGTCACCGACCGGATGCCGATTTTCGGCGAACGACATCTGCGGTCAGTCCCAGTCGAATATGCCCGGCACTACTACGGACGGCGATCCCACCGCAGCCGCGCACTCCGCCCGCCCTGGCCCGACCACCCCATCGGCGACCTCTCCCGGCATCGGATCAAGCGCCAGCCCGTTCTCGGCGGTCTCATCAACGAATACGAGCGAGCCAGGGTGCGGCCGCCGGCAACGAGGAGAGCAATCAGCACTGAAGCTTGCCGTTTAACCTGCGCGAGCATCTCGGCGGGGAGCTGAACACCGGATGTGGCGGCTAATTTGCCTGGGTGCGGCTTGCTCCAGCTCTTCTCGCAGTTCGCCGCGTCATCGGGATGATCGTGTGGCCGAACACTGGATACCGTGCCGGCCAAATACGGGACCCGCGGCCCCCGGTGGCGTCACAGAAGATGTGGTGGCGCCGGAAGCGTTCCCGCAGCATCGCCAGCTCAGCGTGCTCGGCTTCACTGGGACCGGAGCGTTGCCCATTTACCTCAAGGGCATAGCCGTCAGTCATCGGCTTCCTCCACAAACAGTCCGAGCTCATTTCCGGTCACTGGAGATGTTGCGCGGTATGTGGCTTCCACTGGGTCGAGGGGCCCGGTCCAGTTCGTGCAGGTATTCGTCCTCGACCTGGGCGGGCGGATACGGCGTGTTTTAGGCCCCGACTCGTCGCACCGGCGCTTCCAGCAGATCGAAGCAGCGTTCGGTGATCGTGGCCGCGATCTCTGCACCAAGCCCCGCGAAGGTAGGGGCCTCGTGCACGACCATGGCAGGGCCGGTCTGTCAGCGCTCTGCGCTGGGCTGGTTGTCCGTGACACCTTTGGGGCGCAAGCCCGGCGTCATCCGGCGGTCCGGTCAGATCCTCCCGGTCGTGCGCTAATCCGCCGTCTGGCCGTTGCCGCGGTGCCGGGGCGGGCGGCCGGTTATCCGGGACTGCGGCCGGGCGGCATGCCAGGCGCCCCCGCGCCCTGGCTGCCTGCCCGGCCCGGACTGGGGGAACGGTCAGGACCAGGGCGACCGTGTCGTCGCTGATCTTCCCGCCGCTGAAGGTCAGCACGGCTTGCTGGATGGCGTCGGCGATCTGGTCTGCGGACATGTCGTGCAGGGTGGCGAGGACCTCGCGGAGGCGGTCGCCCCCGTACAGGTCACGGTCGGCCGCGCTGCGGGCCTCGGTGACGCCGTCGGTGAACAGGACCAGGCTGTCCCCAGCTCGCAGCAGCATCCGCGAGTCATGTGGTGGGGGATGGTCCAGCAGCCCTAGCAGGGTTCCCGGCTGTCCGGCTGGCTGTACGCGCCCGTCGGCCCGGCGTACCAGGGCCAGCGGGTGACCGCCGGAGCTGATCCGCACCGACGTCCCCGCGACGGTCGGCCGGACGGTGGCGTAAATCGCGGTCAGGAACCGCGGGTCATCGGTCAGCCACTCCAGCAGTGCCTGGTTCAGGGCCGCCAGGATCAGGCTCGGCCGGGTCTGGCGGTGGACTTCGGCCCGCAGGGTGTAGCGGGCCAGCGCGGTATTCTTGGCCGCTGGGACGCCCTTGCCGCATACGTCGCCGACCACCATCCCCCAGCTCCCCCGCACCGAGGGGAACACGTCATAGAAGTCCCCGAGAACCTCAGCTCCTGTGCCGCCGGCCGCGTACCGGGCCGCGACCTGCAGGCCGGGGATCTGCGGCAGCCGCGGCGGCAGTAGGCTCTCCTGAAGTGTCTGGGCCAGCGCGGCGCGTTCGGCCCCATGGCGCAAGGCCGCCTTCAGTGCGACCTCACCTGCGGCGACCTGCGCCAAGATCTCCAGAACCTCGACATCCCGGCTGCTCCAGTTCCGCGGCAGGTGATCAGCAACGCGGCAGGTGATCAGCAACGCAGAGGGCGCCGGCTACCTGCCCGTCCGGGTCACGCACCGGGAACCCGGCCCACGCGATCACGCCCGCCGTCCCGGCCGGGCAGTTGCCGTTCATCCGCAGGTCCAGCCGCGTGCCGCCGAGGACCACTTTCTCCCCGGAGTTGACCACGCGCTGGCACAAGGCCTGCTCGGCAGGGGTCTGCCAATCGGCCATACCCGAGGCGCCTGGACTGTTCCCGGCGAAGGGGGCGAACTCACCAGCGATCGTGACGGCCGCCAGCGGCGTACCCAGGACCATCGCCGCGAGCCGCGCCACACGCTCGAACGGCTCCGCCGCGACGGCATCCGCCGGGTCACTCCGCTGAGACGCTGCCGTGCCCGTCACTTCGCCCGCTTCCAGCGGGACGGGCCCGGCTGGCGCTCGCGCCGGGGTACCGCCGAGTACCTTCATGCCGCCGCTTTCGCCGAGAAGTCACAATGCGTGCCGGTATCCAGGCGAAGCGAGGTCCAGGCTTCAGGAGTCAATCCAACCACACAACGTGATGGCCAGGCCCCTTTCGACGGGCTGTCCCGCTCCCGCTGGGGCTGCGGTGATGAAGGAGGATCTGTGGAGATGCCCTCCACGAAGTCACGGGCAACGTCGCCCGCGTCGTTATGAGTACCACCTCACCCAAGCCGGACTCGTCCCGACGTACTTAGCGCTGACCCGCGGGGAGGCAGGTGGACGGTCCACCGGCTGTCCGTCACCTGGCAGCAGGAGAGCGGTCACAAGCTGCGTTTCCAGCATGTGTGCGAGCACTGCCCCGGCCGCTACTGCATATTTGCCCGCCGAGGCTCCAATGCGTTCAGGTGATCATCTCCGCACTGGTGTCCTAGTTGCGGCCGGCGGTCGGATGACCGGCCATAACGCCGAATTCTGGCAGCGCGTCTGTTCATGGAAGATCATTGTGGGGGGCAGTTGAGGGGCAAAATGCGGCCTGCGCGGGCCAGCATCCGCTGGCGGCAGCTGGTGTCGGCCTGCTCCAGGAACGGTGCGGAACCCGGCGGCGACGCCGGCGCTGGTCTCACCAATGAGGCCAGACGGGTCGGCGATGAGTTGCTTTGCTCATGACCACCGGGCCTGCACGGCCTCGGTCACCAGGTCACCCGCCATGAGCCGGGCTCCTATGGCGCTCGCGAGCTGGGGTGTTGCGCCGGCGCCGGCCAGGGCGAGCGGGGCGCGCCGGGCGAGCGCGGCGAGCCTGGGTCGCAGCGACTCGAGAGTCTCCGGGATGGTGGCCGCTAGGACGACGAGGTCAGGATGCGTGGCGTCAACGGCCCGCTCCAGTTCCTCGACCGGGGTGTTTATCCCGAAGTAGTCGATGCTCCACCCGTTGCGGTTGAGCACTATGCCGAAAATCATGAGCGCCATATCGTGCTGCTCCCCCGGCGGGCAGGCGAGGATGGCGCGCGGCCCGTGGCCGCCTCCCCAGCCACGGGCGAGGCCCGCGAGACGGCCGCGGATGATGTTGGTAGCGAAGTGCTCCTGGGCGATGCTTGCCGTCCCGCGCTGCCAGCGTTCGCCCAGCTCGGCGAGGTAGGGGAGGACGACGTCCCGCAGGACAGCGGTCAGCGAGAGGTCCGACACAAGCCGGTCGAATACGGCTTGGGCGGACGGCTCGTCGAATGCCTCGAGAGCCTGCCGTAGTGCCGCGGCGAGTGCACTCACCGTGGATGCGGTGAGGTCCGGCCCGACGGGCGGGGCTGGTTCCGCGCTGGCGCTCCCGTCCTCGCGAAGCACGGTGCGCGCTGCCTCGGCGGCGGACAGCCCTTCGGCGAGGTGGGCCTGCATCTGGCGGATCCGCCATTCATCCGCTGCGGAGTACAGCCGGAAGCCGCCTGCTGATCGCACCGGCTGGAGCAGGCCGTAGCGGCTTTCCCAGGCCCGGAGCACGTGGTCGGTTACGCCGAGGCGCCGGCTCAGCTCACCGATGCGCAGCAGCGGGCGATCCCCCGGAGTCTCCATGAGGACACTATACAGTCCTTAGACAAACATTTGACAAGCCTGGCCAGCGTGTCTAGGTTGAGTCTAGACAAACTCTAGACGGAATCTGGACAATGAATTCCATCACTATCGGCATGACGCCTGACCCGCCACCCGCCCATGAGGCCTGCGCCCCAGGCGCCCCCATCGATTCCCCGCGCCCGTCCGTGGCCGTGATCGGCGCGGGGGTCTCCGGACTTACCGCCGCCTACCTGCTTTCCCGCACCCACGACGTCACCCTGTTCGAAGCGGAGGACCGGCTCGGGGGACACGCGCATACTCATGACGTCTCTGACTCGGCCGGCCGGCGGCACGCTGTCGACAGCGGCTTCATCGTCCACAACGACGTGACGTACCCCTGGCTGCGCAAGCTTTTCGGCGAGCTGGACGTAGAAGTACGGCCCACCGAGATGAGCATGAGCGTTCGCTGCGATGGGTGCGGCCTGGAGTATGCCGGCGGCCGCGGCCTGCGCGGCATCTTCGCCCAGCCACGCCGCCTCATCGACCCGCGGTTCGTCCGGATGCTGGGGCAAGTCGCCAGGTTCCACTGGCGTGCACTGGCCTTCCTGCGCACGAGCGAGCACGAGGATCTCACGACCTACGGCGAGTTCCTGGCCCGCGAGGGGTTCAGCGGTCACTTCATCGCTCATTACGCCGTTCCGGTCGTCTCGTGCGTATGGTCCGCCGGGCGCGAAACCACGCTGGCCTACCCGGCGCGCTACCTCTTCCGGTTCCTCGACAACCACGGCCTGCTGCGGGTCGCCGGGTCCCCCCAGTGGTACAGCATCGTCGGCGGGTCACGGATCTACGTCGAGCGGCTCGCCGGGCAGCTACCGGATATCCGCGCGGCCCATGCCGTCACCGACGTCACCAGGCCCGCGGACGGCGTCGAGATCCGGGACGTCACGGGCCAGGTCACCCGTGTGGACCGCGTTGTGATCGCGACGCACGCCGACCAGGCACTCAGCCTGCTCGCTGACCCGAGCGACGCGGAGGCCGCCACCCTCAAGCAGTTCGGCTACTCGGCCAACGAGACGGTTCTGCACACCGACAGCTCGGTCCTCCCGCAGGCACCGAACGCCCGGGCGTCGTGGAACTACCGGATGGCATCCTGTGACCGGCCCGACCAGCCCGCCCTGGTGACTTACTGGATGAACCGGCTCCAGGGGCACCAGTCACCGGAGGCCTTCCTCGTCACGCTCAACGACCGCGAGCGTCTCGACCCGCGCTCTGTCGCCGCGGTCATGGACTACGAGCACCCCGTCTACACGCCCGAGATGGTCCGCGCGCAGTCGCGGCTCGCCGGCCTCGCCACAGACCGCACGGTCTATGCCGGGGCTTACCACGGCTGGGGCTTTCACGAGGACGGATGCCGCTCCGGCGTCGAAGCCGCCCGGCATTTCGGGGTGACCTGGTGAGCGCCCTCGCGGCGGCCGTACCGGAGGCGACCGGGCAGGCACCCGGACTGACGCCGCTGCCTGCGCTGCCGGCGCTCGTCGCCGGCGAGGTCACGCACCGGCGTCCTGGCCCGGTCCGCCATGCCTTCCGGCACCGCATCTACCAGTGGCTCATTGACCTCGACTCGGTCCCCAGGCAGCCGGGGTACCTGAGCCTGTTCGCCTGCTTCAGCAGCGACGATCATCTCGGTGACCCCCGCCTGACGATCAAGGACAACGTCGAGAACTACCTGGCGCTCAACGGTATCGACCTCGGTGAGCGGAGCCGGGTTCTCATGCTCGCCAGCGCCCGCGTCCTGGGCCATGTCTTCGATCCGCTGTCCGTCTTCTGGTGCTACGACAGCAGCGGGCGGCTCGCCTGCATTATCGCGGAGGTCCACAACACCTACGGGGAGCGGCACGCCTATCTCCTGCACCCCGACGAGGCGGGGATCGCCGTGACGGGCAAGGACTTCCACGTCTCCCCGTTCTTCGACGTCACCGGCACGTACGGGCTGCGGTTCACCCTGAGCCCGGACCGGGTGTCCACGACCGTGACGCTGCGCCACGAGGGCACCGTCGTGTTCTCGGCGGCCTTCCGGGGCCGGCCAGAACCCGCCACCCGCCGGACCCTGGCCCGGCTGCTCATCCGCCAGCCCCTGATGACCCAGCGGATCTCGGCCCTGATCCGGGTGCACGGCCTCTGGCTCTGGCTGCGTGGCCTGCCCATCCGCTCTCACCCGAACCACATCCGTCAGGCAGGTATCTGAACATGACCATCTCCACCTCCATCGGCTGGCCCGCACTCACCAAACGCCCGCGGGCGCCCATGCGCGCCACCGTCGCCCGGCTGATCTTCGAGCGCGCCGTTGCCGGGATTCCCGTCCGCGTCACCTATCCCGACGGCCGGGTGCTCGGCAGCGGCTCACCGACGTCGCCCGAGTTCGAGGTCGTCCGCCCCGCCGCGTTCTTTGCCCGGCTCGGCCGGGACGCGAAGATCGGATTCGGTGAGGCCTACACGGCCGGGGACTGGCGGGCCGGGCCCGGCACCGACCTGGCGGACCTGCTGACGCCCTTCGCCTCGCGGGTGACCACACTGATCCCGGCACCCCTGCAGCGGCTACGTGTCCTCGTCGACAGACGTGTCCCAGGGAACCAGGAGAACACCCTGGACGGCTCGCGAGCCAATATCGCGGCCCATTACGACCTCAGCAACGACCTTTTCGCCGCTTTCCTGGACCCCACGATGAGCTACTCCTCCGCCTGGTTTGACGACAGCGAGCCGATCGCGGCGGCCACCCCGCTTGAAGAGGCGCAGCTACGCAAGATCGACGGCATCCTCGACCTCGCGGGTGTCCAGGAAGGCAGCCGCGTGCTGGAAATCGGATCAGGCTGGGGGTCACTGGCCATCCGCGCCGCGCAGCGCGGTGCTCGCGTCACGGCGATCACCCTCTCCCATGAACAGATGCGGCTGGCCCGTGAGCGGGTGGCAGCCGCCGGCCTCTCCGCGCTCGTAGAGGTGCGCGTGCAGGACTACCGCGAGGTCGACGGCGAGTACGACGCCATCGTCAGCGTCGAGATGATCGAAGCCGTCGGAGAGGCCTACTGGCCTGCCTACTTCGCCACCCTTGACCGGCTCCTCGCTCCCGGAGGCAGGATCAGCCTCCAGGCCATCACCATGGCGCACGACCGCTTCCTCGCCACCCGGCGCAGCTTCAGCTGGATCCAGAAGCACATCTTCCCCGGCGGCATCATCCCGTCTCTTCATGCGGTCGACGACGTCCTCACGGCCCACACCACGCTGCGCGTGACGCGGCAGCGTGAGCTGCGGCCGCACTACGCGCGGACCCTGCGGCTGTGGCGTGAACGCTTCCTCGGCCAGTGGCCGCACATCCACGCCCAGGGCTTCGACGAGGCTTTCCGCCGCACGTGGGAGTTCTACCTTGCCTATAGCGAGGCCGGCTTCCGCAGCGGGTACCTCGGGGTCAGCCAGCTCCAGCTGGCCAGGGGCACAGCATGAATCTGGCTGGGAAGGTCGCCTGGGTCGTCGGCGGGTCCAGCGGAATCGGCGCCGCCGTGGCACGCGAGCTCCTCCGCCGTGGCGCGACCGTCGCGATCTCGGCCCGCCGCGAAGACCGGCTTCGGGAGGTGTCAGGAGGGGCCATGCTTGCCGTGCCCATCGACGTCACCGACGCTGCCTCGGTCGTGACTGCCGCCACACGAGTCCGCGAAGAGCTCGGACCCATCGACCTCGCGGTGCTGTCCGCAGGCTACTGGAAGCAGATGGACCCGGCGGCCTGGGACACCGCGGTGTTCGACCAGCACATCCAGACCAACCTCATCGGGATGAGCAACTCCATCGCGGCGGTGCTCCCCGGGATGCTGCGGCGACACCAGGGCGTCATCGCAGGCGTCGCCTCCGTGGCCGGCTTCCGCGGGCTGGCTGGCGCCGAAGCCTACGGAGCGACCAAGGCCGCCCAGATCAACCTGCTCGAGTCGCTGCGCGTCCACGTCGCCCGGACCGGGGTGCGCGTCACGACGATCTGCCCCGGCTTCGTGCGGACCGACCTCACGGCTGGCAACCCCTTCCCGATGCCGTTCATCATCGAGCCCGGCCACGCCGCGCGTTCCATCTGCGACGGCCTCGAGCACGAGCGTGCGGAGATCGTCTTCCCTGTGCCGATGGCCCTGCTGATGAAGGCCGCACGCCTTGTCCCCGCTCGCATCTGGACGGCCCTGTGGGCGCGCACCTCAATCACCGGACCCGCCCTTGCCGAGCACTCCGCTATGACCAAGAAGATCTGAGGATTCCATGAAAGTGCAGAAGACCGTGGTCGTCGACAAGCCGCTGGACGCAGTGTTCGCCTACCTCTCCGACTTCACCACGACCACCGAATGGGACCCGGGCACGGTGGTCACCGTGAACCGCCAGGGGGACGGAGGAGTCGGCACCACCTACCTCAACACCTCGAAGTTCCTAGGCCGGGAGACCCAGCTGACATACATCGTGCGTGACTTCATCCCCGGCAAGCGCGTTCAGCTGTGCGGAGAGAACAAGA
>JBEKIF010000087.1:0-14753 GCA_050011895.1 Streptosporangiaceae bacterium | reverse complement strand
CCGGCTTGCGTGATCCGGCGCGGTTTATTGTCGGTGCTAGGCCCTGAGCGGGCCGGGGCCCGGCGCTCGGGAGATCCTATTCTTCGATGGCCCCGCCGATGCGGCGCAGATGCCGCCGGAAGGTGTATGACGGGTCAGTGGCGCGCCGGGCCAGGTAGTCATCGAAAGCGGTCTGCTCGCGCAGTGTCTGCCCTTCCCGGATCCAGCGGGCCTGGTCCCGCTCGGTCTGCCAGATCTGGTGCGCGGTGACCAGCACCTGCTCGGCGTGCTCTGCCGCGACGAACAACGCGCCGTCGTCATCGGCGAAGACGGTGTCCCCGGCGCTGACCAGGTGCGGCCCGAACTGCGCGGTGACCAGCGCCTCGGGCTCCCGCTCGTCCAGCCGCACCGGCCCGGCCGGGTAGCTGCCGTAGCTGAAGACCGGAAGGCCGATCGCGGCGAGTTCCGGCGTGTCGCGGTGCAGGCCCCACACCACCAGGCCCGCCACCCCGGCGGCCCGGGCCTCCAGTGCCGCCAGGTCGCCGACGCAGGCCTCGTCCAGGCGGCCGCCGTTGTCGATGACCAGCACGTCGCCGGCTTCGGCCCGGCCGAATGCCTCCAGGAACACGTCCACGCTGCCGTAGTGCCGCACGGGCAGGGCCCGCCCAGCGATCCGCTGGCCGGCCACGACCGCCCGGACGGAACACCACAGCGGACGCACGCATCAGCCACCAGCGGAGTGGGCAGATCCGCGAACGCCTCCGGCATGGCGACCTCCCCAGTCCAGTATCCGGCACCGCCGGCGGCGCGCGTGTGCGGGCCGGGCCGGGCCGGGCCGGGCCCCATGATCCTACTGCCGCCCGGACAGCGGCTACCTGTGCCTGCCGGCGGCCAGAAGCCACTGCATGTGACTACCTGGCGGCCGCTGGTCGTCATCGGCGGCTCCCGGTAGCTGCGCGGCATGGACCGGCCGGGGGCGTGCCTTTGGCGGTGGTGTTTGACCGTATTCGGGGCACTCGCGCGTGACCGGGCATGCTGCTTATGATCTGCGAACCGGTCGGCGCAGCATGAGGGGGAGATTGGGGTGGTGGCTGCCGATTCCCTGCGGCGGGTGACTCTTGCCGAGCTGGTGGCGACGCTGTCGCTTGTTGCCGACCTTGGTATGGGGCGGCCGATGGAGCGGGTGTTGCGTCAGACCGTTGTTGCGATGCGGCTCGGAGCGGCGGCCGGGATGGATCAGGCAGCCTGCACGTCTGCGTATTACACGTCGCTGCTGGCGTGGGTGGGCTGTGCCGTCGACACCACCGAGCTGGCGGCGCTGTTCGGTGATGAGATCGGGTTGTATGCCGATACCCGCGATGAGGACCTCGAGCGTGTCACGCTGGCGGTGTTCGTCGGCCGCCATCTTGGCCGCGGTCAGTCGGGTTTCCGCCGGATCGGGCTGGTCGGGAAGTTTCTGGCGACCGCAGGCCGCTCGGTGCAGCAGGTCATGGAGTCGCACTGCCGCGTGACGAGCGATCTTGCCGAGCGGCTAGGGCTGGGCCCGGCGGTATGCGAGCCGCTGCTGCAGACGTTCGAACGGTGGGACGGGAAAGGGGTGCCAGGGTCGGCCGGCGCCGGTGATCTTGCCCCGGCCATCCGCCTGGTTCACCTGGCCGACGCTATCGAGGCGTTCCATCACACTGGCGGTGCCGGGGCCGCGCTGCATGTGGCCCGGGAGCGGCGGGGCACGCAGTTCGACCCGGAGCTGGTCGACTGCTTCTGCGCCCACCCCGCCGAGATCCTGGAGGGTCTCGGCGGAATCTCTGCGTGGGAGGAAGTGATCGCGCTCGACCCGGGGCTGGGCGCGGGATTGAGCGAGGACAACCTGGAACGGGCGCTCACTGCCTTCGCTGATTTCAGTGACCTGAAGTCGCCGCTGCGCCTTGGGCAGTCCCGCAGCGTGGCCGAGCTCGCCGCCCAAGCCGGCACGAAGCTCGGGCTCGCAGACGCTGACCTGGTCATGCTGCGCCGGGCGGCGCTGGTCAAGGACGTCGGCATGATCGGGATCCCGAGCGGTGTCTGGGACGAGCCCGGCGAATGGAGTCTGGCCCAGCGCGAGCGGGCGCGCACCCACCCGTACCTGACCGAACGGATGCTGGCCCGGGTCCCGCTGCTGGCCGAGGTGGGGCGCTGCGCGTCGCTGCACCACGAGCGGCCTGACGGGTCTGGCTACCCGCACGGGCTGCGTGGCGACGCCATCTCGCTGCCGGTGCGGATCCTCGGTGCCGCCGACGTTTACCAGGCGCTGCGTCAGCCCCGGCCGCACCGTCCGGCGCTCGGTGCCGGTGAGGCCGAGCGGGTGATGCGCGAAGAGGTGCGCGCGGGGAGGCTGGACGGCGAGTGTGTCCACGCGGTGCTCGAAGCAGCCGGTCACCGTGTCCGGCGCCGGGCCGGGCTGCCGTCGGGGCTCACCGCCCGCGAGGTGGAGGTGCTGGTGCGGCTCGGCCAGGGCCGGTCCAACCCCGAGATCGCCGCCGAACTGCACGTCACCCGCAAGACGGTCTCCTCCCACCTCGAGCACATCTACGCCAAGCTGGGTGTCAAGACGCGGACCGGTGCCGCCCTGTTCGCCATGCGGCACGGCCTGACCGGGACAGCGGGCGAGCCCGGAACCTGACAGAAAGATCGGGCAGTTACCCGATTCGCCGCCGCTGGCCGGTCCGTACAACGGATTCATGACCACAACCCATGACCACAGCGCGGCCAGCGTGGTGCCGCAGTTCGCCCGGGCCGGTTCGCTGCTTGAGGGCCTGGCCGGCCAGGACTTCGCTCAGCTCGGTAGCGCACTCGCCGCCGACGCCCGGCTCCGCGTCCTGCTGCCCGCCGGCCTGCGGGAGCGGACCGGCGCTCAGGTGATCGCCGACCAGTTCGCGCTCTGGTTCGGCAACACTCAGGACTTCGACCTCGTCGAGGCGCCGCGCTCGAGCAGGCCGTGCGGGACATCGCCGGCGCCCTCCTCGATGAGCTCGACGACGCCGGTCCGGGTGCCACGGTCGATCTGGTCCAGGGATACGCCCATCCGCTGCCTTTCAGTGTGATCGGGGAGTTGCTGGGCATCCCCCCGGCCGACCGCCTGGACCTGCACGCCTGGTTCCAGGTGCTGCTGACCGGATGGGCGGGCGAGCCGCCAGCCGAGGCGGTCGAGGCATCCGGCAAGATCGTGGCCTGCCTGCGCGAGCTCGTCGACACCAAGCGGCGGAGCCCGGCCGAGGACCTAGTCAGCGTGCTGGTCGCCGCGAGCAACGACGCGCTCACCACCCAGGAGTTGTTGTCGACCCTGTTTCAGCTCGTCGTGGCCGGCCACGACACCACGGCCAGTCTCATCGGCAACGGGGTGGTGGCTCTGCTTGATCATCCTGACCAGCTGCAGGCGCTGCTGGCCGACCTTCGGCAGCTTCCCGCCGCGATAGACGAGCTCATCCGGTACACCGCCCCGGTCCCGCATGCCACGTTCCGGGTGACGGCCGAGCCGGTGACCGTCGACGGGGTGGCAATCCCCGCGCACGAACAGGTACTGGTGTGCCTTGGCTCGGCCAACCGCGACCCGGGCCGCTTCCCCGCCCCCGACGTCCTGGACATCGGCCGCAACAACGGGCTGAACCTCGGGTTCGGACACGGCGCGCATTACTGCCTCGGCGCGCCCCTGGCCCGGCTAGAAGCCCGGGTCGCTTTCGAAACCCTGCTCGGGCGTCACCCCGGCCTGCGGCTCGCCGGCGACCGCGACACCCTCGCCTGGGCGCACGGCGACGGCCTCGTGCTGCGCGGCCTCGTCTCGCTCCCCATAGTCCTCGGTCCGGCCCGGCACCGGGCTGAATGACCATCCCATCGCGCCGAGATCAAGTCCGAATCAAAGGAGACACCGATGACCATCACCGACCGTCCCGTCGACAACGGCGTGAACGTCCAGGCCCTGCTCGATGCCCGCAACGCGCTGTCGGCCGCACCGCAAGCAGCGCAGTTCACCTGGCGGGCCAGCTGCACCTGGCGCAACGGCACCCACAGCCACTCCACCGTGGCCAGCTTTGCCGGCCTCGGCGCCGAGCAGCAGCACCGCACAACATACGGGTTCGACACCGACCATCCCGAGTGCTTCGCGTCCGAGGACAACGGCGCCACGCCGGCGGAGTTCGTCCTGGTCGGCCTTGCCGGGTGCCTGACCGCAAGCGTCGCCGCGGTCGCCCAGCACCGGGGCATCCAGCTCCGCTCGGTCACCGCCACGATCGACGGCGCGATGAACATCCTGGGCATCCTCGGCGCCGACCCTGACGTGCGCAACGGCTTCGAAGCGATCACCGTCCGGTTCGCCATCGACGCCGATGCCTCCCGTGACGAGCTTGCGGCGCTGATCGCCCAGTCACAGAAACGCTCGGCGGTCTTCGACGTCGTGGCCAACCCGACGAACGTGCTCGTCGAGCTGGCCTGAGCCTGACGACCACGGTCCAGCCACCGCATGATGCGCACCACGGCAGCCGTCATCGGCGCCGGCCACGCTGAACTGGCCATGAGCCGCCGCCTCACCGAACGCTCCATCGACCACGTCGTCCTCGAGCGCGGTGCGGTCGCGAACTCGTGGCGGACCCAGCGCTGGCCCAGCCTTCGGCTCCTCACCCCCAACTGGCTCACCCGGCTGCCCGGCTACCACTACGCCGGGAATGACCCCGACGGCTACCTGCCCGCCGCCGGCGTCGTGAGCACCCTCACCCGCTACGCCCGCCTCGCCGCCGCACCGGTGCGCACCGGCACGACGGTCCACGCGGTGCGCACCACACCGGGAGGCTTCGAGATCCAGGCCAACGACGAAATGCTTCACGCCCGGGCCGTGGTGCTCGCAACCGGGGCGTGCGCCCGGCCAGCGATCCCAGCCGTCACCGGCGCCGTCCCCCGGCCGATCACGACGCTCACCCCGCTCACCTACCACGATCCCGGATAGCTTCCCGGACGGCGGCGTGCTCGTCGTCGGAGCGTCAGCCACCGGCGTCCAGCTCGCCGGCGAGATCCACCGGTCCGGGCGCCCGGTGACCCTGGCCGTCGGCGAACACGTCCGGCTGCCCCGCCGCTACCGCGGCCGCGACATCTTCTGGTGGCTGGAAGCCACCGGAGTGCTGGGCGAACGCTACGACCAGATCGATGACCTCACCCGGGCCCGCCACCTGCCCTCGCCGCAGCTCACCGGGACCCCCAAGCCAGCGGCCACCGACCTCAACACGCTCACCGCGCAGGGCGTCCGCATCGTCGGCCGCCTCGGCCGCATTACCGGCGGGGTCGCCCAGTTCTCCGGGTCGCTCCGCAACACCTGCACCCTCGCCGACCTGAAGATGAACCGTTTCCTCGCCAGAGCCGACAACTGGGCAAAGGCGCACGGCCTGGACGACGAACTCCCGCCAGCGCACCGCTTCGCACCCACGCAGGTCGATCCCCGCACTCCCCTGGACCTGGACCTGGCCAGCGGAGAGATCACCACGCTGCTGTGGGCGACGGGCTTCCGGCCCGACCACTCCTGGCTGGACATCCCCGTCCGTGACCACGCCGGCCACATCCGCCACGACGGCGGGGTGATCACCAGCGCCCCCGGGCTCTACCTCCTCGGCATGCCGGTACTCCGCACCCGCGCCTCCACCTACATCCACGGCGCAGTCACGGACTCGCCGCCCACCTGCACTCCTTCCTCAGCAGCCAGCCCCGATGACAACCCGCTGGGATGCCGCGCAGGCATCGGTACTTCATCTTCCAATCGCGCCAAACCCAACGGGCTGCCGCAAGGGCCAAGCGGTCCGGACAGGCGTTTAGCTAGCAGGCTGCGCTGAGCGCGCTGCCAAGTCCGGCCAGCTCTAGCGCGCCGGCTCCGGGTCACCCGGTAAGTGGGTGGCTATCCTGGTTCCATGCCGGACACGCCGCGTACCCTCACCGCAGCGCTGCACCAGGAAGAGGACTGGTTTATCGCGCAGTGCCTGGAGGTCGACGTGGCCAGCCAGGGTCACACGATCGACGAAGCCCTGGCCAACCTGGCCGAGGCCGTCGAGTTGTACCTGGAAGAGGTGGACGATCCGGCCGGGCACGTCACAGCGACTCCGCTGGTGACCTCCTTCCAGCTACCCGCTGCGTGAGCCCCGCGCTTGCTGACGTTCCGGTACGCAAGGTCACCCAGGCGCTGGAGTCGGTCGGCTTCTCCTATGTGCGGACGAAGGGCAGCCACGCGGTTTACCGTAACCGGGAGGGGCGGGTGGCTGTCATCCCGCAGTATGGCGTGGTGAAGCGCGGCACGCTCGCGTCGATCCTGCGGCAGGCGGGCCTGACCCCTGCCGAGTTCCTGAAGCTCCTCGACTGAGCACTACCCAAGCCATCGCCACCAGCGGGAGACACATCCGACCTTCCGCACCGGCGAACCTCTTCACGCTGCCGCGCGACCTTCGTCCTTGTGTCCGGGCCCGGATCCCCGCCGTCACAACTGCTTGCGCTGGCCAGGGCGGGCATTCAGGCTCTCAGCGAAGGCCCGCAACTCCGCCGCCATCGCCGCATTTGGCCAGGGGCGTTCCGTGGCCGGGTGCCAGCACCTGTGGCTCAAGCCTGGCGAGCGCGGCAACGGACTGCTTCGCCGTCAGCCAGTTCCGGGTCGAGATCCACGGAGGGCCAGAAACCCGGTGCTTCCACCGCAGCAGATCCCACAAGGAATGTGGCCATCGCAGGCTTGCCTGGCCCGGCTCGTCCGCTGCGTCGGCAGGCCGCGCTTGACAGCGGCACCCGCCGCTGTTTTTTTGTCTTATGGATATAGATAAAGACATCAGCACCGGGGCGGGCCGACCCGGCGGTGTCTCCCCGCCGGGCGCCGACGGCGGGGATCGGAGCACTGCCCAATCCGGGCGGGCCGCGGGCGGGTCGCCGATCGAGTTCCGGCTGGATGCTGCCTCGGGCGTGCCGACCTACCTGCAGCTTGTGCACCAGGTCGAGCACGCGCTGCGGCTTGGCTACCTCAAGCCGGGCGACCAGCTGCCGAAGGTCAGGGATGTGGTCGCCTCGCTGGCGATCAACCCGAACACGGTGCTCAAGGCCTACCGTGACCTGGATATCAAGGGCCTGGCGGCCGGGCGGCCCGGCCAGGGCACGTTCATCCAGGCCACGCTGAGCCAAGTCGCGCTGCCGGAGCTGACCGCGCTGCGCCGCTCCCTGTCGGGGTGGCTGACCGCTGCGGACGGAGCGGGGCTGGACGAGGACGGGATGGTCGCGCTGTTCACCAGCGCGCTGCGGGATTTCTATGAGCGCCGCAGCGGGCCGCGTACCCACGGCGGCGCGGCGAGCGGCGGAACGGAGGGCGTCGCATGAACGTGATCGAGGCCAGCGGCCTGGACAAGCGGTACGGCAGCACGTGGGCGCTGCGCGAATGCGCGCTGGCGATCCCCGCCGGTCGCGTGGCCGCGCTGGTCGGACCGAACGGCGCCGGGAAGACCACGCTGCTGAACCTGGCGGTCGGCCTGGCGGCGCCGTCCGCGGGTGTTGTCACCGTGCTCGGCGGCCTGCCGCCCGGGTCCCCGGCGGCGCTGGATGGCATCGCGTTCGTTGCCCAGGACACGCCGGTGTACAAGAACCTGTCCGCCGCGGACATGCTGCACCTGACCCGCAACCTGAACCGGCGTTTTGACCAGCGCTACGCGGAGGCACGGCTGGCCGAGCTCGGCATCCCGCTGAACCGGAGGGCCGGGAAGCTGTCCGGTGGTCAGCAGGCGCAGCTCGCGCTGACCCTGGCGCTGGCCCGCCGGCCGCGGCTGCTGGTGCTAGATGAGCCGGTGGCGATGCTCGACCCGCTCGCCCGGCACGACTTCATGGCCACGGTGCTGACGGCGGCGGCCGACGGCGTCTCGGTGCTGCTGTCCTCGCACGCGCTGGCCGAGCTCGAGCGGGTGGCCGACTACCTCATCCTGCTGTCGCGGGGCCAGGTCCAGGTGGCCGGCGAGGTCGATGACCTGCTCGCCAGCCACCGCGTGCTGACCGGGCCGGCCGCCGAGGCCGACAGGTATGCCGAACGGCCGGTGCACGTGCGCCGCGGTGCGGCGCAGGCCCACCTGCTGGTCCGGGCCGGCGCGGACGACCCAGTCCCGCCCGGCTGGGAGGCGCACCCGGTCGGCCTGGAAGAGCTCGCCCTGGCCTACCTGCGCGAGCCAGGCGCCGCGGCGCTGCCCGGCCCGCGCCGGGACACCCAGCCTTCGGAGGTGACGCAATGACCGCGCTGACCATGCCCGCCCGTCCGGAGCACGACGCCGGCCTGGGGGGCGGTGCCGTGGCGGCGGATGGCCTGGGTCACCTGGCGGCAGCACCGTGCCGCGCTGGCCGGCGTGGCCGTGTTCCTCGGCGCGCTGGCGGTGTACCTGTGGCTCACCGGCCTTCAGATACACCACGCCTACGCGACCGCCTGCCACCCGGCAAGCTCACTCGCCTGCACCATAAACTTCACCGGCAGATACGCAGTAACTGTGAATGTCGTCAGAGTCTTTCTGCAGCCGGTACCGGCGCTGATCGGGGCGTTCGCCGGAGCGCCGGTGCTAGCGCGTGAGCTGGAGACCGGCACCTTCCGGTTCGCCTGGACCCAGGGCATCATCCGGTGGCGCTGGACGCTCGCCAAGCTGGTGCTGCTCGCGCTGGTTGTGGCAGCCGCCGCCGGGGCGTTCAGCGCGCTGTTCTCCTGGTATCTCCGCCCGTTCTCCGTCGCGGGCTACACGATCCCGTTTGCTACCGACGTGTTCGACCTGCGCGAGGTCGCGTTCGCCGGCTGGACGCTGGCCGCCTTCGCGATCGGCGCCCTGGCCGGGATGCTCATCCGCCGGGTCGTCCCCGCGATCGCCGCCACCCTGGCCGCCTACGCCGGGCTCGCCCTCGCGACCGCGCTGTACCTGCGCCAGCACTACATGACACCGCTGCTCACCAGCAAAGTGAACCTGCCCGGTACCGCGTGGAGCGTGAACCAGTGGTACACCAAGGGCGGCAAGTTCGCGTTCCCCGGCCAGGGCTCCCAGCTAGTCCAGGCCGTCTCGCAGCTCTGCCCGCCGCGGATTGGGGCCTCCAATGGCTCGCCCGCGCAGTGCCTCTCCCAGCACGGCTACACGCAATGGACCAGCTATCAGCCGGGCAGCCGGTTCTGGCCCTTCCAGTGGATCGAAGGCGGCTGGCTGCTCGCGCTGTCAGTGCTGCTCATCGCCGCCACCATCTGGCTGGTCCGCCGCCGGGCGGCCTGACCCCCCAACCACTCCGGATGCCAGCAACCGGGAGGCCCGCTGCTCCCTGACGACACTAGAACCACATCCAACGAGGCCATGCGCATAGCCTCCGGGCAAGATGAGCACAAAAGCCCTGCAGCCGGCCGGCCAGCCGGCGTCCAGAGCTGACTGCGACGAAGCGGCAAAGCGCCAAGTCGTACCGTAATGATCATGGCCGATTGTGTTCCGTGCCTGTTCCGTCAAATGGGCGCCCGGCACGGCAACGGCCCAGGGCGGCGGATCCGGCGCGGCCGGTCCGCCGGGTGCGTTCCGGCTTCGCTGATGACGGCCCCGCCGTAGGAGTGGCCGACGAGGACGACGGGAGGCTCGACGCTGTCGAGCACCCAGCGAGTGGCGTCGACATCGCCTGTAAGAGACAGGGTGGGATTCTGGACCACGATCGTCCGGTAACCCTCAGCGGACAGCGCGTCGTACACCCCCCGCCACCCTGATCCGTCGACGAATCCGCCGTGGACGAGCACGACTGTTGGACTGCTCATGGTGACCTCCTTTATTAGCAGCGCGCCGTCTGCGCACTGACGACCTGCTCAGCACCAGCTTCCGCACGGCCAAGGGCCGGTGAACCGATGACGTGGCGCACCCCGGCGGCGAGACGGGACACGTCGTCGTCCGTCGTCGCGAAGCTGGTCATCCACCGGACAGTGCCAACGCGAGAGTCCCAGGTCCAGAAGAACGACCAGTTCTGCAGCGGGACGATGACTCGGGACGGGACGCGCGCGAGAATGCTGTTGGCCTGCGGCGCACGTACCACTTCGACGGCCGGCACGTCGCCGACCGCGGTTCATCGCGGCGCAGTTCGACGCCCTGCTCGCCAATGATCTCTGGCTGACCAACGCCCGGCACGCCAACGCCATGGCCTTGGCCACTGCGTGCGCAGGCGCCGGATTCGCGCCCCACGTGGCCTTCGAGACGATCGACTACGCGGCCACCGCGAGCCTGGTCAGGCACGGCTTCGCCATCGCCGTGGTGCCGCGACTGGCCTGGCCGGCAGACACCAACGGCGTCGCGCAACTCTCCCTGCGCGTCCAGGGTGGCGGCATCCTGGCGCGGCAAATTCTGCTCGCTCAGCGAACGGGCAGAACCCCGGCCCTGATCGCCGAGCTATCCCGCCATCTGATCCGATCCTGGCCTAATCAGCCATGAACGCACTGGCCGGTTCCCTTAGGTCGACCATCAAATGCTGTCGGCTTCAACAGATGCCCGCGACCGACTCCATGAGCCCCTAGAGCGGACACCCAGGCAGGCCGACGGCCAACTGCACATCGAGCACCCGCAACGTCGTCGCAACATCCACTTACTATGCCGCTGCGGGCGCGTTTCGGTCAGAATCCAAGTACGCGGCGCAGGCCTCGGTCGACATCGTTCATGAGGGCAGTCGGAAGCTGGCCGGCCTCGGTGTCAAGGTCGCTCTTGTCGAGGGTAACCAGGGCGGTGACGTTGACGACGGAGTCTTTGGGCAGGCCCGAGGACGCCGCCGGCAGGAAGACGTTTCCCGGCATGGCGGCCAGGCCGGTGTTAGACGTGATGACGGCGGCGATGGTGGTATTCAGGCGGCTAGCGTTGAATGGAGCGGACTGGATGACCAGGACCGGGCGGCGCTTGGCGGGCCTGCTGCCCCGCGTCTCGCCTAGATCAGCCCACCAGATGCTGCCACGCTGGATCACCAGTCGTCCTGGCGGGCCAAGCGGCTGCGCCCGGCTGCAGCGGCAGCTGTTGCTGAGTCGTCGGGTCCTGCTGCCTGGAGCGCTTCGTCGATTTGCTGGATGAGCGACCGCGCGGCAAGATCATCGAGGTACCTGCGAGCGGCGCGGGCGAAGAACTCGGACCGGCTGATGCCCAGCTCTGCGGCTTGCTTCGTGGCCTGCTCGAACGTGTCTTCTGGCAGGGAGATCGCTGTTTTCATAGCACAAGTATAACTGGGTATTACCGTCCCACGCTAAGATCTTATTCCAGCGTACAGCAGCATCAGGAACTCGCACTCTCATGTCGCTGGGCGGTGATGGCCGATGACATTACCGTGTCCTTCCGGCTGTGGCGCGCCCCCGGGTGCGACCGGGCGGGCGGTATTCCGTCGGCCGGCGCAGATCGAGGTCGACGCCGTGGAGCTGATGCCCTTTGCCGCGATCACGCCGCCCGACGTCCGCCGGTCCGGGGAACGCGACCGCGAGTCCCTGCGCAAGCGCGCGGCCACGCCGGCCCGATCGCCGACGACACGCTGCTCTACCGGGTGGAGTTCCACCTCCTCAGGTGACCGGCGCGGTGACCATGTTGCGGTACTGAGGTTTGATCATGGCCCGTGCCCCCTCGAGTGCCGGCAAGGCGAGGGAAGGATCCAACTTGCCGGTCTGTCCGGTGGCCCTGGCCAAGTCCCAGGCGTGTGCGGCCAGCTCTGCCAGGTACATGTCCACCAGGCTGGCCCCCGTGTACTCCTCGCCCCACGGCATTGTGTACCTCAAGGACAAGCTGGAATTGTCGCCCCATGCTTGTGCCGCCTGTTCCGCAGCGCTACGTAGCTGACCGGGCGCCTCGGAGAGCTCCACGTGAGGGGACTCGTCTCCGGGCGGGGGTGCCTGCCCGCGGCCGAGAGCGGCCGCCCGGTGGCCCGCTTCGACGAGGTGGTCGATCAGTCTGGCCACGTCGTACCTGGGACACGGTGTCGGGTGGCCGAGCTCGTCAGCAACTATTCCTGACACGATCACCGCAGCGTTCTCGTAAGAATCCAGCAACGCGCTTCGGCGGTCAGAATCGGCCATGCGGTTCCTCCTCGGCGACAGGCTAGCTACGCCGGTCGCCGGTTCGCGAGCGCACCGAAGGACGACTATCTCACTACCCGCACGGACGCGCGAATCGGCGTTATGCGCCTATTTGTCAGCCATCCCGTGTCGCCGACGGTGACCGTGAGCGGACCGGGATCGGGGTAATGTGCGCTGCGCTGCTTTCTGCGATAAGTGCAGGGCCATCCTGCAACTGGCGCGACGACTGCACCCAGGCGACGAAGCGGCAGGCGCCTCGTCGCACTGTGATGATCACGGCTGATTGTGTTCCGTGCCTGTTCCGTCAAATGGGCGCTCGGCACGGCAACGGCCCAGGGCGGCGGATCCGGCGCGGCCGGTCCGGCCCGTATCACTGCAGTTCAGAGCCATGCTGGCCGGTGATGACCAGGGAGGACCCGGGCGGACCGCGGTGGCCCGGACCGTGCACTTTCAGCGTCACGGATGGTCTCATGTACTCGGCCTGAACTGGGGTTTTGCTGGTGGCAGGTGTTGGGTTCGAACCAACGTAGGCTTAGCCGACGGTTTTACAGACGGATCTCCTTTGCGGCCCTGCGAGCCGCTGGCCTGCGACTTTACAGCCAACGATGTGCCCGTACCGTGACGGTGGTCCGTCCAGGTTCCGCCCCAGAACCTTCAGCATGTGCGCCAGATCCGGGCGTGAATGAAGCCGCCCTCGACGCGGCGTGAGCAGCGGATACTCCGGCCGGGCGATGCTCTATAAGGATAGGGGTCTTGCCGATAAGGAAAGAGGTCTCGCCGCAGACCGGCTGGCACGCCGGGCGGAAACGTCCATATCCCGCCGGAGTCGCCGCTCCTGGTGCTAGCTGTGAAACCTGCGGAAGATCACCTCATCCCGGCGTGCCGCCAGGCGATGCCGCTGGCCTGCCCACGGCCGCCCACGGCCGCGCAGCCGCGGCCGCGTCAGCTGACAGCCGCACCCCGCCGGCCCGCCGCAGCGTTCGCCGGCCGCCGAGGGCTGGTCAGCTTGCCCGAGCGGTGAGCTGGGAGACACGCTGGGGGCTGATGCCTAGCAAGGCGGCAGCATCGCGGACGGACAGGCCGCGGGCCACAAGCTCCGCGGCGGCCTGGCCGGTGCGCGCAGCCGCGGCCGCGGCGAGCTCGTCGGCCTGCCGGCGCAACTGCCGCACCTCCAGGGCGGTGGCGTCGAGGTCCGCGTCCCCGGTGTGATAGTCGTAGTCCAGGGTCAGGCCGGGCATGGCCTCATCCGGCAGGTCAGCGGCCAGCACCACGACCTCGCGCACCGCCTGGTCCAGCGCCGGCAGGCTCCGGGCGTAGGTGTGCGCGCCCTGCAGCCCGGGCAGGTCCGCCAGCCAGTGACCGTCCTCGCGGGTGACGACCACCCGGTAGGCACCCTCGCTCATCGCAGCCATCCCTTCCCGAGCGCCGGCTCTAGGTCACGCTCGATCGCGCGCAGCGTCCCCGCCGGCATGTCTCCGGCATGCTGCGGCACCGTCGTGGCCACCTTCGCCGCCGCCCCGGCTGCATCTGTGTAGGTGATCACGTAGCGCCGGTGCGATCCGGCCTGGCGGGCCATCACTCCGCCCAGCCGCTCGATCCGCCGGTTCACCTCACGCGCTCTCACCACAATATATCTAGCGGCTAGACACTACAACTGTCAAGGCATTAGACACCTATTGCCCGCACGTTACGCCAGTACAACGTCGCCACCGTAAAGACCGGCGCGGCTGCGTCGGCGTTGCACGTGGCTGCGCTGCCGCTCTGTGTCAAAGCTCAGCAGCGTCCGGCCGATTCCGGCCTCGTCCCCGACGAGTCGCCATCCACGTGTTTCAGGCCAGTTGGCCCGCGTTTCTCGTGACCTTCGGCCGTCACGCGCCAGGTTCGCGATAGGCCGATGTAGCCAACAGGCGTATGCCGCGGGTGGCGCTTCTCATGATCCGATTCGGCCTGCGCGGCGCTGCTCGCCGGCCACACCCGGCAACGCCAAGTAGGACAAGCCCGCGTTGCCCGCGCCCTCGCCAAAGCAGGCGCCCTGCGCGCGGGCGTCACCGAGCGCGACGCCGCGGACATCATCCACGCCCTCATGTCACCCGAGGTATACCTGCTCCTCACCACCGACCGCCGATGGAGCCCAGACCGCTACCAGACCTGGCTCGCGGACACCCTCACCCAGCAGCTGCTCGGCTCCGCCGCCCCCTAAACACCAAGCCAGATAACGTCCGCTATGCCGTCGACCGGGCCGTCTGCTTCAGAGAGCGAAGAGCTTGAGCTGCTCTACTTGCTGTGGGCTTAAGGTCAGCTGGGCGTTGGTGGGCGACGGGTAGATCTCGGCAGCTGCCCACTGCCGCTTGATGACGCTGGAGGCAACGCCGCGCTTCACTCCGCGCATGATCTGCTCCGATCGAAGCCGCCGCGCATCGAACAGGAACACGGCTTCGATGCACCAGGGGCGGGTGGTGCCTCGTGAGGATACTGCCGCTGACGGCGGTCCGCTGAGGACCAGGTAGTAATCGAGTGCGGTGGACTCAGTCGTGTCCAGCAACCCTTCGCGCTTGAGGTACCACTTGATGTTGACGGTCCGGTCCTGCAATGGAGGGTCGGAGTTCGAACAGCGGGTGGCGCCGAGCTTCGGCGAGGTAATCCTGCGGGGTGTCGTCGATGCGTATGCGGTATCGGCGTAGAAGGGCGACGGGCGGCCTAACGCGCGAGCCGAGCA
>JBEKIF010000086.1:0-18778 GCA_050011895.1 Streptosporangiaceae bacterium | reverse complement strand
CGTTTCCTCGATCTCCTTGTTTCGCGCGTTGGCGAACGAGATCGCCGTGCCTATGATCGCGAATCCTGCCCTCTGCAGCACCTTGAGCGATCTCACATTGTCACTCGCGGCGCGGGCGAACACGGGCCGCACGCGAACCGATTCCAGGAGCAGGGCGAGCGCTCTGCCGGCGATGCCTCGCCCCCAGAAGGACCTGTCGATCCAGTATGTGACCTCGGTATCGCCATCAACGACGAAGCTGGCGATGCTGCCGGCGAGCCGTCCATCGACGGTGACCGCACGGGTGGTCGCCTCTGGCAACGTCCGGACCTTCGCCATGTGGACATCGAACGCGGTGCGGTCAGCGGGATTTTCGGCCGTGAAGGCAGCCATCCGGACCGACTCGGGATCCCGCATCTGTTCGAACAAGGCATCGAGGTCGGAGTCGTCGATCGGCCGCAGCGCCACCTCAGCCACAAGTACCCTCCAACCCTGGTCCAGCGACGATCAGCGGGGCGAACATACCAGCATCATCGGACAATCGGTGAGGACTCGACATCCGCTCCTAGCGCGGCATGCAGGTCGAGGATTCTGCCGATGACAAGTGCTTGTCGGTCGGAGCCGTCCGAGCGCATGAGCACCGGGCCGCGCTGCCGCGGCCGGATTATCCGCCGGTGATGTCGGCCGCGGCGCGGGTGTTCAGCACTCTGCCGGGCGTGATGCCCGCGCGCTCGGCTCGTTCGCAGCCGTTGTCGAGCCAGTCGAGCTGGCCGGGCGCGTGCGCGTCGGTGTCGATGGCGAACAGGCAGCCCGCGTCGGCCGCCTGCCGGAGCAGGTCATCCGGCGGATCCTGGCGCTCCGGGCGGCAGTTGATCTCCACCGCGACGCCGTGCTCTCGGCAGGCGGCGAACACGCAGTCAGCGTCGAACTGGGACTCCGGCCGTCTGCGGCCGCCCATCGTCATCCGGCCGGTGCAGTGCCCGAGCACGTCAACGTGCGGGCTGGCGACGGCCGCAAGCAGGCGCTCGGTCATCGGCCCGGCCGGCATCCGCAGCTTGGAGTGCACGCTGGCCACGACGACGTCAAGCCGCGCGAGCAGGTCCTCGCGCTGATCGAGGCCGCCGTCTTCGAGGATGTCGACCTCGATCCCGCTGAGAATCCGGAACGGCGCCAGATCGGCGTTCAGCCTCTCGATCAGCGCGAGCTGCGCCGCCAGTCGCTCGGCAGGCAGCCCGTTGGCCACCGTCAGGCGGGGCGAGTGATCGGTCAGCGCGATCCACTCATGGCCGAGCGCTTGGGCGGCCTCCGCCATGTCCCGCGGCGGGCTGCCGCCGTCGGACCAGTCCGAGTGCGTATGGCAGTCGCCGCGCAGCGCTGCCCGCATCGCGGTCCGCGGCGGCGGCTCATAGGCGGCCTCCAGCCGGACCAGGTAGTCCGGCCGCTCGCCAGCCGCGGCCTGAGCAATCGCACTAGCGGTCGCTGGCCCGATGCCGCGCAGGTCCTGCAGCGTGCCGTCGGCGATCCGCCTGGCTAGCTCGGCAGCGGGCATCGCCGCCAGCACCGCAGCGGCCCGGCGAAACGCCTGCACCCGGTACGCCGGGGTGCCAGCCCGCTCCAGCTCGAAGGCGATCCGCCGCAACGCCCCTTCCGGATCCATCTCTCATGGATACACCAGCGCAGCCAGCGCATCCCGTCGCGGCGGGTGTCGTCGAGCCAGGCCGACTACCACACCAGCGCCAGTGGATCACGGGCTTCCCGTCGAACGCCAGCAGCCGCAACAACCCGGCCGGACCGGGATCGGAGTCCTGCATTTGGGCGAACGCTGGCATTTCTGCTGGTTGTCTTCTTCTCCAGCGGACAGGATGGCCGTCTTCCGCGACTGCTAACGAGGCTGAACCGCCTGGCGAGGCTCTTTGCGGCTTGACCGATGTACCCGGCGACCACTCCGGTGTCATCCTCGATCATGAAGCGGTAGATCCCTGGTACGGCCGCCACAGGCGGAGATACCGGTCACCCGCCTTGTCTGTGCTGAGCTGACCTACGGCCCTCCAGCGGATCTCTCCCGCCGCGCCATCTGGCCGTGACTCTCGATACGCGGCCACCGCAGCACAGGGGTTGCGTCGAACCGTGGCAACGGATACGGGCACGGAAGTGAGCGAAAAAACCCGGAAGCGTCGCCCGCCGGACGAGCATGCGCTGATCTCGCTGCTGGCGCTCAACGGGCTGCGGGTCTCCGAAGCCATCGGTGCCGACATCGAAGCCTGGGCATCGAGCGCGGCCACCGGACCCTGGTGGTCGCCCGCAAGGGCGGCAAGGTCGTCACGGTGCCGCTGGCACCGCGCACCGCCCGGGCAATCGGCCCGGCCATCGGCGAGCGCAGCCAGGGCCCCATCTTCCTGGCCGCCGACGGGCGGCGGCTCGACCGGCACGGCGCCGCCTGGATCGTCCGCCGAACCGCCCGCCAGGCGAAGATCGGCAAGAACGTCGGGCCGCACACGCTGCGGCACGAACCTGCATGTGCCAGCGGCTGCTGGTCGGTCGGTGAGCGGAACCCGCCGGGATGATGACTAGGCCTCGGCGACCCCTAGGATGCGCAGCACCCAGCGGCGATCCCGAAAGCGGATCGTCTAGCGGTTCTCCGCCACGAACTGGCTGGCGGTGAAGGACGCGCCAGCCGGATCGGCAAGGACGGCGAATCGCACCCACGGCGCATCCTGCGGCTCGGCGAGGACCGAGCCTCCGAGCTCGCGCGCTCGCGCAGCGATCGCGTACACGTCGTTGACGGCGAAGGTCACGCTCCAGCGCGCTGGGCCACCCTCGCGGGGCAAGATCGTCGCCACGACGTTCTCGAAGCCTTCGGGTGCGCCCATCTGCTTTATCCCCGCGCGCATGCCAGGGTTGAGCTCCTCGAGATGGTCGCCGTAGCCGGGCAGAGCCCACATCGGCGAGCCGGCCTCGATGGTCGTCCAGCCGAACACGGCGCCGTAGAAGGCCCGTGCGGCCTCGACATCGTCGGTGTGCAGGTTGTTGAAGTTCACAGCGCCATGCTCGTTGACCGCCCCCGAGCCGCGATGCGATCCGGGCTGCCACACGCAAAAGACCGCGCCCTCGGGATCGGCAACCACGCTCATCCGCCCCGCGTCAAACACGTCGAAGGGCTCGGAGAGCACCCGCCCGCCCGCCTCGCGCACCCGGGCTGCGGCGTCGTCAGCGGACTCGACACGGATGTAGGTGTTCCACTCAGCCTGTGGCGGCGCGCCAGGGGGCTGCGAGGAGATCGCGGCAACATCCCGGCCGTCGATGCGGGCCATGTAGTAGTGAGCTCCCGCGTCGGGGGGCATCGCGTCCTCGGTCTGCCACCCGAAGAGCCCGGAGTAGAACCGGGCGGCGTCGGCGGGGTCGGGCTGGTTGGTGTCGACCCAGCACGGCACCCCGGCTGGGTAATCCTCGCGCGTGCTCATGGCGGCAGCCTACAGCGGCTCTCATCGAGCATCCCGGCAGCGAGCCGCTAGAACTGGACCGCGCGGATGTCATCGCGGCACCGGAGGGGATCAGTCACCCGCGGGACCCGATCAAGCGATCACATCCCGGAGCCACGCCGGCGGTGCCCCGCCGGTGCGGGGGCGCGCCGGATGACCACCCAGGGTGCCGCAGCGAGCGCGCGGCCGACCCAGGCCGGCTCGGCGCCGGGCCGTCGGGAAGCGCGGCCGGGTGACCTCCCAGCGGAGCCGTCAGAATCCGCCCAAGATCCTCCACCACAGGTGCCAGGCGGTCAGCTTGTTACGGCAGATGCCCGCCCGCGTACGCGCCCATCCGCCGTTACGGCACCCGGCGAATGGGCAGGGATAGACCACCGGCCCCCGTCGGCTGGCGTTTCGGAGATCAGGAGTATCGCCGATGGCTACGTACCGGATGGTCTACGGAGACGATGAACAGGTCGTGAGGGAGACGTTCGAGAACATCGACGGCGTAGAGCGAGAGGACGGCTGGGTCGTGCTCTTCCGCGGGCCGGAGGCGATCCTGCGCGTGCAGGAGACCCACGTGCAGTCGATGGAATTGCTCGAGCCGTAGATCGCCGGACAGCGCCGTCCCCGCAGTGGGCGGCCGGCCGACTCGCCGCTCACACCCGGACACTGAGGATCACGCCCCGTACCGTACAGTCCGTCACGCCGCGTGACTAGTTTGTCCCGTCGCCTCAGCGCACACTTCCGATACGTGCGGCTACCGAGCGCAGAGTCGCTGTGGTCATGGCCGGGCATAGCGAACGATCGGCATGCCAGCTGATCTGCGGCGCGAACGGGACTGCGGTATCTGCGCCTGCCCGCTGGGGCTGGCCGATCATGACCGCCCTAGGGGTTAGACGACGGCAGCGATCAGGCTGAGCCCGCCCTTCGGAGAGCCAGGTCGAGGGCCTGGTCGACGCTGAGCGTCATGCCCTGGGAGTAGGCCCGCTCCAGCTGCTCATCGCCCAGGTGCGCACGCGCTTGGTCCAGGCTGTCGAGGCGCCACCGCGCATAGAATTTTTGCCACACATTGCCCGTCCGGTCCTGAAAGGCTTGCGCGACGCCGTGGAGCGCAGCCGCCCGGTCCCAGTCGCCCGCATCGCCGGCCAGGCAGGCCAGGCCGAGGCAGGCGAAGGCCATATTCAAGTTGTCGCCGTTCCGGCGGCCGATCCGCAGGGCGGCCTCGGACGTGGACCGGGCGCCGCCGGGGTCTTTCTCCGCGCGCAGCACCTGGCCCAGCACCCCCGGCACGAAGGCGTCGTCCCATCCGATCTGCTGCGCGGCTTGCGCGGCGGCGTCCAGGTGAGCCCGGGCGGCGGAGATGTCCCCGGCTTCTAGTGCAGCAACGGCGGCGTTGCCGTGCAGCAAGCCGTTTCCGAGATGGTCGCCGCCGGATCGTCCGGTGCAGGCGAACGCCTCGGGATACAGCGGCAGTGACCGGGCCGGGTCGATGGTCAGGAGATACACGCCCAGGTTCCAGGCCAGCTCCACGTCGTCGCCGAGCCGCCGGGCCCGCTCGACAGCTTCCTGCCCGAACGGGCGCCCTGTCTCCGGCTCGCCGGCGAAGACATGCGCGCCGCACAGTATCCCCAGGGAATGGCTGAGCAGCCGCTCGTCGCCCAGCTGGCGGGCAACCTGGACCGCCTGTTCAGCAAGCTGCCGTGCGGTGGCGACGTCAATGAAGCAAGCGACGTACGCGGCGGTGATCAGCGCCGCGGTGAACAGCGCGGGGTCGGCGCGGGCGTCGGACCGCCGGAGCACCGGCACGAGCAGCCCGAAGCCCTCCTGCAGCCGGGACCGGGCCCACCAGTAGCGCGAGAGCGCGACGCCTAGGCGCAGCACCACCGCGGTGCCACCCGGGCGGCCGGCCGCGTACCCGGCGGCGCGCCGCAGGTTGGCCTGATCGGCGTCCAGCCGGGCCAGCCATTTTCCCTGCCCCGGCCCGGTCAGATAAGCAGCCGCCGTCTCGGCCACCGAAAGGAAATGCGCGCAGTGCGCCGCGGCGGCCGCGGCGGCCTCGTCGGCGGCGGCCTCGGCGAGCCGCTCGGCGGCGAACAGCCGGATGGTCTCCACCAGCCGGTACCGCAGGGTTCCCCCGGCGGGCTCGGCCACGACCAGGCTCTTGTCCACCAGCGACCCGAGCAGGCCGGCGACCTCCAGCACGTCGAGGCCGCCGGACCCGCACACCGCCTCGGCCGCGGCTAGGTCGAAGCTGCCGGCGAACACCGACAGCCAGCCCAGCAGCATCCGCTCGGCGCCGGTCAGCAGCGAGTAGGACCAGCTGACGGTCGCCCGCAGGGTCTGCTGGCGCTCCAGGGCGGTGCGGCTTCCCCCGGTGAGCAGCCGGAACCGCTGGTCGAGGCGGTCGCGGAGCTCGCTGAGTGACAGCGAGCGCAGCCGGGCGGCGGCCAGCTCGATCGCCAGCGGCATCCCGTCCAGCCGCCGGCACACCGCCACCACCACAGCGGCGGTCTCCTCGTCAAGACAAAGATTGACTCCCTGGGCCGCGGCCCGGTCCGCGAACAGCGCGACCGCATCAAAGGACCCGGCAGCCGAGCAGCCGGACTCCTCAGCTGCGGGAAGCGACAACGACGGCACCCGGTAAATGGTCTCGCCGCCGATGCGAAGCGGCTCACGGCTGGTGGCCACCAGCCGCACCCGGGGGCAGCGCCGCACGATGGCATCAGCGGTCACGGCGCAGGCGCCGATCAGGTGCTCGCAGTTGTCCAGCACGATCAGGACATCCTGCGGTGCCAGCGCATCGAGCAGGGCCGGCAGGGCCGGTCGGCCCGGCTGGGCGGCAAGCCGCAGCGCCTCGGAAATGGCCGGTGCCACCGCGTCGCCGCCGGACACCGCGGCCAGCTCCACCAGCCAGACTCCGTTCCCGGACCGGTCCAGCAGCCCGGCGGCCACCTGCATGCCTAATCTGGTCTTGCCGCACCCGCCCGCGCCGGTCAGCGTGACCAGACGGCAGGATTCCACCAGGGCCCGGACCTCGGCCAGCTCCCGGTCACGGCCGGTGCCAGCGACCACCGTCCGCGTGGTCACCGCCGGCGGCATGGCGGGCTGGCAGATCACCCTGATCGCGCTGGGAGCCGGCCTGCTCGCGGCGGCCGCCGCCGTCCTCCTCGACCGGGCCCGGGCCGCCCGCCGGACCGCCTCGGCAACGACCCGCTGAAGTGCCCCACCCGGTCAGGACAGCACGCCAACCCGCGCCAGAACCCCCGGCTACGGTTCTGGCGCGGGGCCAGGCTGTTCCGCCGGCGCAAAAGCAGCGCGACTGAGGTCCACCAGATGGCGGGGCCCGGGCGGGTCCTTAACGAAGCCTGAACCGGCGGGACCGCGACGGTGGAATCCTTGGTTCATGCTGGCCCGGCGCGACGACCAGGCGGCACCTGACCGGAGCCCGCGCCTTCGTCGCCGGGCAGTCAGACCGGTAGCAGCGGCTCTCAGGTCGCGGGGGGCCAGACGACGGGGAACAGCGGATGGTCCATGGCCGCGCCCGCGGGTAGCTGGGCGTCCAGGCCGTCGAACGGCGGCGAGGTGCGCCAGGGCCGCGGCGCGTGGCGGGCCGCCGCGGACAGGTACCGCAGCGACAGCACGCGCCGACGGCCAGGAAACGGGAATCCTGGCGCGCCGTGGACGGTGAGGAAGTCGAAGAAGATGGCGTCGCCGGGCTGCAGATCGAACCTGCGGATGTCGAAGGCAGCCCGGTCTGCCTCGATATCGGGGAGCTCGGCCAGGCTGCCCTCCGGGAACCACCTGGCCTCCCCGGCCAGGAAGGCGCGGGGCATCAGCCACGGGCCCCGGTGCGTTCCGGCCAGCAGTTCCAGGCAGCCGGCTTCAGGTACCGGATCCACCGGTATCCAGGCGCTTACGCCGGGGCCGTCGACATTGTAGTAGGGCTGGTCCTGGTGCCACGGGGTGCGCTGCCGCGTGCCGCCGTCCTTCACCAGCACATGATCGTGGTAGAACCGCACCTGCGGAGTCGACGTCAGCGCCGCGGCGAACTGCGGCAGCCGGGAATATCTGGCCAGCTTCTCGATCGCGCCGATCTCGCGCCACCGGCAGAAGTCCTCGGCAAAAGCGCCAGGATCGGCGGGGTCGCTGGCCACCTGCGCGAGTGGGCCGGGGCTGGCCAGTACCGCGGCGATGGCATTGGATGCGTCGGCCACCTCGCCGGGGTCGAGCGCCTGCCGGACGCAAACCACGCCGTCCCTGGCATAGGCGTCGGCTAGCTCCTGGCATGTCAGCGACGCGGTCACGGGCACCACGATAGGGCTCTCGCACCGGTGGCCGCCGCCGCCCCAGGTCGACTCGGCCGTGCTCGTAGTGCGCCGCCGGTGACCGCTGGCTGGCCTCGGCCGCCGCTTTGGCGCGGCCGGTCTCGAGCCGCCCGCTTAGAAGCCCTTTCGGGCCTGAGACGCTGCGGGCACCGGCTTGACCCTGACACCGTGTGAGGCTGTCGAGTTGGAGGCGTCATGTTCACCATCGGAGACTTCGCCAGGCACGGCCAGGTGTCGGTCCGCATGCTGCGCCATTACGACGCGACCGGGCTGCTCCGCCCGGCCAAGGTCGACCCGGCCAGCGGCTACCGGTTCTATGAGGCCGGCCAGCTGGCACGGCTCAACCGCATCATCGCGCTGAAAGACCTCGGCTTCACCCTCGAACGGGTGCGCGCAATGCTGGATCAGCAAGTCAGTGCCGAGCAGCTTCGCGGGATGCTGCGGCTGCGCCAGGCCGAGCTGCAATCACAGATCGCTGCCGACACATCCCGGCTGGCGCAGGTCGAGGCGAGGCTCCGGATCATCGAGATGGAGGGCGCCATGCCAGCCGACGACATCCAGGTCAAGCGGATCCCGGCAGTCCGGGTCGCGGAGCTCACCGCGACCGCGGCGAGCCTTGAGCCTGCGTCCATCACTCCGGTCATCCAGCCGTTGTATGCAGAGTTGGGCGGCCGGCTCGGCCGGGCGGGGCTCGCCCCCACCGGCCCAGCGATCGCCTACTACCAGGACGCCCCAGACGGTGACGGAGTGCTCGTGCACGCCACCATGCCGGTCAACGCCGACCCCGGCGGCGGCCACGACTTCCAGATCGCGGACCTGCCCGAGATCGAGAAGGCGGCCACGATCGTGCACCGCGGGTCCATGGACAACGTCATGGCCACCATCCAGACCCTGGCCCGGTGGATAGGCGCCAACGGCTACCGCTCCACCGGATATCCCCGCGAGCTGTACCTCGAATGCCCCGACGACCGAGACCAGTGGGTCACTGAGCTACAGGAACCCATCACATCCGGATGACCCAGCACAACCCAGGTCCCGTTCTGGCGGGCCACCTCCCGCATGCCTTAGCGCCGGGACGAACCTGCCCGCATTCTTCCGGCGATGGCGGTCAAGGGCGTTCCGGCGGGGTTCCGGCTACCGCGCCACGCTGGCGATCCGGCTACCGCGCCACGACGCTGGCGATCCGGCTACCGCGCCACGACGCTGGCGATCCGGCCGGGAACGATGACCATGCGCTGGACCGTCATGTCCGCAGTCTGCAGCGCGAAGTCCCGGTGCGCGGTGAGCAGCTGCTCGATCTCCTCGCGGCCCGCGCCGGCGGGAACGTCGATGGTGAAGCGGGTCTTCCCGTTGATCTGGACGGGCAGGCTGACGGTGTGCTTGGCGGCGAGGTCGTCGTCCGCCGCGGGGAACGACGCGAAGGCCAGTGACCCCTTGTGCCCGAAGCGGTGCCACAGCTCCTCGGCCAGGTGCGGGGCTAGCGGCGCCACCATGAGCACCAGCGGCTCGGCCAGCGCCCGGGGCAGCGCACCGTCCTGCGCTGCGATCCTGGCGGCGTGGGACGTCAGCTCCATCAGGCGGGCGATGGCGGTATTGAAGCGCAGTCCGCCGAAGCCGTTGCGCACGATTGTGATCGTCTGGTGCAGCCGCCGGAGCGTGTCGGCATCGAGCGGCCGGTCGCTGACGCGGACCTGCCCGGTCTGCTCATCGATCAGGCTTCGCCACAGGCGCTGCAGAAACCGGTGCACGCCGCTGATGTCGCTGGTCCGCCAGGGCCTTCCGGTATCCAGCGGGCCCATCGCCATCTCGTAAAGCCGCAGCGTGTCCGCGCCGTACCGGTCGTAAATCTCGTCCGGGCTGATGCCGTTCTTCCGGCCTTTGCCCATCTTGCCGGCCCGGCGCGTCACCGGCCTGCCCCGGTAGCTGAGCGAGCCGTCGCGGCCTTCGGTGACCTCGGCTGCCGGGACGTACCTGCCGCGTTCGTCGGTGAAGGCGTCGGCCAGGATGTAGCCCTGGTTGTAGAGCCGCCGGAACGGCTCGGAGGTCGATACGTATCCCAGGTCGTAGAGCACCTTGTGCCAGAACCGCGCGTACAGCAGGTGCAGGACCGCCTGCTCGACGCCGCCGACGTACAGGTCGACGCCGCCGTCGCCGTCCCCGGTGGCGTCCGCGGGCACCATCCAGTAGCGCTCCACCGCCGGGTCGGCGAAGACCTGCTGATTGGCCGGGTCCAGGTAACGCAGGTAATACCAGCAGGACCCGGCCCACTGCGGCATGGTGTTGAGCTCGCGCCGGTAGGACCGCGGGCCGTCACCGAGGTCGAGCTCCACCCTTGCCCAGTTCGCGGCCCTGGCCAGCGGCGGCGCCGGCTCGCTGGTCTCGTCCTCGTGCGGCTCGGGCCGGAAATCGGTCATCTCGGGGAGCCGCACCGGCAGCGCGTCCTCGGGCAGTGCCACCGGCAGCCCGCTGGAGTCATACACGATGGGGAACGGCTCGCCCCAGTAGCGCTGCCTGGAGAACAGCCAGTCGCGCAGCCGGTAGGACCGGGCGGGCCGGCCCGCGCCAGTCTGCTGCAGCCAGGCGATGGCCACGGCGATCCCGTCGGGGCTGCGCAGCCCCGCCAGCTCAGGCCCGGCCGCATCGACGTAGCCGCCGTCGTCACTGAACGCCTGCCGGATGTCCAGTCCGAGGCGGTGCGCGAAGTCAAGGTCCCGCTGGTCGTGGGCGGGCACTCCCATGATGGCGCCGGTCCCGTAGCCCATCAGCACGTAGTCGGCCAGGAACACCGGGATCTGCTCGCCGGTGCCCGGGCTGATGACGTAGGCACCGGTGAAAACGCCCGTCCTGTCGTGAACATCGACGGTGCGCTGCCGCTCGCTGAGCCGCCCGGCCAGCTGCCGGTAGGCGGTGACGGCCTGCCGTGGCGTCCGCGCCGCGGCGCCGTCCTGGCCTGCCGGGTGCCGCCAGGCTTCGGGGGTGCCTTCCGGCCAGGCATCGGGGACGATCTGGTCCACGGCCGGGTGCTCCGGTGCCAGCACCACGTAGGTAACGCCGGACAGCGTGTCCGGCCGGGTGGTGAAGACTTCGATCGGGACCTGGCGGCCGGCCGACGCCAGGGTGATGTAGGCTCCGTCGCTCGCGCCGATCCAGTTGCGCTGCAGCTGTTTCAGGGACTCGGGCCAGTCCACCAGGTCCAGGTCGCCGGCCAGCCGGTCGGCGAACGCCGTGATCCGCAGCATCCACTGCCGCAGCGGCCGCCGGAACACCGGGTAGTTGCCCACGTCGCTGCGCCCGTCGGCGGCGACTTCCTCGTTGGCCAGCACGGTGCCGAGCCCCGGGCACCAGTTGACCAGTTCCTCGGCGATGTAGGCCAGCCGGTTGCCGTCGATCACCTCGCGCCGCTCCAGCTCGGACAGCCCGCTCCACGGACGGCCATCCGGCGTGTCCCGCTGGCCGGCTTCGAACTCGGCGGCCAGCTCTTCGATGGGCCGGGCGCGCCCGGTCCGCTCGTCGCGCCAGCTGTTGAAAATCTTGAGGAAGATCCACTGGGTCCACCGGTAATAACTGGCATCGGCGGTCGAGATCTCCCGGCGGGGGTCATGGCCCAGGCCGAGACGCCGGAGCTGGCGGCGCATGTTGTCGATGTTGGCCTGGGTGGTCACTCGCGGGTGCTGCCCGGTGTCGATGGCGTACTGCTCGGCGGGCAGCCCGAACGCGTCGTACCCGAGGGCGTGCAGGACATGGTGGCCGGTCATCCGCAGGAACCTGGCGTACACGTCGGTGGCGACGTAGCCGAGCGGGTGACCGACGTGCAGCCCGGTCCCGCTCGGGTAGGGAAACATGTCGAGGATGTAGAACTTGCGGCGGCCCGCCTGCTGCCCGAACCCCGCGGCAAGCGATCCGGCCGGATTGGGCGAGTCGAAGGTGCCATTAGCCGCCCACCATTCCTGCCACCGCGACTCGATCTCCCCGGCCAGCCGCGCGCCGTAGCGGAACGGCGGCTGCCGGTCGGCCGGACTGGCCGCGCCGCCGGTGATCCGCGGCGGCTCGCTCTGACCCATGCCAGCCTCGTCTCTCCCCCCGGTCAGTTAACCAACGGTAAGGGCCGGGCCAGCGGTCAGATCACGCCGAACAACCGGTCGCCGGCGTCGCCAAGACCAGGGACGATGTAGCCGCGGTCGTTCAGCGAGTGATCCATCCCGGCGGTGACCACCCGCACCGGCGCCGGCCGGTCCTCGGGAAACGCCTCCGCCAGCCGGGCCACGCCCTCCGGTGAGGCCAGCAGGCAGATGGCCGTGACCGCCGCCGCGCCGCGCGAGACGAGCATGGTGATCACGGTCTCCAGCGTGCCGCCCGTCGCCAGCATCGGGTCGAGCACGAATGCCTCGCGGTCAGTCAGGCTGGCGGGCAGCCTGGCCGCGTACGTCGAGGCCACGAGCGTCTCCTCGTCGCGGGCCAGCCCGACGAAGCCGACATCGGCCCGGGGCAGCAGGCGCGCCATGCCGTCGAGCATCCCGATCCCCGCGCGGAGCACGGGAACGACGAGCGGGACCGGCGTGGCCAGCTTGACGCCCTCCGCGGGGCCGACGGGGGTGCGCACCGAGACCTGCTCGACCCGCATCTCGCGGGTCGCCTCGTAGGCGAGCAGGGTCACCAGCTCGTCGGTGAGGCTGCGGAAAGTGGGCGTTTCGGTGCGGATATCGCGCAGCGCGGTGAGCTTGTGCGCGATGAGCGGGTGATCGGCTACCAGCGTTTGCATGATCGGTAGTTTGGCAGCCCGCCCTGGCCGGCCGACAGCGCCATGCCTGCCAAGGATATTGAACGAGGGTCCGCGCCTGCCCGGCCGGCTTCATCGCCTGCTAGCGGGGCAACCGCCGCCAGACCGGCTTGGGCAGCACGCGCAGGACCGCGGCCAGCACGGCCAGCTGCGGCGGGACCCAGACCACCGCCGCCTTTCCCCGCAGTGCCGCCGCGACGGCAGTTCCCACCGCTGCCGGGGTCGTGGCCAGCGGTGCCGGGGGCATGCCCGCCGTCATCCGGCCGGTCACGAAGCCAGGTCGGACCAGCAGCACCCGGACGCCGGTGCCGTGCAGCGAGTCGGCCAGGCCGCGGGCGAACGCGTCCAGGCCAGCCTTGGCCGCTCCGTAAACGAAGTTAGCCTTGCGCGGCCGGATGGCCGCGATAGAGGAGAGCACCACGATGGTGCCGTGGCCCTGCGCGCGCATCCGCGCCGCGGCCGCGATCAGCGCGGTGACGTGCCCGGTGAGATTGGTCTCGATCAGCTGGCCAGCCTGCAGCGGATCGGCGTCCAGCGTCTCCTGCGGAGTCAGCACGCCCGCCGCCGAGATGACGATGTCCACGTCACCCCGGGAGAAGGCATCCTCGATCAGCGCCTCGTGAGTGCCGAGCGCGGTGGCGTCAAAGGCCAGCGTCCGCACCCGGTAGGGGAGCGTCTTGCCGGCCGCTTCCAGCCGCTGCGCGTCCCGGCCGGCCAGCAGCACCTCAGTCTCGGCGGGCGCACGCAGCGCGGCCAGGATCTCGAGCCCGATCTCGCTGGTCCCGCCGAGCAGCAGGACCCGGCCAGGCCGTCCCAGGGCATCGTCCATCTAGAGCCCCACCGCGAACATCACTAGCCAGGCGACCTCACAGCAGAGCATCCCGGTGTCCCGCGAGATCAGGTCCTCGACGGCCTTACTGCTCGCCCTGGCGGTCAGCCAGTCGAACCGGATCAGCGCGGCCGCCAGCGGAACCGCGCTGGCCAGGTGCCAACCGCGCATCCAGGGGTCGTGCTCGGTATACGCCCACATCAGGTAGGCCCCGATCATCGCCACGGCGACGACCCGCTCGCTCAGCCGCAGCAGCCCCGGGCTGTACCAGCGCATCACCGGCCGGTGCCGGACCGCGTCCGCGCCCAGCACCCTGAGCTCGGTGAAGCGCTTGGCGATCGCCACCATGAACGCGCCCAGGCTGCACACGAGCAAGAACCAGCCGGACGGCGGCACGTGGGTTGCGGCGGCGCCGCCGAGCGCGCGGAGCATGAACCCCGACGCGACGAACATCATCTCGACGATCGGGACGTGCTTGAGCAACAGCGTGTAGAGGAAGGAAAAGATCAGGTACGCGCAGATGACTAGCGTCAGCTTCGGCTCGCCGATCAGGAATCCGGCCGCCTCGGCGGCGACCACGCAGACGGCCGCGAGGGCCAGCGCATGCGCCTTGGGCAGCTCGCCGGAGGCGATCGCCCGGTACCGCTTGTACGGATGGCTGCGGTCGCGGTCGGCGTCGACGACATCGTTGACGAAATAGACGGCGCTCGATGCGGCGATGAACGCCGCGGCCGCGACGAAGGCATAGGCCAGGCCGTCGGACCTGCCGAGCGTCGCGCCCGCCAGCGGCGCCGCGAACACCAGCAGGTTCTTCGGCCACTGGCGAGGCCTGGATGTCTGCACGACGGCAGCCGCCCAGCGCAGCGGCGCCGGGTAGCGCGCGAGCCTGGCCGTCGGGGGACGCGTGACCTCGGTCTCCGGCAATTGCGTCGTCACCGTGCGTAGACAGCCGTGAAGTCGCGGTTGGCCCCCGAGTAGTAACGGTCGGGCGGCTGCACCTGGTCAGGGAGCAGGTTGACCGGCGTGGGGTCACCCGGGTGGTGCTTGGGCAGGTAGTACATGAACGACATCCAGTCCGGGTTGATGTCAAGCTGCATTGCGGAAACGCAGCCTGCCCGCTTGAGCAGGTCGGCTAGCGTCCGCACGTCAAGCGCCGGTCCATAGACGAAGATGACCCTTCCGTCGCGGGTGATCCCGACACCCGAGCGCCAGACATAATACGCGCCGCCGAGGGTGGCGCCCCAGCTAGTCTCAACATTGCTATCGACCGATACGGGCACTTTGCCGTCCGTCACGATCAGGTACAGATTCTGGCGGACGCCGACCACGTTCCTGGTCATGCGCAGCCCGCCACGGTCCCACGATCCGATCGCGACGTGCCCGTCCCGATAGTAGACGACAGAAGCGACTCCTGGGGTGAGAGTCCCCCTGCGCTCACCATTGAGGTAGAAGCCGCCATCCGAAGTGGAGATCTTGAATCCTCCGTTGAACGTGGCCACCAGGCCGCGGCGGGATCCGGGCGGGATGACCGCCGCGGAGTGCCAGGCCCCGGGGCCCGGGTCCTCCGAGCCCGGATGCAGCTGGAACGTGACCAGCTTCTGGTTCATCGAGACGATCCCTGACACGTACGACGTATGCACGCTATCCGGGCGCAGGTAGGTACCGTAGACCGCCGGTATCCCATGCGCCGTGGCCAGGATCCGCCACTTGCCCTCGCCAGCCAGCGGCCGGCCGGCCGGGGAGCTGAGGCGGCGAGGCGGATCGAAGATGGCCGGTAGCCTGGCTTTGTGCTTGCCCTTTGCCTGGACCGGGTCCGCGGCAGCGGCCGGGCCGGTCAGGGCGAATGACGGCTTGCCGCCGACTTTCGGGGCCTGGTAGGTGAGCCATTCACCAAAGGTGACGACCGGCCCGAGGTAATGATCGCGGGCCCATTCGGCGAGCCGCTCCGCTATGGTGCCGCCGCCCGGCGTAGTCAGCGCGTTTCCCACCGACCAGCCGACCAGGCAGAGGAAGACCGCCAGCACCACCGCGGCGATCCGGAAGCCGCGCCTCTCCCTGAGCCTTCGGCCCCGCCTCGGCCCGCCCCGCCTGAGCAGGCCCCTGATCCCGCGGTTGCGCCTGAGCCGGTGTCCGTGCGCGCGGCCCTGCGTGTCGTCCAGGTCGGCCTGCTGGCCAGCACCGGACGTCGCCGAACTGCGCACCCGTCCCCCCTCCAGATCCGTGCTCGGTCGGCCCACCCTTGGCCTGCAAGGGCCGCTAACAGACGATAGCTCCAGAGTGGGGGCGCCCGGCCTCGAATCCGCTACCACCGCGCCATGCGTTCCCGGGCCGGGCGCCCCCACGCGACCTGGTCTACCCGCGCAACATGAAGACACGGTTATGCAGCGGAGAGTTTGCGCGGCTATGACTCGGAGCTGGGCTTTTCGAAAGCTGGAGCCACAATCTACCGCCTTGCTGCCTCCCCCGCTGATCGGACTGGTCGTCCTCTCGTGCCGGGCAGGCCCGGGCAGCGGGCCAGGCTGCGCCCGCCCGGCCAGCTAGCCGCTGGCGCGGACCCAACGCGGTGCCGTACGACACGAAGAGGAGCCGTGCGACACGAATAAGGACCTGCCTGACTTCTGCGCCAGCCAGACTGTGCTGGCCCGTTCAGATCGTGTGGCACTGTGGTAGGACGCCGCGATGGTGAGCCGGGAGGTGACGCCGAATGGATGCGCCGCGTGTGTGGGTGGCCAAGGACGATGGGACAGACATCGTCCGCGCGGATGCGATCGTGAGTGTCGGCATCGACTACAACGGCAATGTCACGGCGCAGCTGGCGGGGAGTGAAGGGATCACGGTGACTCTCGTCGTGCCGGGTCACCAGGACGGCCAGCACACACCGGATGACTTTCATCGCCAGCTGATCCGGGCTCTTGCCCAGCTGTCGGATGCGGCAGGCGCGTTCTTGCTGCGACCGGTCTGCGATGAGCAGTCTGGCTGGCATTGGATCAGCGGGCCGCTCTAGGCCTCGCGCGGCTGCGCTGCGGGAAGCTGCGCTGCGCGGAGCTGCGCTGACGACGGTATCCGGGCCGCGATGGGGTGACCGGCCGCCTGGCGCGCGGCCTGGCCGGCCGCCCGGCGCATGCTAGGTAACGTGATCGTGCTAGATTGAGATTGGTTGTAGTCGAAGTTCGTACGTGTCAAAGCGCCTGCGGAATTCTGACAGCGGGCGCCGAGGATGCTCAGAGTCCAGCCTCCCAAGGCAGGCGGTCGCGACAGCCCGGGGCACACGCTCGTGGATCCCGAAGATCGTCTCAGTAGGAGAAAGCAACATGGCTCAGGGCACTGTGAAGTGGTTTAACGCCGACAAGGGCTACGGCTTCATCGCCCCGGACGACGGCACTGCCGACGTCTTCGTTCACCACTCCGCCATTCAGACTGACGGATTCCGCAGCCTGAATGAGAACCAGCGGGTTGACTTCACCGCCGGCCAGGGGCCCAAGGGCCCGCAGGCCGAGCAGGTCCGCCCGATCTGACCAAGACCAGCCGCTATAAGCGGGAGAAGGCCGTCTAGGCGGCTTTCGACGGCGCGCGGGGTGGCTCTCAGAGCCGCCCCGCGCTTCGCTGTCGCCCGGTGGTTCGCTGTCGCCCGGTGGTTCGCTGTCGCCCGGTGGTTCGCTGTCGCCCCGGTGCTGCGCGAGTGCTGTCCCGCTGCGAGAATCCTGTTATGCGAAACAAGCGCGGCTCGGCGGGCTCGGCTGGTTCTGCTGGCTCGTTCTTGAGCATCGGATCGAGTGGCTCGATCCTGTCGATCGGCTCGGCTGGCTCGATCTTGTCGATCGGCTCGGCTGGCTCGATCCTGTCGATCGGCTCGGCCGGCTCGGTGGCATCCGCGTTGTCGATCGGTTCAGCTGCAAGCGTCGGCTCGATACTGTCTGGATTTTCGCTGTGGTCGATACGGGCGTGGCGTTCCAGGGGCGTCACCGCGCTCGGCCGCAGGCCGCGAGACTGACCGGCGCGCTGGACGCCTGACCAGGGTCGGCCCTGACACGCCCGCGCGCGGGGATGCCGGGCGCCGGGTGATCTCGCGGCTAGCGTAGTGATCGCAATGCTGTCGATCACCTCACGGGAGCCGAAGCCATGCAACTCAGCGCGCGAAACCAGATCCCGGCCACGGTCACTCACATCAACTCGGGGGAGGCCATCGCCAACGTGGAGCTGGACGCGGCCGGGGTGCGCCTGGTGGCCTCGATCACCGTGGAGGCGGTCAGCCAGCTCGGCCTGGCCGAGGGCAGTCAGGTCGTCGCGGTGGTCAAGGCGTCAGACGTGATCGTCGCCACCCGCGACTGAGGGCCGCGGCCGGGCGGTTCTGCGATCAGCTCACGCGGGAGCCTTGGACCGCAGGATCTGCAGGAACTCTCGCATCCACGCCGGGTGATCGGGCCACGCGCGCGCCGACACCATCTGCCCGTCGATGACCGCGGCCGCGTCGACGAACTCGCCGCCCGCCGCCGCGACATCCGGCGCCAGCGCCGGGTAAGCAGCGGACTTCCGGCCCGCGAGGGCGCCGGCCGCGGCCAGGACCTGCGGTGCGTGGCAGAGCTGCGCGACCGGCAAGTGACCCTCCATGAAGTGGCGGGTGATGCGCTGGACGTCCGGGTCGTTGCGGATGTACTCCGGCGCCCGGCCGCCGGGGATCACCAGGGCGACGTAGTCGGCCGGATCGACATCCGCGAAGGCCACGTCGGCCGGCCAGGTGTAGCCGGGCTTCTCGGTATAGGTGTCGTAGCCGTCGACGAAGTCATGCACGACGAACTGCAGCCTCTTCACCGACGGCGCCGCGATGTCGACCTGGTAGCCCTCCTCGAGCAAGCGCTGGTAGGGGTACATCACCTCCAGCGACTCCGCGGCGTCCCCGGTAATGATCAAGACCTTGGGCATGACTCAGCTCCCCTGACATATGCGGTGATGACCGGTATCCGCCAGTCCAGATCCCGCGCGTCGTCAAGTCAACCCGCTCCCGCGAACCAGACAGCGAATGCCGGAGCGCTACGCGGGGCGCGGCCGCCCGCGCGGTGGCCGCCGGGCCGGACCCCCGCTGGGCTCCAGCGGCGCCGTCCTCTTGTGCGAAGGCTCCCTTTGGAGTCTTATTGACACTACTGAGCTGAAGCCGCGGCCCTCGGCGGCCGCCTTGCGGAGCTGTCAGCTGGGCCGCAGTGGCTTTGCTGCCTACCCCGCAGCGAAGGAGATGAGTACCTCATGACAGTCACGCTTGACCGGAATGTCGAAGATTTCATTGGCGTCCCGCGGCAGCTGTTCATCAACGGGCAATGGAGTAACGCCGCGTCCGGCCGGACGTTCGAGACTCCCAACCCGGCCACCGGGGAGACCCTGGCCCGGGTGGCCGAGGGGGAGGCCGAGGACA
>JBEKIF010000085.1:0-14229 GCA_050011895.1 Streptosporangiaceae bacterium | reverse complement strand
GGGCACACACGCGGATGCCCGGGGGCCTCGGTCGGGAACCGAAATTCTGACCGGCGTGCTCGAAGCAACAATGCGCGACCCATAGGTCAAGGCCCCAGCGCCAGACTTGCATGCGGGCTCACGTCCCAAGGAGGTACCGGCGTCAGCGGGCAACCACCAGCACCCTGCCAGCCGCGCTCCCCCACCACCGGAAAACCCCGTAACAGCCCCACCGCAGCCTCAGCCAGTCCCTGCCGGCGGATAACGGCAACAGACCCGCATTTTCACGCCCGGCGCGACATCCCCGCAGGGGACACTAGGACTTGCATGCCATGTGGAATGCTGACGTTCAATACCACCAAATGATAGCCAGAGATGGCCTGTGCGGCTCGATGCCGCACGGGTCGCGCCCGGAATGACGGTCAGGCTACGGTCAAAAGATCTTTAAACCAGGCGGGATCACATGATCACAAGCCGCTCAGCCCCAAGGAGCTCCGTGATCAATGCAACCGGCGGCGATCACCGTGCGTAAACAAGCAAAATGTTGCATCCCCGTATGGTGCTCGCGCCGAACGATTCGGGGTGAACCTCAACGCTCACACGGCTGCGCCGACTGGCGCACCGAAGTCCAATTCGGTGCGTCTCTTTACCGCGGAGCCGCACGGGTAGTCGCCGGTTAGGGTTGCCTCCGGTATCCGGCGGCATGTTCAGCCGAGGAGGCGAGTTCCGTTGGGGCCGGTTACCTGCTGGAGCATCGTGTGGGCGAGTTGCTGGATTCGGGGTGGCAGGGGGACGTAGCTGGTGGCGGCAGCGTAGGTCTGGCCGGTGTGGGTGAGCCAGTCGATGAGGCTGACGAGTGCTTTTCCGGTGGCCTGGCTGGCCTGGTGGGTGTAGATGAGTGCCCAGCTGTAGCCGCTGATGGGGTAGCTGTTAGCTCCTGGCTGGTTGACGATGGAGAAGTTGGCTAGGGTGATGCCGGGTTTCTGGGCGGCGTCGGCTGTGATGGAGGCCGTGGAGGGGATGGTGTAGTTCCCGGCCTGGTTGCGGATGGCGGCGTAGTTGAGGATCGGGCCTTTGGAGTAGGACCGTTCGACATAGCCGATGGAGAACGGCGTGTGGGCCACGGTCTGCGCGACGCCGGGGTTTCCCTTGGCCCCGATGCCCACTGGCCAGTGCAGGGCTTTGCCGGTGCCGACCCTGGATGCCCAGGCCGGGTCGACGCTGGAGAGGTAGTTACTGAATATGTAGGTGGTGCCGCTCCCGTCGGAGCGGTGGACGACGCCGATTGGCACGTCGGGGACGTTGATGCCGGGGTTGAGGGCCGCGATGGCCGGGTCGTTCCAGTGGGTGATCTGGCCGAGGAAGATCCGTGCGATCACCGGGCCGCTCAGGCGCAGCCTGCCTGTGCCGGGCAGGACGAGGTTGTAGACGACGACTTCGGCGCCGAGGTCGACGGGCACCTGGACGGAGGCGCCGCCTTGTGCGGCTGCTTGCTCGGCGGCGGTCAGCGGCACGTCGGTGGCGCCGAAGTTCACCTGTTTCGCGCTGAAGGCTGCGATGCCCGCGGTGCTGCCCACGGCCGAGTACCGGACCGTGACTGCAGGGTGCTGCTGGTGGTATCTGGCGAATGCCAGATCGAAGAATGGGGCGTCGAACGTTGAGCCCGAGCCGGTGATAGTGACTGCGGAGGCGCCGGGGCTGGCCGCCGCGGGTGTGACCGTAGCGCTGTCCGTGGTCGTTGTACTGGCGCAGGCGGCCAGGGCAAGAGCAATGATCGCGGCGGCGATCGCGCTAACGGTGGCCTTCCGTGCATCGCCGGGCTTGTAGTCGTGGGCTGGCATCGGCTTTCCTTGGATGGAGGGCGGGCTAGAGCTGCGTGGCTTGGCGAAGCCAGGCCTGGGCGCCCATCTGGACCGCTTCCCAGGGGCTGCCGAGCGGCGGGGTGTAGGACAGGTCGAGGTCGCCGACGGCATCGACGGTCATGCTGTGGAAGATCGCGGTGGCGGCGATGTCGATCCGCTTGGCGATCTCGGCGTGCCGGTGCCCGAACAGCTGCACACCGAGGAGCCGACCAGTGGCCCGGTCGCCGGTGAACCGCATCGCGATACGGTGGCTGCCGGGGTAGTAAGCCTTGTGGTCGTCGGCTTCGGACTCGATGGTGACCGGGTCGAACCCGGCCGCGATGGCCTCGTGGTCGCGGAGCCCGGTGCGCGCGGCTGCCTGGTCGAAGATCTTCACGACCTGGGTGCCGAGGCTGCCCGCGAACTCCCGGTTCCCGCCGAGGGCGTTCTCGCCTGCGACCCCGCCCTGCTTGTGGGCAGTGGTGCCGAGCGGAAGGTAACTCTCGCCGAGCAGCCGGTGGTGGGTGATGACGCAATCCCCGGCGGCTAGCACGTCCGGAAGGCTGGTCCGCATGCCGCGGTCAACAGCGATCGCGTCTTTGACGCCGAGCCTGGCCCCGGCAGCGGCGGCCAGGCCGGTGTCGGGGCGGACGCCGACGACAACCAGGACGATGTCGGCCAGGCGCGCCACGAGCTGGCCGTCTGTTGTGGTGGCCTCGACCCGCAGCCGCCCGTTCTCGCCTGCACTGGCGCGGGTGATCTGCCGGACGGTGGTGCCGGTCAGGACCTCGACGCCGCGGGAGGCGAGCTGGCCGTGGACGAGCCCGCCGAGGGCGGGGTCGACGGTGGGCAGTACCTCGGGCAGCTGTTCCATCTGGATGACCGACAGGCCGCGGGTGACCAGGGCGTCGGCCATCTCCAGGCCGATATAGCCCGCCCCGACGATGACCGCGGTGGCCGGCCCGGATTGGTCGAGGGTGCGCATGACCGCGAAGGTGTCGCCCATCGAGTGGAGCAGGTGCACGCCATCGGCGGCGCCAAGAGCGTCCGGGCCGGTGAGGCCGGTGATCGGCGGGCGGACCGGGACGGCGCCGGTGCCGACGATCAGCTTGTCGTAGGCGAGCAGTTCCTCGGTGCCGTCGGCGGCGGTGACGAGGAGCTTGCGGGCCGCGGTGTCGATCCGGCGTGCGATGGTGTCCAGCCGCAGGTTCATCCCGGTGGCTTCCAGGTCGGCGATGCTGCGGTGGGCGAGGTTGCGCCAGTGGGTTACTTCGCCGGAGACGTAGTAGGGGATGCCGCAGATCGAGAAGTTCGGGTAGGCATCCGCGACCACCACACTTACCTCGGCGCCGGGGTCAAGCTCGCGGGCCCGCAGCGCGGCGCTGATCCCCGCGTCGCTGCCGCCGATCATGACCAGGTGCATGCTGGGCTCCGTTCAGGCTGGCTAGGTCAATGAGGCTGGCTATGGCCGGGCGAACGGCCCGCGGGCGGGGATGCGCCATCACCCGCTGCGCGACCGGCTGGCGATTCCGCCTGGCTCCGGTGGTAGGGGACCATGATGCCGGCGGCCTCAGCCGGGGTGACGCCGGGATACAGCGTCCTGATGACCACGACGGCCAGGGCGCCGCCGATGACCTGGGCAGTGATGAAGCTCGGCACCGACGACGGGGCGATGCCGGCGAAGGTGGCCGAGAACATCCGGCCGATGGTGATCGCGGGGTTGGCGAAGCTGGCCGAGGACGTGAAGAAGTACGCCGCCCCGATATAGGCCCCGACCGCGGCCGGAGTAGTGCGGCTGCGGTCCGACCGGGCCAGCGCGAAGATCACCAGGATGAGCCCGAGGGTGGCGACGATCTCGGACAGGAAATGCGCGGGCGAGGCCCGGTGCTTGGCGGAGATGCTGACCGCTGCCCCGGCGAACATCAGGTTCGCCACCACAGCGCCGCCGATGCATCCGGTCACCTGCGCCGGGAGGTACGCGGCTGCGTCCCGCCAGCTCAGCCCGCCGAACGCAGCATCGGCGAACGACACCACCGGGTTGAAATGGCCGCCGGAGACCGGCCCGAACATCAAGATGATCGTGTACAGCCCGGCCGCGGTCGCCGCCGCGTTCTCCAGCAGCTCCAGCCCCACGTTGCCGGGGGACAGGGTCTGTGCAGCGATGCCCGAGCCGATCACCACGGCGGCCAGGAAAGCGCTGCCCAGCAGCTCCGCGAGCAAACGCCGCCACAACGCCACGTCATTCATCGCCGGGCACCGCCGTCTCGCTCACGTGGCACTGTTCCGTCCCCGCTGCGCAACTGCCACACGGGTCTCATCTGTCGGCTGCTTTCCATCGATAGGCGTCTATGCAACTGAGGTCAGCTTGCCAGCTGGATAGATAGCCGTCAAGATAGAAGCATGTCGATACAGCCTGGGCGGAGCGCTCTGGAATTCATCCCCGCGGCCGAGCTCCAGGTCGTCGTCGAGGCATGCTCCACGCCGCTGGTCGGTGAGCCGATCGGTGAGAGCGCGGCCGCCGGGCTGGCGCAGGTGTTCAAGGCCCTCGCGGACCCGGTGCGGCTCCGGCTGGTCTCCCTGATCGGGGCACATCAGGGCGGCGAGGTGTGCGTCTGCGAGCTGACCACGGCGTTCGCCCTCACCCAGCCGACGATCAGCCATCACCTGAAGGTCCTGCGCGAAGCTGGGATCATCGACTCCGAGCGGCGCGGCACCTGGGTTTACTACTGGCTCGTGCCCGCCGTGCTGGAGCGGATGGCCGCGCTGCTGTCCGCCCCCGCCCGCTAGCCGCACTCCGGCGGGTCGCGGCCAGGAGCCCGGACCGGCCCTTGCGCCGGTTACCAAGGTGGCGTCAGACGGTCAGCAGTCCTGGGTCATGGCCGCCGCCTAACAGCAGGCGGCGGCGGATTCCCCTGACGGGCGGCCGTCGGCACCGCAGCATTCGGGGCCGGCGTGGTCATGGTCGTAGAAGGTCTGGCTGTCGGCCAGGACGGTGTATATCTCCCAGGACTCGCCGTCGGGTGCGCCCTGGACCCAGAACTTGTCCTGCCGGGCGTAGCAGCAGGTCGTGTCACGCTTATCGACAGAGGCGAGTCCGGTCCCGGCGAGCCGCTTCTGCTCGGCATCGACGGTGTCCGTGTCGCTGACCTCGACGCCGAGGTGGTTCAGGCTACCGCCGTGGCCGGGGTTCTCCAGCAGGACAAGCTTCAGCGGCGGCTCGGCGATAGCGAAGTTCGCGTAGCCGGGACGGCGCTTGGCGGGCTCGGCGCCGAACAGCTTGCTGTAGAACGCGACGGCCTCGTCGATGTCATTGACGTTGAGGGCGAGCTGCACGCGGGACATGAGAACCTCCTGAATATCAGACTTCGATGACTGTCTATCTCTGACCCCTGCGGCGAGCTTGCCATAGACATCGGACTCTGTCAATATAGATGAATGTCGAAGTCATTGATCGTACTGAGCCCGGCCGACCCGGCGGCATGCTGCCCGCCCCTCTCCCGCGAGCCCCTGTCACGTGACCAGGCCGAGTTGGTCGCGCCGTTGCTGAAGGCACTGGCTGATCCGGTGCGGCTGCGGCTGATGTCGCTGGTTGCCTCGCATCCGGGCGGCGAGGCATGCGTCTGCGACCTGGCCGGTGCATTTGACCTGTCGCAGCCCACGATCAGCCATCACCTGAAGGTGCTGCACGAGAGCGGCCTGCTGGACCGTGACAAGCGCGGCGTGTGGGTTTACTACCGGGCGAGGACCGACGCGCTGGCCAGCCTGGGCGCGCTGATCGGCGACCCGCCGAGATGACTGATCCGCTCAGGACCCGCGGGCCGGGCCGTGCCTGACAGGCCGGGCATGCCGCTCGCCAGAATCCACGGCGCCAGCCCCAGATAGCCCGGCCTGGTCCATCGGGGCGCGCGGCTGGCCATAGCGCCGCAGTACGGCGAGGCTCCGTTCTCGCTGTTAATCGGTTATCGTCGATGAACGATGAATCAACCCGTTCAGCCTCTCGACCGGGCTACGGCCACCGAGTACGCCACCTGGTTCAGGGCACTCGCCGATGCCACTAGGATCGAAATCGTCTCCCTGCTCGCCCGGCGCGCTGCGCCGATGAACGTCGGCGAGATCGTCGCCGCCGTCCGCGTCGGCCAGTCCACCGTCTCCGCCCACCTCAAGGTGCTCGCCGAGGTGGGCTTCGTGCTCGCCGAGCACCGGGGCACCGCGAGCTACTACCGGATCAACGACGCGTGCGTGGACTGCTTTCCCACCGCCGCCGACATTGTCATGGGCCGCCCCGTCCCCGCCCAGCCAGCCCCTGTCCCCCCGACACAGTCATCAGGAGCGCACCTGTGACCGAAGACGACGCCGCGAGCACCCGCAAAACGCGGGACGCGGTCATCGACCGCTATTCCGGCCTTGCCCGCACGGCCCTGGCGGGCGGCACACCCACTGACTGCGATGCTGACGCATTCGCTGACGGGTGCTTCGGCGCCGCCGCCTACCCCGGCGATGTCCCGGAAGCGGCGCTCCGCGCCAGCCTCGGCTGCGGCAACCCGCTAGCGGTCGCCAGCCTCCAGCCGGGCGAGACCGTCCTGGATCTCGGCTCCGGCGGCGGACTCGACGTCCTGCTCTCCGCCCGCAGAGTCGGTCCCACGGGCACCGCCTACGGCCTGGACGCCAGCACCGACATGCTCACGCTGGCCCGCGCCAATGCCACACGGGCCGGAGTCGGCAACGCCGAGCTCCTGCACGGACACATCGAGGACATCCCCCTGCCTGATAAGCAGATCGACGTGGTCATCTCCAACTGCGTCATCAACCTATCTGCCGACAAGGCACGCGTCCTCGCCGAGGCTTTCCGGGTCCTGCGACCCGGCGGGCGCCTGGGCATCAGCGACATCACCGCCGACAACGACATCGACCCCGGCCAGCGCGCCGAAGCCGAACAGCGGGCCGGCTGCATCAGCGGCACCCTCACCCAGCAGCAATACCGTGAACTGCTGCTAGCGGCCGGGTTCACCGCCATCGTTATCACCAGCACGCACGAAGCCGGCCCCGGCCTGCATTCCGCCATCATCCAGGCAGCCAAGCCGGCCGCCCAGCACGCATAATCATCCAGTCAGTTGGCCAGGACCGAGTGCAGGGTGCGCGGTGAAGGCGATGCATGCCACGCCGGCCGCCATCGCCAGGATGATCGGCCAGAGCACGCCGGGTGCGGCGAGTGCGATGGCGATGACCATGGTGACGTCGAGCGCTGTGATACATAGTCGGGCCCCGAACCGTCCAGGACACATGAGGCCAAAGGTGTGGGTGGCATCATCACATCTGGACGCTATCATCGTCGTATGACGATGCTAGCTGGTGGTGCCCGCACCGGCAGGACGGGCCTGGCACCGGCTGCGGCGCTGTTCCGGTCCCTGGCCGATCCTGCCCGTCTGGCGATCGTGCAGCGCCTGGCCGACGGGCCGGCCCGGGTGGTGGACCTGACCGCTGAGCTGGGCCTGGCCCAGTCCACCGTCTCCAAGCACCTGGCCTGCCTGCGCGACTGCGGCCTGGTCCAGGCCCGCTCGGCCGGCCGGGCCTCGGTGTACTCGCTGGCCCAGCCCGGGCTGACCGGCATCCTGTCGGCCGCCGAGACCGTGCTGGCCGCCACTGGCAACGCGGTCGCTCTGTGCCCCACCTATGGGCACCCCCGTTGACCGCACCATCCGCCCGGTTCGCCCGGCTGCGGCGGCGCGGCTTCGCGCTGGAATACGCCAGCATGGCCTGGATGGCAGCCGAGGCCGCCATCGCCATCACCGCCGGCGTGCTCGCCTCCTCGATCGCGCTGACCGGCTTCGGCCTGGATTCGGTGATCGAGTTCTTCGCCGCTGGCATCGTCATCTGGCAGCTCCGCGGCGACGCCGAGGACCGGGAGACCCGCGCCGTCCGCCTCATCGGAGCCACATTCTTCGCGCTTGCCGCCTACCTCGCCGCCGAAAGCATCCACGACCTGGTGACCCACGCCCGTCCTGGCCAGTCCATCCCGGGCCTGGCCATCACCGCCGCCGCCCTGATCGTCATGCCGGCCCTGGCGATCGCCAAACGCCGCACCGGCCAGGCCCTGGGCAGCCGCACCCTCATCACCGAATCCGCCGAGACCGCCTTCTGTGCGTACACTTCCGCCGCCGCCCTGGCCGGCGTCGGCCTGAACACCTGGCTCGGCTGGTGGTGGGCCGACCCTCTCGCCGCACTCGTCATCGCCGCGCTCGCGGTCAAAGAAGGCCTCGAAGCCTGGCACGGCGAGGACTGACAAGACACGCACGGCGGCTGCTCCACGGCCGGGGCACGTACCGAATATCCGTTACGCGCTGCGGTAGTCGCCTATCGGCATACCCGGGCGAGGAGTACCGAACGGCGGCTACTGAGTGCTCAGGTGGGATGGTGTTCAGCCACGGAAAGTGATGTCGATCGGGCGGTCCGGGCTGCCGTTGATCCGGAAGGTCTCGGCGGGCGCTGATCCCTGGCCTGGGGGCCGTCGGGGGTCAAGGTGAACTCGGCTGATAGGGACGTGAGGATCTCACCGGCGGTCACCATGTCAGCTCTGCGCCAGCCGTGCTGGGCGTGCAGCGGCATCTGCTCGATGAACCGGAGCTGGTAACCGCGGTCCAGGCAGAATCTCAGCAGCGCGCCCGCCTCGTGGTCGTTGATGCCGCGCATGAGCACGGCATTCACATTGACCGGGGCAGCCCGGCGACGGCTGCGACGATCAGGGCCGCCAGCACGTCGGCTAGCCGGTCGCGCCGGGCCAGCGTCACGAATGTCTCGCGGGACATGGTGTCCAGGGACACGTTCAGCCGGTCCAGCCCGGCTGCGGCCAGCCGGGCGAGCCCGATGCCGTTCGTCGCCAGCGAGATCTCCGGCCGTGGTTCCAGCGCTGTGGTCCGGGCGATGATCGCGGGCAGCCCCCGGCGGATCAGCGGCTCGCCGCCGGTGAACCGGACCTCGGTGATGCCCAATCGCCGGACGGCGACTGAGATCAGCGGGAAACCTCGGCGTCGGTGAGCAGGGCCGGACAGCCAGTCCAGGCCTTCGGCGGGCATGCAGTAGGTACACCGCAGGTTGCACCGGTCGGTCACCGAGACCCCGCAGATCAGTGGCAATCCGCCCGAAGGAGTCCGCTAGCACGAGGTCACTTCCCTCAGTCCCGGCCATCCGATCGTTTTGTGCCTGTCAGCGTACGTGCGGGGGCTGCTTGGCTGACCAGCGCTCTTATCCGCCTGCCATGGCGCCGACGACGAGATAGGGCTCTGTCCCGGCGGCGACAGCATCAGGCAGCGGGTCATCGGGCGGGGCGTGGGACAGGTCCAGCTCGCAGGCGAAGAACCGGATGAAGGCCCGCCGGGGGCCGCTGTCGTGGTCGCGGATGGTCCCGCGGAGCATCGGGTAGCGGCTCTCCAGGGCGTCCAGCACTGATCGCTGAGTGGCCGGGCCGGTGATATCGAGGTGCACCTCGCCGTCGATGCGGGCGAGTGCCCGCAGGTGCGCGGGGAGCACGACCCGGATCATGGCAGCGTCTGGACCTCGACCGACAGCACGGCCGGGAGGTCGCGGACGATCGGCGCCCAGCTGTCACCGGAGTCCGCCGAGGCGTAGACCTGGCCGCCGGTGGTGCCGAAGTACACCCCGCAGGAATCGAGCGTGTCCACGGCCATCGCGTCGCGCAGCACGTTGACGTAGCAGTTTTCCTGCGGCAGGCCCGTGGTCAGCGGCTCCCAGTCATCACCGCCGGTGCGGCTGCGGTAGACCCGCAGTTTTCCCTCGGGCGGGAAGTGCTCGGTGTCGCTGGTGATCGGGACCACGTAGATCGTGTCGGGCTCGTGGGCGTGCACATCGATCGGGAAGCCGAAGTCAGACGGCAGGTTCCCGGAGATCTCCCGCCAGGACTCCCCGCCGTTGTCGCTGCGCATCACGTCCCAGTGCTTCTGCATGAACAGCACGTCTGGCCGGGACGGGTGCATCGCGAGCCGGTGCACGCAGTGCCCGACCTCGGCGTCGGGGTCCGGGATGCCCTCGGACTGCAGGCCGCGGTTGACCGGCCGCCAGGTCTGGCCCGCGTCGTCGGAGCGGAACGCGCCCGCCGCGGAGATCGCGGCGAACATCCGGCCCTTCTGCACGGGGTCCAGCAAGATCGTGTGCAGGCACATGCCGCCGCGCCCGGCTGCCATGACGGCCCGGACTCATGGCCGCGCAGCTTGGGCAGCTCCTGCCAGCTCTGCCCGCCGTCACCGGAGCGGAACAGCCCGGCATCCTCGACCCCCGCGTACACCATGTCCGGGTCATCCAGCGACGGCTCCAGGTGCCAGACCCGCGCGAACTCCCACGGGTGCGGCGTCCCGTCGTACCACTGATGGGTACCGGGAGTGCCCTGGTAGGCGAACTGGTTACCCACCTGCGCCCAGGTCGCGCCGCCATCGTCGGACCGCTGGATCACCTGCCCGGACCAGCCGCTGGACTGCGACGCATACAGCCGATTCGGGTCGGCCGGTGATCCTTTCACGTGGTAGATCTCCCAGCCCGCGAAATGCGGGCCACTGACCTCCCACCGGTCACGCCTGCCGTCTGAGGTCAGGACGAACGCGCCCTTGCGCGTGCCTGCCAGTACCCGTACACCGCTCATACCCTGCTCCCCTCAGTCCCGCCCGGCGCAACAACACGCCCGGCCCGGCCGGGCATGATCACGCCTGACCTGGCGATCGCCACCAGGCACAGGTATCACGGCCCGCTGACATCCTGACGCAAAGCAGCCACCAAACTCATCGGGACTGCGGGAATGACGCACGAGACCGCGACCGGGAGTTGCCCGCCGCAATTAGCCGGTCATCGCCACATCACGAGCCGGGAAGATCGCTACCGTGACCGGGTGCTGGGTGCGGGCTGGACGGAGGTCGTGGCCCTGGCGGCGGCGTTCGCCATCGCGGTGCTGGCGACGCCGGCGGGGATCTCGGGGGCGGTGCTGCTGCTGCCATTTCAGGTCAGCGTGCTGGGAACGCCGAGCCCGGCAGTTACCCCGACCAACCTGCTGTACAACGTGGTCGCGACCCCGGGCGCGCTGTACCGGTACTGGCGGCAGGGCCAGACCGGCGGCCGGCTCGCCCTGGTCCTCATCGCTGGAACGCTGCCCGGCGTGGTCGCCGGATCGATTATCCGCGTGGAGCTGCTGCCGAGTGCCCACGTCTTCGATTTCGTCGTCGCAGCCGTTTTGCTGCCGCTCGGGATATGGCTGGCGCTGACTAGCCCGACCCGTGCAGACGGGAAAGCACGGCCGGTGCGGGCAGTTCCCGCGCCCGTACTGATCCTGCTCGCTGTGGTCGTGGGTTGTGTCGGCGGTATCTACGGCATCGGGGGCGGCTCGATCCTGGCTCCTATCCTGATCGGCACCGGACGCCCGCCGAAGGAAGTCGCTCCTGCTGCGCTGGCATCAACGTTCGTGACGTCCGTGGCGGGCGTGGTTACCTTCATGATCTTGTCGATACATCACCACGGGTCTGTTTCTCCGGACTGGCCTACCGGCATAGCGCTGGGCGTCGGCGGCCTGGCCGGGGCGTACACCGGTGCCCGGATTCAGCGGCGGCTTCCGGACGTCTTGATTCGGCGCGTCATGGGCGTTCTGGTGGTCGCTATCGGTGCTCATTACCTATGGTCGGGCCTGGGCTGACTCCTGGTCTCTCGCCGTCTTCCTCATAGCTGCCCATCCCTGGTGAGCGGTTGCCATGTCCAGGGTCGGCCACGCCGATCGCGACGGCCCGCACATGTCCAGGCGCAAATGCCTTGGAGTCAGGCAGCGGCTGCCGCCGTCCCGGCCGGGTCGCTGATCGGGCCAGGTAACCGGGCACGCCGCCGTGGGTGCCGCGGACGCAGCCCGCGCAGACCTGGCCCGCCACCGAACTCGATCCTCGCATTACCGGGGCAGCAGGCCCGTGGCAGCGGCAGCCGGTGACGATCAGCCCGGCCCAGCGGCCTCCGTGACCTGACAGCCAGGATCGCAAACTGGAACTAGAACGCTCAGGGACAGTGCGCCCAGCCAGTGTCATATCGGCCTAGCTGATCCCGCCTGCTTGTTCAACGAATACGACGGTCACCCGCATCCGGCATGTCATCCAGAGTCCGCCCGTGAGGCTAAGTGCCAATCAGACACGTCCGCCGCGACGGTCAAATGACGGTCAAGCGATCTTGAAAGCTATCTGGCTGAACCTCGAAACCTGCTCTGACCTGGGAAACAAGTGGAGCTACGGAGACTCGAACCCCAGACCTCTTGCATGCCATGAAACACTCGCGAGATCCCCGACCAGGCCATATGCAGCTTGATCAGGCCGTACGCTAGCTCACGCAAGCTGGAACTGGCTCACACGAGCCCCTGCTGGCGCCATTCTGCCCCTCAAACTGCCCCTCGAAATGATCTCCCGGTGGCTGCTCGAACTGCCCGCGCTCACAGTCGCCGACCCTACGGTCGAAGACCCAACACACGGCCAGGCGAACGTGCCGGTAGCAGTGGCCACGATCCGCCGAGCGACTGCGCCGGGAGATTCTGACGCGTTTCCCCCATTGCAGCGATCTCGGCGGCCGCCTGTCGCCACCAAGAGCTAGAGCCCAGGTAGTCCCTGCTCATTGTGCTGCGTCTGTATCAGGCGTTATACGGCCCGAAGGGTTTGGTGATCTTCGATCACCCTGCCGATTCCGTACTCGGCCGTGCCGAGCGCGCTAAGGCATCGCTCTCACACAGAACAATCCGTTCTGGATGCCGGGAGATCCGCCCGGGGATCAGCCCTGGATGGCTGCGGGCGGGCCTCCGGCTTAGGCCCGGCATCTCCCGGCGGCGATGTCACGAGACTAGTTGCACAAGGCGCGTGCCGGGCCGGGTCCGGCATCACTGCGGTGGCGGTGCTCGCTGGTCGTTGTCCTCGGGCCCCGGTGCCTGTGCGGCCGGCCGGGCATCGCCGGGCTGGCCGCCTGGCCGGCTGCCCGGCTCGAAGCGGCGTGGTGATGGCTGGGTGCTCTGCTGGGTGCGGGCGAGCAGGCTGACGTGGTCGCCGATGGCCAGGGTGATGCCGGGGTCGGGGTCGCGCAGGGCGCGGGCGTCCTGCACTGAGACCGGGACGCAGCCCGGCGGCCAGGTGATGTCGCCTAGTTTGCGGCCGGCGGCTGGCGAGCCGGCCGGGATGGCGATCTCCAGGACCGTGAAGCCGCCCAGCGGAGTAGGCGCCCGGTGGAGATCATCCGGCCGGCCGGCCGGGGCGGGTCCGGCGGCGGGCTGCGGCTGCGCGAAGCCGGCCTGGGCGGCGCTGATCTGGCGGGCGACGGCCTGCAGCACGTTCTGGCTGGTGAGCCAGCCCTGCAGGTGCTGGCCGTCGTCGGAGATGACCGGCAGGCCGTCGCGGCCGTAGAGCTCCAGCTGGCGCACGGCCTGGGTGAGGGATTCGCTGGCGAACAGCACCTGCGGGGAGCGCTGGCGGGTGACCGGTCCCGGCAGAGCCGGATGCCCGGCGGCTGGCACGCCGGGCAGGCCGGACGGCCCGTTCGCCGCGGCGAGCGGCGCGGGGAAGCGGCGCATCGCATCGGCGGCGGTGAGGTCCTCGAACGGGTCCGCGGACGGGACGCGGTCGATGTCGGTGCCGCGGCGCAGCAGCTTGGTGGTGTAGATGGTGCCGTAGCTCAGTCCGCGGGAGGTGGCGGTGGCGATGGCGACGGCGAGCATGACCGGCAGGGTGAGGGTGAAGTCGCCGGTCATCTCCACCACGCTGGCCACCGACGTCAGCGGCGCCCGGGCGGCGGCGGCGAACACGGCGCCCATCGCGACGACCGCGTACAGGGCGGGCTGCCCGGCCGCCGGGCCGATCAGGTGGCGGGCGATCTCGCCGAAGGCCATCCCGGAGGTGGCGCCGATGAACAGCGACGGCGCGAACACCCCGCCCGATCCGCCGATGCCGATGGTCAGGCTACAGGCGATGATCTTCCCGGCGGCCAGGATGATCAGGAACCACAGCGCGTAGCTGCCGCCGACGGCCTTGTACAGGACCGGGTAGCCGACCCCGTACATCTGCGGGAGCGCGAGCAGCAGCAGCCCGAGCGCGATCCCGCCGGCCGCGGGCCTAGCCCACTCCGGGCGGTTGCCCCAGATCCGGTCGCACAGGTCCTCGGTCGCGTAGAGGATCTTCGCGAACGCCAGCCCGATCAGCGCCGCGACGACCGCGAGGCCAGCTATCAGCAGGTAGCTGCTCAGGTGATGCAGCGCGATCCCGGACGGCAGCCCGGACAGGAACGGCGCATCACCGAGGAACTGGCGGCTGAGAAGGTCGGCGACCATCGCCGACAGCATCACGGTGAAGACCGCCTCGACCGACAGCTCCCGCAAGATGATCTCCACGCCGAAGAACACCCCGGT
>JBEKIF010000084.1:0-14292 GCA_050011895.1 Streptosporangiaceae bacterium | reverse complement strand
ACCGGCTGCTGCCCGCGCTGGCCGTGGTCGCGACGGCCGGATTCGCCGCGGCCCTGCTCATCGCCGAGCCGCCGGCTGCCCTCCTCGGGTTCGGCTGCCTCGGCATTGGCCTGGCTTCCGTAGTTCCGGCGGTGTTCAGTGCCGCTGGGCGGATACCGGGCCTGGCACCAGGCACCGCCGTGGCCACCGCGTCAGCCTGCGGATGGGCCGGATTCGTCTGCGGCCCACCGGTCATCGGGCGCCTGTCCGAATGGGCGTCGCTGCCCGTCGCCTTGGGTCTGCTGCCGCTGCTCACCGCGTTCGTCGTCGCCGGCACCCTCACCTCGTCGGCGCTACGCACCGGGCGCCAGCTCCGGGCTCGCGCCCAGTGCGCCACGGCGACGTGATCCGCCTCCTGCTCGTCGACTACGGCGAGGTCATCAGCACCCCGCTCCCCGAGGACACGATCACCGACCTGGCCGCCTCGCCGACCAGCCGCGCGCCATCTTCCTCGACCGCTACGGGCAGCACCGGCCCGCCTACGACCTTGGCCAGCCACCCGCCGAGTACTGGTCCGAGGTCCTGGCGAACTATGTCTGGTGGCACGGGCCTGAAGGCGGCGCCCCAGCCAGGCTTTATGACTCTGCCTCGGGCGTGTCCTCGGTCGCTTCGGCCAGTGGCCCGGATCCGGCGGCTTCGAAAACTCGGCAAATGTCCGGGTTTGCCGGGCGAGCCGCTGGGCCGCATCTGCCGTCAGGTGCGGGCTTAGCTCGCCCGCGAGTTCAGCGCGGGATGCCCATTCATCCGAATGGCGGGACCACTGCCTCGATAAGGTGCGGCCCCGGTTCAATGAGCGCGTGCCGCAGCTGCGCGGCGAGCTCACCGGCTGTCTTGGCCCGGCTCGCGGGTACGCCCATGCCGCTGGCCAGGGCGACGAAGTCGAGGTCAGGCCGGGACAGGTCGAGCAGGCTCCGGGCGGCTTCGCCGGTCGCCGTCGCGCCGACCCGGTCGAGTTCCATCCGCAGTATCGCGTACGAGCGGTTGTTGAAGATGATCGTGGTGACGTCGAGGCCCTCCCTGGCGTGGGTCCAGAGGGCGGAGATCGTATACATGGCACTGCCGTCCGCCTCCAGGGCGATGACGCTGCGTCCCGGGCAGGCGATCGCGGAGCCCGTCGCCAGCGGCAGTCCCTGGCCGATCGCGCCGCCGGTCAGAGTCAGCCAGTCGTGCGGTGGCGCGCCCGCGGTCGCCGCGGGCAGCCACCGCCCGGACGTATTGGCCTCATCGGAGACGATGGCGTCCTCGGGCAGCAGCGCGCCGATGACCGCGGCCGCGGTCTCCGCGCTGAGATCGCCGTCCGGCACCCCGGGGCGCTCCGGCGGCTGCGGCACCGGCCTGGCGCCCGGCGCGACGAGATCGGCCAGCGACGCGAGCCCCCCGCACACATCGTCGCCGCTCCCGGCGAGCACGTGCACCTGGCAGTCGCCGGGGACCAGGGAACTTGGCTTGCCCGGGTAGGCGAAAAACGAGACCGGGGCGCGCGCGCCGGCCAGGATCAGGTGGCGCGCGCCGGAAAGCTGCGCGGTCGCGAACTCGGCGAGGTAGGCCAGCCGGTCGAGCGCCGGGATGCCCGCGCCGCGCTTGAGCCTGGCCGGGAAGGTCTCGCACAGCAGCCGGGCACCGGTGGCGCTGGCGACCCGGCTGGCCGCCTCCAGGCCGGCCCGCCGGGTAGCGGGGCCGCCAAGCAGGAGCACGCTCGGCTCCCCGCTGCGCAGCGCTGCCGCGGCCGAGCCGACGACGTCATCGGGGACCGGTGCCGCCGCCGGCGCCGGGAGCGCAGCCGCGGGCTCGCCTCCCTCGGACCAGGACACGTCGGCGGGCAGGATGAGGGTGGCCACTCTCCCCGGCGGGGCCAGCGCAGCGGCGGCCGCCCCGGCAGCGTCGGCGGCCGCATCGGCGCTGCGTGCCGGGCGGCGGACCCAGCCGGACACCGAGTAGGCCAGCGCGTCGATGTTCGACTCCAGCGGCGCGTCGAAGCGCTTGTGGTAGGTGGCGTGGTCACCGATCACGGCGAGCAGCGGGGTGGCGGCCCGGCGCGCGTTATGCAGGTTGGCCAGCCCGTTCGCCAGCCCGGGACCGAGGTGCAGCAGCGCCATCGCCGGCCGGCCCGTCATCCGCCCGTAACCGTCGGCCGCGCCGGTCGCCACTCCCTCGAATAGGCACAGCACCCCGCGCATCGCCGGAACGGCGTCCAGCGCCGCGACGAAGTGCATCTCCGAGGTGCCCGGATTGCTGAAGCACACGTTCACGCCGCAGCCGGTCAGCGTGCGGATCACGGCCTGCGCGCCGTTCATCGTTTTCCTCCCTGGATCCGGGCACCGATGCTGCTGACAAGGCAGCCACGCCGATGCCAGGAGGCATCCAGGCTAGGGGGTGCCTGTCTTAGGGCGCGCGCTGGCCGGGGCCGGTGGTCGTCAGGCCAGCGAATTGTAACGTTAAGCGCTTAATCAGTTACGCAATGTGACCTTAGCCTCTAGCTGCCCGGTACCGGTCCGGGGTTGGATGAAATCACGCCGTGAGTCGGCCAGCGCGGAGCGGGGGCACGGGAATGGGGCTCGATCTGGCTCAGATCAGCGACAAGCAGTTCTCGGCAGCCGTACGGGGGCGGATAGCGTCATGAGCTCCAGGATTCTGGTCACCGGCGGGGCCGGGTTCATCGGCTCGCACATCGTCGACCAGCTGCTCGCGCGCGGCTATGACGTCCGCGTGTACGACTCCCTCGTCCCGCAGGTGCATGGCACCGCGGGCGCCAGGAACCTGGCCGCCGACGCCGAGCTGGTCGTCGGCGACGTGCGAAACCGGTCCGCCCTGAAGCAGGCGCTGCGGGGGGCGGACGCGGTCATCCATCTCGCCGCCGAGGTCGGGGTGGGGCAGTCGATGTACGAGATCGATCGTTACGTCGACACGAATACCCGCGGCACCGCGGTCCTGCTGCAGTTGCTGGCCGAGGGCGGGACCGATGTCAGCCGCCTGATCGTCGCCTCGTCGATGTCCATCTACGGCGAGGGCGCCTACCGCTGCGACGAGCACGGCACCCTCAGTCCGCGGCCGCGGTCCGACGCGGCGCTGCTGGCCAGGCAGTGGGAGGCGCGGTGCCCGGTCTGCGATGCCGAGGTCAGGCCGGTGCCCACCGCCGAGAACAAGCCCCTCATCCCCACCTCGGTCTACGCCGTCTCCAAGATGGACCAGGAGATGCTCAGCCTCACGGTGGGCGGCGCCTACGGTATCGGAGCCGTGGCGCTGCGGATCTTCAACACCTACGGGCCCCGCCAGTCGCTGTCCAATCCCTATACCGGCATTGGCGCGATCTTCTCCGCCCGGCTGCTGAACGACCGGCCGCCGCTGGTGTTCGAGGACGGCCAGCAGCTCCGGGATTTCGTGCACGTGAGCGACGTGGCCCGGGCCTTCGTGACCGCCCTGGAAAAGACCGAGGTGACCGGGGTGGCCTGCAACGTCGGGACCGGCTCGCCGCTGAGCGTGACCGACATCGCCCGGTACCTCGCCGTGGCCCTCGGCAAGAACGTGCCGCCGGAGATCACCGGCGACTTCCGGGCCGGGGATATCAGGCACTGCTGGGCCGATACCGCCGCCGCCCGGCGTGACCTCGGGTTCCGCGCCGAGGTCTCGTTCGCGGACGGGGTGAACGACCTGGTCGGCTGGCTGGCGGAGCACACCGCTGACGACCGGGTCGATGAGGCCCGTGCCGAACTGCTCGCGCACGGCCTGACCGGCTGAGCATGCCCGCTGCCTGACGATCACCCCTTATGTCCTGCTGTTCTCGCTTATCTCGCCAGTACCTGACAGCGCACGGCTGTCGTCCGGGCTGGTGCGGAAACCGGTAGCAGCAGCCTCGGTTCTGCTACGAAGCGTAGTCGAACGATACGTTTGCGTTATCGATGGGTAGATCCTTATGGAGGGCCGGACCACAAGGTGGCACGACGGGGCAGGAAGCGCGAGCGAATGCCGAAAGATCTGCTGAGAGGGCCGGCGCGGCGCGTCGCCGCCGTGAGCGCAGCGGCGGTCGTCCTGATCGCGGCCTTGAGCGGCGTCATGATCTGGCGCTACCAGGATGCACTCGCCAGGTCGGCGACGGCGCTCGACGCCCGCCATGACGCGAGGCTCACGCAAGTGCTCGTCGCCACCTTCTGGCATGAGCATGAAGCGATGAACGAGTACCTCTTCGCCCCGTCGCCGGTGCTCATGAACGAGGTGCGAGCGGCGCGGAATCAGTTCGTGACCACGTCAGTCAATCTGGGCGCGACCGAGACGTCTATCGAGACACGATTCCGATTGCAGGCCACGGCGGCGGAAAACGGGTTCTTTGCGCTGTTCACGCAGGTTCAAGGGGCCGCCGGAACGACATCGGCGCGTGAGGTCGCGGCAGCCACGCGGCTGACCGCTTCCGACAGCAGTGTCCTGGCGCCGCTGGGCCAGCTTGACAGCGCCCAGGCGCGCCGCGCGGATATGTCGCAGGCGGCTGCCTCCGCAGCAGCGGGCCAGGCGCTCGGGATCGGGGTGGCCGCTGCCATCCTGGCCGTTCTGGCTGTCCTGGCATTCGCGCTCTTCGCGATGCGGCTGCTGGGCCGGGCTGCCGAACGGGAGAAAGAGCTGACGGCGGCGCTCGGGCGGCTGAACGGGCTCCTTGGCCGCCTTCGCTCGACCTCGGCAGTAATCGGCGAGGTCACGAGCGAGCTCCGGCTGGCGGCGAGGAACGCGGCCGCGGTGACCAGCGAGCAGTCATCCGCGGTCGCGGAGACATCAGCGACGGTCGAGGAACTGGCGACGACGGCCGGCTCGATCGCTGACAACTCGCATGCCGTGGCGAAGGCGGCCGAGCAGACCGGCGACACGATGCGTGACCTGCAGGCGAAGATCGAGGCGATTACCGAGCGGGCGCTCTCGCTCGGCAAGCATGCGCAGCAGATCGGCGAGATCCTTGAGCTGATCAATGACATCGCGGGACAGACGAACCTGCTCGCGCTGAACGCCGCCATCGAGGCGGCCAGGGCCGGTGAGGCAGGCAAGGGCTTCGCCGTCGTCGCGGCCGAGGTGCGCAAGCTCGCGGAGCGGTCGGTGCACTCCACCGACTCGATCAGCGTGATCATCACCGGCGTTCAGGACGGGACGAACGCGACGATCATGGCGACCGAGGAGGGCACCCGCCAGGCCCGTGAGGTGGGCGACCTGATGACGTCAACGGGGACCATGATCGAGCAGTCGATCCTCGCCACCCAGCAGCAGAAGTCTGCTGCTGACCAGGTGGACAGCGCGATCCAGCAGATCCGCGAGGCGGCCGACCAGCTCGCGACGGAGCAGGAGCAGTGGTCGGCCACCGCCGGGCGGCTTGAGGCGCTGGTGGACGATCTTGAAGGCGCGCTCCGCGAGGGCAGCGGGGATAGCGACTCGTGAGCGTTCATGTTCGGCTGCGGGTGGCTTCGGAAGCGTACGCGATCCCCGTCGAGCACGTGCTGGAGATCGCCGACCTCGGGCAGGTCAGGGCTGTTCCCGGAGCGCGGCCTGAGCTGCTCGGGGTGCGGAACCTGCGCGGCCAGATTCTCCCGGTGGCGGACCTGGCGCGGCTCCTGGAGATCCCGCGGACGGTGCCGCCGGGCCGCCTGCTGGTCGCGGAGGCAGGCGGCCGGCGGGCCGGCTTCGCGATCGATGAGGTGAGCGGGGTCGGCGAGCTGGCGGATCCGGCCGAGGAGACCGAGTCCGGCCTGCTGGCCGGTGCCCTCTTCGGCGATGGTGACCTGATCGGCGTGATCGACGTGCCACGGGTGCTCGATTCGCTTGCGCAGGCGTCGCGGTGACCGAGCCTGATGCCGGCCTCAGTGAGCTCTTCCGTGACGAGGCGACGCAGCGGCTCGATCAGATGGATACCGGGCTGCTCGCGATCGAGGCGGGGGATGCTGGCGCTGAGACCGTCGACTCGCTGTTCCGCAATGCGCACACCATCAAGGGAGCGGCAGGGATGCTCGGCTTCGACGACATCCGCGCGGTCGCACATGCCGCAGAGGACGTCCTGGCCGGCGTGCGGGATGCGGGAGCGTTCCCGCCGGGGCTCGCCGCGCTGCTGCTGCGCGCGACCGCCGCCTTGCGCGCCCAGGTGGCCGGGGCCGGGGAGCCCGTTGACGATCTCATCGACGATCTCGCGGCGAGCCGGTCGGCGCTGGCCGGTGACGTCCGCCTTCCGGGTGTCATCGGCACCGGGATGGGTCTACCGGAAGCGACGGGCCCGGCTGCCACGGGCGCACTCGGGGCGGCCGGCACCGAGGCTGGTGCAGTTGAGGCCGATGCCCTTGAGACCGGTGCCCCGCCGCCGGGTGCCCCCGAGCCGGATGCCGCTGAGCCGGGTGCCCCCGAGCCGGCTGCCCGCGTGACCGGCGTTCCCACGTCGGCGGCCCTGCGGCACACCCTGCGGGTTCCGGCCGAGAAGATCGACCATCTGCTCGATGTGGCTGGTGAGATCATGCAGGAGCGGAGACGGCTGGCTCACTCCCTCGGTGCCGAGGACCGGCTGTCCGAGGAGACCGCCGACCTGCTCGGGGTCGGCGCGCGCATGCTCGACGATCTCAAGGACACCGCGGTCGGGATGCGGACGCTACCGCTATCGGTGATCGCCGGGCCGCTGCCGCGCGCGGTCCGGGACATGGCGCGCGCCGCCGGCAAGGACGTCGGATTCGCGGTCACGGGCGCTGATACCGAACTCGACCGGGTGATACTCGAGAGCCTGTCAGACCCGCTCGTGCACCTGTTGCGCAACGCCGTGGTGCACGGCGTCGAGTCCCCGGCCGAGCGCGAGCGTGCGGGCAAGCCGGCCCGCGGGCGGGTCGAGCTGCGCGCCGTGCCGCGGGGCAGCGTCGTCGAGATCGTGGTCGCGGACGACGGCCGGGGCGTCTCGCCTGAGGTGACCGAGAAGGCCCGCCGCGAAGGGTCGCTCACCGACCTTCTCGCCCGGGCCGGGTACTCGACAGCGGCTGAGGTGACCGACCTGGCCGGGCGCGGCGTGGGCCTTGATGCCGTCAAGACGTACGCGCGCTCGCTGGGCGGCAGCATCGAGGTCCGGAGCGAGCCCGGCCGGGGGATGGATGTCGTCCTGTGGTTCCCGCTCGCTCTTGCCCTCGCCGAGGTACTGCTCTTCGAGCGCGGCGGGGCGGTGTACGGCGTGCCGCTGGCCGCTGTCGAAGAGGTCGTGACGGTGACGCAGCCCCTCGTGCTGCAGGGCCGGCCTGCCCTGGAGATCCGCGGGAAGTCGCTGCCGGTCTATGACGTCGCCGCGCTCGTCGGTGCGGCAGCGCCGCCGCTGCGCGACCGGCCGCCCGCGCTCATCATTGCGGCCGGCGGCCGCCGGGTCATCGCCAGCTGCGACGCCCTCCTCGGCCAGGAAGAAGTCGTGATCAAGTCACTCGGCCCGCTGCTGGCCGGCGTCGAGGGCTACCTCGGGGCGGCCATCCTCGGCGATGGCCGGATTGCGCTCCTGGCCGATCCGGCGATGCTGGCCCGGGGATCTCGGCATGTTCCGGGGACGGCGGCGCCGGACGCGGCGGCCGGCCTGGCCGCGGCGCCCAAGGTCCTGGTGGTCGAGGACTCATTCACCGTCCGCGAGCTGCAGCGCAGCATCCTCGAGGCGGCCGGCTACCCGGTGGTGACCGCGCGCGACGGACGTGACGCCCTCGCTGCCCTCGATCGGGACGCCGGGATCGCGCTCGTTGTCACCGACCTCGAGATGCCCGAACTTGACGGGATCGGGCTCACCCGCGCGATTCGCGCCGACACCGCGCGCTCATCGCTGCCCGTCGTCATCGTCACCTCGCACGGAGCCGAAGACGACCGGCGCCGGGGAATCGAGGCAGGCGCGGACGCGTACATGGCCAAGCGGAGCTTCGATCAGCGCTCCCTGCTCTCGACGGTCGAGCGGCTGGTCGGCCGGTGACCGGATGACGCCGCTGCGGGTGCTGGTCTGCGAGGACTCCCGCACCTACGCTGCCGCGCTGCGGCGGATGCTCGAGTACGACGGGGACATCGCGGTCGACGCGGTCTGCGCGACCGCCGAGGAGGCCGTTGCCGCGCTGCCCCGAATTGAACCGGGCCTGCTGACCATGGACCTCGAGTTGCCTGGCATGGACGGGCTTGAAGCCGTCGGAGAGATCATGAGCTTCCGGCCACTGCCGATCCTCGTCCTGTCTGCTCACGTCGGCCCGCGCAGCGACAAGGCCGCGGCCGCGCTCGCCGCCGGAGCGATCGACGCCCTCGCGAAGGACGATCTCGACCTGCGCGATCCGGCAGGCGCCGCGGGCGCCGCGTTCCGGCAGCGGGTAAGGGCGCTCAGCCGGGCGCGCGTGATCCGCCATCCGCGGGCCAGGCTCGGCGCCCGGCCGGCCCGGCCGGCCCGGCCTGGCGCGCTTCGCCTGCCGCGCTACGCGTCGGTCATCGGCGTGTGCGCGTCCGCTGGCGGTCCCCAGATGCTGGTGCTCCTGCTCGGCGCGCTGCCGGCCGACTACCCGATCCCGCTGCTCATCGTGCAGCACATGGCTGCCGGGTTCACCGGGGGGCTGGTCCGCTGGCTCGACCAGACCGTGGCCATGCCGGTGGGCGTTGCCGAGCCGGGGGCGCAGGCCGCCCCCGGTGCCTGGCTCGCGCCGGAGGGCGCACACCTCACGCTCAATGCCAGTGGCCGGCTGGCCCTTGACCGGCACACCGTTGCCGGACACCACCGTCCATCCGGCGATGTTCTGCTCAGCAGCATCGCTGCGGCCGCCGGGCAGGCCGGCGCCGCGGTCGTGCTCAGCGGGATGGGCACCGACGGTGCCGCGGGCGCGGCGGCGGTGCGCCGCCGTGGCGGGCTCGTGATCGCGCAGGACGAGCAGTCCTCGGCGGTCTTCGGGATGCCGAAGGCCGCGATCGACCTCGGGGTCGACGCCGTGCTGTCCCCCGATGAGATCGTTGACCGGCTGCGGGGACTGCGCCATGAGCCGCTGCCCGGGACGCATTGATGAATGCCGTCGCCGGGATCGCGGGACTCGTCCGCAGGGAGACCGGAATGGTGCTGCCGGCCACGCGGGACGCAGCCATCCTCGCTGCCGCGGACCGCGCTGCGCCCGGACTAGATCCAGGCGCGTTCGTGGCCGCGGCTTCGGATCCAGGAGGCCGCGGGCTGCTGGACCGGCTGATCGACCAGGTCACGGTCCAGGAGACGGCCTTCGTCAGGGACTCCGATCAGCTCGGCGCGATCCCTTGGCACCGCCTGCTGCAGGCGGCCCGCGCGGCAGGGTCGGGAACCATCCGCGTGTGGAGTGCCGGCTGTGCCAGCGGGGAAGAGGCCTACACGCTGGCACTGCTGGCCGCCGAGGCATTCGGCCAGGCACCAGCCCCGGTCGGGGTGCTGGGAACGGACATCTCCGGCGCCGCGCTCGCCGCTGCCGCAGCCGGCCGGTACCAGGAGCGGGCGGTCCGCGACCTGGAGCCGGCCCTGCGCCTGCGCTACCTCGACCGGCAGGCCGACGGCAGCTACCTGGTCGCTGACCGCCTGCGGAGCCTGGTGCGCTTCCGGCGGCACAACCTCGTGCGTGACCCGGCACCGCCACCCGGTGAAGTCGGCTTCGACCTGGTGGCCTGCAGGAACGTGCTCATCTACTTCGATCCGCCGCTCGTCGAGCAGGTGATCCGCTCCCTTGAGCGGTCGTTGCAGCCGGACGGCGTTCTCATGCTCGGTGCAGCCGATGCCCTGCAGCGGACAGCCGGCCGGCCTGCGGCCCGGGCCGGGCCGCCCGCAGCCGGGCCGCCCGCAGCCGGGCCGCCCGCAGCCGGGCCGCCCGCAGCCGGATCGCGGGCGCCGGAGCGCGGCCTGCGCCGCCCGCTCGGGCGCGAGCCGTCGTTCTCGCGCGATCCGTCGCTGTCGCGCGAGCGGCGGCTGACGGCCGCGCTGGCCGCGGCGGACCGTGGTGACCGCGACGGCGCCCGGGCTCACGTGGCCGCGCTGCTCGCCGACGACGCGCTCGACGCCGACGCCCACTTCATTGCCGGGCTCGTCACGCTGGAAGCGGGCGCCCCCGCAAGAGCAGCGGCCGCGCTTCGCCGTGCGCTCTGCGCCGACCCCACATTCGCGCTCGCGGCGTTCTTCCTCGGCCGCGCCTATGACGCGCTCGGTGACGGGCCGGCCTCGCGGCGCGCCTATGAGCAGACCCTGCGCACGCTCGACCCGGCGGACGACAGGTACGAGCGGATCCTCCAGCAGACCGATATCGGCGACATCGCAGCGGCGTGCCGCGCGCGGCTCGGCGGCGGCGCTGAAGATCCTCATCGCCCCGGGCCGCGGGGGCGGCCTCGCCAGAATTGATTACGTAGTGTAATATCTAAGTAACTTGTTGTCATCAACGGTCACCGCGTACGAACTCGGGCAACTGGAGTGACGCATGACGAGCAGCGATCACGACCGGACGCCGGGACGGATCCTCGTGGTCGATGATGATCTCGTCGTGGGCCGTTTCCTGACGGATCTCCTTGGTGACCGCGGCGGATTCGATGTCACCCACACGACCGACCCGGCCGCCGCGCTGAAGCGCGCCAGCTCGGAGAAGTGGGATCTGGTGCTGACCGACGTGGAGATGCCGGGCATGACCGGCCTCGAGCTCCTGGAGGCGCTGCGGCGGGCGGCCCCGGACCTTCCCGTCGTCGTGCTCACCGGTCATGCGTCCGTCGACTACGCGGTCCGCGCGCTGCGCGATCACGCCGATGAGTTCCTGCAGAAGTCCATGCCGCCTGATCAGCTCCTGGCCAGCATCAGCTCGGTGGTCGCCAAGGGCCGCGCGGCCCGGCTGGCCGCCCGCCAGTCCGTGCTCGCGATCGGCGCGCACCCTGACGACGTGGAGATCGGCGCGGCCGGCGCGCTGCTCGCCCACCGCGGCATGGGGCACGAGGTCTCGATCCTGACGCTCAGCCGCGGGGCCCGCGGTGGCACCGAAAGCACCAGGGCAGGCGAATCCGAGATGGCGGCGCTCGTCCTGGGCGCCACCTTGTTCCTCGAGGATCTCCAGGACACCCGGATCGGCGAAGGCGACCCGACGATCGGCGCGATAAGCCGCGTCGTCGAGATGGTCCGGCCCACCGTGATCTATACCCATTCGCTGCACGACGTGCACCAGGATCACCGCAACACCCACCGGGCGGCCATGGTGGCCGTCCGGGAGGTCGGGCGCGTCTACTGCTTCCAGTCACCGTCTGCCACCGTCGACTTCCGGCCGACCCGCTTCGTGACCATCGATGAGCAGCTCGAACGCAAGCTCATCGCCATCCAGGCCTTCGGATCGCAAGCGCAGGTGCGGACCTACCTGAAGCCGGACCTGATCCAGTCAAACGCCCGGTACTGGTCCCGCCATGGCGACGGGCTCTATGCCGAGGCGTTCGAGGTGATCCGTGACGCCGCCGCCGCCGGCCAGCCCGGAGGCGGCGCCCCCGGCCTTCCAGGTACCGCTCCCGGCGTGGCATCCGCCATGCCGGACCGCGAGCTCATCGTGACGCCCGACGGCGCCGCGGAGGCGGCCGCCGCTGCGCCGGAGCATGTCGCGGCAGCCCGACATCGCCCGGAGGTGCCGCATGTCACACCCTAACGTCCCGACCATCCCGCTGCGGACCGTCCGGGTCCTGGTAACCGGCGCCGGAGGGCCCGCCGCGGTCTCGGTGCTGAAATCGCTGAGCGCCGATCCATCGGTGCGCCTGATCGCCGCTGACATGGACCCCTGGGCGGCCGGCCTCTACCTGGTGCCGCCTGAGGCGCGGACGCTGATCCCGGCCGGTCTCGACCCCGGGTTCGCCGACGCCGCGCTGGCCCGCTGCGTCGCGATGGGCGTGGACGTACTCATTCCCACGGTTGATGCGGAGCTGCGCCCGCTCGGCCGGGCCCGCGCCGACTTCCGCCGGGCCGGCATCGAGCTGCTGCTCGCGCCCGATCAGGCGCTGGACATCTGCCTCGACAAGCTGGCCCTCGCGGAGTGCTGCGCCGGCCAGGTGCCGGTGCCCAGGACCGAGCGCTACGACCAGGCCGACCCTGAGTCGTGGACCTACCCGGTCATCGTCAAGCCCAGGACGGGCAGCGGCTCGCGCGGCATCTCCCTCGTTGAGTCCAGCCAGGCCCTCGCGCGCCTGGACGCCTCAGCCGACTTCCTGATCCAGGAATTTCTTCCCGGCGAGGAGTACTCCATCGACGTGCTCGCCGATGCCGCCGGCCATGTGGTCGCGTCCGTGCCGAGGGTCCGCGAGCGGGTCGACTCGGGAGTGTCGGTGGCCGGCCGCACCCTGCACGACGGTGAGCTGGAGCGGTTCGGGGCTGCCGTGGCCACCGCGACCGGCCTGACCTACATCGCCAACGTGCAATTCCGCCGGGACGCGGCCGGCCGGCCTGCCCTGCTCGAGGTGAACCCGCGCGTGCCCGGGACGCTGCCGCTGACGGTGGCCAGCGGCGTCGACATGCCCCGGATGGCCCTGGACTCGCTGCGCGGCCGGCCGCTGCCCGACCACGCCGGCTTCCGCGACACGGCGATGGTCCGCTACCTCCAGGAGTGCTTCATCGAGCTCGGCGAGGTCAGGCAGGTGGCCGCGTGACGGTCCGGCTGCCGCCCGGCGGGCAGCCATCTTGCCGCCGCAGGCTCGCCGCGAGCATTCGCCGGGGGAGGTGATTGCCGTGCGCATCCTGATATTCCATGGCTATCTCCTGCGGGGCACCGGAAGTAATATCTACAACTCGGAGCTGGCCCGGTGGCTGGTGAAGCTCGGCCACGAGGTGCATCTGCTCTGCCAAGACGAGCGCGCGGCGGACTTCGGTTTCGTCGACGCGGTCGGCCGCTGGCGTGACGGCCGGCTGGAGGTCGAGGTCGTCCGCGAGCCGGTCCGCTGCACGGCCTACGTGCCGGACATCGGCGGGCTGCTGCCCCTGTACGTGGCCGATCGCTACGAGGGATTCGACGCGCGTCCCTTTGCGCAGCTGACCGATGCCGAGGTCGACCGCTACATCGCGGCCAACGTGGCCGCCGTCCGCGATGTCGCCGCCGCGGTCAAGCCGGACGGGGCCCTCGCGAACCACCTGGTGATGGGCCCGGTGATCCTGGCCCGTGCGCTGGGCGGCCGCGTGCCCTATGCGGTCAAGATCCACGGCTCCGCGCTCGAGTACACCGTCCGGCCCGGCATCGAGCGATTCGGCCGCTACGCCCGCGAGGGCCTGGCGGGGGCAACCGGGATCCTCGTCGGCTCGCGCCATACCGCCGAGAGCCTGTGGGAGGTAATGGGCATGCCGGGCCTGCCCGCCCGCACCTGGCTCCTCCCGCCCGGGGTCGACGTCCGCAGGTTCCACCCGCGCCCGCCGGGAGAGGCCAGGGACAGGCTGCGCGAGCTGGCTGCCCGGCTGGAGGCAGACCCGCCCGCCTGGGGCGGGGAAGCCGACGCGGCGGAGGCGATCAGGGCGGCCGACCCTACCCGGGACCGGATTGTCAGCTACGTCGGGAAGCTCATCGTCTCCAAGGGCGTGGACCTGCTCATTGCGGCGTGGCCGCTGATCACCGAGCATGCTCCGGAGGCCCGCCTCATGATCGCCGGCTTTGGTGCCTACCGGCAGGCGCTCATCGAGCTCACCCGCGCGCTGGGCGACGGCGATCTGGCGGCCGCGCGCGTGATCGCGAGCGCCGGGCGGGAGCTGGAGGGCGGGCCACCGGGTGAGCTGCATTACCTTGCCGCGTTCCTCGACGGGCTCACCGGCGCGGAGCGAGACCGCTACCGGAACGCCTCAGCTGCCGCCATGCGGCGGGTACATTTCGCCGGGCGGATCGAGCACGACGATGTTTCCGAATTGATGTGCGCGTCCCAGGCAGTGGTCGTCCCCAGCACATTCCCCGAGGCATTCGGCATGGTCCTCGCGGAAGCCGCGTGCTGCGGGTCGATGCCGTTGTCGGCATCCCACTCGGGGCTCGCGGAGGTGAATGAGCTGCTAGCGCCGGCTGTCGGCGAGGACCTGCGCCTGCACCTGTCCTTCGAGCTGGGCCCGGGCGCTGTGCGGGAGATCGCCGGCCAGCTCGCCTGGTGGCTGTCGTTCATCGCGGACACCCCGAAGGACTGGAGACGGGCCCGCGAGGACCTGACGGACTTTGCCTGCGCCGAGTTCGGCTGGGAAGAGATAGCCAGCAGCGTCGCGGCAGTGGCCCAGGGGCGGGTCGCGGGGCTGCCGCCGGTGCCAGCAGGCTGACCTACGTGACGAACCGGAATCTGACC
>JBEKIF010000083.1:0-14542 GCA_050011895.1 Streptosporangiaceae bacterium | reverse complement strand
AGCGCCGCGGCCGCACCGATCAGCCGCGCGGCGCTTTCATAGTGCGCCCGTTCACTGGCGACATGGGCGAGCGCCTCCAGGCACTGGGCGATCCCCCGGGGGTCGTTGACGTCGGTGTAGATTCGCAGCGCCTCGGCCAGCAGCGGGCCCGCTTCGTCCAGTCGGCCCTGCGCGCTCAGCGTCGTGCCAAGCCCCCACGCCGACCAAGCCGTCGCCCACGGATAGTCCAGTTCACGGAAGTCTCGCAGACTCGCTCGCAGTAGTTCCGCAGCGCTCCCCAGGTCGCCGTGGTCCCGGGCGAGCAGCCCCAGGTCGTGCCGGGCCCACGCCACGCCCTGCGTGCTGCCCTCCTCGCGGAATCGCGTCTCGGCTCGCCGATGCCAGTCAGCAGACGCATCCCACTCGCCGCCAGCGCGGGCCACGTGCCCCAGGAAGGCGCACGCGAAGGCTGCGCGGCGCGCATCGCCACGCTTCTCGCTGCGCTCGAGCGCGCTGCGCAGGCGGCCCTGGGCACGACCCATCTCTCCCGTCGCGAAGGCCAGTACCCCGGCCACGATGAGCACGCCAGTCTGGGCTCCCGCCGTGGCGTCCTCGCTCATAGCCGCCGGGTCATAGCTGTCCGCAGCCGGGGGGAGAACCGCGTCCACGAGTGCCTGGCCATGATCGAGGTCGCCATGGGTGTAGTGGTACCAGCCGAGCGCGGTAGCGAGCCAGAGCGCCAGCGCATCCTGGCCCGCGCCCAGACAGTAGTCCAGCGCGGCGCGCAGATCCGCGTGGTGGCGGCCGACCCGAAGCATCCAGGCTTGCTCCCCCGGCAGGCCGAGGGAAGCCTCGAACTGCGCCGCGAGACCCGCGTAGTGGCCAGCGTGCCTAGCCCGCGTCTCCTCGGCCTCGGCACTGGCCGCCAGCTGCTCCGCCGCATACTCACGCAAGGTCTCCAGCATCGAGAACTCAGCGGTCTGCTCGTCACCGGGCAGCCGCCGGATCAGGCTCTTGTCGAGCAGCGACTCCACCATCGTGAGCGCGTCGCCCCCATTCACGGCGCAGACGCTGCCCACGTCAGCAAGCGTCCAGCCGCCAGCAAACACCGACAGCCTGCGAAACAGCACGCGCTCGCCGGAGTCGAGCAGGTCATAACTCCAGGCGATGGCGCTGCGTAGGGCACGCTGCCGGGCTGGCACGTCCCGCGTACCCCTGGCCAGCACCTCCATCCTGCTGCCGAGCCGGAACACCAGCTCCCCGGGCGTCAGGACCTTCAGCCGGGCTGCGGCCAGCTCGATCGCCAGCGGCAGGCCCTCCAGCTGGACACACGCTCTGGCCAGCAACAGCGCATTAGCCGGAGTGAGATCAAAGCTCGGGTTGGTCCGGCGCGCGCGATCCAGCAGCAGCGCCACTGACGGATTCGCCGCCAGGCAACTGAGATCTGCCACGTCCGCCGGCGCGGGCATGGCCAGCGGCGGAACCGGAAACTCCTGCTCGGCGGACAACCGGAGCCGTTCCCGGCTAGTAGCGAGCACCCGCAGCCGCGGACAGGCAGCCAGCAACCGGCCGACGTCTGGGGCGGCGCCCAGGAGATGTTCGCAGTTGTCCAGGACGACGAGCCGCTCCTCGTGGCCCAGCGCAGCAGCCAGCTGGCCGGTCAGATCCGTCCCGCCCCGCGGCTCGTCGCCCACCGCCCGAGCCAGTTCTACCATCACCAGCGCCGGATCCCGGACCGGAACCAGGTCAACGAACACCGGGGCGCATCCGCTGCGCTCGGCGTGAGCCGATGCGCATGCCACGGCGAGACGGGTCTTGCCAATGCCCGGCGGCCCGGTGAGCGTGACTAGCCGGGTCTGCGCGTGTGCGAGCATCCGGGACACAGCCTCCAGCTCGCCGTCCCGGCCTACAAACAGCTCGCCGGGCGACGGCAGGCCACCAGGCAATGCCCGCCTCGCGTCTTGCATCCGACTGCCCCGCCCATGTCATCTATCCGTGGAGCCACGAGGCCATACCCGAGCATACGACGGCCTATCGCGCCGCCGCCATCACTCGCCCAGCGAGGGCTGAGGCTGCCCAGCCCATTCAGCCATGTAGGGGAATTCCCCGATACCACGATGACAGCCTGCGCCCTTACAACGGTTCCATGACGACACGCCGCAACCACCAGGTGGGCAGCGTAGTGCCCGCGTCCGTCCCGGCCGGGTCGTTCCTCGAGGGCCTCGCCGCTCAGGACTTCGCCCGGCTCGGCGGCGCGCTCGCCGCTGACGCCTGCCTGCGCGCCTTGCTGCCTTCGGGCTTGCGGGAGTGGGCCGGCGCCGACGCGATCGCACACCGGTTCGAGCGCTGGTTCGCCGACACCGAGGATTTCGAGCTCGTCGAGGCCGCCGCCGGCGAGATCGGTGGCCGCCTGCACCTGCACTGGCGGCTCCGGCTCCGGGCGGAGCGGCTTGGTACGGGCTGGTTCACCGTCGAGCAGCAGGCCTACGCCGACACCGACAACAGCGGCCGCATCGCCCGGCTCGACCTGCTCTGCACGGGTTACCGGCCCGAGGGCGACCATGACTGACACCCTGACCACCTGGGGCGGCTGGGCACCAGCGATCCGCGATGACCCGTTCAGCCACTTCGCCGACGCCCGGACCCGGTGCCCGGTGCAGCGGGTGCGCCTGGCTGACGGCCACCGGGCCTGGGTCGTGCTCGGCTACGACGCGGCCCGGCAAGCGCTCAACGACCCCCGCATCTCCAAGGACATGCTCGCCGCGCTCGAAGAGGCCGGCGATGTCGTGGCCGAAGGCCTGCCTGGGCCGGAGTTCTCGCGGCACATGCTCAACGTCGACCCGCCTGACCACACCCGGCTGCGGCGCCTGGTATCCCGGGCTTTCGTGCCGTCCAGGGTCGCCGCGCTGGAGCCTGCCATCCGGGGCATCGCCGACAACCTCCTCGACGCGCTGGACGACGCCGGCCCGGGCGCCACGGTCGACCTCATCGAGGGATACGCCTACCCCCTGCCGTTCGGGGTGATCGGCGAACTGCTCGGCATCCCCGCCGCCGCCCGCCCGCGCCTGCACGCCTGGTTCCAGGTGCTGCTGACCGGGTGGGCCGGTGACCCTCCGCCGGAGGCGGTCGAGGCGTCGGACGGCATCGTGGCCTACCTGCGCGAACTGGTCGACGCCAAGCGCCGGAGCCCAGCCGGCGATCTCGTCAGCGTCCTGATCGCCGCCACCGAAAGCGACGCGCTCACCACGCAGGAGCTGCTGTCGAGCCTGTTCCAGCTCGTGGTCGCCGGCCACGACACCACGGCCAGCCTGATCGGAAACGGGATGGTGGCCCTGCTGGATCACCCCGGCCAGCTCCAAGCGCTGCTGGCTGATCCCGGGCAGCTTCCCGCGGCGATCGACGAGCTCATCCGCTTCACCGCCCCGGTACCGCACGCCACGTTCCGGGTGACGGCCGAGCCGGTGACCGTCGACGGCGTGCAGATCCCGGGCCACGAGCAGGTGCTGGTATGCCTGGCGGCGGCCAACCGCGATCCGGGCCGGTTCCCGGCCCCCGACGTGCTCGACATCGGCCGCGGCGATGGGCCGAACCTCGGGTTCGGCCACGGCATCCACTACTGCCTGGGCGCCCCGCTGGCCCGGCTGGAAGCCAAAGTCGCCTTCGAGACCCTGCTCATCCGCTACCCGGACCTGCGGCTCGCCACCGGCCGAGACGCCCTGGCCTGGGCCCACGGCGACGGCCTAGTCCTGCGCGGCCTCGTCGCACTCCCCGTCGTTCTCGGTCCGGCCTACGGCCGGGATGACCATGTCCGATCCACCCAACCCAAGGAGACACCGATGACCATCACCGACAGCCCGGTCGACAACGGCGTGAACGTCCAGGCCCTGCTCGGGGCCCGCGAGGCGCTGTCCGCCGCGCCGGAAGCGGCCGAATTCACCTGGCGGGCTAGCTGCACCTGGCGCAACGGTACCCACAGCCACTCCACCGTGACCGGGTTCACCGGGCTGGGCGCCGAGCAGCAGCACCGCAACACGTACGAGTACGACGTCGACCACCCCGAGTGTTTCGCGTCCGCGGACAACGGCGCTACGCCCGTGGAGGTCGTTCTGGTCGGCCTGGCCAGCTGCCTGACCGCCGGCGTGGCCGCGGTCGCCCAGTACCGGGACATCCAGCTCCGGTCGGTCACCGCCACCATCGAGGGCCAGATGAACGTCCTGGGCATCCTGGGCGCCGACCCCGACATCCGCAACGGGTTCGAGGCGGTCACCGTCCGGTTCGCCATCGACGCCGACGCCTCCCGCGAGGACCTCGAAGCGCTGATCGCCCAATCGCAGAAGCGCTCGGCGGTCTTCGACATCGTGACCAACCCGACCAAGGTGCTCGTCGAGCTGGCCTGAGGCCACGCCCCGGATGTCCGCATGATCCAGACCACGGCAGCTGTCGTAGGTGCCGGGCACGCCGGCCTGGCCATGAGCCGCCGCCTCACCGAACGCTCGATCGACCATGTCGTCCTCGAGCGCGGTGAGGTGGCGAACTCGTGGCGGACCCAGCGCTGGCCGAGCCTGCGGCTGCTCACCCCGAACTGGCAGACCCGGCTCCCCGGCCATAACTACGCGGGCGATGACCCCGACGGCTTCATGCCCGCCGCGGACGTCGCCGCCACCCTCACCCGCTACGCTCGTCTCACCGCCGCACCGGTGTGCACCGCCACGACCGTGCACACCGTGCGCGCCGCGCCGCAGGGCTTCGAGATCCACGCCAACGACGACGTCCTCTCCGCCCGGACCGTGGTACTGGCGACCGGCGCGTGCAACCTGCCAGCGATCCCAGCCGTCGCCGGCGCCGTCCCCCCGTCGATCATGACGCTTACTCCGCTCGCCTACCGCGATCCAGGCCAGCTCCCCGACGGCGGAGTCCTCGTCGTCGGCGCGTCCGCCACCGGCGTTCAGCTCGCCAGCGAGATTCACCGGTCGGGCCGCCCGGTGACCCTGGCGGTCGGCGAGCACGTCCGGCTGCCCCGCGCCTACCGCGGCCGCGACATCTTCTGGTGGCTGGAGGCCACGGGCCTGCTGGCCGAACGCTACGACCAGATCGACGATCTAACCCGGGCCCGCCACCTGCCCTCCCCGCAGCTCACCGGAACCCCCGAAGCCGTCACGACCGACCTCAACACGCTCACGGCGCAAGGAATCAGCATCGTGGGCCGCCTCGGCCGTGTCGTCGACGGGGTGGCCCAGTTCTCCGGGTCCCTCGCCAACACCTGCGCGCTCGCCGACCTGAAAATGAACCGGTTCTTGAACCGGGCTGACCAGTGGGCCACGATGTCGGGCCTCGACGGCGAGCTCCCGCCACCGCACCGCTTCGCACCCACGCGCGTAAATCCCGGCTCGCCCCTGGCGCTAGACCTGACCAGCGGGGAGATCACCACGGTGCTGTGGGCGACGGGCTTCCGGCCCGACCACTCCTGGCTCGACATCCCCGTGCGTGACCGCACCGGCCGTATCCGCCACGACGGCGGCGTGGTCACCGGCGCCCCCGGACTCTACATCCTCGGCCTGCCGGTGCTCCGTACCCGCGCCTCTACCTACATCCACGGCGCAGCCACCGACTCCGAGGCCCTCGCCGCCCACCTCCACTTCTTCCTCAGCAGCCGGCACCAATGACAACCAGCCGCCACGCCGGGTTGGCATCGGTATGTCACGTTCCACATCGTAGAAGCCAAATTGGCCGCCTCAAGGGCCTTCGTGGTCGGCCTGTGTGAATGGTCGCCCGGGCTATGGGCTGCCCCAGACGAGACCGAACTGCGAGATAGGCCAGTTCTCTGAAGTGACCGCCCAGTACGCAATATACCTGCTGGACTCATAATCGGCTGATTTGTACCCGGCTAGCTGTTTGGCATAGGCCTCGTGGACACGCGCCGAGTCGGCGATCAGGAGCTTTCGTCCCCTGCGAGCCCGTCACATTCAGTGATCCTGTCTGGATATTCGCGAGGCGCGCATCGCCGCCGTTACGGGCGACGGTGGCTCGTTTAATGCTGGGTGGCGGTGCGGCGCAGATCGGGTTGATCGGCGCCGGCGCCTTGCTGGCCCGATGCGGTCCCCGAGCAGCTGGCTGTCCGCGGCGGCCACTGTGCTGCGGCAACTCGGCGTGCTGTGCCCGGCCACCCGCGGCGCGCACTCGCGCATGGACCCGTCGGCCGCCCAAGGTGGTATCTTGTAGTGCATGGTACCTGGCGAGGCATCGAAGCTGATGACCCAGATGCGCCGCGGCGCGATCGAGTACTGCGTACTCGCGCTGCTGCGCCGGCGGGAGTGGTACGGCTTCGAGCTCGCCCACGCGCTGGCTGAGGCTGACGGCCTGGTGACAAGCGAGGGGACTATCTATCCGCTGCTGAGCCGGCTGCGCCGCGACGGGCTGGTGGACAGTGCCTGGCGGGAATCCCCGCAGGGGCCGCCGCGGCGCTACTACTCGCTGACCACCGAGGGGACGGCGGCTCTCAAGGCATTCGCCGGGCAATGGGCCACGTTCCGCGAAACCGTCGACCGCCTGCTGACCGAGGGGACGTGACATGAGCACCACCAACAGCCCGCTGGTGGACAACTACCTGCGGCGGTTGCGGGCCGCGCTCGCTGGCCTGCCCGCCGACCGGCGGCAGGACATCATCGAAGGGGTTACTCAGCACATCGCCGACGCCCGGCTCCAGCTCGGGCCGGACAGTCAGGAGGGTGACGACGCGATCCGCGGCATCCTCGGCCAGCTCGGCGACCCCGATGTGATCGCGGCCGACGCCCTGGACGCCGAGCGCGGCTCCATCGCGGCGGTCAGGCCGCCCCGGTCGGTGCGTAACGCCGTCTGGCTGATGTATGCCGGCGCGGCGGTGAGCCTCGCGGCGGCGATCGCCGACATCGCGACGAGAAGCGAGCTGCGGGAGGTGCTCGCGAGGACCCCGATGGCCAGGAACCTGATCGGCACGGCGACGACCGCGACGTTCACCCAGGCGGCCGCCGTCAACCTGGCCGGGGTGGTGTTGTTTCTGCTCATGGCGCGCTGGACCGCCAAGGGCAGTATCACGGCACGGACCCTGGCGTGCGTGCTTTCGGCCTGCGCACGGTGGCTGTGCTTATCGGGCCCGGGGAACTGTCGGCGCTCAGCCCGTGGCCGGCGGCTGTGCGGGTGCTGACGGTTCTCGGCTGGCTGGCCGGCCTGGGCGCGATCGTGTACTTGTGGCGGAGAAGCTCGACCGCCTTCATCAAGGCCCGGTTCCGCTGACCGGGCTGCCTGGAGGGATGGCAATGCCCCGAGCCCGCCACTGCCGGCACTCCTGCGGTGATTGCGCTGGCAACTGCTGCTTCCTGCGTGGCGCGGGTGACGAGGGTGCGGGCTTGTGCACGCACAACCCGTCTCCCGGGCTGTCGTGGGGTGGTCGGGTTCTGGCTCCCGGGGAGCCGGAAACGGTGGCGGCGGGCGTTCCGGGACCCTACGCCGGATGGGACTAGGGCGGCAGCCGGGACTCGGCGGCCGGTGGCGGAGGTTTGGCGATGAGGGTGCTGGTCGTGGCCGTCGGATCGCGGGGCGATGTCGCGCCGTGCGTCGGGCTGGGCCAGGCACTGGCCGCGGCGGGCCACCGCGTGACGGCCGCGGCGTATGAGATGTTTTCGGAGCTCGTGACGGACAGCGGGCTCGGATTCCGGGCACTTCCCGGTGACCCTCGCATGCTGGATGCCGCGCAATGGGACCACCGAAGCACCGGACCGCTGGGTACGGTCAGGCTCCTGCGGCTGACCGCCGGCCACATGCGGGAACTGCACGCCGGCATCCTCGCGGCGGCACAGCAGGACACCGATGTCTTGCTGCTCCAGGGTGTCAGCGCCATCGGCGGCTACCACATCGCCGAAGGCCTGGGACTGCCCAGCATGGGACTGGGACTGCAGCCGATCTACCCGACACGCGAGTTCCCGCCATCGACCGTGACGGCACGTTCCCTCGGCCCGCTCGGTAACCGCGCCGCCGGCCAGGCGCTAGTCGCGCTGGGCTCGCCCGTCCTGGCCGGACCGGTGAAGGAACTGCGGGCCGAGCTCGGGCTGCCCCGGCTGGGCACCTGGCAGGCAGTATTCGGGCAGCAAGCCACCGCCCGCTGGCCGGCCTTCCACGGTTTCAGCCCGGCAATTGTCTCGCGCCCGGCGGACTGGCGGGACGGTCTTGAGGTCACCGGCTACTGGTGGCCACCCCGCCCCCAAGCCTGGCACCCGCCCGTCGGCCTGAAGCATTTCCTGGCCGGCGGCCCGCCGCCGGTGTTCGTCGGGTTTGGCAGCATGAAGCCAGCCGACCCTGCTCGCCTCAGCGAAATTGTTGCCTCAGCCGGGCAGCAAGCAGGCGTCCGGCTGGTGATCCAAGCCGGACAGGCGGGCCTGACACAGGCCAGCCCGGCGCCGGGCGACTCGATACTGATCAGCGACGTGCCGCACGACTGGCTGTTCCCACAGATGGCCGCCGTCGTTCATCACGCGGGCGCGGGCACCACGGCGGCCGGCCTGCGCGCCGGGGTCCCGACGGTGAGCGTGCCGAAGATCGGCGACCAGCCGTTCTGGGCGGCCCGGCTGGCCGCGCTCGGCGCAGCGCCGCCACCAGTCCCCTACAAGCGCCTGTCCGCTGCGGCGCTGACCGCCGCGATCCGGGAAGCGACCACCCGGCCGTCCTACCGGGCACAGGCGCAGGCACTGGCCGGCCGTCTCGCCAGCGAAGACGGCACAGGACCGGTCATCGAAGCCGTGTCCCGCCTTCGGCGGTGAAACTCCCGTCACCCAAGCACCCAAGCGCCCCGAACTGGCCGATCTGCGCCGTGAGCGGCGCCGGTGCTCAAGTGCGGAGAGCCGCACGTATTCGGCGGTCCGGCGCTATGCCTCCTTGGGAGGCAGTCACGGTCAGTGATCCTGCATCGCCATCCGCGGCGCGCGCATCGCCGATATGGGTGCGGGCGCCGCCTGCTGAGGGCGATGTTCTGTGCGCGCGTTCTGTTTGCCGACATCGATCGCGGGTCTCAGGGAACCGGCCGCTGGCTATGGAGTACGTGGCCTACGGCGGGCGAACTTGTCGTTGGCTCCGCTTCCCCGGTTTCCCGCCCGGTCCTAACCCTGCGGCCGGAAGAGCCAAAAGGGCGCGCCGGAGGGGTCGGCCACTCGCGCGACTCGCCCGAGGCCGTGGTCGGCAGCCGGGATGAGCACCGTGCCGCCAATCACGCTGAGTTTCGCAACTGAGGCGTCGACATCGTTGCTCTGAAAGAACACAGACCAGTGGGGCGATTCTCCGGACGCCAGCGAGTCCACTTCATCGCCGATCCCGGCGATTGGTCGGTTGTTGTCCGGGTCCATGTAGCCGGCATAGTGATGACCGTCGGCCTCCTCCTCGAGTGGATCCCAGCCGAACACCTGGCGATAGAAGGCGACCTCCCCCTGGTAGTCGTGGACGTCGATGGCGATGAAGCTCGGGGTGCCGTGCTCGTGGACCGCGGTGAAGCCAGCAAAGCTTCCGGGCTGCCAGATGCCAGTTACGGCGCCTGCCGGGTCTGAGATCACCGCCTGACTGCCGAGATCGTCGATCGCCATGGCCGGGAAATCTACCGTGGCACCGTGCGCTGCGGCGAGCTTGAGGGTGCGCTCGATGTCGTCGGTCGCGAAGAAGGGCTTCCACGTGTTGTTGGCGCGCGTCTCGCCCATGTCGCCCATCGCCCCCGCTACCGGCACTCCGGCGCGGGTGAACATGAAGTAGCCGCCGTGATCAGGGCTCGGCTCTCCTGCTTGCCAGCCGAACAGCTCGGCATAGAAGCGGCGGCTCCCCTCGATGTCTGAGGTCCACAGGTCAATCCAGCAGGGAGCCCCGCGCGGGGCGGCCGGGCGGTTCGTCATCGCTACTCCTCCAACAGATGGGCGTCTTTGCTATGTAGACGGCAGTGGCCTCGAGATCTCATCGCCACCGGCTCGAGGCGTGGCTGACCCGCTCGTCCAGGGTACGGGCGACGGCGCTCACCGTGTGTCGTCGGCCGCTGCGCCAGCGCGGCGCTACGATACGCGGGTGCCAGGAATCGATCTGTGACTCCGCTCTGGTGCCCGGGACCGCGCTGCGGGCGAAGAGGGCCCGAAAGCCGCGGCGTCGTCCGAAGCACTCGACCAGCGGAATCGACCCGTCACATCAGCGGCCATCCAGCCGGACCTCGCCGTCGAGGAGCTCCCTCGCAAGGTCCAAGTGCCCGGCATGTCGCGCCGTCTCTTCGATCATGTGGAGTACGACCCAGCGAACGTTCGGCGGCTCGTATTGCCCGTGGGTACCGCGTGGCGCGCCGAAAGTCGAGTGGTGGCGAGCACTGACTCTGACGCCGCGCACTAGTCACGGTAGAAGGCCAAGACCTCTGCTGAGACGCATCAGTCTCTCCCAGACCCCACTGCTCGCGCAGCGTGGCGATCAGGGAGGTGTGGCGGTGCGGTCAGCGTGCTGATGTAATCGGTGACAAAACCGTCCATCGTCGGCGCCTGCCCCGGCGCCGGAGCGTCCCGTGACCCCGATCAACACCGCCACCAAGAAGCCCGGCAATGCGATCAAGGTAACGAACTATCCGGTCAGCATGGTGTTCACCCCGAACGGGAAGACCGCGTACGTCCTCACCAGCGCCGGCGGCTGCGGCTTCGGGCCGTCCGGACCGGGCACGGTGACCCCGGTCAACACCGCCACCGATAAGCCCGGCACGCCGATCCGGTTCCCCAAGGAGATCGGTTCTTCCGCGATCACCCCCGAACGGCAAAACCGTTGCCCGGCTTCCCGGAGCGTGGCGGTTCTGGCCAACGGCCCGTTAAGCAGCGTTCTTGATCTGATCTGCCGAAGGCCGGATCCGCTCACCACGACGGAAGAGCGGCCCGGGTTATCGCCTCAGGAAGAAGATGAGGAGAATGATGATGAGAATGATCACCAGGTTCCAATACCGATACATGGGATGGCTCCTTCTCTTAGTGCCGCCTCGCGCGCGATTGGGAGAGGCCCGCTTGGGGGCGGTGCCCGGTGGCGGCGCGGGACGCGGGCGGCTTGAGCCGACCCGTGCCCGTCTGCGACGTCCACCGTGTGGCGGCGCGGGACGCGGTGGCGGCGCGGGAGGCGGCGTGCCGTCGGACCGCTGCGCCCGCGCCGCGCACCATCAGAAGGGGCCGCTCGAAAGATAAACGGCTCTTCGAACTTAGCCGGGATCGTGCTATCGTGTGACTACTGTGCGTGGCCAGGAATGGCGTGCTGAGCGTGCCAGGCCTGCCGGAACGAGATATGCAGCGGACGGGCGTGGCGCGATGATCAGGAGTCCAAAGCGTGCCGCCGCGCCGCAGTCCAGACCTAAATGAGCCCACCGCGCCCCGATCTGCGCTTATGCCCGCCGGTCCGTCTTCTCCGCGCCTAGCGCAGATGGGCGCGCCGCACGGCGGGCGGGTCGGCCCAGACGCTGCCCCGAACAGGCGTGCCGTGTTCACGCTCGCTGATCACGAGTCCGGGCTCCTGATCCCAACCCAGGATTTTCATCACCGTGCGCAGCGGCCCGGGGACTCCATGCAGTATTACAGGCGTGCTGGTGTCGGCCAGCCGGACGATGGCGCGCAGCCCGGCCAGGTCACAGAATGTCACGGCGGACAGGTCGAAATGGAGACTGGCATTGTCCGGGGGAATGTGGTTCAGCGCCTCTACCAGGGCGGGATATGTTTCCTCGTCAATGTCGCCACCCAGGGCCAGGCCTGGCGGGTCACGCATCACCGCTGTTCGCAGCGCCCCGTGGCTGTGCCATATCCCCAGCTCTGGGTTTCGCACATTAACTAGCGCCTGGGCCCGGGCCAGCGTGTCGTGGACCTGGCCGTCATTGGTGATATCGATCTCGCCGGGCCGCGTGACCGCCGCCGGGCGCTGCCGGTGCTGGGGCATTGCTAGCGTCGCCGTGGCTGGCTGAGCTGCGGGCCATACCTCCGGGGCTGGGGCACGAGGCTTCCCGTCAGGGATCCCGGTCATCGCCATCCCCCTTTCAGGAGTGGCCCAGTCGGTGGCACCACAAGGATCGGCTCCCGGACGGAGGCCTGTCAATATGAACATGAGAAAAATCTCGTGTTCATTCTCTCGTGAGGATTCTCTCGCGAGGTTATAATCTGGGCATGGAGCCTCCTGACCAGCGGGGCGGCAGCTGGACGCTGCTGACCGGGCACGGGCGCGTGCTCGTGGAGATCGCCGGCAATCCCCGAGCCCGGATCCGCGACATCAGTTCCGCCGTCGGCCTCACCGAACGCACCGTGCAGGCCATCGTGGCCGACCTGGAAGCCGCGGGCTACCTGACCCGCACCCGGACCGGGCGGCGCACCCGCTACACCGTGAACCCAGATAGCCAGTTCCGCCACAGTGCCCAGAAAGGACTCCGAGTGGGCCCGCTCCTCGACCTGCTCTCCGCGATGGGTGACGCCGACGCACCCGGACGGGCAGATCCCGGCACCAGGTCACCGGCCGCCGAGGGCACTCCGGCGGGTGATCCGGCCGGGTCAGGGGAAGGCCGAACGAGTCATCTGGATGGCCGCAACGCTGCTGCCCATTAGGCCGGACGGATGCATGCATGCAGGGATGAAGATACCTAGCCCCGGATGTGAGCACAGGTCATAGCCAGGGCACGGAGCAGGCGTCTCCCGGCGGGCCGGAATGCTCAGTGCCGGCGGCCATCATCGCCTGCATGTCCGCGTCGGCGGAACTGGCCCGGCGCGACGACCCGCGGCCCGGAATGAGCTTCGCTGATGCACCCTGAAGATCGGGCTCGCAAGCAGCCGCTGCCGTACTGGGGTGGGGTGACATTCCCGACCGGTGCCGGCGGGACGGCGACGATGGCGAGTCACCTCCGCCAGGAACCCCGAGCTAGCTGATCTTCCACCGCTCCGGGCTCACTGGGGGCCCGACAGCCGCTGGCCCAGGCGAAGATTCACAGCGCTGTAGCCAAGCACCTGCCGGCCGGGCAATCACCCACCTGCCCTCCCTCGAACCCGGCCCATGCTGCCGCGGGCCCCCGCGCAGAACACCCAGATCCGCACAACATTTGAGGGCGATCCCGTCAGATCCAAACCGACATCCATAACGTCTTGCAGTCGAGGTATGGACGGGATGATCTTCCGTCGTCCGGGCAGCTAGCTAGCCATGAGCGCCCAGCACGTCAGGTGCATCCTGATGCCTATGGCCGGGGAAGATGCCCAGATTCGGGGGGGTCGTCTCTGGAAATCGGGGCGATCCCTCGGTAACTGCGGCAAGTTCAGTCAGCCCGTGAACCAGCGCATCGCGGGCCTCCGGGGCCAGGCAGTCCAGGACCCTGCTCAGCGCCATGCGCTGCCGGTGTCGTATCCATCTGGCCAGCCGTCTGCCGGAGCCGGTGAGCGCGTAGCACGGTTTGGCCCGGCTTGCGGAAGCGCGCCCCGTCGTTAGCAGGCCAGCAGCCTCCATGCGGTCGCACAACCGGCCGATGGCGGACGGTGAGGCAGCCAGCTCTGCGGCGAGGATGCGCAGATCCAGGCTCCCGTCGGCATCATCGATAATCAGCAAGGCGTGTTGCTGGGCACCCGGGACAGCGCAGCCGAGTTCATCCACCGCCCGATCGCATGCCGTGCGTAGGATCGCAAATCCGGCCTCCAACGGAGCCATGTCCAGTCGGCCGCCGCTGTCACCCGGCGCAAGGTCGCTGCTCATCAGGCCCCCATCCTCGGCTTCTTCGCTTGTGGCAATGCCGTGCAGTTACCTGCGGGGACCGGGCAGCAACTGCCTGCAGACTGCCCAGCTTCCCGGACTTCATGCCGAGGGGGCGTCGGCTTATCGCATTCTTTGCGCAGAAACAGGTCTCTTCTGCGGCCGGGGGGAATAGTCCCGCGGCCGTGCCCCGCGTGTCCCGCGCTACCGGTCCGCTCCGAGGCGGTGGGCCGGGCCGCAGATGACCGTTTGCCAACGACAGAGCGGGAATTCGCGCGAACATGGCGGCCCTCTTGTCAGCGGCTCAATGCTCTTCCCGTCTCGCTGCCCTGGCCGAAGCCGGGAAAACATCAGGCCAGTCGCCTGCTACGACACGCCGATACCGAACCCGAGTTCGAGGAGTTCACCTGGATGCGCCGGTGGCCCCGGCGCGCGGTCAGCGTCCGCGATGCGCTGATCAGCATGCACATTCGCTATCGGTAATCTCGTCGGAGGTGTCGGGCCAAGCGCTTGACCCAATCCTGGGGCGGCCTCCCTGCCGACTCGGTACCGCTTGCAGGTGGTGGTCGCATGGCGGTTGAGCGGCACAGAACAACCGGTTACGCGCCGGGCGGCGCACCCCTGGGCCGACTCGCTCGGGTCCGGTGACGTAACGTCGTTGAGGCCGCCTCTCCAACCGCGAGGAGAACCCCATGCCTGGTCTCACCGTCGTCCTCGTCCACGGCGCCTTCGCCGACGCATCCGGGTTCGCGGGAGTGATCCGCGAGCTCGAGAGCGCCGGCCACACGGCGCTCGCCCCGCCGAACCCGTTGCGAGGCGTCGCCTTCGACGCCAGCGT
>JBEKIF010000082.1:0-14578 GCA_050011895.1 Streptosporangiaceae bacterium | reverse complement strand
AAGTACTTCCCCTCGCTGATGGCGGTCTACGACGAGCTCTTCCGCAGGGGCCAGGCCGAGCACCTTGCCATCATGAGAAACGCCATGTCCGCCGCTGCGCCCGGGCTGACCGCACTGACCGCCGGCCTCGAAGCCAGCGGGCGCTGGCTGCTGGCCCACCGTGCGATAGCACAGCTGATGTTCTGGCGGCCCGTCCCGAACTTCGAGCCCTCAGCCGAGGCGTTCGCCCCCAGCGCGGAGATGGTCGCCCTGCAACGTGCCGCGATGGCCGACGCCGTCGCGGCCGGGCAGCTCGGCCCGGAGGCAGACTCCGGCGAGGCCATCGATCTTGTCTCCACGCTGATCGTCGGAGTGCTCAGCCAGGCAATAGCCAACGAGCCCGGCCTCGGCTGGGGCGAGGGCCGCTTCACCACGCAGTTCCCGAGACTGATGAAGCTCCTGACCGCCGCCTACCCGCCGAGTCCCCGGCCGCAGTCACAAGCAGAACCGAGCGATCCGGCCGGCGCCGCCGGACCTGCGGCAGTGACCTCGGTACTCTCGGCTGAATCGCAGCCGGCCGTCACCGCCGGCGCGCACACGTAGCCTGGAAGACTGCTGGAGCGAAGGCCCGCGCTTCAAGGGCGAGGCCACCAGCGGGGAACGGTCAGTGCGCGGCGGCCTGCTCGGCAAGCCGGGCCATGTTCAGGAGCTGGCGCCGGGCCATGATTAGGTCGCCCGCCGACAGCAGTGGCGCGACCAGCCGTCCGTGCGCCATAACGACCTTGAGCAGCAGCCGAGTCCCCAGACTCTCGGGGACGAGCAGGTAGGACACGACGGCGCCCATGATCCAGCCGGTGAGCCGCCAGCTACCGAGGTCCTTCGGGCCGATCAGTCGCTGGCATGAAGCAGGCCAGCGCATAAATTCCATTAATACTATCGATTTACTATTATTACCAGATGGGCGGCAGGGTACGGCTGCAAGCAAGCGACCGACGTCGCCGTCGGCCGGAGCATCCGCGTGGATGACGGCGACCGGCTACATACCCGGCCCGCGGACCGCGCCAGCGCGCTGACTAACTGACGAGGAGACGTTCATGCCGGTGGAGTTCCTAGGCATCGCCGCGACCAACGACGGATCGGAGGTCAGCGCCCGCACCGGGGGAAGCTTCGATAAGGACTACACGCTGCGCCTCGCGCTGGCGCATGAGGAGCACGGATGGGACCGGGTCCTGTTCGCCTACGCATCGGGCGCGCCTGACCCGAACGCCGCGGCGGCCTACGTCGCCAGCAAGACCCGGACGCTGCAACTGCTGCTGGCGCACCGGCCGAACGTCTCCTACCCCACCTTCGCGGCTAAGACCTTCGCCACCATCGATCAGATCAGCAGCGGCCGGGTGGCCGTGCACTTCATCACCGGCGGCACCGACCACGAGCAGCAGCGCGAGGGTGACTACCTGACCAAGGACGAGCGGTATGCCCGGACCCGGGAGTGCATGGCGATCGTCAAGCAGGCGTGGACCTCCCGCGAACCGTTCGACCACGAGGGACCGCATTACCGGTTCGCCGACTTCGTCAGCGACATCTTCCCCGCCCAGCAGCCGCGCCCCCGGGTGTCATTCGGCGGATCGTCGCCCGCCGCCTACCAGGCCGGCGGCGCGGAGGCTGACATCTACTGCCTGTGGGGCGAGCCGCTCGCGAACACGGCCGAGCAGATCGAATCGGTCAAGGCTGCCGCGCGGGCCGCCGGGCGCACGGACATGCCCAGGATCCAGGCGGCGTTCCGGCCGATCATCGCGCCTACCGACGAGATGGCGTGGGAGAAGGCCCACCGCATCGTCGAGCGGATCCAGGCCCGCATCCAGGCCGGCGGCGGCACCCTCAGCCGCCGCCGACCCATCAAGGACCCGGAGAACACCGGGTCCCAGCGGCTGCTGGCCATCGCCGAGGAGGGAGAACGGTTCGACCGAGCCCTGTGGACCCGCACCGCGGCCGTCACTGGCGGCGCGGGCAACTCCAACGCGCTCGTCGGCACGCCGGAAACCGTGGCGCAGGCCATTCTCGACTACTGCGACCTGGGCGTGGACATCATCTCCCTGCGCGGCTACGACCTGCTGGCCGACACCATCGACATCGGCCAGCAGCTGATCCCGATCGTCCGCGAGGGCGTAGCCAGCCGAGACGCGGCGCGGGCGCTGAGAAGCGCGGGCGCTGAGAAGCGCGAGCGCGTGACGCCCGCCTCACTAGGGCGGGCGTCGCCACCGGCAGCTGGGCATCAGCGCACCTCAGGCGGCCCGCGACCGATACGGCCGAGGCTTGCGGAGCAGCCATTGCAAGAACGTCCGTCGCGGAAGTCGCGCTACGACGCCGCCACCGCGGACCCGGCCGACTAGTTCCACTCGCAGGATGACCGGCGCGTGCGGGTCGGTGACGTGCCGGACCTTGACCTCGCCGAGCCTCGCCGACAGGCCATCGGTATCCACCACGATGCCTGGCCTGGTCACCAGGGTCAGGTCCCCCCCGATTCCCAGGTCGACATCGATTCGCAAGGTGTCCTGGGTAAGCACCGCCTCGGTGAAGTCGAGCTTCACGTCGCCTGCTGTCAGCCGGATTTCCATCCGCCGCGGAACAACCCAGCGGCCGGTGCGCGTCACATCGCCGAAGCGCTGGTCAATCCGGACCAGGTCCTTGGCCTGCAGCTGAATCCCGCTCGGCGGCAGGTCAGCGGTCAAGACAGCCAGCTCGCTGCGGGTGCGGGCGGACAGTGCGGCCTCCAAGCGCTCGTCCAGCTCGGCCGCGGTGAGCAGGCCGTCGCCCGCGGCAACGCCCAGGATCTCGACAACCCGGTCCCGGTCCGCGTGCGACGCCCTCAGCTCCGGCTCGGCACCGGGGCCAGGAGAGTCACCGGCTGACAAGGACTCACCTGTCATAACCACATCCTGGTAGCCAGCGCGCGCCTACGCAACGTCCAGATCAGGCGCCTTGCAGTACTAGATCTGATCATCGCCATGCCGTGGACGGAGACAACCCGTGAAAACGAGGGAAGACTGCCGAAGCTCGGACCTTTGCTCCCCGTAGCACCGAGGATCCCCGCCAGAAGCAGTGCAGCCGCGGTGCCGGCACTCGAGGAGCAGATCGGGCACGCCGGCCCGGACCGGCCGGACTCGTACGCGATATATATGGAGCAAGAACAGGGCGGAGAACAGGGCGGAGCCAGGACATGACCGATTACGACGTGATCGTGCTGGGTGGCGGCTCGCCGGGCGAGCACTGCGCCGGCGAGCTGGCCGACGGCGGGCTGCGCGTCGCCCTGGTCGAGCGCGACCTGGTCGGGGGCGAGTGCTCGTACTGGGCGTGCATCCCGTCCAAGACGCTGCTGCGCCCGGGCGAGGCGGTACAGGCGGCGCGCGAGGTGGGGGCCAGCGCGCAGGTCGACGTCGAGGCCGCGCTGGCCTGGCGTGACTTCATGGTCTCGGACTACTCCGATGCCGGGCAGGAGCGCTGGCTGGCGGGCAAGGGCATCGACCTGCTGCGCGGGACCGGCCGACTAGCCGGGCCGGGCGTGGTGGAGGTCGACGGGGTGCGCCACACCGCCGGGCATGTGGTCGTGGCGACCGGCTCTGACCCGGTCACCCCGCCCGTTCCGGGCCTGCGCGAGCTGACCGGCGTGTGGACCAACCGTGAGGTGACCGGCATGAAGGCCATCCCGCGGCACCTGCTGATCCTCGGCGGCGGCCCCGTCGGCGCCGAGATGGCCCAGGCCGTGCGCCGGCTCGGCGGCGAGGTGACCCTGGCCGAGGCCGCCGAGCACGTCCTGGCCCGCGAGCCCGCGCCGCTGGGCGCGGCGCTTGGCGAGGTGCTGCGCCGCGACGGCGTCGAGCTGGTCCTGGGCGTGCCCGTGACCGCCGCGCGGCGCGACGGCGAAGACTACGTCCTGACGCTCGAGGGCGGCCGGGAGCTGCGCGGCGACCACCTGCTCATCGCCACCGGCCGGCGCCCGCGGGTGCCCGCCGGCCTGGAAACGGTCGGCGTCCAGGCCGGCCCGAAGGGCATCCCGGTCGACGCGCACCTGCGCGTCGCCGACCGGCTGTGGGCCATCGGGGATGTCACCGGGGTGCGGCTGCTGACCCACGTGGGCAAGTACCAGGGCGAGGTCGTCGCGGCGAACATCCTCGGCGAGCCCCGCGAGGCTAACTACCAGGCCGTGCCGGACGTCGTCTACACCGACCCGCAAGCCGCCGCCGTCGGCGCCACCGAGGCCCGGTTCGCCGCGACCGTGCCGGTGTCCGAGGTGGCCAAGACGGCCACCTACACCCACGCCTACGCCACCTCCAACGGCTTTTTGACCCTGCTCAGCGACGGGGAGCAGCTGACCGGCGCCCATGCGCTCGGCCCCGAGGCCGGAGAGTGGCTGCAGCAGGCCACGCTGGCCATCCGCGCCCGCGTGCCGCTGCAGGTGCTGCGCGATGTCATCCAGCCCTTCCCCACCTTCTCCGAGATCTACGTCGCCGCGCTCAAAGCACTCCATAGCCAGGTCACCGCCGCCCGCCGCCCGGCCTGACCAGGATCGCCATAACGGATTCCGCAGTCGGCCAGGACAAGCCCGGCAGCAGCGCGCCGCCCGCCCGAAAGGTGCCACCATGGAGTACCTCGTCACCATGACCACCCACGTCCCGGATGGCACACCGGAACAAGCCGTCGACGACATCCGCGCCCGCGAGGCTGCACGATCACGCGAGCTCGCGGCGGAGGGACACCTGCTCCGCCTGTGGCGGCCGCCGCTGCGGCCGGGCGAATGGCGCACGCTCGGGCTGTTCGCCGGCGACGACGGCGGCCAGCTCGAGGAGGTCCTCGCCTCAATGCCGCTGCGGGTGTGGCGCACCGACGAGGTCACGCCGCTGTCGCCGCACCCGAACGACCCGGCACTGGCGGCTAGGAAGACTGCCACCGAGTTCCTGACCACCTTCGCCATCAGGGTCCCGGAGGGCACGCCCAGCCAGACCGCGGACGACACCGAGGCGCGCGAGGCGCAGCGCACCAAGGAACTGGCCGGGCAGGGACACCTGCTGCGGCTGTGGAGGTTGCCCGGCCAGTCGCGCGCGCTGGGCCTGTGGAACGCCCGGGACCCTGCCGAGATGCAGGCGATCTTGAAGTCGCTGCCCATGGACGCCTGGATGACCGTCGAGACCACATCGCTCACCCGGCACCCGAGCGACCCGGCGATGGCCATCTCATGACCGGAAACGACCGGAGGGTCGCCATCATCACCGGAGGCTCCCAGGGCATCGGCGCGGCCGTGGTGGCCGGGTACCGCGGGCGGGGCTGGGCGGTGGTGGCCAGCGCCCGGACGATCAAGCCGTCGGCGGACCCGGACGTGCTCACCGTCGACGGCGACATCGCGAAGCCCGCCACCGCCGACCGGATCATCGAGGGAGCGCTCGGGCGCTTCGGCCGCATCGACACCCTCATCAACAACGCCGGCGTCTTCATCTCCAAGCCCTTCACCGACTACACCGCCGAGGACTACGCCCGCATTGTCGGAGTCAACCTCACCGGATTCTTCTGGCTGACCCAGCGGGCCATCGCCGAGATGGTAAAGCGGCCCGGCGGCCACGTGGTCAACATCTCGGCCACCATCGCCGACTACGCGAGCTCCAGCGCGCCCTCGGTCCTGACCGCCCTGACCAAGGGCGGCCTGGCCTCGGCCACCAGGTCACTGGCCATCGAGTACGCCTCTCGCGGCATCCGGGTCAACGCCGTCTCGCCGGGCATCATCCAAACGCCGGTGCACCCGGCGGACAGCTACGACGGACTCGGCGACCAGCTTCCCCCGCTGGGGCGCGTCGGCCAGGTCAGCGACATCGTGGACGGCATCCTGTTCCTGGAGTCATCGCCCTACATCACCGGCGAGGTCCTGCACATCGACGGCGGCCAGATCGCCGGCCACTGACTGACCGGGCACTAGTGCCGTCTGCTTGCCCCCCGGGCCGCGCCGCCTGCGCGATCCCGGTAGCCTTGCTGTCCTTCCCGGTCCCCTGCCCGGCAGCATCCGAGATGAGGAGGGCAGCATGGTCAGCGAGAACGCCGCCAAGCTCGCGGTGCTTATCGACGCGGACAACGCACCGCCCGCGATCACCGAGGGGCTGCTGGCCGAGGTCGCCAAGTTCGGCACCGCGCACGTCAAGCGTGCCTACGGTGACTGGACCGGCTCGAGTCTGAAAGGCTGGAAAGACCAGCTGCTCGCCCAGTCAATCCAGCCCATCCAGCAGTTCGCCTATACCACCGGCAAGAACGCCACCGACGCCGCGATGGTCATCGACGCGATGGACCTGCTGTACTCGGGGCGCTTCGACGGGTTCTGCATCGTCTCCAGCGACAGCGACTTCACCCGCCTGGCCGCACGTATCCGTGAATCCGGCCTGACCGTATACGGATTTGGCGAACGTAAGACGCCGAAGCCCTTCGTCGCGGCTTGCGACAAGTTCACCTACATCGAGAACCTCGCCTATGCCGAGAGCGCTACCACGCCCGCCGGCGCGGTACTCAAACCGGCCCCACGCACCTCCGCTACGCAGCTTAAGGGAGACACTGCGCTGGTAACTCAGCTGCGCAACGCCGTGGAGGCGGCCTCCGACGAGGACGGCTGGGCGCCGCTAGCGTCCGTTGGCCAGATCATCACCAAACAACGCCCGGACTTCGACTCCCGCAACTATGGCTACGCAAAGCTCAGCGACCTGATGGCGGCGACCACGCTGTTCGAGCTGGACAGGCGCAGCCCCGGTGACGGTAAGGCAGCGGTCATCTACGCACGTCACAACCGCCGCCAGCCGGACAAACGGCGGTCCGCGGCCGATCCGCCGGCCGCCAATGGTTGACGCGGCCCGCCAGGGGAAGTGTGTCAAAACGGAAAGCGCCCTCCCGGAGGTTCCAATGTTCCCCAAGAGAAGTAACGACCACGCCCGAGCGGCGGCCAGCATCGCGCGGGACACAGCGCGCCAGGCGGCAGCGCAGGTGAAGCCGCTGGCCGGTCAAGCCAAGCCGCTGGCCAAGAGCACCGCAGCGGCCACGAGGCGCCGCGTGCACCGGGCGCGCGCCTGGGCGGCGCCACAGGTCGAGCGCACCGGGCAGGTCCTGGAAGACAGCGTCGCGCCCAAGGTCTCGGCTCTGCTCTCCGCTGCCGCGCAGGGGCTCGAGCCACCGAAGCCGCGGCGCCGGCGCTGGCGCACGCTGGCGGCCATCTCGATGCTGACGGCGGCCGCTGGCGCGGTAGCGATCCTTGCCCGCAACCGCCGGAAGCCTGACCTCATGACCTCACCGGCCGAGACGGACGCGGCCACCATGACAGCCGCCACCTCGATACCCGACGAGCAGGCGGGGACCGGCACCAACGCTGCCGTGAACGGGCGGGTCCGCACCCCCTGACGGGCCGCCGGCCAAAGCACCGCAAGGCCGGGGCCGCCTAATGCGCTGCGCCTGGCGGCTCCGGCCCGCAGCGGTGACATGACCGTCCGGCCTGCGCAGCCGCCCCGCGGATAAGGTCGCCGGCGAGCGTACCCGTGAACGCGGGACCCGGGTAGGCAACGCTTCCGGCCCTGGCGACGGCTGTTTCACGTCACCAGGGCCGGAAGCGTTGGCCAGGTCAGTTAAGGGTGTGACCTAGCAGCCGTCGTACGGTGCCCAGGGCTGAGTACCGTACGTGGCGTAGAGCTGGTTGAACGCGGCATTCTGCTGGGCAACTGACGCCTGGCCGGCCGTACCTGACTGGCCGAGCGACGCCCACGTTGACGGCAGGATCCCGTATAGCCCATCGGGCGAGGTGGCATTGTTTCCGCTTTCCCGCCACGAGACGCACCGCTGGAACGAGGATCCGCCGGCGCTGGAAAACGTCGCGCCGCTGGCCGGCTGCGCGGGGCCCTGGGCCGCGGGCCCCTGAGCCGTGGACCCCTGAGCGGCAGACCCCTGGACCGTAGAGCCCTGAGCCGTGGATCCCTGAGCCGTGGATCCCTGAGCCGGAGCCTGCTGCGCCGCGAATTTCGACGCCCAGAGTTCCGGGTCGGCGGGGATGCGCAGGCGCTCGCCTACCGTCACCAGGTTGGGGTCGTGAATCCGCGATCTGTTCGGAGGGGCGGCGTACAGCGCCTCCCACGACATGTGATGCGCGGCGGCGATTCCGCTGAGAGTGTCGCCGGAACGAACGGTGACCCACTGGTGATACTTGTCCTTGGCGGCGTTGTGAACAGTTGCCGCGTTATGAACAGTTGCCGCGTTGGCTGCAGCCCCAGTTGACAGAGCGACGCCGGCGATTGCCGCCGGTGCGATCATGGCTGCTGCGAGATGCTTGATACTCATCGGAGGATCGACCCTCCTCTGTCCGCCCTCAGCTCTTCGCGAAGGATTGCGACTAACGATGTTGGGCGTGACCTAATGCGCACGACCCTCGGGGGTCATGGTCATGGCTGGGACGTGCTCGCGTGTTCCGCGATGGGTTTCTGGCCTGGGCGGGCTCCTCCCGGTCGACTGCAATTGCCAGCCCGCCTCGGGCTCGCGACAGGCGCTGATAGGGCCTATTCACGCAAAGTCGGGAGCTAAGGGGGCATACCGGAATGATCCGTAGCGAGGATCACTCCCGTATAACGCCTCGGAGAAGCGCGGCGCATCCCCCTCATGGTCAATATGAGGCTTGTCACTACCGGCCAGTATGGGAATACTCCGTGCCGACACCAGCCCGGCGGTCAGCCCGCCGCCACGTTATGTGACCAGCTGGGAGCGGGCGGGCGTGAGGATCGCATCCGGGCATTCCGGCCTGACCCAGACGTCCCTGAACCAGCTGAGAGGCCGGTACGCTACGGAGCTTGTGACAGCACCGCAGGGCCCGCGGCAGAGGCCGGCTACGTACTGGCAAAGCCGGTTCCGGCCGCCGCCCGGCGCGACTGAGCTCGAGCTGGTACGGCATGGCCAGTCGGAAGCCTATCTGGACGGCACGCTCTTCCCGCTGGTGGGCGGGCATGGCGATCCGCAGCTGTCCACGGAGGGCCGGGAACAGGCCGAGCGGGTCTGCGCGCGGTTGTCTGCCGACGGCATCGACGCGATCTACGTGACTACCTTGTGCCGCACCGTTCAGACAGCGGCGCCGCTGGCTGAGCGCCTCGGGCTCGCCGTAACGGTGGAAGCGGGACTCCGGGAGGTCTACCTGGGCGAGTGGGAGGGCGGCCGGTACCGCCAGATGGTCGCGGACGGCCACCCCACCGCCCAGCAGGTGTTCGCTGAGGAGCGCTGGGAGCTGATCCCGGGAGCCGAGCCGTCCGCCGCGTTCGCTGAGCGGGTGCAGGCCGCGATCGAACGGCTCGCGGCCAAGCATCCGGGCGAGCGGGTCGCGGCGTTCACTCACGGCGGCGTCATCGGCCAGGCGCTCGCGCTCGCCAGCGGGTCCAGGCCGTTCGCCTTCATCGGCGCGGACAACGCCTCCATCTCACGGCTCGTCATCACCGGAGGGCGCTGGATCGTGCGCAGCTTCAACGACACGGCTCACCTGGACGGGCCTGCATGACCAGTGGCCGGCTGAGCGGCCCCAAGCCACCAGCCATGGCCCGCGGGGCTGGGACGAAGCCTCCTTAGGTGGCTAGGTTCGAGGCATGAGCCACATGCCGATCTTCGTTGCCGATGCATCAGGCGTGACCTGGGATCTCGGCATCGGCGGGACGCTGACCTGGACCGGCGTCGCTGGCTTCATCCTGGAGGCCGGCGGGACCCGGATCGCGACTGATCCGTTCGCCTCGCGGCCCGGCCTGGTCGCCGTGCTGGCCCGAAAGCCGAGGTCGGATAGCGCTCTGGTGGCCACGACGTTCGGCCGCCTCGATGCGATCTTCGTCAACCACGCCCACTTCGATCATGCTCTGGATGTTCCGGCGATCCTGGCCTCGACTCCTGCCGCCGTAGCGCATGGCAGCGGGACGCTGGTGGAGCTGTGCCGCCGCCTGGGATGCGGTCAGCGTCAACTGCGCCAGCTGCGGGACGGCGAGCGCGTGACGGTCGGCCCGTTCACGGTCGAGGCCGTGGGGTCGCGTCATGGGATCGTGCCCCTGCTCGGGCGTGTCGACCGGCTGCAGATCGGACCGCGCGGCACGCCGCTGACACCGATCCGCTGGCCTCGCGGGGACGTCCTCGCCTACCGCATCGGAATCGGCGGGCGGACGTTCCACATCCAGGGCAGCGCCGGAATCGACGATCATGCGCTGGCCCGGCAGCCGCCGGCGGACGTGCTCATCGCCTGCTTGGCCGCACGGCAGGGCACACCTGGCTACCTCGACCGGCTCGCGGAGCGGCTGCGGCCGCGCTTTATCGTCGCGTGCCATCACGACGACTTCTTCATCCCGCTGTCCGCACCCCCCCGCCCCGTCGCCCGGCTGGACTGGGCCCAGTTCCTGGCCGACGCCAAGCGCCTGCGCGAGCGTTACGGGACCGAGCTCGTCCGCCTACCCCGGAACGTAGCCGCCGGGTTCTGATCCCGGCCGCCCTGGCGAGTCCTGGCGCATCGTGCCGTCACTCAGGTAGCGCTCATGCCACGACAGCGCCTCGCTGAGCAGGTGCGGGGTGTGCTTTCCGCGCGAGGTCGCCAGTGCCCGCTCGAAATAGTCGCCGAGTGCAGGCCGGAAATCCGGGTGGGCGCAGTTGTCGATGATCTTCCGGGCGCGGCGCTTAGGAGCGAGGCCGCGGAGGTCGGCGACGCCCTGCTCGGTAATGATCACACTGACGTCGTGCTCGGTGTGGTCGACGTGGGACACCATCGGCACGATGCAGGAGATGGTGCCTCCCTTGGCCTGGGAGGGGCTGACGAAGATGGAGATGTAGGCGTTGCGGGTGAAGTCGCCGGAGCCGCCGATGCCGTTCTGCATCGCGGTGGCCATGACGTGGCTGGAGTTGACGTTGCCGTAGATATCGGCCTCCAGCATCGCGTTCATCGCCAGGCAGCCCAGGCGGCGGATGACCTCGGGATGATTGCTGATCTCCTGGGGCCGCAGGACTACCTTCCGCCGGTAGTCCGGTAGCCGGCTGGTGAGCCGGTCGCTGGCCTGCTGGCTCAGCGTGAACGCGGTCGCCGATGCGACCAGGAGCTTCTCCGACTCCAGCAACTGCAGCATGCCGTCCTGGATGACCTCGGTGTAGGCGGTGAGCCGCTCGAACGGGCCGCTGCCGAGCCCGCCCAGCACCGCGTTGGCCACGTTGCCGACCCCGGACTGCAGGGGGAGCAGGTCGCGGGGCAGGCGGCCGCTGGCCACCTCAGCGCTGAGGAAGTCGATGACGTGGCCAGCGATCGTCTCGGAGACCGGATCGGGCGGCTTGAAAGGGGTGCTCCAGTCCGGGGCGTCGGTGAGGACGATCGCGGCGATCTTGTCGGCCGGGCAGACCAGGTGCGGCACGCCGATCCGGTCACCTGGCGCGGTGATCGGGATGGGCATCCGGTCCGGTGGCTTCGCGGTGCCGTAATAGATGTCGTGAAAGCCGTCGAGCTCAGCGCTCTGGCCCGCGTTGATCTCGACGATCACCTTGTCGGCCAGGTCGATCCAGGTCTTGTTGTTGCCGACAGAGGTGGACGGGATCAGGTCACCGTTCCCGGTCACGCCAACGGCCTCGATCACGGCGAAATCGAGTGGACCGAGCAGGCCCTGGCCGGCCAGCTGCGCTACCCCGGACAGATGCATATCGATGTAGTCCGCCCGGCCCGAGTTGACTTCCCGCCGGGTGACCGGATCACCCTGGTAGGGCAGCAGCAGCTCGATGCCGTCGACCTGGGCAAGGACACCATCCAGGTCCGGTGCCGTCGACGCGCCCGTCCACACGCCGACACGGAACCGGCGGCCGACGCTGGTCTCAGACTTGACGCGGGCCGCGAGCGCCGCAGGCACGGCCTTGGGATGGCCGGCGCCGGTGAATCCGCTCATTCCCACGTTCGCGCCCGCAGGAATCAGCGCGGCGGCGTCTTCCGCGTCCATGATCTTGCGCCGGAAATGCGCGGGCTGGATACGGTTAGGTCCGGTCATGCTGGTTCACCCCCATTTACACCCCATGCATACTCCCTCGCGCGGCTGCGCTGGACACCGGGGCCACACGTCCCGAGTGGCCCCGGCGGTCAACTCCGGCGGGTGTCACAAGATCCATTGTGCCGGCCATGGCCCGTTCCGCGTCAGGGTCGAATCCGGGATCTTCCCGATTGTCTGCCGTGGTGTGGCGGTACGACGCTTGAACTGCAGAAAACAGCACCAGCCGGAGGCCGCATTGAGTCAGTCAGCGAACTCAGCAGGCCCCGTGACCCGGACCGGAGCGCTGGGCCGATCCCGGTCCGGGCCTTCGCACTGACCAAGGAGGTCGGATCGATATGTCCGCGCCGAGCAGCCCGCCCTGGCTTCTGGCCGCAACCCGCCGCCGCACCAGCTACGCAGACCTGCGGATCTCCGACGCCGAGCGCGCTGAGGTGGCTGACCTGCTGTCCAGGCATTACGGCGATGGGCGGCTCGACGAGGCCGAGTTCAGCCAGCGCCTCGATCAGGCGATGCGCGCCAAGACCTACAAGGACCTCGGCGGGCTGTTCGCCGACCTGCCGCGAACCGACTCGGCAGGAACGGCCGAGGTGCCCGCCCGCCGGGAGCATGGCCGCCGGTACTACCGCGTGCTCTTTCTCGCGCTTGTCATCGTGATCGCCGCTGCCGCCGGACATGCGCTGGTGTGGTCACTGACTCCCTGGGTATGGTCGCAGGTTCCCTGGCTGTGGCTCGGACTCCTCGGCGCGCTCGTCCTGTACGCGACCCGGGCCTCGCGCGGCGGGACACCATGAGATCGGGTGACAGCCCGGCGCCTGGAGACGGTCCTAGGCAGCGATCGTCACGAGGTCGCCGGCCTGGACCAGCCCGGGCCGGACGGTGCTGCCGTAGACGCCGGCGCACGCTCCCCGGTGACGGCCAATGACCTGGAGCAGGGCGGCGTCAGGCCGCCCGGCGCCCGGATCCACGTTAACGATGACGCAGCGGGTGTCCCGCCGGTCGATCCGCACGATGGCCTCGCCGATCTGCAGTGCGCGTCCGACCCATTCGTCCTCGGCATACGGCGCGCCCGCAGTCGGGGCAATCACCAGGTTCGGCCGGAAGCGGAGTTCGTTGCCTGGCACCTCAGCCAGCGCGCACAGGGCGGAGACCGTGCCGGTGCTGATGAGCGAGACCGGCATGGCGTCGAACGCGCCCCGGTCCAGCCGCATCAGCCGCGCTCCCGCGCCAAGCTCCTCGGCGAGGCCGGGATCGGCCAGGCCGTACGTCTTGCCGCCGGGCGCCCGTACCTGCACCGCGGACTTGTCCGGGCGCTCGGGATCAAGCAGTGTCGGGACGCACCCCGACATGGCCGGGTTATCCCGGATGGTCAGCCAGGGGAAACCGTTATGGCTGGACGCCGGACGCACGAACGCCCATTTGCGGTCCCCGGCCAGACCGGCCCACGAGACGTAAGCGCTGGTGATGGCTTCCGCCGCCATGGACTTGACCGGGTACCGCCACAACCTGGCCACGACGCCCACCGGCCCGCCCGCCCGCGCCGCTATGATCCCGCCCACTACTCGCCTCCTCAGGGAGGCGCCCTTGGCTAGCCTTGCCCGAGCGTGGCGGACCAGGTCCGTCGCAGCGCCCCTCGGGCCGGAGTGCAACGCTAACCCGGATGCCGGGCTACCGGCAACGCTTAACCGCGCCCTGTTTCATGATGACGAGTGCCTGGTGGGGCCCGCGCACCACCACCCCACCGCGATCACGGCGGCGGCGGGGCGCCTGCCGCGGCCCGGGGCCCCTTCAGGCCGGGCGCCCCGGCTCGGCGAGTTCCTCGGGCGTTACCCCGTCGCTGATGCTGACCTGGTCGAACCACCCGCATCGGGGCTCGCCGGCCGGCCGGTCGAACCGGGTCACGTACGGCTTGAGATCGATGACCGGCGTCCCGTCGAGGAGGTCGACGCCCGCGAACCGGACGGTCTGGCCGGTTACCGCGAGTAGCTGGATCAGGCTCAGCCCGACCGGGTTTACCCGCCGCGGACCGCGGGCGGCGAACATGCCCAGCTGGCGTCGCTGGCCCCGGAGCAGGAACGGCACCTGCCTGAGCGGCGGATCGCCGGCCGGGCCGTCCGGCCGGTGCAGCCAGGTGATCAGCCAGGCGTAATCGAATTCCGCCAGCCCGTCGAGGCCATCGCGGTAGGCGTCGGCGATCACCAGCGTCCCGCGCTCGCCGCGGTTGAGGCCGGCCTGGACCGGCGTGCGCTCCAGCTCGGTGCGATCGGTGCGGACGACGCCGATCGCCGGAAGGGGACAGCTCAGTTCCATGCGCGCCATGGTGTCACGGGCTCCCGGCTGATCCGCGCCCGTGCCGGGCCGGGAGCCGCATCGGGGGCCGGGCCTGCCGGCCGACCCGCCCCCGCCACGGCTGCCGGTCAGAGCAGGGTGGTGACGGCCTTGACCTCGGTGTAGTTGTTGAGCACCTCGTGGCCCATCTCGCGGCCCCAGCCGGACTGCTTGTAGCCGCCGAACGGCAGCGCCGCATCGAACACGTTGTAGCAGTTGATCCAGACGCTGCCGGCCTT
>JBEKIF010000081.1:0-14617 GCA_050011895.1 Streptosporangiaceae bacterium | reverse complement strand
ATGCCCGAATCAGGCGGGTGCCCGGCCTCGGCGGCAGCTTCGTACCCGGAGCAGGCGGCCAGCAGCGCCTCCGCATCGAGGCCCAGCCGCCGGGATCTGGCCCACCAGCTGAGCACAGCCGCGATGCCGTGTACTGCTTCAAAACTCATCGCAAGGTGTTTGGCCTGGGGATAGACGACGTCATTTCATGCTGCTCGTGCACCCGGCTCGGGCTGCGTGTCCATCTCTCCGCGTGACAGTTCGCGCGGGGCATGCGGCGGAGTTTTGCAATTCTCACGCCCTCGGCAGCGAAGATCTGGTCGAACGTGGTGGTGAACTTGGCGTCGCTATTCCGGATGAAGGAACCGATCCGCTCTTCAAGATCCATGAGCAGGTTGCGTGAACCGCCAGCGGAGCTGGGGGTTCGCTGGCACCCGCGTCCATGCGCCGGGCGATCGCGCATACCAAGCTGACCGGCGATGGCCAGCAACAGCACCGAACTACCGGAAACCGCAGGGAAGGCAGGCGATGGTCGCCGCGGCGGCGTCCCCCAGATCAGGGGGGAGCCTATGCGCCCGATTCCGCGGCGTCGTCGTCATGCCTCGCCGGCTGCGGCACTGCTGCGGTGGCGGCCAGCTTGCCGTTGCTCACCTGCAGGGGCAACTCGGGGATCGGCGGGACCTCGGGTATCTCAAGCGGCGCCCCGCTCTCGATCTCGGCCTCGACGTTCTCCACGTCCTCGTCACCGAAGTCGGCGAGTGACGCCGAATCGGCCGCCGACTTCCTGTCGCCTGCGGGCGCCGGGGGGGTGAACTTGTCGAAGAACCTGAGCAGCTCGACCGGCACCGGCATGACCAGCGTGCTGTTGCGTTCCGCGGCGACCTCGACGACGGTCTGCAGCAGCCGCAGCTGCAGCGCGGCGGGGTCGCGGGCCATCACGTTGGCCGCCGCGGCCAGCCGCTTGGAGGCCTGGTACTCGCCGTCGGCGGTGATGATCCGGGCGCGGCGCTCCCGCTCCGCCTCGGCCTGCCGTGACATCGACCGCTTCATGCTCTCCGGGAGCGAGACGTCCTTGATCTCTACCCGCTCCACCCGGACGCCCCACGGGCCCTCGGTCGGCTCGTCGATGATCCGGCGCAGCTCCCGGTTGACCGTGTCCCGCTCGGAGAGCAGCTGGTCCATCTCCGACTGGCCGATGATCGAGCGGAGCGAGGTCTGCGCCTGCTGGGAGATGGCGAACATGTAATTCTGCACGTTGATGGTCGCCTTGATCGGGTCCACGATCCGGAAGTAGACCACCGCGTCGACCCGGACGGTCACGTTGTCCCTGGTGATGCCGTCTTGTGCCGGGACTGCCATGGCGACGATCTGCATGTTGACCTTCTGCATCCGGTCGCCGAACGGCCGGATCAGCGTCAGCCCGGCGCCGCGAGGCCGGCCCAGCACCCGCCCGAACCTGAAAATGATGCCCTGCTCGTACTGCTGCACGACCTTGAACGAGCGGCCGGCCGCGATAAGCCCGGCCACGACGAGTATCACCAGGATGACCGCCAGCGCAACCATCACCAATACCTCTTCTCCGGTGACGCCGTGGCAGCTGGCCGTCCTCGACGGCCGGTCCCCGGTGCCTGCGCTCAGTTTATCTGCGTAACCTAAGACTAGCAAAATATTTCTAGAAGCTCTGATCGCTTCCGGCCCGTCCGGGCGGCCGGCGGGCGCCAGTGCCGTGAGGGCGTCGGTGACGAGTCCGGCGTCGTTCGCGGCCCACGCCTCGAGGGTCAGTTCGGCTATGAACCCGCGGAGCCACCCTTCTGCACCGACTGAGCCAGAGCCCCGCGGCACGTCGGACGGGGGACTGGTCGCCGAGCGCCCAGGAGGCATGCTCTGCGCTCCGTTGGTCGCCGTTGAGGGTGTCGACCAGGAGGTCGGACGAAGCTGGGTCAGGGGATGGCCCCAGCGCGTGGAGAGCCGCCGCCCGGCTGAAGGCGTCCCCGGCCAGTAGCGCAGTGAGCTCGCCCACTGACGCCGCCGGACTCGCCGCGGCGCGAAGTGCCGCCGCCGGCGGCTCCCGGGCCATCTGCAGCTGGCTCACGCCGAGGTAGCCGCTGCGGAAGCCCGCCTCGGCGTAGGCGAGGTAGAACTCCCACATCCGCCGGAAGGTCTCAGTGAAACCCTGGGCGTGGATGTGCGGCCACTGGCCGGTGAAGCGCTCTCGCCACAGGTGCAGGGTCCGGGCGTAGTGCGCGCGGAGCTCACGCCGTTGGGTGACCCGCAGGGTGGTGTGCGCCGCCAGGGTGTCGTCGATGGCCTGCAAGGACGGGATGATCCCGCCGGGGAAGATGTACTTCTGGATCCAGCTGTAGCTGCGCCGCGTGGCGAGGAGCCGGTCATGAGCCATGGTGATGGTCTGGATGCTCACCTTCCCGCCGGGTGCCAGCAGGCGGTCCAGGTTGGCGAAGTAGACCGGCCAGTAGGCTTCGCCCACTGCCTCGATCATCTCGACGCTGACGATGGCGTCGTATTCGCCTTCGACCTGCCGGTAGTCCTGCAGTCGCGCGTCCACAAGGTCGGCTACGCCCGCGGCGGCGGCCCGCTCGCGGGCGAGTTCCAGTTGCTCCCGGGAGAGCGTGACCGTGGTCACCCGCGCTCCTCGTTGCGCCGCGCGGATGGCAAGCGTGCCCCAGCCGGTGCCGATCTCCAGCAGCCGGCTGCCGCTGCCGACGCCGGCGAGATCAAGAATCCCGTCGATCTTGCGCAGCTGTGCCTCCTCGAGCCGGGTTGCGGCCTGCACGGCCTCGCTCTCGTCGAACCACGCAGAGGAGTAGGTCATGGTCTGGTCCAGGAAGGCAGCGAACAGGTCGTTGCTCAGGTCGTAGTGAGCGGCGATGTTGCTGCGCGCGCCTTCGAGGGTGTTCTCCTGGTCCTGGGGGACGTGCCTGTCCGCGAAGGCCCGCAGCTTCTGCAGCGGCGCCGGGACCAGGGTGGCGAGCCGTTCGGCGAAGGGCGTCAGCAGGTCGGCCAGGTCGGTGCCGGGCGCGGCCCGCCAGTCGCCGGCCATGTACGCCTCGCCAAAGCCGATCTTGGCGTCCCGGCCGAGCCGGGCGAAGAAGGCGGCGGGACGGACGATCTCGAACTCAGGCGAGGTCTCCGGGCGGCCGCCGAGTGTCTGCCCGTCGGGGTAGGTCACGCGGACGGGGACGAGCCGTACGGCGCGCTCGAAGATCATCCGCGCGATGGTGGCCCGGAGCGGCGCCCGGGGTGTGGTGGCGACGGCGCGCCTGCTGACGGAGGCGGAGACGGTCATGGTCAGACCCCTTCTTGCCGGGTGTGGTGTGGTCGGGAGCGGATCGGCAGCCGATGGAGCCAGAGCCAGATGCCGTGCACCCGGATCAGGGCCGAGACCCGCTGGGTCATGAGGGGCTGGCAGATCAGCCGGCGGGCCAGAGCCCGGCTCGTCGCGGGTTCCGGGCGTCCCCCGAAAGTGGCGGTGAAGGCCACAGCGCCGTGGCGGCGCAGCGTGACGGTCGCGGAGACAAGGTCCGGCCGCAGCGCGAACCGCAGCGCGTAGCTGCCGGTGACGTCGAAGAACGGAGAGACGTAGAAGGCCTTGTCCGTCACGGCGGCTCCGGCCCCGTCGGGTCGCAGCAGGTAGGCGTGTCGCTCGCCGTAGGTGTTGTGGACCTCGGCGACGACGCAGATCAGGACGCCGTCGGCGGCGTAGCACCAGAAGACCGAGAGCGGGTCGAACACATGGCCCAGGACGCGGGCGCCCGCGAGCATGAGCACTCGTCCCCGGTCACCGAGCCGGATGCCGCTGCGGGCCAGGTAGTTCTCGACGTTGCGCTTGATCGGCAGGCGCGGGTCGCCGAGGTGGTCAGCGCTGCGGAACCGCGCGAACGCCCTGAGGTACCAGGGCTGGCGCGGAAGGTCGTCCAGGTCGACCAGCCACTGGTAGACCCGGTGCCGGAAGGCGTGCCGCACCGGTCCGGGGCGCCGGTGCGTGACCTGGCCGACGACCAGGGAGGGCAGCTGAGGCAGCCCGGGGAGAGCGCGTGCGGGCCCTGGCGGCAGGACGGCGGCCGTGTTCACCAGGTCACTCCGAAGTGCCGGGCCGCCGCCACGCCGGAGCGGCACCCGTCTTCGTGGAATCCCCACCCGTGGTAGGCGCCGGCATAGACGGTGCGGTCGGTGGCCAGGTTGCTCAGCCGGGTCTGCGCGCAGACCGCTTCCGGGGTGTAGATCGGGTGCTCGTAGTGCATCGTCGAGACGATGGACTCCGGGTCGAGGCGGCCGGAGTCGTTGAGCGTGACCAGGAAGTCCTGCGCGGCCTGCTGCGCCTGCAGGCGGTTCATCCAGTACGTCACCACGACGGGCTGGTCGGGCTGGTCGCAGGAGGTCATCCGGTAGTTCCAGGACGCCCGGGCCTGCGCGGCGGCCGGCAGCACCGAGCTATCGGTGTGCAGGACGGTGACGTTGCGCGAGTAGCCGAACTCCTTGAGAGTGGTGACCTCCTCGTCGCTGGGGTCGGTGAGGAGGTCCAGGGCCTGATCGGCGTGGGTCGCGATGACGACGCGGTCCACCTGGGTGAGGTGACCGGTGCTGTCGCGGATCTCGACGCCCGCCTCGCCGCGGGTAACGTCGGTGACGGCGTGGGCCGCCCGGACGTCCGGCAGCAGCGTGGCGAGCCGGTCGACGTAGGTGCGGGACCCGCCAGTGACCGTGTACCACTGCGGGGAGCCGGTCACGCGCAGCAGCCCGTGATGGTCGAGGAACCTGAACAGGTACCGGGCCGGGTAGCGCAGTGCCGTCTCGCTTCCTGCGGACCACACGCACGATACGACCGGTACGGCGTAGTGGGCGACGAAGTGATCGCTGAATCCCTGGCGCTGAAGGAACTCGCCGTAGGTGGTCAGGTCTTCGGCCGCAGCGGCCCGCAGGAACGCAGCTGCTCGCCGGTGGAATCGCTTGACCTGCCCCAGCATCCGGATGAACTGCGGGTCGAGCAGGCGGCGCGGCTGGGCGAGGACGCCGCGCAGCCCGCGCCCGCCGGCGTACTCAAGGCCGCACTCCTCGCAGTGCACGCTCATGCTCATCTCGGTGCGGCGCACCTGGATGCCGAGTTCGCCGAAGAGCTTGCGCAGCCAGGGATAGGTCCTGTCGTTGTGGACGATGAACCCGCTGTCGACCGCGTGCCGCCTGCCATCCGGGCCGTGCACGTCGTGGGTGTGCGCGTGGCCGCCGAGCCGGTCCTCCGCCTCGAAGAGGATGACGTCGTGGGTGCGGGACAGAAGGTAGGCAGCGGTCAGCCCGGAGACTCCTGCCCCGATGACGGCTACCGACGGGCGCCGTGCGCCGGCGGCGGTGCCCGGCTCCCCGCGGGGGAAGCTGGCGGCGGTCGTCGGCCCGTTGGCGTGGGAGTCCATGAATATCAACTTCCGTCTAAGTTTTGTCTAGACATGACCGTAGCTTTCGTGGACAACATTGTCAAATGTCTGTCGAAGTACTGTAGAGTGTTCGGATGGACAACCCCGAAGGCTCGCCAGTGCTGCGCATAGGTGAGCTGAGCCGGCGCCTGGGCGTGAGCGACCACGTCCTGCGGGCGTGGGAGAGCCGCTACGGCCTCCTCCAGCCGGTGCGCTCAGCTGGCGGCTTCCGGTTGTACTCCGAGGCAGACGCCGGGCGGGTCCGCCGGATGCAGGCCCACCTCGCTGGCGGGCTGTCCGCCGCCGAGGCGGCCAAGGCGGTGCTCGGGGAGGACAGCCGGGCCGGGACGGACCCAGTGCGTCCGGCCGCGCCTCACTACGCCCCGTCGACGGAGGGTGAGTCGACGGAAAGTGAGATGTCCGGTGCTCTCCGGCAGGCCCTCGATGCCTTTGACGAGCCGGCCGCGCAGGCTGTCCTCGACCGGCTCTTGTCCGACCTCTCCCTGGCCGCGGTGCTGCGCAACGTTGTGCTGCCGTATCTCACTGAACTCGGGGAGCGCTGGGAGCGGGGAACGGCCAGCATCGCCCAGGAGCACTTCGCCAGTAACGTCATCCGCGGGCGGCTCGCCGGGCTGGCCAGGGGATGGGGGAACGGGCACGGTCCGCGCGCCGTCCTCGCCTGCCCCCCCGGGGAACTTCACGACCTGGCGCTGATGGTCTTCGGCATCGTGCTCAACCGCAGCGGGTGGCGGATTGACTACCTCGGGATGAGTACCCCGGTGGAGGAGCTGGCGCACACGGTCGACGAAAGGCATCCGGACCTCGTCGTCCTGGCCGCAGCCGTGCCAGAGAACCTCGATGCCCTCGCTCCGCAACTCACGGCGCTCGCCCAGGGCACTCCGCTGGTCCTGGCCGGAGCCGGCGCCACGGCGGAACTCGCGGCCGCCGTAGGGGCCCGGCTGCTAGCGGGCGACCCGGTCACCGAGGCCGAGAATGTGGGGTGGCCGCGCTGAAGGTGCTCGGGGGTGGCGCCTCCGCCCTGGGCAGCCGGCGGTCCCTCGCACTGGCCGAAGCCGGGCACGACAAGGCCGCGATGCGCACGCAACGCGACTGCCGGGCTGTAGCAGCGGTGACGTACCGGACTCAGTAGCGGCCGCGGGCCCGCAAGGCGTTCCTGTCCCTGGATAAGCCGGTCAGCCGCCGGACCGGCGAGGCCCTTGATGCCCTCGCCCGCGGATCCGCGCCCGGCTGCGGGGAAGATGATCACCGGTGCCCACAATGTGCTGCGCACTGCCGTGCCACTGGCGAACGAATACCGTCACCTGCCCGGCAGCCGCCAGGGTGGACCGGCCTGATCGCCGACGTGATACTGCGCCGCCACGGCGCAGTACGCGCCGTCGGAGACATCCAAGGGGTGGGTGAAGAGAAGCGCGTCCATGATCATTATGTGACGAATGAACAGGCGCCCATCTTGGGCCTCTGTTCCGCTGTCTGCCGCCGCAGCCGGGCCGCTATCCTCCGGCGGGGTCCTGAGCTGGCTTATCTGCGGGCCGGGATTCGGCGCGCCGGCCGCGCCGCCGCCGGGGCGATGTCGTCATGGGCTCCTTGAACTCTTGCGCGCATGCGATAAAGAACGCCGCTGCGGTGCCGAAGGCCAGCCCGGCGTAGAAGTCGTGGTTTGCTTCCGCGCTGCTGGTCCTTACCTCCGTGGCGCTGAGGTAACCCTCCAGCCATCCGGTTGCCTGCCATACGTACGTGTCCCCTTGTAGGGTTCCGTTCCCTGGCAGGTTGCTGTCGATGACCGCGTTCTGCAGGTATGGCCGCAGGCTGTTTATCGTCTCGGTCGTCATCAGGGTCTGCGGCTGGTAATAGAGCTCCCGGGATGATCCGGCTGCCTCACCTACGTAGTTGCCGGTATGGCTGGTATAGCTGGCGCTGCTGGCCTCGGCCTGATCAACCAGTGCTGGTGAGGTGACCACGTCCCGGATCGGGGCTGCTGGGGACGAGGTGGCTTGCTCGGTCATCTCGATGGCAATGGAAGGGAACGGTGACACATTGGAGGCGAGCGTTGGCAGGTGCACAAAGACGCTGCCGCCCGAGACCTGGGCGACCTGGGGAAGCGTGAAATTGGCGACCGGGGAGCCATACAAGCCAGAGACCGAATTCAGCTGCGCCACGGTGAGGCTCCATGAATATTCCGGAGAGCCGCGCACTAAGTTCCCCCCGAAGTACACAGCCGAAGGCTGAGCCAGGTCGCTGTCCGACGGCCGGATAGTCGACGTGAACAGCACCTTCGTCGCCTGGCTCACGTTCGCGCCCTCGACCGCCGCATAGAGAGACTCCTGCGCCTGCCCGGGCCGGTTGGGATCCCATCTGATGCCGGCCGTCAGGTGCACCGTGACGCCGGTCTGGTTCACATAGACGCCGACCGTCTGCGGGGCGCTCGTCAGCGCTCGGCTTTCGGCAGTGGGCGCGGCCTGGTGCTTGAACAGGAACCCGAGCCCAAGTGCGAGCAGCATCAGGACCAGGAAGACGACTGGAAGCAACCGCAGCCGTGGCTTGCCGGCTTGGCCCGCAGGCGGCACCCGGCCTCCGGCCGCCTGGTGGTCGTCTCCCATAGCGGACCTCCGCGGATCGGTGCGCCGCTAACGCAACTAACGATAGAGCCCAGGGCTGGCCGGCAAGATACGTGCGTCACGGCTCGATCCGCGTTTACCCGCGCGTGCTAGCGAGCTGTGAGCGTGACGGCGCCGGCGACCACCGAAGCCAGATCGCCGACCTCACAGTCGGCGCTGCGCTGGAACGCCGCGCCGTTGACCCGCCTGGGAACGGCGGCCAGCAGGTCGGCCACGGTGCCAGCGGCGTGTTGGCCAGCCGCCACGACCGCTCGGCGAGCTGCCGGTAGGAATACCGCCGCTCGCCATCGACGACCGCGGTCTTGTCCGGGTACAGGTACGCCGCCCGGTGCAAGAAGTCCACGGGGTTCAGCTCCGCGCGCGCTGATCGAAGAGATCGACCAGGCGCGGGCAACGTCTCCCGCGGTCGTTACTTGCAGATGGTCATCAACGCGGCGATGAGGCGTCACCGGGTTCCAGGGGAGTCACGAGGCGGGCGAGGGGATGCTGGTGCGCGGCAACATCGCCCGGTGGCCCCTGGCGGCTAGTGAGGATGCCCGCGGTGGTGGTCAGCTGCGCCAGGGCGGTGGCAGGGTGGACGTGTGCACGCTGCGCAGTTCATCCTCTACGTCCCCGACCAGACCAGGGCCAGGGACTTTTACCGTCATGTCCTGGCCGCCGAACCGATGCTGGACGTGCCGGGCATGACCGAGTTCGACCTGGGCGGGGCAACGCTGGGGCTCATGCCCGCCGGCGACATGGAGGCGCTTCTATCCGGCCAGATCCGCGCGGGCGCCGGCCAGCGATGCGAGCTCTACCTTCGCCGCAGCGATGCCGCGGCTGCGCTGGCCCGCGCCGCGGACGGCGGCGGCAGGCTGCTCGACGGCCTGCGGGACCGGTCGTGGGGCGAGCGCGCCGGTTACCTACTGGACCCTGACGGTCACGTCCTGGCCCTGGCGGCGGCCACCGGGTCGGCGGACGAAGGCCACTGACCGCGGCCTTTCATCCAGCCGGAGCAAGCGCTGCCACCAGGACCAACGGCGTCGGACAGGTCAGTCATTTCCGCGGCGCGCGCCGGGCGCCAGGTGCCGGGCCCCTTGGCCGTGGCAAAGCTCCACCAGCAGGCACACCTGGCCGGTACCCGCCGCCGCCCAGCGCGTCCATGGCGAGATCTTTACTGATGCCGGCACGGTCTTGCGCGGACAGGCCCGTCAGGTCCGCTCAGGTGTGTATGGCGGGTTCCCCGGATGGGTGGCGGAATGACGGAGGGCGATGATGCGGGCTGATCTCCGCGTCCGGTTGGCCGGCGGCACTGATGTCGGGTACGCGGAGGTCGGCGATCCTGATGGTCGGCCGGTGCTGCACCTGCATGGGACCCCGGGTTCTCGGTTGGAGGTGGGCATCCCGGCGGCCCGGCGGGCAGCTGAAGATCTTGGCGTTCGGCTGATTGCCCTCGACCGTCCTGGGTGGGCCGTCGCCGTTCCGCCGTTTCTCCCTTAGGCAATACCCGCGGCTGGTACGGGGCTTCGCTGATGCCCTGGGGCTTGAGCGGTTCGCCGTTATGGGCGTGTCCAGCGGCGGCAAGTACGCGTGCGCGTGCGCGTGGGATCCTGCCTGACCTGGTGACGCGAGCCGTGCTCGCGTCCTCGACCTGTTCATTCGATCTGCCGGGAGCCAGGGCAACGTGGAGCAACGATGACCGGGTCGTGTACACCTTCGCCAGCCGGGCGCCTTGGCTGTTTCGTCTGATGTTCGCCAAGTTCATTCACGACGTCAGGCGCGACCCCACGGCGATTTTCCCGATGATGAAGAGCCTCGGGCCGGCCGATCAGGAAACCCTGAGGCGCTGAGGACTTCCGGCAGATGTTCGCCCAGAACGTGGCCGAGGCATTCCAGCAGGGAGGACGTGGCCCGGCGCACGACTACGCGCTCGAAGCCCGGCCTTGGGGTGTGCCGCTCGGCCAGATCCAGGTGCCTATTGAGATCTGGCACGGCGAGGACGACCGTCTGGTGTCCCCGCAGGCGAGCCGGATCCTGGCCGCCGCTATCCCGGCTGCCACCACACACTTCGTGCCCGGGGAGGGTCACCTCCTGCTTGCCGGCAACCACGCCAAAGACGCTCTGCAGTCCGCCCTCAGCGGCTGACGCCGGTGAGCCGATGCCGATGCGCTAGCGTCCTAGGGATGCAGGCTGGCGCACCTGCGCACCCGAAACTAAGGGCCGGACCGTTCCCGCAACGGATCTCCAGCGCTTTCGCTGTCCCCGGCAGGACCGGTAGCACTCCGCTGGTGTTCCTCAACGGCACGCGCGGGCCTTCACCATGAATCGGCCACGCTCCGCCACGGCTGGCGTCCTCTGGCCCAACCCCGCAACAAGTTCGTCCCGAGCCGGGCAGAGGGCCCGCGGCGGCATGGCCGATGGTGCGGGTCTCCGGGACCGGTTACCGGGAAGGGAGGCCGAGCGCTTCGGGGTGGGCCCGGCGGTAGTGTTCGGTCAGGACCTCGCTGAGGTTGCCGGGCCGGTAGGCGACCGGGACGGTGGCAGATCTGGCAGCGCGTGACCGGAAGATGGGTAATGGTCACGGGAAAGCGGCGGCAACACGCGTCACGGTTCTCGGTTACCCGGACTGACTTGAGCGAGCGGTTCCCGGCGTCCGAGAATGACGGTTCGGCTTCGCTGCCGGTGGCCAGGATCGATCAGTCGATCCGGTGTCGTCACGTGACGGCTTGTGGTGTGGCGTGGCGTGGCGGTCAACCCAAGCCGCGAGCTGGGCGCGCTACGGTGCCGTCGGCTGGCAGCGCGGCGCCGATGAGTCTGTGTCCCGTCGACCGTCTGCACAGACGTCGATATAAAGGAGGCACGCCATGACCGCTCTGAGCAAGCAGTTCGACGCTGTCTTGGAGAAGAGCCTGAACAAGGGCGGCTGGACCTACGTGGTTATGCCCGGATCGGCCGAGTACTTCGGCACTCGCGGCCTGGTGAGAGTGCGGGGCTTGGTGCACGGCCACCCCTCCCAAAGTGCGTTCATGGCGCCCGGGGACGGCCGCCACAAGTTGCCGATCAAGTCGGAGCTGCAGAACGTCATTGGGAAGAAGCCAGGGGACCGAGTGACCGTCGTGCTTCAAGGGCGCCTGGATCGTGGAGACGACTGATGTCGGCGGCCGAGATAGACGCGTACCTCGACGAGCTGGACGAGCCGAAGCGCTCGACACTCAGTCAGCTACGCCGCGACATCCTCGCAGCGGTCCCCGATGCGGAACAGTGCATCTCGTATGCCGTGCCTGGCTTCAAGGTCGCCGGCAAAACGATCGCTGGGTTCGCTGCCTTCAAGAATCACCTGAGCTACCTGCCCCACAGCGGCTCGGTGTTCCCCGAGCTGACCAACGAGCTGGCCGGCTACGAGAAGTCATCCGGAGCCTTGCGATTCCCGGTCGACCGGCCTCTACCGACCGAGCTGGTCAAGAAGCTCGTCGCCGTGCGGCTTCGGCAGGCCTTCCGCGTGGGCAGCAACCCGCGCTGAGCGAGACGGTCGAGTTCTGTTTGGGCTGGGGGTCTCAGCGATCGCAGGCGGGGCCGAGCCGGCGCGGGCGGTCGTTCGCGATCCGCGGCCAGGAACGCGCGGCGGGTGCAGGGTCAGGTCCTCGAAGCCCGGTCCTGGTCAGCGAGGGTTAGCGGTAAGGACCTCGCCGTCAGCTTTCGTTTTCCGGCCATAGCCGGACGCTGCGCCGTGCCGCGTCGAGGATGAGCTGCGCGTCGATGCGAGCCCGGGATTCGGCAATGCCGAACGCCGGCCACTCGCAGACGAACTCCAGCGGCCCGGCGGGCGGCAGCGGCCAGGTCCACCACCGGGAGATGAACGAGTGCGGTCCGCCGCCGCCGGCGAACGGGTACAGCACTGGCCCGGCTGGCTGGGCATCGTGGTCCGGCCTGCCGCCACCGGGGCTCCCGGCGGCCTTGCCGCCGCCGGAGAACTGCAGGCCGAACCGGAAGGATCGCCGGGACGCGGCCAGGTCACGCGGCCCGCCGGGCAGGTGCTCCTCGGGGTGGCCGGCGCTGGGCCGGATCCGCGCGGTCACGAAGATCTCGATCCCGGCGGAGAAGGCGGACAGCCCGGTGACCGCCACGGCGACCTGGTCGGTCCGCCCCAGCAGCAGGGTGTCGGCCGGGACAATGCCGGGAAATTCCGCTTCCGGTGGCTCCCATGGATGATGCCTGCGCGGAGGCGCCGGCTCGGAGGCCGGCAAGTCGTCAAAGAATCCCATCCAGCCAGCCTTGACCGGCCGCCGCGTTGCCGCAAGCGAATAACCCCGCGCCGGGGGGCCGCCTTCCGAGGACATCCCAGACCTGGGTCATCCGGCTGCTGTCGCCCACGGGTTCGAGCCAAGCCACCTCGGTCCATTCAGGTTCAGACACGTCACGAGCCTGGCACAGAGCGCGTCCGGGACGGCCGTTCCACGGCACTGGTCTTAGCAACGGTCCGGACCCCAGGGCGGCGGGCCGCAGGCATGCCCGCGCTCCGCAACCTCGCCACGGGCGGGCTGACCGTCACCCGGTCGTGGCGTCGCCGCCGGGCACCACGACCGACCTTCCGTTCCACGCCCTCCAGTTCAACGCAACCGCCCCGGCCCGGCCGACTACGGCCCCTGGCTCGCCAGCCAGCGGCGCCTGAGGGAACTGATCGCCGAGCTAGAGAACCTCAGCCAGGAAATCGCTGATAACGACCCGCGCTGGAACCGTTAACCAGCCGGGCGCGATGTGAGCGCAGCCCGCTTAACCTGGGGGCGGCCCCGCGGCCCGGGCCCATCCGCCCAGCTCAACCCCAGACGTGAAGACCTCACCCAGGTCAGAAGTACAATTCGAAATCCTGAACCAATACCTGAGAGTCTTGTCGGACAGCCAAGTACGGCGGACCAGGCGGGCCGCACGTCCATTCAGTCCGCTCAGCGCACCGATCCGGGCGCGCCGTCTGACGGCTCACGGCCGAGGAACGCCCCGTTCACCGACCCGGCTGGCGGGGATGCCGAGGTGGGCTGGATTGCTGATATGCCATTGGGCGGACGACCATGGACAGGGCGGCCGGGCAAGTAATCGTGATGGCTACATAAGCTGTCGAGCGAAATGCCAGTTTTCGTCTCTCAGTCGAAAGGCATGTTGGAACGCCGGGATAGGTCATACAGAGGCGTCGTTGGTAGCGAGGATCTGGAGTCTGGGACGTCCCCTGCTAGGAGCGGCGGGACGAGCTGATCCATCTGCAGGTTTACTCTCATGGGCGCCGCCGACTGCGCTGTTCGGCTCTATCGTCCGATCAGGGTGGCGATGATGTCGCGGACCTGGTCGGGCTGCAGCGCGCGGGTGGCATCGCCGACGGACAGCTCCACTCGCTGCACGCCGGGATCGGCTGTGGGCATGGCCTTCGGCCAAGCCCAGATCCGCTGCTCCGCGGCCAGCTTGCGGGCGGCGGTGCGGAAGCTGTCCTGCGTGGCGTTCAGCAGTAGGTGCATCATCGGAACGTGCGGCGGGTCGGGTATGACCCGGACGCCCGCGATGTCGCCGAGCGCGGCCGCGATCGCGTGGGCGTGGCTGAGATAGGCGGGCATCAGCGGAAGCCGGAGCCGCAGGCAGCTCAGCGCCGACGCGGCGTTCGGCCACAGGCCGAACAAGGTGCCGCCCATGCGCTGCCGCCACTCTCGCACCTCGGCGACGATGTCCGCAGGGCCAGCCACGCAGCAGCCCGGTAGCGCGCCGATGCCCTTGTAGAACGACACGTAGACGGTGTCGAAAAGCGCCGCGATCTCGGCCAGCGGCCTACCGTAACCGGCGGCCGACTCCCATAGCCGGGCACCGTCCAGGTGGGTGGCGGCTCCACGCCCCCTGGCCCATTCGACCGACGCCTGCAGGTCTTCCCAGTCTGGCTGCTGGCCACCCAGATCGCGTTGCGGCAGCTCGATCAGCAGCGCAGCGGGCGGCTCGCTGATCGCGTGCAGGTCATCGATGGTCATCAGGCGGTCCAGGCCGCCGGCCGGGCGGCCGGTCAGGCCGTGCAACCGCTGGTAGGCCTGGCCTTCGTGCCGGTCCAGGTGACACATCGGGTGGAAGATGACCGTCGTTCGCCGCCGCCGGTCGGCGTGTACCCGGAGCACTGACTGCTGGGCCATCGTGCCGCTGGGCAGGAACGTGGCCGCTGGCTTGCCGAGCAGCCCGGCGATCTCCGACTCCAGTTCGGCGACAACGCCGCCGTCGCCGTAGCGGTCGGTGACCGTGTCGGCGGGGATGCCGGCCAGCAGGCCAGCTGCGGTCACCGGGCCATGGCCAGCGAGGAAGTGGGTGCACTGGCCGCGAAGCGCGGCCAGCTCGGCAAGGGATAGCTCATCAGTGGCCGGCATGCCTCATTATGCTGTCGGGGTGCCGGGCCAGACGAGCCTGCAGCTGCCGAGAGTACGGGCATTACCCGGTTGCGCGGCCGAAGTGCACCCCGACATGCCGGCTCAGGTACGCACCACCAGGACGGCGGCCAGGATCCGGGCTCCCGGCATCGGCGGGACGCCGGTCAAGGTGATCTGGCCATTCCACAGCGGTCCAGGCTCCCCGTGCCTATGCTGA
>JBEKIF010000080.1:0-15707 GCA_050011895.1 Streptosporangiaceae bacterium | reverse complement strand
GGGGTCAGCTCGCCGCGGCCAGCCCCGCCCCGGCAGCATCAGCGCCGGCGGCCCGGGCGGGGACCGGGCCGGGAGTGGCCAGCAGCCGGTCCCGCAGGTACCCCAGCGCATGCGCCAGCAGCCGCGACACGTGCATCTGCGAGATCCCCAGCTGCGCCCCGATCTCCGCCTGCGTCAGATCCCCGTAAAACCGCAACAGCAGGATCTTCTGCTCCCGCCGCGGCAGCTCACCCCAGTGCGCCGCCACCGACTCCATATCCAGCGTGCGCTCCATCGCCGGATCCTCCGCTCCCAGCACATCAGCCAGGCTCCCGGCATCGGGCCGGTCCGCCAGCGGCGCATCCAGCGACGACGGCGAGAACGCCAGATCCGCTCGCCGCGCCTGCGCCACGTCCTCCCGGCTGCGCCCCAGATGCTCAGCCAGCTCCGCCTCCCCCGGCAGATGCCCCAGCCGCTGCGCCAGCTCCCGCGACGCTTCCCGCACCTCCAGCACCAGCTCCTGCACCGGCCGCCCCACCCGCACCTGCCACCGCTTATCCCGGAAATGCCGCTTGATCTCCCCCGAGATGCACGGCTGCGCGTACGCCGCCAGGCTGCCCCCCACCTCCGGATCAAAATTATTGATCGCCTTCAGCAGCCCCACATACCCCACCTGCATCAGATCCTCCGCAGGCTCCGGGCTCCGCAGATACCGCCGCACGCACGACCGGACCAGCGCCCGATGGCGCGTTACCAGCAGCTCGCACGCCGCCGACCGGCGCCCGCTGCCCACCGGCAGCGACCGCACCAGGCCCAGCAGCTCACCATCGTCCAGCCCCGCCAGCCCCGCGCCCGTCCCGGCCGGCCCAGGCACACCAGACAGATTCCTTGCAGCAAATGTTTCCATAAGGAAAGCCTGCCACGGCCGGCCCCGCCAGGCAAGCCCGGGTCACGAAAAGGTCAGCACCCGGCCAGGCCGGCCAGCCAAGCCACCGGGATCAGGCCAACGGCGCGGTCGCGCTCCGGGTAAGGCTGCCTGGCCGCAGGCCCGCCGCCTGCATCCGGTCACACAACCGGCTCGCCGCCGACGGCGACGCCCCCAGCAACCCCGCCAGGCCGCTCAGATTCAAGCTCCCCGCCCGGTCAATCACCAGCAGCGCCCGCAGCTGCACCGGCGGCACCACGGCCCCGATCTCCTCGACCGCCCGCTCACACGCCTCCAGCAGCACGCTCAGCCCCGACTCCGCGGAGCCTAGCTCGAGTTCGTCGTCCCAGACGGCGACGGTTGCGTCAGGTCGCATCAGGCACCACCCCCCGCGCCGGCCCGTCGCCGACGCGCACGGACCTGCCGGGCTGCGCGGGAATCGCGCCGGTTCCGGCAGCGATCTCAGCAGCTCGAGCCATGCCCATACCCTGCATGATGCCGTCAGGCCGATCAGCTCCCAAGGGCCGAAAGTCCTGACGATCAGGTCTGGCGGGGCTGCCGCGCGCCTCACCGCAGGGGCACGCTGACCGGTGTTGCCAGCCCGACGATGACGCGACAATCCGAGACATCGCACCTAAGGGCAAGCTAACCCGACATGACGTTGATGGTGCCAGCTGGCCCGCCAGCGAAGGTGCTGCTTGGCTCGCGACCGGCATGCAGTACGGTATCGCTCTCGCATATCCTCAGGTCCGGGATGTCGTCATGGGGCAGCGGACCGCTGGGGCTGCGCACCAAGCACCGGCTTCCCATGGGGATCTCGCAGGGCAGGCATTGACGCGTGCCGAGGGGGTGGCTCTTCCGCAATGATGCGCGGGGACGCGGTATATGACGACGGGATGTTGCGGATCGCCTGGGTGGGTAGTCCGGCTGTCCTTGCTATCGCCGGCGAGATAGACGAAGCCACCTATCCAGGCCTGCTCGGAGCGCTGAAGGAGGTCGCGGACGAGCCCGGAGATGTTCACGTCTGCCTCGCCGGGGTGGACTACTGCGACCTGGCCGGGCTGCGCGCGATCGTCATGCTGACCGGCTCCGACGGCCAGCGCCACGACGGCGACGGGCGCCACGGCAGGCGCGTTGTGCTGCATGAGGTGCCGTCCCAGCTGCAGACGGTGCTGCGGATCGTCGGCTGGGATACGGTACCCGGCCTGGCTCTGCTTGACGGGCCCAAGGCCAGCAGCCAGCCCTGGGCAGATGCCACGACCGAGGCCGGACTGCGAGCGGGGGGGCGCGGGTGAACCGCAGGAGCGAGACGACGTTCGAGCACCAGGCCTGCATCTACGGCTCAGACGGCCAGTTCCGTGAGATGGCGCTGCCGTTCCTCGAGGCCGGGCTGTCCAACGGCGAGCCGGTGCTCGCCGTGACCACCCCCGCCAACCTGGAACTCATTAGCTCGGCCCTGGGGGCACGCAGCGGCGAGGTGGACTACGCCGAGTCCGCCTTCTTCGGCCGCAGGCCGCAGCAGCGGGTGGCCGCCTTCCACCGTTACTGGAGGCGGCACGCGGACGAGAGCGAGGGCGACGGTACCCGGGTGCGCGTCCTCGCCGAGCCGGTATGGGCCGGGCGCTCGGCCCGCGAGGTTGCCGCCTGGACTCGGATGGAGTCAGCGCTCAACGTGGCGCTCGCCGGCACCAGCGTGTTCATGATCTGCCCCTACGACACCCGGGCTACGGCGCCGGAGATCGTCGCGGCCGCGCGCCGCACCCATCCGGTACTGGCTGACGGACCGCACGCCAGTCCCAGCCCGGACTACGCCGACCCGGCGGGCTTCGCGGGCGAATGGGAGGCCGGCCCGCTGCCCGAGCCGCCGGTCGGCGCCCAGGTGTTCGAGTTCGACGGGGACCTGCGCGGCCTGCGCAGGTTCATCACCAGCCGCGCGGCCGCGCACGGCCTAGCCGGAGAACGGGTCGGCCTGCTGGTCCAGGCCGCCGGTGAAGTCGGCACCTTCCTGAAGAACCAGGCGCCAGGTAGCGCCGCCGTCCGGACCTGGGAGCACGCCGACGCGGTCGTGTGTGACTTCCGCCAGCCAGGCGGCAGCCTCAGCGACCCGTTCCTCGGTTTGCGGCCAGCCGAGCTGGACCCGAGGCCGGGCGACGGGCTCTGGCTGAGCGGCCAGATCTGCGACTGGATCGACATCAGGTCAGATGCCGACGGCCCCACTATCCGGTTGCAGGTGCCCGGCCGACGCAATGCGGAGGCAGCCGAGCAGGGCATCAGGTACCCGGCCTGAGACCAGAGCCGGGCTGGCCGGGCGCGGCCACCTGCCGGGAGCGGCTGTGGCGTCACTCCGGAGCGTCACGGCGCTGCAGAACGATCACCGAGCGCCCCCTGACCTGAAGCGTCTCCGAACTGGCCAGGACCGTGCCCTCCCGATCCGGGCCGGCCGTTTCGATAACGAGTTCCCACCACTGGCCCCACTGCTTGGGGAGCGTCCAGTCGATCGCCTCGTGATGGGCGTTGAACAGCAGCAGGAAGGACTCGTCGGTCACCCGCTGGCCGCGCCGGTCCCGGTCGGTGATGGCCTCGCCGTTCAGGAAAACCCCCACGGACCCAGTGGACCCGGCGTCCCAGTCGTCGTCGCCCATCTCGGTCCCGTCCGGCTTGGACCAGCCAAGGTCGACGGAGCCCCGGATGGGCAGCCCCTGGAACCACCGCCGCCTGCGCAGCACCGGATGCTCGCGCCGCAAGGCGATCAGCCGCTTGGTGTAGTCGAGCAGCTCGGAGTCGAGGTGCTCCCAGTCGTACCAGGAGACCTCGTTGTCCTGGCAGTAGGCGTTGTTGTTGCCGCCCTGGGTACGCCCGCATTCGTCGCCGCCGAGCAGCATGGTCACGCCCTGGGAGAGCATCAGCGTGGCCAGGAAGTTGCGCTGCTGCTGGCGCCGCAGCGCCAGGACTCCCTCATCGTCGGTGTCGCCTTCGGCCCCGCAGTTCCATGACCTGTTGTGATTCTCCCCGTCGGCTCCGCCTTCGCCGTTGGCGGCATTGTGCTTCTCGTTATGGGACACGAGGTCGCGCAGGGTGAACCCGTCGTGCGCGGTAACGAAGTTCACGCTGGCGCCCGGATGCCTGGCGTCGGCCTCGTAGAGGTCGGAGCTGCCGGTGAGGCGGGAGGCGAATTCACCGAGGGTGGCGGGCTGGCCGCGCCAGAAGTCCCTGACGGTGTCGCGGTAGCGGCCGTTCCACTCCGACCACAGGGCAGGAAAATTGCCCACCTGATAGCCGCCCTCCCCGACATCCCATGGCTCGGCGATGAGCTTGACCTGGGAGACGACCGGGTCCTGCTGGATCAGGTCGAAGAAGACGGACAGGCGGTCTACCTCGTGGAACTGCCGGGCCAGGCTGGCGGCCAGGTCGAAGCGGAACCCGTCGACGTGCATATCGGTCACCCAGTACCGCAGCGAGTCCATGATCAGCTGAAGCGTGTGCGGGTGACGCACGTTGAGGCTGTTACCCGTGCCCGTGGTGTCGTAATAAAAGCGGGGCTGGCCCGCCACCACCCGGTAGTAGGCGGTGTTGTCGATGCCCTTCATCGACAGCACAGGGCCCAGGTGATTGCCCTCGGCGGTGTGGTTGTAGACGACGTCGAGGATCACCTCGATGCCGGCCTCATGCAGGGCCCTGACCATCGCCTTGAACTCGGCGACCTGCTCGCCGGCCTGGCCGGCGGCCGCGTACCCGTTGTGCGGGGCCAGGAAGCCGATCGAGTTGTAGCCCCAGTAGTTCCGCAGCCCCCGCTCGACAAGATGGGCGTCGTCGACGAACTGATGAACGGGCAGCAGCTCAACGGCGGTGACGCCGAGGCCGGTGAGGTAGTCGATGGCGGCGGGATGCGCCAGCCCGGCATACGTGCCCCGCTGTCCGGCCGGGATGCCGGGATGGGCGGCGGTGAAGCCCTTGACGTGTACCTCGTAGATGACCGACTCGTTCAGCTGCACGTCGGGAGGCCGGTCGTTGCCCCAGTCGAAGTAGGGATTGTGGACCACCGACTTCGGCATGCAGGAGGCGCTGTCCTCGTCATTGCGCGCATAGTCGTCGCCGAAGGTGTACGGAAAGCAGGCCTGGCTCCAGCCGACCTGGCCCTCAATCGCCTTTGCGTACGGGTCAAGGAGGAGCTTGGCCGGGTTGCACCGCTGGCCGCGATCCGGGTCCCACGGACCGTGCACCCGGTAGCCGTAGCGCTGCCCAGGGGAAACCGTCGGCAGGTAGGCGTGCCAGCAGGAGGCATCGATTTCCTCGATGGCCACTCGCTGCTCGGCCCCGTCGTCGTCGAACAGGCAGAGCTCGACGGCCTCGGCGACCTCGGAGAACAACGAGAAGTTCGTCCCGCCTCCGTCGTAGGCGGCGCCCAGCGGATAGGGCCTGCCTGGCCAGGTCTCGATGGCCTCGCTCATCTACGGCCACGTCCTTTCGTCGCCGGCATCGGGCCGGTCACGGCAGTGGTGATGGCACGTCCGCCCGCATGAGGATGGAGACGGTATCAGGCGGCAGGACCAGGCCGTCGCGAGTCCGCCCGATACCGGGGTCCGAGGCGGCGAGCTGGACCGCTGCCCGATCTGCCTGCAACGTCCAGTTTCTGCCCCCGAGGTTACTGGCTACCGCGACCGGGCCTCTGCGCACCGCCAGCCACCCGGCTTCCTCGTCGTATTCGGTGCACGTCCGGTCGAGGCTGGGATCGGTAAGAGCCGGGATCTTCCTGCGCAGCGCGATCAGCCGCCGGTGCCAGGCCAGCAGGCTCGCGTGCGGTTCCTTTCCGAGCTCAGTCCAGTCCAGCCTGGAGTGCTCGAAAGTAGCCGGATCCTGCGGGTCGGGCACGCTACCGGGGTCCCAGCCGAAATGGGCGAACTCGCGGCGCCTGCCCTCGCTGACGGCCCGCCCGAGGTCAGCGTCGGCGTGACTGGTGAAGTACTGGAAGGGCGTGCTGGCGCCCCACTCCTCGCCCTGGAAGAGCAGCGGCACGAACGGCGAGGTCAGCAGCAGCGCGGCGGCGACCCGCAGCCGCCCTTCGCTCATCAGCGCCCCGCTGCGCTCGCCGGCGGCCCGGTTGCCGACCTGGTCGTGGTTCTGGGCGGCGACCACGAACTGGCTGCCGGACAGCCCGGCAGGCGAGCGGCCGTGCATCCGCTGGCGGTGCGGCGAATAACAGCCGTCGTACACCCACGCCTGGCGCAGCGCCTTGGCCAGCAGCCGCAGCGGGCCGAAGTCCTCGTAGTAACCACTGGTCTCCCCGGTCAGGCACGTATGCAGGGCGTGATGCCATTCGTCGGCCCAGCAGGCGTCCAGGCCATAACCGCCTGCGTCCCTGCTGCGGACAAAGCGGGGGTCATTGAGATCACTCTCGGCGACGACGAACAGCGGCCGTCCGACGTGCGCGGCCAGCGCGCCCACTTCGAGGGCCAGCGCCTCGAGTATGTGGGTGGCTGAGTCGTCGCGGATGGCATGGACGGCGTCGAGACGCAGCCCGTCGCAGTGGTAGTCGCGCAGCCAGGCCAGCGCGTTGTCGATGACGAAGCGCCGGACCTCGTCGCTGCCCGGGCCATCGAAGTTGACGGCGTCGCCCCAGTTGGTCCGGTGCCGGGCCGAGAAGTACGGGCCGAACTCGGGCAGATAGTTACCGGCCGGGCCCAGGTGGTTGTAGACGACGTCGAGTACCACGCCGATGCCCCGGGCGTGGGCCGCGTCGACCAGCCGCTTGAGACCGTCAGGACCGCCGTAGGCGTGGTGCGGCGCGAACAGGTCGACGCCGTCGTAGCCCCAGCCCCTCGGCCCGGAGAATTCCGCGACCGGCAGCAGTTCGATGGCGTCGACGCCCAGGTCAGCCAGGTGATCCAGATGCCCGATCACGCCGTCGAAGGTGCCGTCAGCCGAGAATGTGCCGACATGGCATTCGTACAGGACCGCGCCGGCCAGCGGGACTCCGCGCCAGCCGCTGTCCCCCCAGGCGAAGGACGCGTGCTCGACCACCCGGGACGGCCCGTCGATGCCCTCGGGCTGGAAGGCCGAGCGAGGATCGGGGCGGGGCGGGCCGCCGTCGAGACTAAACGAATAATCGGTGCCCGGCCCCGCCTCGTCAACGGTGGCCGCCCACCAGCCAGCCCCGGCCGGCCGCATCGGCATCCGCTGGCCGCCTGCGACGACATCGACCTCGCGGGGGCGCGGAGCCCACACCCGGAACTCGTGCATCAGCCCTTCCTGCCCGCCACGGCGCCGCGAAACCACCCCGGCGGCGCCGCTGCCTGCCCTACGTCCGACCTTGGCGGTACCGCGGCCCGGACAGCGCCCGGCCCGGACGCTACCGCTGCGCCGACGGCACGGGACCCGGGCATCAGCCTCCCCGGCCCAGTGCCGCGACGGGGAACCGCCGCAGCAGCTGCGCGACGCTGGCGTCGCCGCCCTCCGCCTGATCGCCGGTGAGCAGGTCGGTCCAGGTACCAGCGGGCAGCGCGACTGTGGTCCCGGCCCAGTCCCCGGTCCCGGTGACTAGCCGCGGCACCACCACGGCCAGCCCGGCGGTGCGGGTGAACGCCAGCGCGTGCGAGGCCGCAGGCCCGGCGACGCGGAGCGGCTCGTATCCAGAACCAAGGCCATAGACCTCGGGATGGCGGCGCCGGTGCTGCAGCAGCCGGTGGATCAGCCAGAGCTTCGAGCCGCCCTCGTCGGCCCGGTCCAGTGCCACCTCAGGCCCGGCATCCGCGACCGTGTCTAGGAGACGGCGGCGGGCCTCGTAGTCGACCGGCCTGCGGTTGTCCGGATCGACCAGCGACAGGTCCCACAGCTCGGTGCCCTGGTAGATGTCGGGCACGCCCGGGCAGGTCAGCAGCAGCGTCATCTGCGCCAGCGAGTTGACCCGGCCAAGCTCGACGAGCCGGTGCCCGGCCAGGAAAGCTTCCAGGTCGGCGACGAAACCCTGGTCCGCGAGGATCAAGGCGACGAAGGTCCCGAGAGCCGCGTCGTAGCTGTCGCCCGGATCGCTCCAGGACGTGTGGACCTTGGCTTCCTTCGTCGCCTTCGCCATATACGCGGCGGCCCGCGGCGTATCGATCGGCCAGGCGCCAACCAGCGTCTGGTAAAGCAGGTATTCGGCATTACGATCCGGCCATCCGTTTTGCTTGTATCGCTCGTTATGCCGTGACCAGCGGTCTACGGCGAGTTCCCACGCCTCGGGCAGCTCCGATAGCAGGGTGAGCCTGGCCCGGACGTCGCCGCTGCGTTTCGTGTCGTGGGTGGAGAGCGTGAGCATCGCTTCCGGCCGGTGCCGGGCCGCGGCGGTCATTGCCTGGTGAAAATCGGCCACCGGCCGGCCGAAGCGGCCAGGGTCACCGCCGACCTCATTGAGGGAGACGAGCGGAAGATAACGGTAGAAGGCGGTGTCCTCCACGCCCTTGGCCATCACCGGCGCGCTCGCCTGCGCGAACCGGATCGTGAAGGCGGCCTCTGCCGCACCGGGGTGATCTCCGGTGACCAGCTCGCCGATGAAGCCTGCCAGCTCGGCATCGATGTCGGGCCGGCGCCAGCGCGCCGCGGTGACGGCAGCGGCCACGTGAGCCCGGTCCGCCTCGGTGGCGGGCCGGCCAGGGCGGGCGTAGCTGCGGTAGACGGGGAAAGCGGCGATGATTTCGCGCAGCGCGTCGCGCAACTCGGAGTGGGTGTGGTCGCGCTGGCGGCGATGTCGCTCGCAAACCTCAGCCAGCAGGCCGGTTAGGCGCTCCACCTCGGCGGCCAGCTCTTCGCGCATTATCTGGAGCTTGGCCTCGTGCGCGATCTCGGTGTAGCCGGTCCGTTGGCCAGTGAAGCCGGCATACCCGGCCAGCAGCACCGCTTCGTTTGCCGGATCGGCGAAGAGCTGGTTGACCCGGGTCAGGAAGTCGTAGCCGCTGGTGCCCGCTACCGGCCACGATCGGGGCAGCTCCTCATCGCCCTCCAGGATCTTCTCCACCAGGACGTAAGCGCCCCCGGTGGCATCCCGCAGCCGCCTCAGATAGCCCTCAGGGTCGGCGAGCCCGTCCACGTGGTCGATCCGCAGTCCGTCGAGCGTCCCGTTGCGGACCAGTTCCAGAACCAGGCGGTGGGTGTCGGCGAAGACGACCTCGTCCTCCACCCGCAGCCCCACGAGCGACTCGATGTTGAAGAACCGCCGGTAGGAGAGCTCCTCGTCGGCGTTGCCCCAGTAAGCCAGCCGGTAGTTCTGCCTGCCAAGAAGATCGTCGAGGGCGTCGGGGTTGCTGTTGACCGCCGCGATCTCGGCGTCGACGGCCGCCGCCACCTCGGGGCGCGTCTCGCACAGCCGGGCCAGGCGGTCCCGCAGTTCCTCGATGCCCCGGTGCCGCTCGGCTACGGCCGCCCGATCGGTCAGGATCGAATGCGGCAGCTGGCCGAGGTCGGCGGCCAGGTTCTTCAGCTCCACCGAGCCCGCCCTGGCGGCCGCTGTGGCCAGCAGATCGTCTAGCGTGCGCGGCGACAGTGGCGCCTCGTGCTCGTAGTAGCGGACCACAAACGATCCGCCCCGCCGCTCGACCGTCAGCTCACCTGCCTCAAGGACCCGGCCGTAGTGGTCGCCGAGAACCGGCATCAGCACAGTGGCGATCAGCTTGCGCTGCGGGGGATCCCAGTCGATGTCGAAATAGCTGGCGTAGCGGCTCGACGGGCCGTTCTCGAGAACATCCCACCACCAGGCATTGGCGCGTCCGGCGAGCGCCATGTGGTTGGGCACGATGTCGAGCAGCTGCCCGAGACCGGCCGCGGCCAGCCGCCCGCTGAGCCTGGCGTGCGCCGGCGCGCCGCCGAGCTCGGTGTTAAGCCGACCGTGGTCGACCACGTCGTAGCCGTGCGTGCTGCCCGCGGCGGCCTGCAGATAGGGCGAGCAGTACAGGTGGCTGACACCGAGCGCGGCCAGGTAGCCGGTGATGGCGGCGGCGTCGTCGAAGGTGAAGCCTGCGTGCAGCTGGACCCGGTAGGTCGCGGACCGCTGGCGGGGACGCGGCGTCGGCGTGATAACCATCGCGGCACTCCAGAACGAGGGGCGGACATAATGGTGCGGGTTGCCGCCCCGAGCTGGAGGCGATCCGTCAGAGTAATCGAACTAGCGCAGCCACCTGCTGCATTTATGCCGCGACGCCTGCTTCCAGGCGCGCCCGGCCTGCCGGCCGAGACTCGCTGCGAGGCGACTGTCGTCCTCGTACAGAATGCCGAAACTGAACGCGTTCTCGCCAGCCAGCTGTGCCTGCACGCCGAGGTCCCTGACGATGCCGCCCCGCATCCGCCCCCGCCACCGTTCACCTGATGTTCCCCTGAACCCGGCCGTTTCCCCTGATATTCACCTGAACCCGGCCGTTTCGCTAGCACCGACGCCACATTTGCTGCGGAAATAGCCGGAAACAACGACAGCATTGGCGCCAGCGCCGCTACTGACCAGGGGCTAGCGCCGGCCGGTGGTCGGCCGACAGCTCGCCAAGCGCCCCGGTAGCCTTCGCGAGCCCGTATCGGCGGCTGGCCAGGCTGGCCCACGGGTCGCCGGCTTTGCCGAGCTCGCGGAGCCGGCTCGGCCCGCGCCGACCACTCCCCCTACCCACCGATCGCTTCGGTATCCGCGGCCGTGTGTCCGGGACGATCCCCGGCCTCCGTCAATGCACCGGTCCGGCACCTTCTGACTCGCTGTTGTCCTCGCGGCGAATCAGCGGGAAGACGAACCACAGTCCGCCGAACAGGGACACGACGATTGCGGTGATGATCGCCGCCGGCAGGCTCTCGGCGACGAAACCGGCCACCAGCAACACTGCGGCGGAGATGGCCAGGCATACGGTGGCTAGCCCGAGGATCGCCATCACTCCGGCCGCGGATCGCTGAGCTGCCCCGCCGTCATAGCCACCACCTCCCGGCCGGCCCGTGACCCTGTTTGCGCCAGATGGCTGGGGGTAGCCGACAGTCCCCAGCGCAGACCAGTAAGGACAGGGGGCCGGACATGGCCGACGTGTTCGAGGTGCTGAAGCAGGACCACGATGAAGTGAACCGGCTGCTCACCCAGCTGCACAGCGGACCGACGGCGCTGACCGGCGCCACCGGCAATCAGCTCGGAGCGCGCAACAATCTTACCGATCAGCTGATCGCCATGACGTCCAGACATGCTCCCGCCAGGCCGGTGGAGTCAGAGATCGTCGAGGAACACCTCAGGGAGTGATGACCCGGCCGTGACTCAGGGCCAGGTCATCGCCGGACCAGAAGCGCCGTCAGGAGAACCCCTTGTCCGCAACCGTGACGTCCTCGCCAGACGACGGCGCGCCGGGCCAGCCGGAGGCCCAGGACCGCATGCAGGGCCAGCCGGCGGCCCCGGACCGCATGCAGGAGGCGCTCGATACCGCGGCCGCCATCGCCGACAAGACCAACGGCCTCGGCCACCCGGGCCAGCCGCTGAACAAGCGCTCGCCGTTCTTCGTCGGGATGGCGGCGGCCGCCGGGGTGGCAGTCACCTACGGCCTCGTCGAGGTGGTGATCAGAGCGCGCTCGGTGCTGGTCCTCATCGGCCTAGCGCTGTTCATTGCGGCAGGCCTCGATCCCGCTGTCAGCTGGCTCACCCGCCGCGGCCTGCCCCGTCCCGTGGCCGTGATCGTCATTGTCCTCGCCGCGCTGGCCGTGGTCGCCGGCTTCCTCGCCTCAGCGATCCCGCCGCTGGCCGCGCAGGCCACCGGGCTGACCCAGCAGCTGCCCCACTACATGCACTCGCTGCAGGACCACAATTCCGAGCTGGGCAAGCTGAACACGCAGTATCAGATCCAGCAGCGCCTGTCCAAGCTGCTCTCCACCAGGGGTACCGCACTGATCGGCGGCGTCCTCGGAGCCGGGGAACTTGTGCTCAGCGCGGCGACCTCATTGCTGGTTGTGGCCGTCCTCACGATCTATTTCCTGGCCGGCATGCCCCGCATTAAGCTGTTTGCCTACCGGCTCGCACCGCAGTCCCGGCGGGCCCGCGTCATCCTGATCGGCGACGAGATCTTCACGAAGGTCGGCGGCTACGTGCTCGGCAACTTCCTGACCTCCGCGATAGCCGGGGCAGGCACCTACATCTGGCTGCTTGCCTTCGGGATCCCCTACCCGTTGCTGCTGTCGCTGCTTGTCGCCTTCCTTGACCTGATCCCGGTCATCGGGTCCACCATTGGCGGGGCCGCCGTTTCCCTGGTCGCGCTCACCGTGTCGCTCCCGATCGCCATAGCTACCCTGGGCTTCTACATTGCTTACCGGCTGGCTGAGGACTACCTGATCGTGCCGAGGATCATGGGCAGGACGGTGGCGGTGCCCGCGGTCGTGACGGTCGTGGCCGTCCTCGTCGGCGGCGCGCTGATGGGCATCATCGGCGCCCTGGTAGCGATCCCCGCAGCCGCCGCTGTCCGTCTCCTGCTGCATGAGGTGACGTTCCGCCGCCTGGACTCCAGCTGAGCGGGACCGCCGGGCAAGCCGGCGAAAACCGCCAGCTGACCGCGGCCACCGGGCAGGCCGGTAAAGACCGCCAGCTGAACGGGGCCACCGGGCAGGCCGACGACGACCGCCAGCTGAACGGGGCCACCGGGCAGCCGGGCGAAGGCCCGCAGCCGCGCCGGAGTCGCTGGCGCTTTCTCCTCAAGCACCCGGTGCGCCGCGGGGCGCTGATCTTCGTGCTGATCCTGATCATCGAGTACCTAGTCATCCCCGAACTCATCGGCGCGAGAAGAGACCTCTCCCTGCTGGGAGGCATCAATGGCGCCTGGGTGGCTGCCGGAGTGGTGCTCGAGGGCTTCTCACTGTTCTGCTACGCGCTGCTGACCCGCGCGCTGCTGCCGGGCGGGGCGCCCAGGCTGAGCCTGTCCAGGCTATTCCGCATCGACATGTCCGCCGCCGCGGTGGCGCATGTCATTCCGGCGGGGACCGTCGGCAGCGCCGGGATCGGCTACAAGCTGTTCACGAATGAGGGCGTGGCTGGCACCGATGTCGGCGTGATGATGGCGACCAAGGGCATGGGCTCGACGGTCGTGCTGAACGTGCTGCTGTGGCTGGCCCTGGTGATCTCGATCCCGCTGGAAGGCTTCCATCCGATCTACGTGACGGTCGCCATCGTCGGCGCGGTGGCCCTCGCCCTGATCGCGGCGCTGGTGTTCGGGATTACCCGCAACGGGAAGCGGGCAGTGCGCATCGTCCGGGCTATCGGCCGGCCGATCCCGCACGTCGGCAGCGACCGGCTCGAGCAGATCGTGCGGCAGGCAAGCGAGTCGCTGCGCGCCCTGGCCACTGACCGGTCCGTGCTGGTCCGCTCGCTGACCTGGGCATCGCTGAACTGGCTGCTCGACGCCGCGTCGCTGTGGTGTTTCATCGCGGCCTTCGGCGGCTTCGCCAACCCGGTCGGGCTGTTCGCCGCCTACGGGATCGCCAACGTGCTCGGCGTCATCCCGGTAACGCCGGGCGGTCTCGGCGTCATCGAATCGGTAACGCCGGTGCTATTGGTGACCTTCGGTCTCACCAGGAGCATCGCCACCCTTGGCGTGCTCGCGTGGCGGCTGGTGAACTTCTGGCTGCCCATTCCCACCGGGGCGGTTGCGTACGTCTCTATGAAGGTGCCCAAGGGTGCCGGGTTGAACGCGATGCGCGGCGCGCTCTCCGAATTGAACCCGAAAGGCTCGCCCGACGAGCAGCAGCCAGCGAGGGCCGAAGATGCCGCGCAGGCGGAAGATGCCGCGTCGTCCAAAGGCCGTTCCTGAACTGCCGTGAGACTGCCCTGAAAATGTTTACAAACCCTCCCATCGGGCAGCGCGAACGTCGATGGAAGGCCTCGTCATTGCGCGATCGGCGCGACGGCCGCAGCGGCCGTGGCGGCCGTGGCGGCATGCGTGAACCCAGCAGAGCGCGTGCTGCGCGGGGTGGACGCGGCCCAGCAGCGGCACAAAGTGACCGCCTTCCTGTTCGGCGTCATCAAGAAGTACGGCGACGACAACGGCGGAGTGCTCGTAGCCAACCTGGCATATTCGAGCTTCGTCTCCTTGTTCCCGCTGCTACTTGTGCTGGTGACCATCCTTGGCCTGGTGGCGGCGGGGAACCCGGCGATACGTCACGACGTGCTGCGCACAGTCGAGAACCAGTTTCCGCTGATCGGTCAGCAACTTACAGGCAACGTTCACGTGCTCCGGCGGTCGAGCGTGATCGGACTCGTCATCGGGCTGCTCGTCTTGATCTGGGGCGCCAGCGGGCTCGCCCAGGCCGGGCTGTTCACGATGGCGCAGGTGTGGAACCTGCCCGGCCCTGCCCGGCCTGGATATGTGCAGCGCCTCGGCCGGGCCGCGCTATTCATCGGTGTCCTCGGTCTCGGCTTGATCCTCACGACGCTGCTGGCCGGCCTGGATGCCTTCGGTCACAACGGCACGCTCACGGCCGTGCTCGTCGAAGTGCTCGCGGCCCTGGTGAACATAGCCATCTACCTCATCGGCTTCCGCGTCCTGACTCCTAAGGGCGTACCAAGCCGCAAGCTCTTGCCCGGCGCGATCACTGGCGGCATTGCCTGGACGCTGCTGCAGGCCCTTGGCACCTTCCTGGTCCGCCACTATCTGCACAGCGACTCGGTTTACGGCGTCTTCGCTACAGTGCTCGGCCTCATCGCCTGGATATACCTGGCCGTCGAGATCACCGTCTATTCCGCTGAGATCAACGTGGTGCTCGCGCGGCGGCTGTGGCCGAGAACGATTGTCCAGCCTCCGCTGACCGAAGCTGACCGTGCGTCGATGGCAATGCAGGCGCTGCAGAATCAGCGCCGGGAGGAACAGCACGTGGAGGTGTCGTACAGCGATCGCCCGCCCGGTGCCGGGGCCGCCAGTCAGACCCCTCGGACGCCCGGGGAGATCGCTCCCCCCGCCGATGCGCCCGAGCGCTGAAAGTCCGCCTGCCTCCTTGGCATCCGATCCGCCGAGCGCGGCTCAATGGCAGCGATGAGCCCCGGGGGCACGATAACTCCAGGTAATCTTGGGGCTTCGCTACGCACCGGCTGCCGGGTGCCTCTTTCCGCTGGCGGGGTAGCAGTGGGCGCGGTCGCTACCATAATCACGTTGGGCCTGGCCAGCATGGACGTGAACGTTGACGGCGTCTGCAGCGCGAGGGATGAACAGACCGGAGAAGAGATGAGTTTGCCTGCCCGCCAGCAGCGGGTTCTCGACCAGATCGAAATGATTCTTCAGGCTCGTGATCCGCACCTTACCTCGTTGTTCGCGATCTTCGCCCGGCTCACGTCGCACGACGAAATGCCGAAGGTTGAAGAACTCAAAGGGCGGCTCGCCCGGCTGCTCCGGCCGGCCATGCTCATCCCGGTTGTCGTCGTCGTGATCGTGAGTTCGGTTGTGCTCGGATCATTCGTTCCCAGCACACGCTGCTCTACCGGGCGAGTCGCCAGCGGGACTGCCTACGTGGTCGCAGGCAAGCAAGGCATCTGCAATCCGGGGGCGGCGGTCCGGACGGAGAGTCAGGTCGGCCGCTAAGCGGTTCCTGCCCGGCCCCGCTCGCCGTCGGCCGCCCCGGCGGCGCCGCCATCAGCGAGCTCCCCGAGCCCGCGCGCCAGCGCGTCGCGCCCCCCCGCCGTCATCCCCGAAAGCAGCGCCCCCAGGGCCGCCCGCCGGCGCCCCCGCACCCACTCCGCCAGCCGCCGCCCCGACTCCGTCGGCACCACCACAATCTCCCGGCGGCTCACCACCGCCCGATCCCGCGACACCAGGCCCGCCGCCTGCATCCGGTCACACAACCGGCTCGC
>JBEKIF010000079.1:0-14934 GCA_050011895.1 Streptosporangiaceae bacterium | reverse complement strand
CGACGAGGCACTCGGCGCGTACGACCGAGCCATCGGACTCACTACCAACGCGGTCGAACGCGACTTTCTCATGCGCCAACGGGCCGCCCTCTGAGTAGACAGCTGCAGTCCCAAATTGTCCGACGCTTCAATGTCGATTGGACCTTCCCCGTTCGGCAGCGGAACGCTTGTGCGGTCCCTGATCGCTGACGGTCTGATCGACGAGCTGCACCTGTTCGTCTACCCCCTAACCCGAGGTGCGGGACCACGCCTCTTTCCCGACGACCCGCCGACGAAATGGTCGCTGACTCGAAGCGTGACCTACGACAACGGGGTGCTCTACCTCGTCTACAAGGCGGCTGCTTCATAACACCCCACCCAAATCCGGTTGCCAGCCAGCCGCTCGCGCTCCAGGTGCCGAGCTGACTCCAGTGCTCCTGCAGGACGAAGCGAGCCCGGTCCTGCGGTTCACCGGCGGTCCACGCGGTGCGGAAGGGCCGCTCACCGGGGTGGTGGACCCCGACCCCGCTGCCCGCGATGCTCGCGAGTTCAGCGATCTCCCGCTCGCGGGGAAGGCGAAGCTCTAGCCGCGAGGTGTGCGCCGTTAACCCAAACAACGGCCACAGGCTGGCGATCACACCTAGATCATCTCCCGCGGGCCAGGCAACGGCCACTGATTTCCTCCCGGCCGGCCCGCCCCCCTCACGATCACCCGCACATCAGCGAGAAGCGGATGGCGCGCTACGGCGAGGAACGAATCGCCGGGCGGCCCACGTGACCTGGCGGCGCATCGGAACCCACGCGATCTTCGCACCGCCGCCCGGACCGTAGCCAGGCGCGTGGCGCGGGTCGTCCGCGCGGATCCGGACCTCGAATGTGCATTCTAATGGCATCACTCTTCACATCATGCTCGTACGTATGTTCTAATTACCGGCATGTCTCCCGTCACCCGCGCTACCCGGTCGCGGTCAGGTGCTCCCCTCCGGATGCACCTGTCCCGGCCGCCGGGTGCCTGCCGCCGCTCCGGACGACGCGAGCCCCGGCCGCCGCCAGCCGTTGGCGCGGACACGGTGACCGTAAGGCGAGGGCCGGTCCCTGAAGATCATTTCGGGAATGGGCGGCAACGACCGCTCACCGGGCGCCGGGCCTGGCGCAGGGGGTAACTGACGGCTAGGCCATGGTGCCTGGCTATATCGGCTGCCGCCCGCAGGCTCCTTTGCAGCTGGCAATCGATCACTTGCTTCCCAGCCAGCCTTCCTACCGGTAATGACCAGCGGGATATGCCAGATACAGGCCGCACGCAGAGGTGAGAAAGTGAGAACGTACTTCGAACACAATATCGGCCCCCAGGACCATCGGCTCGCTGACCTGAGGCACCGGACTACGGAACTCGAACGCGAGCTTTCTGATGCGCGCAGGTCGCTTGAACGTGAGCTTGCGCAGTCCGCAGGCAGGCCGGCCGGCGGCCAGCTACCGTCGCCTGACGAGCGCACCAAGGTACTCGTCAACCATGGCCGGCGAAGCGCCTATCACCGGCGTTTCTCGCGCGGACGCAAGATAGCGATAGGTACGGCTGTCGTCGCGCTGCTGGCCAGCATCCTGGTGCTGATCCTGGCCGGTGGCGGGGCCTCGTGGCCGCCTAGCGTGGCAACGGTGCAGGCTGAAGCCGCCAGTGCTTGCCAGAATCCCGACGTAAAATCCGAGCCCGGGCAGGTCAACTTCGCCTGCGCGACGGCGACGCGTCAGATCCTGTGGGCATTCGCGCTGATGACGAGCACCGACGACCCGGACTTCGCAGATGCCAAGACTGGCCGGCTGGGCCTGGAACCGATTACGCCAGCGCAAGGCGGCGTGGTCGCCTGGTCCTTGAATCTCCATCATCCGTACAGCCCAGCTGATCCGGTCGACAGCCTCGAGGTGGCGGCGCGGGCTATCAACAACATTATCGGCGGCGCCACCGTGACCAGTGCTGACGGCCGCCCGGTTGTCCAGCCCGGGCTCGAGGGCTACGCCGCGAACTGTGTGAGGTACACGGGATCAGCAGCGCTGCTTTCCCGGGCGGGCTTCCCGAGCCTGTGCGCCAGGCCCGTGAGCAGTCCGGCCGGGCAGGCTGCGCTGGTGGCCGATGTCTACCAGAAGTGGCTTGTCGGCGCGGCTCCGCTGGCCGCGCAGGACGCAGCCGTGCTGTTTGAGAACGCGAGCAACCCCGGTGACCCACGGGTCCAGGCCATCCTCACGCAGCTGCTGACACCGAAACTATCGGCATAATCTCAACGCAATCTGCAAATCGGCCCTGGTAACAAAGTCCATAGTGCATTTTAGGAGAGAGTGAGCTCATGCATTCCGCTGGCAAGCCCCGGTGGCAGCAGATGACCGCGCTCGTGAGCCTCAGCGCGGGCGGAGTGGTGACAGGTTTCTCTTTTGTCCCGGGATCGGCAGCTGAGCTAGCGTCGCCAACTGGCATGCCGATTCGCTTGATGGCCCTTGAGCAATCGGCGCGGCCTGCACCCGCGGGTGACGCAACGCTGCGCTCAGCCATAGTCAATGTTGCCAATTACTACCTCCGGCTGGCCGAGGAGAGGACGCCGGGCGAGATCGAGGCAATGATCTGGCAACACGACAGTATAGATGGTGTCGACCACGGCGAATCGTGCGCAGCTTTTGCCAGTTTGACACTGGAGTTGGCTGCCCAGGTAGTTGGCCAGCACAGCTGGGTGACGGGGGGCAGCAGCTACCCGTGGCCGCTCCATAGCTGGGCCGATGTCCGCGTTGACCCGAATCCGGCGTCGCTCGGCATTATCTCGGTCCGCCAAGATGCGCAGGCGCACGATCGCTGGCACCCGCTGGGCGACGGCTACGAACCGCTACCAGGCGACTGGGTCCTTTTTGATGGTCACGTGGAGGTGGTCACGAAATATGCCGGCGGAGTCTTGCACACCATCGGTGGTGATTCCCTGCCGAATTTTTCGGTCAATGCTCATGAATTTCCTGATCCGCTTGCGGCCCAGGGCGTGGTCGGATTCGTCAACAACGGTGAGCTTCCCGGCACCGCGGCCAGGACAGGCGGTAGCCCGGACGCACAGCACGTCGCGGACAGCAGTGGTCTTCCGATAGCGGCTGTGCACGTCTCAGCCGGTCACCGCCGGCGAGACCGGGCGACCCCGGGTCTGGCGGAGATTCCCGGTGCGCCGGCCGCCGGCTCGGCCAAGCGGGTAGCCGCGCGGCCACCTACGCACGGCGGCAGCCGGCCTGCGCAGCAGGCTAGCCCTCGCAAGACGGTCAGCGCAGCGGTGCCAGGGGCAGGCCCCCCGGGGGCAGCCGTTACGCCTAGGGCCGCGCCGCGAGGCGGGGCAGCCATCCCTGGCTTGTCCATAGCCGCGCACGAGCTCTCCGCCCGGTCGAAAACGCCCTCGGCAACTCCATACCGCAGGCATCATCCGTCACCTGCTCTGGCGCCTGCGCCTGCGCCTGAGACGGACGATCATCAGGCGTTCATCGGCGCGGTCGCGCCCGGTGCGGTTGCTTCCCAACGCAGGTACGGTGTCCCCGCATCGGTGACAATAGCGCAGGCCATCGACGAGTCTGGCTGGGGCCAGAGCAAGCTTGCCACCAACGATCACAACCTTTTCGGAATCAAGGGCACCGGACCCGCTGGCAGCGATTCGCAGCTGACGCAGGAGTACGAAAATGGCCAGCCCGTGACGCGCACGGCGTCATTCCGCGTTTACCATACCTTCGCCGAGAGCATCGACGATCATGGCAGGCTCCTCGCGACAAGCGGGTACTACCGGCAGTCCATGGCTGACCGCAAGGATCCCGATGCGTTCGCGGCCGCGCTGACGGGTGTCTATGCGACGGATCCAGACTACGGCGCGAAGCTCATCAGTCTCATGCGGCAGTATGACTTGTACCGCTACGACGCTGTCGCGACATCCGGGGCGCCCCATGCCGCGGCGCCGGGCGGAGCAGCCATCCCTGGACTGCCACGTGCTGCTGCTGCCCTGCCCCGCACCGTTGCCAGCCGGTATGAGCAGCACATTCCCCTGTCCGTCAGGAACGACTTCCTGTCGACAGCCAGGGTTCCGCTCATTCGCGCGGAGCCTCTCTACCGCGATGTTGCCAGCCACAGCGGTATCCGCTGGGAGCTGCTGGCTGCCTGCGACTGGATGCAGTGCGAGGCTCAGCCACGTTACTCACCGGTTCACGGCGAGAAGCTAGGCACCGTAAATCCCGATGGTTCGGTTTACCGCACGAAATCAGCGGCGCTGGAACGGTGCGCTGAGGACCTGGCCAAGCTGGCCCAGGCGGTTTACCGTATCGACCCGACCGGCGAGACGGATCTCTCCGTTCGCGAGCTGGCCAACGTCTTCGCGGCTTTCCGTTGGGGCGGGCTGCTGAAACTGCACCGCACATCCGCCATGGAATTCCCGTATTCCGTCGAAGGCCTGACTGTCCGGCACGTTAGCATGCGCTGGCCTAACATAGCTGAGCTGAATGCGCCGGATAAGCCAGGTGGTCGATTCCATATGCCCTTCGGGGCGGTCCCTATCGTACTGGGCCTCAACTACCCGGCCACAGTCTAGCCCCCGTGTGCCAAAGCATTGAAAAAGGTGGACTGCGTGGTTCGTTTCTTGCTCTTCATGTTGGGCGTGCGCACCGTGGATAGGCCGTTGCAACGCGAAGCAGGCCGGTACCGGACTGACGTTTCGCACGACGGGGCCGAACCAGGAATGCCGCCGGATTCAAGCCCGCGCTCGCGGATATCGCCCTGGGTCAAGAGGGCTACGGCAATGGTCGCAGCGGGACTAATATTCCGCAGGGCGATTGCGTCCGTGGTATTGATCGCGCTTTCGGCCGCGCTGCACCTTGCGGGCCTCAACATCCATCTTCCGAGTATCAGGTTCGCCTGGCCGTGGCAAACGATCAGCGCATCCACCACCACCAACGCCGAGCTGGGCCCTTGGGTGCTGCAGAAGATTGAGGGAATCGCCAAGCCAGCCCTCGGCGAGGCGAGCTTCACTTTCTTCTTTACGCATAAGGTCGCTAAGAGCATTGGCCCCTGGCCGTGCTGGTACGCCAGTACCTTCTACGCAGTCGGCCATGCGTCCGCCACCGTGGACCTCAATCCAGGCGCTGCCTGGTGGGCGCCGTCTTCAGGTCACTTCCGCTTGCAGGTCCTTAACCGGCCCGGCGGCGGCAGGCCTGGTCACGTGACGGTGATGATGGTACTCCCGCGACCGCAGCTCCCGGATTCTGTTCACGACGTCACAATCGACAACATCCCCTCGAAGCCGATAGACACCCAGCATAGCTGGACGTACCCCGGATTTGGCTGCGGTGTAGTGCTGCGGCCTCAGTTTTCGGACGCCGTGCTCTATTCCGAGGCACAGGACATCGCCTTTTATAAGTCTCAGCACATCCCGCAGGTTACCCGCCCGCTCATAACAGCCGCAGAGACCGAAGCAGCACAGACGATTAGAGACAACTTCATTCAGCCAACGGTTAATGCGCTGGGCTATATACTCGACCGGTTCGCTATCCGCTGGGCGATCCCGGCACCGTAGCGGCAGCGTGCGACCTCGTGGCCTGCGTATCGGCGCCCTGGTCACATCGGCCAGCGTCCACCACAGTCGGTGATGTTGTGCGCGCCCTGGGTATACCGACCGCGGGGAGAGCCATCCGGAGCGGCAGGACGCCGGCGCCCAGATGACGCACCGGCTCACGATAATCCCGCCTCGGCACGTGTAACCCGGCCCGCACCGGGGCAGCGGCCATAGGACGTATGCGGCTGTTACGAAGCTGAGCCGCTGTTGTCGCAGCCCATGGTGAGGTGTTTCAATGCAGGCAACTGACGCCCGCTCCGACTGGTGGCCGCTCGCTGCATGCCGGTCCGAGGATCCGGAGATATTCTTCCCGATCTCCTCGCTGGGCTCGGGACTGCATCAGGTGGCCCAGGCTAAGGCCGTGTGCGGCCGCTGCCGGGTTCGGCCGGAGTGCTTGTCGTACGCCCTGGCCTCCCGCCAGGTGCACGGCATCTGGGGCGGTACCAGTGAGGAAGAGCGGCAGCTCATACGCGAGCGCGAGCGCGAGCGCGTGCGGAAGACGTCCGCTGCCTAGCGGCGCGAGGATGAAAGGGCCGGTGGCGGCGGCTAGCGCCCCGAGCTCCCTGACAAGTCAGCCGCCAAATGGGGGCTTGCGATGCTGCGCTCGGTTACCAGGACGGCGGCAAGCTGATGGCCGCCGGAGCGGGCGTCGGTGCAGCTTGGCTGGCCTGGCCGGCCGGGATGCCCAAGCCGGCCTGGATGCTCACTGCGGCCTCGTACAGCGCGATGTGGTCGGGGCTCAGGCCCGCACCTCGGGCGTTGCTCGGATCCCCGAGTTTCCTGGCCATTTCCCGCGCGACGCTGAGCTGCGCCTCGGCGGCTGGCGGGTCGCCGTTGCGGGCGGCGGTCAGGGCCCGCAGCAGGGCAAGCGCCCCCAGCAGCGAGATGGCTTCGGCCCTGCCGTCAGCGGCCGGCCGCGTCAGGACGGCGGTGGCCTTGCGTGCCGTCTCCTCTGCCTGGGCATAGCGGCCCGCTTCCAGGAGGATCCGAGCAAGCAGGTAGGCGCTCGCCGCTGCCAGCAGCAGGTCTCCCGCCCGCTGCGCGGCTGTCAGGGCCCGGCTGGCGGCGCCTTTGGCGCTCTCATATTCGCCGGTCTTGGCCAGGGCCGCCGCGCATGCCTGGTAGCTGGCGGCCATCACCTCATGCAGCACCGCTCGGTCGCGGTGATCATGCGCGGCGCCCAGGGCGGATTGGAGATCCGGCAGCAGATCATTCAGCAGCTCGGCCAGCTCACCATAATGCCGGGCGCTGGCCAGTGCCCACGCCTCATCGGCTTTCGCCCGCAGCCTCGCAGCTGGCGCTGGCCAGCGGGCCGGGCCGGCGCGCCGCTGGCATTCTCCCGATGCCACGTAACGCAGCGCCTGGGCACTCGCCGTGCTGGCAACGGGCCCGCTGCGCGGGCCGGCCGGGTGCGGGGGCAGCGGCGTGCCCAGCGCGCTGGCGACCGCTTCCAGCAGGGACATTGCGTCGACCTGGATGAGGCCCCGCTCGACCTGCGATACCCAGGACGGCGGCTGGTCGAGCAGCCGGGCCAGTTCCGCCTGGGACAGGCCCCGACGGCGGCGCTGCTTGGCGATCGCCCACCCTAATGCCAGCTGCTGGTCCATCGCCTTCACCCGCTAATGGCTGTACCGGTCCCGATCGAGGCTGCATTCATCGTGCGAAACGAGAATTGCAGTTGGACTTGCACTGCGCAACTGCGCGCGGTTAGGCCTGGTCCCCGTCCGAGGTGGCGGGCGCGGGGGTCGGCGCAGGGGATGGCGTCGGGGCCGGCGCGGACCCGGAGATCGCCCCTGGCTTGGCGCGGGCCGGCAGGCTTTGCACCAGGCGGCTGGGCCTGAGGCTGCTCAGCGCCGGGGCCCGGGCTACCAGGATCACTCCGCTGATCAGCGTCACGAGCCCCACGGCCTGCAGCGCGATCAGCCCGGGCGAGACGTGGATGACGTCGCCGAAGACCACGACGCCCAGCAAGATCCCGGCGACGGGCTCCGCGGCGGTGATGGCCGGGAGTGACGCATGCAGCGGCGCCGCGTTGAAGGAGCTCTCCATCAGCCACAGGGCGACCAGGCTCGTGGCCAGGAGGCAATAGGCCGGCCAGCTGGTCAGCGCCGCTACGAGCGAGTGCCTGCTGATGGTTTGCACGGTCTGGCGGGTCAGCGCATCCGAAATCCCGAATATCAGGCCGCTCGCGATGCCGGTCAGAAGGGCGCGATGATGGCCTTCGCGATGCCATCCTGCGCGGACCAGGCAGAGGGCGATAGCGCCGATCGCTGCTGCGGCCGGCCAGTAGGTGCCGGAGCCGAACCGCAGTCCCTGAGTATTGATCGACCGCGAGACCGACAACGCGGCGACGCCCGCGCTGAGCAGGACCGCACCGATCAGCTCGGACTTCCGCGGGCGCTCGCCGCTGAGCGGCACCGCCACAATCAGCGCAAAGATCAATTCCGTGGCGAGCAGGGGCTCAGCGACCGACAGCGAAAGGTGGCCGATCGTCCAGGCCGAAAGGATCTGTCCCGCCACCATGATGGCGATCCCAGCCAGCCAGCGGCGCTGCCGCAGTAGCTCGGCGATCAGCCGCAGGCGCAGGAAATAGGAGTTCGGCGCCTGCTCGGCGGCATGCTGCTGGAGCACGAGGCCGACCCCGATGAGCATGGCGGCAATGAGGCCGATCGCGATGTTCATCGACCCGCACCGCGGGCCTTCAGCAGGGGTGGCCGGCTGAGCATGATCACGCCCGAGCCGTCCTTCGGCCGGCGGCAGCGCGCGGATCCGCCACTGCACCCGCACGGCGGGACCGAGCCCGCCCAGGATGACGGCGGCGAACAGCCACGACCTACTCCTTCAGGAAGGACAAGCCCATCTCTCCTACCAGCATGACGCAGCTGAAACGCGCATCGTGCCAGGAAATGCTAACGGGCCGTTAACGGTTGGGCATCCGGTCCTCCAGGCCCGACGGCCACGACTCAACCGGGCTTTGCGGACCGACGCCGTCACGTCCCTCGCCGGGTGCGCTCCGGCCGGCGGGCGACCGCGGGGACTGATACTCGACCTGCTGGAACAGGCCAGGATAGGCGCCACGGCTGCCGCCAGGGCTCGCAAGCGCGGCCCGCGGGTCTAGTGCGCCGATCCCGTTACTTGCTCCGGCGATTGCTTGCTCCGGCGACCAGCGCTACCCGGCCCCGCAGGACCAGGTCACGCATGGCTTCCTCGCTCCGGGCCAAAAGCTTAGATGCCTAAGCGTATGAAGTCAAAGGGTCCCAGTGGTGCGAGCGCCGACTGGAGGCTTACACTCGCGCGGAGAGGTGATTCCGTGGATGATCTCGCCGACCAGTTCCTCGAGCTGATTCACAGTCTCGAAGAATTCAGGGATGCCATCACTCCCGAGCGCGCGCATGCCGAGTTCGACGAGCTAACCCTGCAGGTCTTCTGGAAGAAATGGCCCGCCCTCTCAGCCTGGGCAGGCTCGCTCTGGCGGATGCTGTCTGAGGAACTGGCCGGGCCTGCGACCCCGCACCGCGATGCCGAGCTTGACGAGGTGGGCGGCAGTGGCTGAGCGCGCTGGCCAGGGGCGACGGCCATGACCGTGCTGCGGGACCTGATGACGACGCGGGTGGCGGTCACGACGCGGGACGCGACGGTGGCAGCAGCGGCCGCCGATATGGTGCAGGCCAGCGTCGGCTCAGCGATAGTCATGCAGGGGTCGTTCCTGGCCGGAATCCTCACCGAGCGCGATGTGCTCAGGGCCGCCGCGTCCGGGGAGGACCTGTCCGCGTCAGCCGTGTCGGCGTGGATGACGCCTGACCCGCAAGCGGCGGGCCCGGACACCTCCGTTGAGGAAGCGGCCCAGATCATGCTGTTGCACGGGTTCCGCCATCTGCCGGTCGTGGACGGCCGTGCCCTCTGCGGGGTAGTGAGCCTCCGGGACCTCTTCGCCGCCGGGATCCGCCGCCCGCTCGCGCGCTGAGCAGCCCGGGCGGCCGGCCGTCTCCGGTAGGGTCCCAGGCATGGAGGAAGCGGCGCAACAAGAGCGGGAAGACACATTCCGCGCGGATGTCGCCCGCCTGATTCAGGCCATGCACCATCATCTGCCGGTCCGGGATGCGCCGCCCGAGGTCACCGCGCTGCGTGAGCCCGTGCGGCAGCTGGCCGCGCTGCTCGAGGCCGGCGCTCCCGCTGAGCATCTGCGGGAGGCGGCACTGGCTGTAGTCGACTCCTACGACTGGCCAAGCCCGGACGCCAGCAGCGGCGGCGAGGGTCCCGCCATCGACGGGGCGATACTCGCCGCGGTGGAACGGCTCCGGGACGGCATGGATGCCATGGATGAGCTGGACGACGAGGGTTGACGGAACCTCGGGCTCATGGCGCCCGGCGCCCAGGGCAAGACCGGCGCTACGATTATGAGGCGATGAGCACCGCCCAAGCGCCGGTCAGCGCTACCCAGCTTGCCGTCGGCCAGCCCGCCGCGGTCATCCACACCGAGGACCTGACCAAGGTCTATCCGGGGACCGATTTCGCCGCGGTCGACCGGCTCAATCTGGACGTTCAGGCCGGCGAGATCTTCGGCTTGCTGGGGCCCAACGGCGCCGGGAAGACGACCACCGCCGGGATCCTGACCACGCGCGTTGTCCCGACCTCCGGGCGCGCTTTCCTCGCGGGGATCGATGTCTTCGAGCACCCGGCGCTCGCGAAGCAGCTGAGCGGGATCGTCTCGCAGCAGAACACGCTTGACCGCCAGCTCACCGTCTGGGAGAACCTGTACTTCCACGGCCGGCTGTTCGGCGTCGGCTCGAAGGAATCCCGGCGGATCGCCGACGAGCTACTCGACCAGTTCCAGCTGTCCAAGTGGGGCAAGGCGTCGGTGTATGCGCTGTCCGGCGGGATGGCGCAACGGCTCATGGTAGCGCGGGCCATTTTCCACCGCCCGTCGGTCCTGTTCCTCGACGAGCCGACGGCAGGCCTCGATCCGCAGAGCAGGCTCGCGTTGTGGGACCTGCTCGGCGAACTGCACAGCGAAGGCCAGACCATCCTGCTCACGACCCACTACATGGAGGAGGCCGACCGGCTCTGCCAGCGGGTCGCCATCATGGATCACGGCCGGATCCTCGCCCTGGACACTCCGGCCGCGCTCAAGCAGAGCATCGGGGCCGATACCGTCGTCACGGTGAAGACCACCGGTGATACCGGCAGGCTCGCGGACTTGCTGGCGGGCGAGGTCGAGGGCGTCGCCCGCAGCCGCCTCGTGGACGGCGGCGTCCAGCTGCACATGCAGGGCAACGACCGGCTGGTGCCGCGCATCGTCCTGGCGGCGGAACGTGGCGGGTTCGACCTGGTCGACGTGTCGATATCCGAGCCCAGCCTCGAGACCGTCTTCATCAACCTCACCGGTAAGGAGCTCCGGGACTGATGGCGTCCGTAACCTCACAGGAGCGCCCGCCGGCTGCCGCGCAGCATATCGGCGGCGGCCCGACCCGGTCGGTAGCCGCCGCGAGCTGGACCGCGCTGGGCGCGCTGATGCTCCGCGACCTCGTGGTGCTGCGCAAGCATGTCTGGGAGTTCGTGCTGCGCACGGTGATCCAGCCGTTCCTGCTGTGTTTCGTCTTCCTCTTCGTGTTCCCCAAGATCGGGCAGGGAATCGGCGGGCACGGCACCGCGGCCCAGTCCGCCTTCGCGACCGTCCTGGTGCCCGGGGTGGTCGGGATCTCGGTCATGTTCCAGGGCGTGCAGTCGATCGCCCTCACCATGGCACAGGAGTTCGGCTTCACCCGCGAGATCGAGGACCGCGTGCAGGCACCCTGCCCCATCTGGCTGGTAGCCATCGCCAAGGTACTGTCGGGCGCGGCCCAGGGAGTGCTGTCGGTGATCATCGTGCTGCCGATGGCGTCGGTCGTGCACGCGCCAGGGGTGCACGCTCATTTCTCCTTTCACTGGTGGATCATACTGACGTTCGTGCCGCTGGCCTGCGTAGCGATGGCGGGTCTCGGGCTCGTTCTCGGGACCAGCTTCGAGCCGCGCAACATCGGGCTGATGTTCGGCTTCATCATCCTGCCGATCACGTTCCTCGGCTGCACCTACTACCCGTGGACCAAGCTCGCGCCGGTCACCATCGGCGGCTGGCCCTGGCTGCAGACGATCGTGCTGATCAACCCGCTCGTCTACGTGAACGAGGGGATGCGGGCCGCGTTCACCCAGGCGCCGCACATGCACCTGTATGTCATCTACCCCGTGGTGCTGGCGTTTGGCGCCGCGTTCCTGGCCATCGGGCTGCGCAACTTCCGGCGGCGCGTGCTCTCCTGACCCGGCACCCCGCCGGGCTCGCCCCCGCTCAGCTCGCCGAGCCTGGCCGGCTGCTCCCGGCCGGTGCTCTCGGGCCGGCCACCAGGACATCGATGCTCAGCGCCAGGATCCACGCCGGGAACAGCAGCTCTACCCAGGCTGAGATGCCGATGCCGACAAGCAGCACCAGCGCGGTCGCGAGCCCGGCGGGCACGAGCCAGCCGGAGATGAACCTGGTGCGGCGCGCGATGGTCACCGTGGTCAGCGTGAACACCGCCGCCATCCGCATCGCGTAGACGTTCAGCAGGGCCGAAGTGGCGTTACGGCCCAGCGTCAGGGTGTCCGCCCCGGGAGGACCGGACCGAACGGACGCCGCCGCGATGAGCCCGCCAGCGACCGCCGCAGCCACGAAGAGCATGGCGACGAACAACAGGCCGCTGCCAAGCAACACGGTGGCGAAGAAGCGATCCTCATGCCCGCCGATCCGGTCCCTGAGCACCCCGACGAACCACAGGAAGGCGATGCCAGCGAACGGGACAAGGTTCAGCGCGATGGCTAGCGTGGCCCGCCGTTTCGAATCGGTGAGCCAGTCGCCCGCGCTGGCCGGATTGGCCGGGGTGGAGATCCTGAGCAGCACCAGCGCTGCGAGCAGCAACAGGGAGAAGACGATCCCGGCGACCGCAGCCGCCCTCGGAGTGCGCAGCGGGCTACCGGTGTCGAGCCGGTCCGGGCGCATGGATCCGTCGGTCATGGGCCAGCCTCCCCCAGGCAGACGGCCAGCCGGCCCGCCGCGCCTTACTCCCCCGTCATCTCGCGGGCTGCCATCGGCCCGCGAAACCTCCTATCGTCGTGCCCCTTCGACGGGTCGCCACACCGGACCGGCCGGAATTGCGGCAAAATGACCCGGAGGCGGCGGAGCCTGCCCGGCCGGCGAACTGCTCAGCCGCGCCGGTCAGCCGCGGCGGCAAGCACGTCGGGATGCAGGCGCCGGTAGTGCTCCGTCAGGACGGCACTCGCTTGACCGGGTCTGCAGGCCATGGTCTGCAGGCAGACCTGGCAGCGGATAACGGGAAGCTGGGTGACGGTGACCGGGAAGCGGCGGGAATTCGATCTGCTCATCACCTTCCATGATGCCAGATCCGCCTTACCGGTCAGGCTGTACGCGGGCCGCGCTGCCCGGTAGTTTTCAGATTCTGCTGATGGAGGATCCATGACCCTGTTTGACCTGTCAGGTAAGTCAGCCGTCGTCACCGGCGGTACCCGCGGAATCGGGCTTATGATCGCGCGCGGCCTGCTGGAGGCGGGCGCCCGGGTGTATATCAGCTCCCGCAAGGCCGACGCGTGCGCGGCCGCCGAGCAGGAACTCCGGCAATACGGCCCAGTCACGGGGATCCCCGCCGATCTGTCAACGGAGCAAGAATGCCTGCGCCTGGCACGCGAGATCGGTGACCGCGAACAGGCCCTGAATGTGCTGGTCAATAACGCCGGCGCCACCTGGGGCGCGCCGCTCGAGGAATTCCCCGCCGCGGCCTGGGACAAGGTCGTCGACCTCAACCTGAAGTCGCCGTTCTTCCTCACCAGGGCGTTCCTGCCGCTGCTTGAGGCCGGCGGCAGCCGCGACGACCCGGCGCGGGTCATTAACATCGGCAGCATCGACGGGCTGCGGGTGCCGTTGCTCCCGACGTATTCCTACTCGGCCAGCAAGGCCGGGCTGCACCACCTGACCCGGGTGCTCGCCAGGGAGCTCGGGCCGCGGCAGATCACGGTCAATGCGGTCGCCCCCGGGCCGTTTGAGTCGAAGATGATGGCCGCGACGCTCAAGGCGGCCGGGGACGCGATCGCCGAGGCAGCCCCGCTGCGGCGGATCGGCCGCCCGGACGACATGGCCGGCGTAGCGGTCTACCTGGCCTCACGGGCGGGCGCCTACGTCACGGGTGCCGTTATCCCGGTCGACGGCGGGCTGGCTACCACCCTCTGATCCCCGCCGCCAGGCATCGGGCGCCCGCTGATCGGGCGCCACCCGGCGGCACATCGCCCCGTGCGGGTGATGGCGGCGGCTGGCTCGTCCGGGATCGTGCTTGAGGTACCTCCTGCGCCCAGGTCCAGCAGCTCGCTTGACATATAGCGCGTTTGCTTGATATAGTTAGCATTAGAAGAACTGAGGAGGAACCATGATGGACAACAGGATTGTCAGCCAGGACCTTCAGGATAAGATCGCTGACCGGGTCCGCAAGGGCCAGGAGACTATCAACAGCGCCATCAAGGCCTGGATGGATGCCACCAAGTCGATGCGCCCGCAGCTGCCGGAGTTGCCAGAGTCGCTTCCCGCCAGACTGCCCGGCCGTGACGCGATCAAGGCAAACGCCAATGAGGTGACCGAGCAGGCCCGGGTGGCCCAGCAGCGGATAGCTGACCAGGTCCGCAAGGCCGCCGAGCCATGGGCCAAGCAGATGGACGGGGTCCGCAAGGCCTACGTGCCGTGGACTGAGCAGATGCACCAGGTCCGGCTGGCTGCCAAGCCGCTGGCCGAGCAGATGCTGCACGCGTACGAGCCGTGGACTGAGCAGATGCACCAGGTCCGGCTGGCTGCCAAGCCGCTGGCCGAGCAGATGCTGCACGCGTACGAGCCGTGGACTGAGCACATGCACCAGGTCCGCCTGGCCGCCAAGCCGCTGGCCGAGCAGATCCGCCACGCCCACGAGCCGTGGACCCAGCAGATGCACCAGGTCCGCCTGGCTGCCAAGCCGCTGGCCGAGCAGGTCCGCAAGGCCGCAGCCCCGCTGACCGGCGCCGGAACCATGCGCGCCACCGCGAGCAAGGCGACGAGCAAGGCGACGGCTACGCCGAACCACAAGCCGGCCGCCAAGGCCAGCACCAGCGCTACCGCGAAGACTGGCACCAGCACTACCGCGAAGACCGGCACCGCAAGGAAGCCGCAGACCGCGAAGAAGTGACGCAGCACGGCCGCGGACCGGGTCATCCCGGTCGGCGGCCGTGACGCGATCAAGGCAAACGCCAATGAGGTGACCGAGCAGGCCCGGGTGGCCCAGCAGCGGATAGCTGACCAGGTCCGCAAGGC
>JBEKIF010000078.1:0-15250 GCA_050011895.1 Streptosporangiaceae bacterium | reverse complement strand
GCGGGCGCCGCCAGCTCAAGATGGCCAGCGCCGCGGTTCGCCGCGTCGAGCAAGACATGCTGGCCAATCTGGATGCCAGCGAACAAGATCAGATGCGGCGCCTGCTCACTGCGTGCATCGCCGCACTGACCGAACCGCCCGCATCGGCGACGTGACTCCTCCGGACCGGCCGCCTGGACCAGGGCACGTGGCGCAGGCAGCAACGGCCTGGTGACGCGCGGGTGCTGGCTGCGGGCCTCTTGCAGCGCAGGGCGATGATGGCGTCGGCTCCCTGCGACGGTCCAGTGCATGCCTGCCTGCTTGAGACCGACGCCACCACGGTCAAGCTGGGCCGGCTCCGCTATGTCGGCTCCGCCCACCGATGGCAATTCGCGATCTACCGCGCCAGCCACGACGACTACGACGAATCGATCTTCCCTACCGGCCTGCCCGTCGGCACCTGCCAAGACGTCCTCGACACCGCCTGCGGCCTCTACCTCAACGATCCCACCGCCTGGGCCTGACACCCGACGAACTTACGGCCGAGACCACTTGGCCAGCAGATTCCAGGGCCGCCGGGACCAGCTGCCGGAGCAGCCGCTCAAGGTCCGCGGCCTCATCGTTGGCGAGGATGACGATGCTGGCCGCAGGCTCGGGTAGCCACGCGGCAAAGGACTGGTAGCCGGGATTGTCCCCCGAATGGACGTAGGCGGCGCACCCGGCGATGCGCCCGACGAAGCAGCCGTACCCGTAGCCTTCGACGGTCAGCCATCCGTCGCTGGTGCCCTGATCGCCGCTGACCGGCGTGTGCACGGTGCGCATCGCTCGCAGGGAATCGCCGGTGAGCAGCGCTCCTGACTGCACCAGGGTGGTGAAGCGGGCCAGGTCACCGACGGTCGAGCAGATATCGCCGGTGCCCGGCATCGTGCTGAGGTCCCACGTGGCCACCGGCTGGCCCCCGGAGTAGCCGCGCGCGATGCCGTCGGTGCGGCCGCCAACGGTCGTCGACGTCAGCCCGAGCGGGGCCACGATCCGCTCGGTGACGAAGCGGGCGTACGGCTGGCCGCAGGCCAGCCGCACGATATGACCGGCGAGCAGGAAACCGGGACTGCTGTACCTCCACCGGGTGCCCGGCTCGGCGACGAGCGGCGCCTGCAGGACCAGTTCCAGGCGCTCGCCTGGGTCCATCGGCTTCGACGGCTCGAAGCCAGGGGCCTCGCCCCAATGACCGACCCCGGCGGTGTGGGTCAGCAGGTGGTGCAGCGTGACCCGCTGCCACTGCGCGGGGCTGCCAGGGAACCACCGGTCCACTGGCTCGTCCAGCAGCACAGTTCCGGACTCGGCCAGCAGCAGCACGGCGACGGCAGCGAACTGCTTGCTGATCGACGCGATCTGGAACCGCGTCTGCGGGGTGCACGCGGTGCCGGTCTCGGCATCGGCGGGGCCGTCGGCCAGGGCCAGCTCGGCCGATCCGGCCCTGCTGACGATGGCGGCGCCGCGCAGTCCCTCGATCGAGCTCATGCGGTGAGCCTAGCCAGCGGCGCCGCGGCCACGACGGCCCCGCTCCCACAGTTCCTGGCTCCCAGCCGGGGCCCCGTCGGTCAGCTCAGGCCCGCGGGCCAGGAGCGGGCCGGCTAGCTGCTCACCGTCCCCCGCGCGACCGCGGACGCTGAGCTTCCCGGGCTCATCAGCCACCGCACCGACAGTGACCGGCACCCCACCGTGCTGGGTCTGCGCCGATCCCGTCCGGCTGGCGGCGCAGCAGCGCCCTGGATGGCAGGCCGGCCCGATGGGCTTCGACCAGCTCGTCATGGCCTACCTGCAGCGCCCGTCCAAGGCGGCGGCAAAAAAACGATACTGCCCAGGCTGGGGCGCGGCCCGGGCCGCCGGTGCACCGAAACCCGGCAAACCCGGCCCCGGACGGCCCCCCGGCTGGAAGCCGGACCCGGTCGATCAAGGGCGTTGGTGTCGGTGCCCGCCGGTACCGTGCGGGTATCGGCGATGGGGCGGAGCAGGCGATGGCGGAACATGCGGTCGAGTTCGAGGTCTTGGGGCCGTGGTTGCTGGGGACGAGCCGACAGTTCTGGGAAGGCTTCACTCCCGCCGCGCTGGCGGATCAGCAAGCCAGGCCAGCGCTGCGCACGGTGTTCTGCGCCGAGGCGGACTGGCGCCGCGCCACGGTAGAGGCCACCCAGGCCGGGGGCACCGCGCGGCTGGTGATGCGCGGTGATGGGGACCTGGAGGCGGCGGTCGCGCAGGCGCGCCGGTTCCTGGCGCTGGACGTTGATGGGCGGGACTGGCCGGAGGTGGGCCGCCGGGACCCGGTGATCGCCGATGCGCAGGCGCGGCTGCCCGGGCTGCGCCCGTGCGGCTTCCATTCCCCCTATGAGGCCGCGGCCTGGGCGGTGCTCGCCCAGCGGCTGCGGATCACCCAGGCCGCCAAGCTCCGCGCCGAACTGATCGACCGCCACGGCGAAGAAGGCGCGTTCCCCGCCCCGCACATCCTGCGCCGGGCCGACTTGGAGCTGCCCGGCCGCAAGACCGAGTACTTGCGAGCGGTCGCCGAAGCCGCCCTCGACGGGCTGCTGGATGGCACGGCGCTTCGCGCGCTCGACCCCGACCAGGCGATCCAGCGCGCCCGGCAGGTCAAGGGGCTGGGACCGTTCGCCGCCGAACTGGTCGTGCTCCGCGGCGCAAACATTCCCGACGGCCTGCCCAGCCACGAACGCCGGCTGGACGCCGAGATCGCCCAGCGGTATGGCCCCGGTCACACCCTCGCCGACGTCTCCGAAGCGTGGCGGCCCTACCGTACCTGGGCCGCCGTGCACCTGCGTGCACTGCGCGAGCAGCGCACCGGCGAGATCGCCGGCCGGTCCACCCGGGCCAGCTAGCTGCGCTCCACCACGTACTCGATGCACTCGGTCAGCGCCTGCACATCGGCGGGCTCCACGGCCGGGAACATCCCGATCCGCAGCTGGTTGCGGCCGAGTTTCCGGTAGGAGTCGGTGTCCACGATCCCGTTGCGGCGCAGCGTCGCGGCGAGCGCCACGGCATCCACGCTGTCCGCGAAGTCGATCGTGCCGACCACCTGGGAGCGCTGCCCCGGGTCGGCGACGAACGGGGTCGCGTACGGCGCCCGCTCGGCCCAGCCGTACAGGATCGACGACGACTCCGCCGTCCGTTTGATGGCCCAGTCCAGGCCGCCCTGATCGAGGATCCACTCCACCTGGTCGGCCAGCAGCAGCAAGGTGGCGACGGCAGGGGTGTTGTAGGTCTGCTGGAGCCGCGAGTTGTCGATGGCCACCTGCAGGGACAGGAATTCAGGGATATAACGGTTGCTGGCGGTGATCTGCGCGGTCCGGGCCAGTGCCGTCGGCGAGAGCAGCGCGATCCATAGCCCGCCATCGGATCCGAAGCATTTCTGCGGCGCGAAATAGTAGGCGTCGAACTCGTCGGCCGACACCGGCAGCCCGCCCGCGCCGCTGGTGGCGTCCACCAGCACCAGCGCGCCGGGATCGGCGCCGTCGACCCGGCGGACGGGCATGGCCACCCCGGTCGACGTCTCGTTGTGAGTCAGCGCGTAGCAGTCCGTGCCCGGCTCGGCCCGCGGCTGCGGGTGGCTGCCCGGCGCAGACTCGATCACCGTCGGGGCATCCAGCCACGGCGCCGCGGCGGTGGCCTTGGCGAACTTCGAGGAGAACTCGCCGAACGAGCAATGCTGCGCCTTGTGATCGACCAGGCAGAAGGCCGCGATCTCCCAGAACGCCGTCGTGCCCCCGTTGCCGAGCACCACCTCATAGTCGCCGGGCAGGGCGAAGATCTCCGCGATTCCCTCGCGGATCCTGCGCACCACCGACCGGACCGGGGCCTGCCGGTGCGAGGTACCGAGGTAACCCGCGCCAGCGCCAGCCAGGTGCTCGATCTGCTCGGCCCGGACCTTCGACGGACCGCAGCCGAACCTGCCGTCCGCGGGCAGCAGGCTGTCAGGGATCACGATCCCTGGTGTCGGGTCAGACATCTTGATCAAGCACCTCCGCGGCTCCGGGTACGTCCCGCACCGCGCGGGACCTCGGGCCAACGTACCGTGCACTGGGCCTGATCAGGCGCCCCGTGCGCTTCTGCTCGAGGATGTGCGCCGCCCAGCCTGCGGTCCTCGCGCAGGTGAACATCGAGGTGAACATGTGCGGCGGTACCTCGGCGAAGTCCAGGATGATCGCCGCCCAGAACTCCACGTTGGTGGCAAGCACCCGGTCCGGCCTGCGGTTGTACAGCTCGGTCAGGGCGGCGTTCTCCAGCGCCACCGCCACCTCGTACCTGGGCGCGCCGAGCTCTTTCGCGGTCCTGCGCAGCACCCGGGCCCGCGGGTCCTCGGCCCGGTACACGCGGTGGCCGAAACCCATCAGCCGGTCGCCGCGGTCCAGCGCCGACTTCACGTAGGCGTCGGCGTCGCCGATCCGCTCCACCTCCTCGACCATGTAAAGCACCCTGGCCGGGGCGCCGCCGTGCAGCGGCCCGGACATCGCGCCCACCGCGCCGGACAGCGCGGCGGCCACGTCGGCCCCGGTGGATGCGATCACTCGCGCGGTGAACGTGGAGGCGTTCATGCCGTGCTCGGCCGCCGATGCCCAGTACGCGTCGATGGCCTTCACGTGCCGGGGGTCGGGCTCGCCGCGCCACCGGATCATGAACCGCTCGGTGATCGTCTCCGCCTCGTCGACCCGCCGCTGGCTGACCATCGGCAGGCCGAGGCCACGGGCCGCCTGCGCGACGAAGGACAGTGCCATCACCGAGGCCCTGGCCAGGTCATCGCGCGCCTGCTCATCGGTGATGTCGAGCAGCTGGCGCATCCCGTACGCCGGGGCGAGCATGGCGAGCGCACTTTGCACGTCCACCCGGATATCCCCGGAATGCACCGGGATCGGGAACGGCTCAGCCGGCGGCAGGCCCGGCGCGAACGCATTGTCCACCAGCAGGCCCCACACGTGCCCGTATGTCACCCGCCCGACCAGCTCCTCGATGTCGACCCCCCGGTAGCGGAGCGAGCCGCCTTCCTTGTCGGGCTCGGCGATCTCGGTCTCGAACGCGACGACGCCCTCTAGGCCGGGTATGAAGTCGGACATCTGTCATTCCTCCGTCTGCGTGGCCAGCTGCGGCCGGCGGCCCGGCGGGCCGCCGGGCTATGGCGCCCAGCCGCTCTATTCAACCTCGCGGGCAGCGGGACCGGATAGCCCGGCTGCCCGTTGGCCGCCCGCAGTTCCGCGCGGGCCTGGTCGCCCCGGTTCCCGGTTCCGCGGTTCCCGGTCGCCTGGTGCCCGTTCCCCGTTTGCCCCGTTACGTCTCCTCGGCCCCGTTGCCGGGCCTGCTGATCTTCCGGGCCGCCCGGGTGACGAGCGCGAAGGCTTGTGTGTGAGGATCATTCCCGTGGATACGACCGGCCAAGCCCGCCGCCAGCCCGATCCGGCCGGGCTGAGCTTCGACGAGACGACGGCTGCCGACGATCCGCTGGCCCAGTTCGGCTGCTGGCTCGCCGACGCGACGGCCGCGGGGCTCGCCGAGCCGACCGCGATGGTGCTGGCGACCGTCTCCGCCAGCGGGCGTCCCAGGGCCAGGACCGTCCTGCTCAAGAGTTATGGCTCCGATGGTTTCACGTTCTATACGAACCGTACCTCCCGGAAGGCCACTGACCTGGCCGAGGTGCCGCGTGCGTGCCTGGTATTCCCGTGGCACCCGATGCACCGCCAGGTGATCATCGAGGGTGCCGTCCGCGCGCTGACCACCAAGCAGAGCGAGCCCTACTTCAGGTCCCGCCCGCGCGGCTCCCAGCTCGGCGCGTGGACCAGCAAGCAGTCGTCGGTGATCGGCTCTCGTGACGACCTCGACTGCCGGTACGCCGAGCTAGCGGAACGCTGGCCGGAGGGTACGGACGTGCCGATGCCTGGTTTCTGGGGCGGCTACCAGGTAGTGCCTGAGGTGTGCGAGTTCTGGCAGGGCCGGCTGAACCGGCTGCACGACAGGTTCAGGTACCGCCGCGAGAACGGGCGCTGGGTGCGGGACCGGCTGGCGCCCTGACCCTCCCGGTCCTCGGTCCGGCAGAGTTACGATCACGCATACCATCGCCTATGGAGGTGAGGATCCTCTTGACGGCGCACGGGCTGATCGATACGACGGAGATGTACCTCCGCACGGTTTTCGAACTGGAAGAGGAAGGTATCGTCCCGTTGCGCGCCCGCATTGCCGAGCGCCTGTCGCAAAGCGGCCCAACCGTGAGCCAGACGGTGGCCAGGATGGAGCGCGACGGGCTGTTGCGCGTCGAAGGTGACCGCCAGCTTTCGCTGACCGGGACCGGCCGTGCGCTGGCGATGCGCGTCATGCGCAAGCACCGGCTGGCGGAATGCCTCCTGGTAGGGGTCATCGGCCTGCCCTGGGAAGAAGTCCACATCGAGGCCTGCCGCTGGGAGCACGTGATCTCCGACAGTGTGGAGCGCAGGCTCGTTGAGTTGCTTGGCTATCCGGTCCGGTGCCCGCACGGCAATACCATTCCCGGCCTTGACGAGCTTGGGGTCCCGGCGGACGCGAGCCAGCGGGCCGGCCTGGCGGCGCGGGACGGCAGCGTGGCCATGACGAAGATCGCCTCGGGCCGGGCCCAGCCGGTTGTGGTACGGCGGATCAGTGAACAAGTCCAGAGCGATGCGGAACTAATGCTTAAACTCAAGAATGTCGGGATTCAGCCTGGCCACGAGGTCGAGCTGACGGCGAGCGATGACGGTGTATGGGTGAGGTGTGAGAACAAGGCCGGCGGTACCGAGGCGGAACTGCCTCGCCGGGTTGCCGCGCACGTTTTCGTCACGGGTTCGTGATGGCTGCAGCCAGGCGGCCGATGGCGGTTGCGTTCCTGATCAGGAGCGCTCCCGGTGAACGGCGCGGATGCTGCAGGATGTGAGGCATTGCTAGCGGCAGCGGATATTCTCGAGCAGGTCGAGACCGCCATAGTGGTCGCAGATACACATGGCAATCTGCGTTTTGCGAATTCTTTTGCGGTAGAGCTGTTCGGCTTTCCCGGCGCCGCCGACCAGCTGGCCGGGCGCCCGCTGCATTCTCTTGGCTTCGAAGAAGGAGACGCGCGCCGGACGGGTGAGCTTACTCAGCAGGTACTGCGCGGCAAGGTCTGGGAAGGGACGTTCGTCAGCAGGCGTGCGGACCGGTCGCGGGTTTTCGTCCGCGCGCAGGCAGTCCCGATGCGCCAGCCGTCGGGAACGATCACCGGCGTCATGATCATGGCCCGGGCCGCAGCGGGCCGTGGCAGCAAGCGCGAGCGGGACCGGATCGGCCTGCTCGAGCGCATCGGCGAGCGGCTGGCCCGCTCGCTCGAGCTCAACACCACCCTGCGGCACGTCGCCGAGACGCTGGTCCCGCAGTTCGCCGACCATTGCTTCATCGACCTGTTCCAGGGCGACAAGCTGATGCGCCGTGCGCAGCGGCACGCAGGCGGCTGGACGCCGGCGCCGGGAACCTGGGCCATGGTGGGTCAGCAGATCAGGTACCCGGAGGGGCACTTCTGCCAGCAGGCGATGAGCCTGATGGAGACGGTCGTGGTGGCCGATCTCGCCGAAGACCAGTTCCCGGCGCCGAGCGTCGCAAGCTTGCAGGCCAGTGAGGACATCGGGCTCACCTCGGTGGTCGCGGCGCCGCTGATCGCCCGGGGTGAGCTGCTCGGCGTGATGAGCCTGGCGCTGTCCAGGCTGACCGACCGCGGCGACCGGTATTACGGGGCCGACGACCGCGATTTCCTCGGCGCGATCGCGAGCCGGATCGCCATCGCCATCGACAACGCCATGCTCTTCGAGGAAGAACGCCGCACCGCGCTGGCCTTCCAGACCAGCCTGCTGCCCCAGGCGCCACCCGCTCTTGACGGCCTTGAGGTCGCCTACAAGTACGTGCCTGCCAAGCCGCTTGAGACCCATGGCCAGGGCATCCAGACGCAGGTGGGCGGCGACTGGTATGACATCATCCCGCTGTCCGCCGGCCGCGTCGGCATCGTCATCGGCGATGTGGAGGGCCGGGGCGCCCGTGCCGCGGCGATCATGGGCCAGCTTCGTGCCGCGCTCCGCGCGTTCGCCCAGGACGACAAGCCGCCCGCCGAGATCCTGCGCAGGCTCGACGACTGGTGCCGGATGCTCGCCCCCGCACCGGACAAACCAGGCTCGCTCGGTGCCGATCCGCCCATCGTCAGCTGTACGTATCTGGTCTATGACGCCTGGTCGCGTCAGCTGTCATTCTCCAACGCTGGCCATGATGCCCCGCTGCTCATTACCGAGGGCGGGGTCGCCCAGATGGAGATCCAGCACAAGGGCCTGCTGCTCGGCGTCAGGGGCAAGGGAATGCCAGGAATCCCGACCTACCTGGAGGAGACGCACGAGCTGGCCGCGGGCGACACGCTGGTCCTCTACACCGACGGCCTGACCGACCGGCGGCACCGCGCGGATGGCCACGGCCATTACACCGAAGCCGAGGCGCTGCAGATGCTCCGCGACGCGGTGGACGCGGCGCGGACGGGAAACGTCGAGGATATCGCGCAGGCGGCCGAGCGGGCGGTGCCTGGCGAGATCGACGACGATATGGCGATCGTGGTCGTCCGGACCTCCCCGATCAACCTGGCGTCCTGGGACTACACCTTCCCCGCCGAGCCGATCAGGGTCTCTGAGGCCAGGCGGGCAGCCCACGAAACGTTCCTGGCCTGGGGGATGGACCTCGAGCAGGCCGATATGACCTGCTTGCTTGTATCGGAGGTCGTGACCAACGTCGTCCTGCATGCGGCGGTCTCGCCGACCCCGAGGCACGAGTTCGTTTTCGAGCCATCAGGGATGGCGATTCCGGAGATCATCGAGGACTGGTCAGGGTCACCGTTCGGCGACCGCCTGACCGTCGCCGCGGGCAAGGAATTCACCCTGCGGCTGCGGCGCGGGTCGGCCTCGGTCTGGGTCGAGGTCTTCGACGCCGATCTGCGGCTGCCGAGGATCCGCACCGCGGGCGAAACCGACGAAGGCGGCCGCGGACTTTATCTCGTCGATCAGCTGGCGACCCGGTGGGGATCTCGGCCGACCAACGAGGGCAAGGCGGTCTGGTTCGAGATGCCCATGAAGGAAGGCTCCGGGCGGCAGCTGACAGCCAGCTGACCGGCTGTGCGAGCCGGTCGCGCTGTACCGGTCGCGCTGTACCGGTCGCCAGTCAGTGCCGGGTTGACGCCCACATGCCGAGCACGAAAATGACGAACACGGCTATGACTACCGCCCAGGTCTTGCCCGTCGACGCCAAGCCGAGGCGCCGCCGGGTCCGGACCGTGAAAATAGCCACCAGCACGGCCAGGAACCCCAGCAGTATCAGGCCTTCGGCCACCGCCGCCCTCCCTGGAGTCTCGCTCTTCTGAGCATAAGCCAGCCGCCAGGAAAGTCCCCTTAACGCAGGCATTCCGGCCACGGCAGGAGGCCCCCGCTGGCCGGCCAGTTCTGGCGGATCCCGCTGCGCGAGCAGTCCAGCCTGGGAGATTCCGGCCCGCAGGTCGGCCAGTTGCCGGCAGATCCGCCGCGCGAGCCTGCGGCCCCGCCCTGGCCGCGGGCCGGCCGCTGCTAGGCGACCTGGCCGGGGCCTCGCACCGAGTCGCGCAGCCTGCGCAGGATGTCGACTTGCCGGGCCAGGGCCTCGATCCTGTCGTCCACCAACCTGGCCGCGTTGTCCCGCTGCCCCGCGCTGACCGAACGGCCAAGCGCCAGCCTCGCCAGCGGCTTGATCTCCTCAAGCCGGAACCCGAGATCCTTGAGCGCGAGCGCCGTCTCGATATAGCCCTGGTACTCGCGAGGGTACTTCCGGGTGCCGCCAGGGGAGCGCCGCGGTTCGGGCAGGATCCCGAGTTCCTCGTAGTACCGGATAGTCCGGCTGCTAACCCCCGCATCCTTCGCAAGCTGGCCGATACTGACCAAACCTACCGATTCTTCGATGGCTTTTGTCACTGTCCCCGTATCTTCCCGTGCGGTGCAAGGACTTCCCCGGCGCGTTCCTCCCACGCGCTGACCTCGACCCATCACGGATGGTAGTCGTGAGGACGGCCGCGGAAGGCCCGAATCAGCCGTCCGGACGGACCCACCCCGATGCGCATCCGACGGCCCGTGCCGCCTGACCCGCCCCGGCCCCGGTCGCACCGCCGCGCCGCCGCGATCCGCCCGGGCCGCTCCGCCGCCCGGCTGGCCGTCCGTCCGCCGCTCCGCCCCGCCGCCTCGCTCCGCCCCGCCGCCTCGCTCCGCCCCGCCGCCCTGCCCCACCCAGCCCGGGTCCCCTGCTGGCCGGCTGGCCTGTCCGTCCGTCCGCGCTGCCCTCCGGACGGCCAGCGGTCACTCCTATGAATGAAGTGACTCAGGAGTAACCTCAAAGTGACTGGTCGCGACCGGCGGGCATACCCAAGGGGCGGCATCGCCGCGCCGGACTGTACGGGCTTGTCAAGGGAGGTCTGGTGGCAGAGGCATATCTCGTCGGCGCGGTACGTACTCCGGTTGGCAGGCGCAATGGCGGCCTTTCGGCGGTGAACCCGGTGGATCTGGCAGCGCACGTGCTGACGGAGCTGGTGGCAAGGACCGGAGCCGACCCTGCCGCGATCGAAGACGTGATCATGGGCTGTGTCTCGCAGATCGGGCCGCAAAGCGTCGATATCGCCCGGCAGGCCTGGCTCTCGGCTGGGCTGCCGGAGAACGTGCCCGGCGTCACCATCGATCGCCAGTGCGGCTCCTCGCAGCAGGCCGTGCACTTTGCGGCCCAGGGGGTGCTGTCAGGTACCCAGGAGCTGGTCGTAGCCGCAGGCGTTGAGAGCATGAGCGTCGTGCCGATGGGCTCGACGGTCTCCCTGGCCATGGAGAAGGGGATGCCGCCGCCGTTCGGGAAAGGCTGGCGGGGCCGCTACGGCGATCAGGAGATCTCCCAGTTCCGCGGGGCCCAGCTGATCTGCGAGAAGTGGGGAATCAAGCGCGCGCAGCTGGAGGAGTTCGCGCTGAAGAGCCACACCAGGGCGCTGCACGCGATCGAGGAGGGCCGGTTCGAGCGGGAGATCACCCCCGTCGGCGGGGTGACCACCGATGAGGGGCCGCGCCGAGACACCTCACTGGAGAAGATGGCCCAGCTGAAGCCGCTCCGCGAGGGCTGGGAACTCACCGCCGCGACTGCGTCGCAGATCTCCGATGGTGCTGCGGCGGTCCTCGTCGCATCGGAAGCTGCCGTGCAGCGGCATGGCCTCACGCCCCGGGCCCGCATCCACGCGATGACCGTGATCGGCTCGGACCCTGTTTACATGCTGACCGGGCCGATCCCGGCGACGGACCAGGTGCTAGCCAAGGGCGGCCTGGCCGTTGCTGACATCGACGTCTTCGAGGTCAACGAGGCGTTCGCGCCGGTGCTGATCGCCTGGTCGGCGGACACGGGCGCAGCACTGGAGAAGACGAACCCGAATGGCGGCGCGATCGCGCTTGGGCACCCACTCGGCGCGACCGGCGCGGTCATGATGACCAAGCTGTTGCACGAGCTCGAGCGCACCGGCGGCAGGTACGGGCTGCAGACGATGTGCGAGGGCGGCGGCCAGGCGAACGCCACCATCATCGAGCGCCTCGGCTAACCCAGTTCACCGGGTGAACTCGATTGTGCGGCGTCCCTACCCGCACGCGATGTCCCGCGCGTGACGTGCCGTCCGGCCCCGCGCGCCGTCTAGCGTAGTAGCCCTAAAAGGGACAAATACGAATTCCTTGGCCTATACCTCGTTCTTGGCTGTCCATGATCGAATCACTTATACCGGATTTGGTGGCTATTCTTGTCCAGAATGTCAGCTATGCCCTCACCAAATCCGGTATAAGTAGCGACCATGCTCAGGCCGGGCACTCAGGCCGGGCAGCCCGACCCGAGGGCCCGGGCTCTCTGACCGGGCTCTCGGTGGCGGGCCTTCGGCTAGTGGTGGCCGACGGCCGTGAATTATGAGCGGTGGCCGTACCTCAGCCGATATGGCGACGCAGGTCCTCCGCCTTCGATGGCCCTGGCTCGGACACGGAGACCCACGGCCCCGGGATGGACGGGTCGATGACGCCCTCTTCGAGCCACATGTAGCGGTCGGACATAACCTTCTTCGCGACAGCCGAGTCGGCCTGGTCAGTGTTCTTCCATAGCTGGTCGAAGAGCTCATCGCAGCGCAGCCGCGCCTGTTCGCAGAACGCGTCGGCCAGCTCGACTCCGGTCTGCGCCCGGCCGCTGCCTTTGCCCTGCGAGGCGTCCATCTCGGCACGCACGCAAGCGGCGCTCATCGCAAACAGTTCGGAGCCGATGTCGACGACGCGGCCGAGGAAACCCTGCCTGTGCTCAAGGCCGCCCTGCCAGCGGGCCATGCCATAGAACGTCACGCGCGCCAGTTTCCTTGACGTCCGCTCCACGTACCGCAGATGCTGCGCGAGCGGGCCGAAGTCGCTGTACGCGTTCGGCTTCTGGCCCTCGCCGGTCATCAGGGTGGGCAGCCACTTGGCGTAGAACCCGCCGGCCTTGGCTGCGGCCTTAGCCTTCTCGCCGGTGGCCAGTCCTGGCTTGAGCATGTCGCCAGCCGCCGCCAGGTGCGCGTCGGTCGCCTCACGGGCGATCAACAGCCGCATGATCTCCGAGGATCCTTCGAAGACCCGGTTGATCCGCGCGTCCCGGAGCCACTGCTCGACCGGCACGCCGCGCTCGCCCCTAGCGGCAAGTGAGGGCGCAGTCTCATAGCCGCGCCCGCCCCGGATCTGCACGAGCTCGTCCAGGATCTTCCAGGCCATCTCCGAGCAGTACAGCTTGGCGATCGCGGCCTCGATCCTGATGTCCCGGCGCTTGTCATCGGCCATCTGGCTGGATAGCTCGACGACCGCCTCGAGAGCGTATGTGGTTGCGGCGATGAAGGCGATCTTCTTGGAGATCGCCTGATGCTCGCCAACCGGCCGGCCCCACTGCACCCGCTCCCGCGACCACTCCCTGGCGACCTTGAGCGCGAGTTTCCCATTCGCCACGCAGCCGGCGGGCAGCGACAGCCGACCCGTGTTCAGGGTGGTCAGAGCGATCCTGAGGCCGTGGCCCTCCTTGCCGATCCGGTTTGCCGCGGGCACCCGTACCTCGTGGAACCTGGTCACCCCGTTCTCGATCCCGCGGATGCCCATGAATTCGTTCCGGTTTTCCACCGTGATGCCATCCGCGTTGCCTTCCACCACGAACGCCGTGATGCCGCCGCGATGTCCCTCACTACGGGGTACCAGCGCCATCACCACGAGCAGGTCAGCGATAGTGCCGTTGGTGCTCCACAGCTTGACGCCGTTCAGCACGTACTCGCTGCCGTCGGCGGACGGGATTGCCGTCGTGCTCAGCCGGGCCGGGTCGGAGCCGACGTCTGGCTCAGTCAGGAGGAACGCGCTGATCTCACCGCGCGCACACCTCGTCAGGTACTCCTGCTTCTGTGCCTCGGTGCCGAACTGGGCGATGGGCTGAGGTACGCCGATCGACTGGTGCGCGGACAATAGAGCGGAGATCGCGGGCGATACCGATCCGCCAATCATCAGGGCCCGGCCGTAGTAGAGATGGCTGAGGCCGATCCCGCCGTAGGCCGGCGAGATCTTCATCCCGAAGGCGCCGATCGCGGCTAGACCCTTGATAACCTCGTCCGGCAGCCTCCCATCCCGTTCAATGACCGCGGCGTCGACATGGTTCTCGCAGAACTCGCGCATCCGCTGGCAGAACTCCTCGCCGCGTTTGCTCGCTTCATCGTCCGGCACCGGATGCGGATGGATCAGGCCAAGCTGGAAATCGCCGAGGAAGAGTTGCTTGCCGAAGCTGGGCAGCGCCCAGCCAGTCTCCCGTGCTTCCTCGGCCACTTTGCGGGCCTGGGCCTCGCTGACATGCGGTTGCGCGGTGGTCGGTGAGTCTCCTTTACCCCGCTGGGTGCCGGCCTGTCCGGCCTGCCCGGAGTGTCCGTTTTCGCTCATGGCCTTGTTCCCTGCTTCCTTCGGTAGCTACCGAGTTACTGCCCGGTAGCCCCCTCAGCGTAACGCGGCCACGCTCCCGGCGGCAGGGACCATCGTCACGGCCCTGACGGCCTTTTATCGTTTCAAGGAATATGCCATCTGAGTTGTAGGTTCATTTGAAGTAGATAGATAACTACCTAGGTCACCAGGTCCTGGTACACACTGGAGGTGCATCTCGATGCTGCTCACATCGTTCGATCCGTTCACGCAGGAGTTCGACCGGCTCGCCCAGCGGGCTTTCGGCACGGCGGCCGTCGGCCGTCCGGCCATGCGGATGGACGGCATCCGCCGCAAGGACGACATCCTGCTCCGCTTCGATCTCCCGGGCATCGACCCGCAGAGCATCGAGGTCACTGTGGACCGCGGTGTACTTTCCGTCAGCGCCAAGCGCGCTGAGGAGTACGCCGAGGGCGAGAAGCCGTTCATCCGCGAGCGGCTGATGGGCTCGTTCGCCCGCCGCGTCCGCCTGTCAGACACGGTTGACGCTGACAAGATCGAGGCCGGGTACACCGACGGTGTCCTGACTGTCCGCGTGCCACTGACCGAGAAGGCCCTGCCCCGCAAGGTCGAGGTCGTGACGGCGCCCAAGGCGGAGATCGCCGCCTGACGAGCTTGGGCGACGGCGTCCCGTAACGCGGAGATAGGCTGTCCGGGCCCGGCGGCAGGCACATCGCCCCGTCCGGGCCCGGAACCATCCCGGGAGCAAGCCGTGTCAATGTTGCCACTTGATGACGATGACCTGCCGCTCTACACGGTGGGCCAGGTCTCCCAGCTGCTTGAGATCCAGCAAGCGTTCCTGCGTCGGCTTGATGAGTTCAAGGTGGTGCGCCCGAACCGGTCATCGGGCGGCCAGCGCCGTTACACGCGACGCGAGATCACGGTTGTGCGGTATGTCGTCAACCTCATTGACGAGGGGATGACGCTAAGCGCGATCCGCCGGGTCCTGGCGCTGGAGGCACGTGTCACGGAACTCGAGGCCGAGCGGGACGGCCTGCGCGCGGCGCTCGCCGAGCGCGACAACCTGCTCGGCCGGCTGCGACAAGGCCTATAGCTAGCGGCGTTGCGGTGCCAGTCCGTCCGGTACCATGGCGTCGCGAGCTGAGCGCGCCCACCGTCACGGGTAGCGGCCGCCAGGCCGCGCGGGTGTAGTTCAATGGTAGAACGTCAGCTTCCCAAGCTGATAGTGCGAGTTCGATTCTCGTCACCCGCTCCAC
>JBEKIF010000077.1:0-15295 GCA_050011895.1 Streptosporangiaceae bacterium | reverse complement strand
CCCGCGAGCACGTCTTCCGCGATGCGGCGAGTGACCGGCTGGAGCAGCACATCTCCGGCATCGATGGTCCACTGGCGCTGCCAGTTAGCGGAGCCTGGAACGGCTGGCTGTGTCATGTTCGGTTTCCTCCCAGGCCATTGCCTGCCTGACAGAACCTTAACCAGCCGCAGGAACTCAGCCATGTCATCCGCGCCGAGATGGTCACCTATCCAGGGCTTCCTGGTCCGGGAATCACCCCGTAAGTTGCTCGAGGCCGGTCAGATGCTCGACGACGGGGATGCCGGCGGCAAGCAGCAGCGTGTGCGCGGGCCGCTCGCTGTCGGCGGTGTCGTCGATGTTGAGCGCGTCGATGCCGACGAGTGCGGCATCTTGATCAGCGAGCCAGCCTGCGCCCGCCCGGGTCAGGAAGTGCCGGCCTTCGGCGTAGGCCGGTGAGCCGAACTGTGCGTCGTCGCCGGTGTGCAGCAGCACCGCCATGCCGGCAACACTCCGTTCGGCATGAGGGTGAGAGCAAAGAGCTGCCGTCTTGCTGGTATCTCGGACTTTCCGTGGTCATAGTTAGCGTTCCGGCCACCTACTGTCCTAGTCCTAACGCTAGGTGGTCACGCGATATCCGCTCGTAGCCGCCGATCGCGCGTCAGGTGGGGCTGATCGAACGGGCTCTCGCGCGGCCGGTGTCTGATGCGACACGAGCCGCGTGAGGCTTCGCCATGCCGCCTGGTGCGCACGTCCGTGGACGGCATTCTGCAGACGAGTTGCACATCGGCAACCGAGAGCTTCGGCGTCGGGCCTAACGGGAAGAACCGGCGGATTCGGTGACTGCCTTGATCCTTTCCAGGGTGACCCGCATGCCGTCCAGGTTGGTGCGGCCGCGCGCAAACCCAGCGACCATCCAGTACAGGCGCATGACCGGCGTGTCGGCCAGCTCAAACGACTCGGTGACATCGGTACCCGCCGCGCCGGGTTCCAGCTGGTAGCGCCACGTGTTCACGGTCATCCCGCCCGGCCCGGCCACCGCGAAGGCGAACTCGCGGCCCGGATCGCACGCCACCACCGTGCAGACAGTCCAGTACACCGGCCCCCGGCCGTTGCGCCGGACATGACCGCGGAAACGCGCCCCCACCTCGGGCCCGCTAGCGCCGCCGAGCCATTCCGCCTCAAACGTCTCGGGACTGAACTCCCCGACCCGGGTGATGTCACTCACCAGATCCCAGACCCGGTCAGCGGATGCCGCCATATGAACCGTGACCGAACCACGCATCACCTAAGCGTATGGGGCCACTCAGCAGCTGGCCACCGTCCTGGCCCCAGCCACTCCACCCGGCGCTTCAGGACCGTTGTCTTGAGGCAGAATCCGAGATCCCGTACAGCGGGCTGGCCGACGTGACCCCTGGTGTTCACGGCTCGGCGGCTCGGTACCGAGGGCGTGGGCATGGTTTTCACCTTGCGTCGCACCGAGCCCTGGCCAGCTCATTTCGAGGCGCTGCTCGCGATGGACCTGGAGGGTCTGGATGCCAGCGCGGCGCCGCGCTGGTGACCCGGGTACGGGCGCGTCCCGTCCCCGCAGAGGTGACGACGCGCGACCAGCCAGCTCACGCCCCGGGAGTTCCAGATCCGCGCCCTCGCAGCCCAGGGCGCGACCAATCCCGAGATCGCGGCCAACGGTCGGCGGCGGGGGAGTGCGGATCCCGGCGCTGGGCCCGACGGCGAGACGGTAATCGTCACGGGTCCCGCTGCTGTGGCCGACGTGTGTCTCAGAGCAGCGGGTGCTCGTAGTTGAGCAGGTCATCGACTAGCTGCGGGCGGTCGTCGGGGGTGCTGTGGTCCTGGACCAGGGCCGGGCTGTCGTCGTTGCCGCTCGGGTAAATGCCCGTCGGAGGCGTGTCGTAGGCCCTGGGCTGGTTAGGGCGGACCCAGCGGCGCAGCCGGTCGGTATGCTGCGGGGCTTGCGCCAACCGGGGGAGCAGCAGGCCGAGGACGCCCGCGAGGATCAAGATGACCCCCACGACGTGCACGTTCAGTCCGTGCAGAGAGCCTGCCGGTACCGCGAACCGCAAGATGGCGCCGGCCGTGATGAGGAAGATGGCCGTGCCGGTCCGCATCCCCCGCCGTCCGGCTCTGGGCGGCTGACCCGGCTGGACCGGCCCGGTGGGCCTGTCCAGCGGTGCGCCAGTCGGATGGGCCGCCCGTTGACCAGTCGGCAGGCCGCCGCGCTGGGGCGCTGGCCGGGCTGGAGCCGAACCGTTGGCCACCCGGGGCGGCAGGGTGCTGGCGGTAGGCAGGCGGGATGCCGGTGGGTCGGGCATGGCGTTAGTTCCTTCCCGGAGCAGCGACCGAGCCGGTGGGAGGAGATGCCCCCGGTTTCGTCGGCGAGCCGGGGAACTTGGCTGTCGGCGACTGATCTCCGGTGTCTGCTAGCAGTACGTTCGTAATCAGTAACTAGCAATAGATTTTTAGAAATAGATAGCCAGGATGCTGCGCGTCCTTAGCAAGCGGGTACGCCGTCCGCGGAGGGGGCGTGATCACGATGGCGGTCGAGCATGGCTGGCCCATCCCGCAAAGACAGGCAGCTACCGGTCACCGCGCCTGCTCGAGCGTGGTGGTCGAGACGTGGTCGGGTTCACTTTGCTTGTCCGGCGGCTGGCGGACCGCTCCCGAGCCGGGCCAGCCGTGAGCGGTCGGCCAGGATGTAGATCTCGGTGATCTTGCCTGCGGCGAAGGTGAATGCCATGACCGAGGCGGGCCGCCCGCCGTCGGCCGTGACGACGATGCCCGCGGATCCGCTGACCAATGCGGCGTGCGCGAACGGGGCGGAGCGCCGGTAGCTGGCCGCCAGCCCGACCGCCTGGGCGGCACCGCGGACCTCGCGCAGCCCGCCAGCGGGCAGCGCGCCGAGATCGATCCGGGCCACGACGTCCGGGTCGAGCAGCGTGAGCAACGCGTCGAAGTCGCCGCCGCGGGCGGCGGCGATCCAGGCACCGACGACCTCCCGCTGGCGGGCGAGGCTGGTGTCGGTGGCCGCGGCCGAGCCGCGCACCCGCCGCCGGGCGCGGCTGGCGAGCTGGGCGGCGGCGTTCGGCGAGCGGCCGACGATGGCGGCGATATCGTCGAACGGCACCGTGAACATGTCGTGCAGCACGAACGCGAGGCGCTCGGTGGGGCTCAGCTTGTCCAGCACCACCAGCAGCGCCATGCCGACCGCGTCCGCGAGCTCAGCCTCCTGCTCGGGGTCGGCCCTGTCCAGGCTGCTGACGACGGGGTCGGGGAGATGCTCGCCCAGCGGCTCCTCCTGGCGCGCAGATCGCGAGCGCAGCATGTCCAGGCAGATCCGGGAGATCACCGTGGTCAGCCAGCCGTCCAGGTTCGCCAGGTCGTCCGCGTCGGAGCGGCTGAGCCGCAGCCAGGTTTCCTGGACGGCGTCGTCCGCGTCGCTCAGCGAGCCGAGCATCCGATAGGCGATCGCCCGCAGGCGGCCGCGGCTGGCCTCGAAGGCTGTGGCCAGGTCCCGTGTTCCGGCATCGGTCATATATCTCCGTCGCGATCCGTCATAGCAGTGACACCGCAACTTTAGAGAAGGCTCAGGGACCATTGGAAAGGACCTGCCATGACCGCCATCGGATCTATCACCCTCGAAGCACCCGACCCCGTGGCCGCTCGCCGCTTCTACACCACTGCCTTCGGCTTGGGCACTCAGCTGCGCATGCGGGCCTCGGAGGCACCGACGACCGGCTTCCGCGCGTTCACGATCTCGCTTACGGTATCCCAGCCAGCCAACGTCAAGGCACTCATCGACGCCGCCCTCGACGCCGGCGCCACGGCGCTGAAGCCAGCCGCCAAGTCCTTCTGGGGCTATGGCGGCGTCGTGCAAGCCCCAGACGGGACGATCTGGAAGGTCGCGACCTCGGCGAAGAAGGACACCGGCGCGGCCACCCGGCAGATTGACCAGATCGTGCTGCTGCTGGGCGCCGCGGACGTGACCGCGAGCAAGCGGTTCTACGAAGGCCGCGGCCTGGCTGTGGCGAAGAGCTTCGGCCGCAAGTACGTCGAGTTCGCCACTCCGTCCAGTGCCGTCAAGCTGGCGCTCTACGGCCGCCGTTCGCTCGCCAGGGACGCCGGCGTTCCTCCCGAGGGCACCGGATCGCACCGGCTCGTGATTGGCAGCGAAGCTGGGCCCTTCACCGACCCGGACGGGTTCGCATGGGAAGACGCCCCGCTCAACCCTTCCGAGCCCTGAACTGCACGGACGCGTACCGCGAGGCGCTGGCACAAGATCTCTCTCACCCACGTCATCCGCGGCCTCATCGGCGCGCGGCCCCGCCGTCGGCGCCACGCCAGCACCGCGCCGCCGACGCCGGCCGCGAAGGCGTTGCTGGGGCGACCACTCCGCCGTCGTACGAATCCCGGACAGACGATGGGAAAGGGTCGATCAACTCATCGTCGATGAAGGAGCAGTAATGGAACCGCCACGCAGCCTGCAGCAGCGAAAGCTGGACACGCTCGGTCGGCTCGAATCCGATGCGGACGTCGGTGGCATCCGAGTGAGTCCGGATGGCACTACGTGGACCTGGGGTTCGGCGCGGGTCCGGTGACGGATAACCTGCGCAGGTCGTCCAGATCCGTTCACGGAGGTGCCCGGCTGCCCGGCCGATACGATCGGGCCATGAGGTTCGCGATCGCGATTCCGCAGTTCTACGCGGATGGCGAGTTCGATCCGGAGGCTTTCCGCGCCTATCTTGTCCGCTCCGAGGAACTCGGTTTCCACAGCGCCTGGGCACAGGAGCAGACGCTGGGTTCGTGGGCGCAGCTCAGCCCGCTCGAGGTGATGACCTTCGCCGCATCGTGCACTGATCGCATGCGGATCGGCTGCGTGGTGTTTGTGTCCACGCTGCACAACCCGGTGCACCTCGCGAAGGCCGTTGCATCGCTGGACCAGCTCAGCCGCGGACGGATCGAGGTGGGGGTTGGTAGCGGCGGCAAGATGCGGCCGTTCGCCGCGTTCGGCCTCGAGCCGGACCGGTACGTGGCGCGGTTCACCGAGGGCGTCGCGCTGATGAAGGCGCTGTGGACCCGGGAGCGGGTGACGTTCCCGGGGGAGTTCTGGCGGCTTGAAGACGCGAGCATGGAACCCAAGCCGTTCCAGAAGCCGTATCCGCCGCTGTGGTTCGGCGGATCCGGGCCGGCCGCGCTGCGGCGTGCCGTGCGGGAGGGCGACGGTTTCTTCGGTGCGGGCTCGTCTCCCACCGTGAAGTTCGCAGAACAGGTCCGGGTGGTGCGCCGCGCTCTGGCGGAGTCTGGCCGTTCTGTGGCGGATTTCCAGATTGCCAAACGCGTCTACGTGGCGATCGACGAGAACGCGGCGCGCGCCCGCAGCCGGACGAACGAGGCGCTGGAGCGGCTTTACGGGCAACGCGTGGAGAGCATCGAGGCGGCCGCAGTCGCCGGCACGCCCCCCGACTGCCTCCGGCAACTGCGCGAGGTTGCCGCTGCGGGCGCGGAACTGATCCTCTTCACGCCGTTGTTCGACCAGCTCAAGCACGCTGAGCGCCTCGCTGCAGAAGTGATCCCCCAGCTGGCCCAGGACTGAGCCGGTCTTCCGTTACCTCTTTGCGCGCGATAGCCGCGGAAGCGGCTTACGACGGCGATGCCAACCGAGTTGACCGACATCGCCGGACAGGTGCGGCGGCGCGCACGCTCTCTGATGTGCGCGTGGCGGTGATGTGCTTCGATGACGCGCATGGCGCATGACCTCGTGCACCCTCCCAAGGCGCATCGCGGTGAGCACATCGCCGTCCTCTCCCCGTCGTTTGCAGCACCTGGCGTCTGGGCTGCGGTGCACGAGCAGGCGATGCGCCGGCTCACCGAGGTGACCGGCCTTATCCCGGTCGAGTACCCGACGACGCGTATGGTGGGCGCGACGCCGCTGGCCCGGGCCGCCGATGTCAACGCCGCCTTCGCTGATCCGGCGGTCCGCGGCATCCTTGCGGTCGTCGGCGGGGAGGACCAGATCACGGTCATCCCGCACCTGGATGCCGGGCTCGCCCGGCGCGACCCGAAGCCCTTCCTGGGGATGAGCGACAATACCAACCTTCACCACTGGCTCTGGGCGAATGGCGTCGCGAGTTTCTATGGCGGTTCGTCCCAGGTGCACCTTGGCCCCGGTCCCGGCGTGGATGACATCCACGCGCGGTCGCTGCGAGCCGCTCTGATCACCGGTGAGACGCTCGAGATCACAGACCCGGGTGAGTCGGAGGATGTCGGTGTCGACTGGGCCGATCCGCGCGCTTTGAACTCTTTCGGTGACCGTGAGGCGACCGAGCCGTGGAGCTGGCAGGGTCCGGCGCGGTCAGTGACCGGCCGGACGTGGGGTGGTTGCCTGGAGATCATCGAATGGATCCTCACCGCTGGGCGGTTCCCGTTCGATGCGGGCGTGCTTGAGGGCGGCGTGCTCATCATCGAGACCTCGGAGGAGCTCCTTCCTGCGCGTAACGTTGGATGGATCGTCCGCTCGCTGGGCGAACGCGGCGTCCTCGCGGCGGTCGGTGCGGTCCTGGTAGCCCGCCCGCCGGTGTCTGACTTCACCCGCCGTCCGCCTGCTGAGGAACGTGCCCGGCTGCGTGCCGAGCAGCGTGACGTCGTCGCCGGGCAGGTCGGCCGGTATAACCCTGAAGCCGTCGTGTGCGTCGGCGTCCCGTTTGGTCACACGCGGCCGCAGTGGATCGTCCCGCATGGCGGCCTAGTCACTGTCGACGGCGCGGCGCGGCGGATTTTCGCCGACTACTCATAGCCAGGCAGAATTAACCGGCCTGGATGCCCGCGGACTGATGCGGCCGTCGTGGCACGGTGACCAGCACAGATGGACTGCGGTGGACGTGGCGCCGCAACGAATTCAGAGGATGATTTCGGTCTTGGCGGTGAGCTTGTCGTAGAGCGAGCCGGCGTTGAGCGTTTCGACGTACTCGAGCATGTGCTCCTGGCCTATGTCGACGGGCCCGAGCGCAGGGAATTTAACGCGCGCTGCCGTCTCCTCGCGGGTCCAGCCGTCGGCTATCGCGGTTGCAACCGCTGCCCGTCCCGGCCGGGGAAGAGAGCCGCGCCCTCCGGGTCGTCGGTCGGGATGGCTTCGCGGGCGTATTCGAAGGGGTCAAGTTCGGGGTACACGGTCATGAAGTTGTCGTAGACCCCCTGGTGGTGGACCACCTTCCCGGATTGTGCAGGCCGTGCTCGCCGCAGCCGAAAAGAGCCCGCAATGACCGCCGCCGTCGCTGGATCGGGCACCGGCCGGCGCGGCACAGTTGGCACGCCGGCGCCCCGCGTGGGCGGGATCGAGCGAGTCACGGGCGCCCAGCAGTTCCTGGCCGACGTGCGCCTGGAGGGCATGCTCCACGTCAAGCTCGTCACGCTGGACTGCGCGCGGGCCCGCATCATCAGCGTCGACACGAGCGGCGCACTCGAGGTCCCCGGGGTGGCCTGTGTTGTCACCGCGCAGGACCTGCCGCACCCGATGCCGCGGTTCGGGCCCGCCTTCGCCGACCGGCCCGTCCTGGCCGTCGGCGAGACGAAGTACCACGGCGAGGCTGTGGCCGCGGTGGCCGGCACGACACGCGACGCTGCGGAGGCCGGCGCGGCACTGATCCGGGTGGAGCATGAGGTGCTGCCGAGCGTGCTTACCGTCGCCGCCGCGCTCGGCCCGCTTGCCCCGCTGGTCCAGGAGCCAGCCCTGCGCCCGGGCGACCCGCTGGCCGGCACGAACATCCTGCGCGAGCGGAGTTACGGCTGGGGGGACATCAGCGCGGTGCGGCCAGATCTCGTCCTGGAGAACGACTACACCTTCCCGATGGTGACCCACTTCGCGATCGAGCCCCACGGTGCCATCGCGGCCGCGGACGGCGACGGCCTGACCCTCTGGAGCCCCGTACAGCACCCGTACCTGCTGCAGCGGATGATGGCCGACCTGTTCCAGCTTCCGCTGACCAAGGTCCGGGTGTTCGCCCCTGACCCTGGGGGAGGCTTCGGCGGCAAGCAGAACCCCAAGTTCGAGCCGCTGCTCGCCTTCCTCGCCATGCGCACCGGGCGGCCGTGCCGGCTCGTGCTGACACTCGAGGAGACGTTCCAGGCGGTACGGCGGACAGCGGCGCAGGTGCGGGTGCCGCGGCGATCTTGGATGGCTGGCCGATACGATCTCGTGCTATGCCCGGCGTGCGTCTGCCGGGAGTTGAGCCCGCTCAGTCTGTGCGGGTGGCGGCTGAGAACGGTGTGAGGTCGACTCGGGGCGCCCTGCCGGTATTTCGGCCGGTGGGTTTCCCCGAGTCGCGGCGAGCTGGGTGGAGCGCGCGCTGGCGCATGTCCGGTCGATGCCCCCAGGGTCAAGAAGCCGAAGCCGTCCGGCAAGCGCTAGTGCGGACGAGGCGGCCCGGCATGTGCGCTCCGGCACCAGGCAGTCAGCGGATTGCTAGCACCATGTGCGGCGCGGCGCCGAAGGTGGTGTCGGCAGTGCCGCAGCCGGTGAATCCGGCAGCGCGGTAGAACTCCAGCGCGTGCGGGTTGGCCGTCACCTCCAGGCGCTCTGCGCCCCGTGCGCGCAGAACCTGCGCAATGCGGTCCACGAGCGCGGCGGCAATCCCGCGCCGCCGCCAGCCTGGATCGACGAACAGGTCTTCCAGCTCGTAGTTACCGCCGCCCTGGCTCCAGGTGGCGAAGCCGACAAGCGACCCTTCCTCCATCGCGACATAGGTGCGACCTTCGGCCAGGCCCTCAGGCCCCAGAACCAGGTACTCCGGATGAGCCAGCAGGTTGTCACGGTCACCTGCATTGGACAGCGAGGCGCAGCGATACACGTCGGACGCGGCGGGGAGGTCGGCGGGCACGCCGAGCCGGATCACCGGCCCGGCATCTGCCGGGCGCTCCGGCGACCGCGGCATCAGGACGACCCGCCAGCCATCCGGGTCCTCGACGGTGACCGCGCCGTTCTCGGTCCAGTGCGGGTTCTCCGCCTCCACGGGCAGATGGCCGAGCGCCGCCAGCCGGCTGGCAACCTGCCCGACCTGGGTCAGATTGCCGAAATGCAGCACGAGGAGGTTGTCGCGGCTGGGCGCCGGCGCCGGGCTGCCGTGATCATGCTGGGTGAACTCCAGGTGATACCGCAAGCCGGGCAAGCCCAGCATCACGCCCCGGTAGCCGGCATGACCCGCGAAACGGTCAAGCTCGGGCAGCCCGAGCCCGTCGCGGTAAAAGCGGACGACGTCATCGAGCCGGTCGGTGGGGCGGGCGATGCGCACGAACTGCGCCGGCAGCTTCTCCGGCCAGGGCCAGGAGGTCATCGTGGTCCTCACCTTCGGTGATCGCGGAGCTGCTTCAGCAGCTGGATTTCGTCGTGGCCGCGCTGGTAGCCCGGCGTGCGGCCGCACTCCTGGTAGCCGAGCCTGGCATGGAAGCCGGGCGCCTGGAACGAGTGGGTGCTGAGGACCACCTGGTCGCAGCCGCGGCGCCGGATCTCGGCCCCGGCCGCGGCGAGGAGCCTGGCTCCCAGGCCGGAACCGCGCTGGCCGTCTCGCACCCAGAGCAGTTCGATGTAGCCGCACCCGCCCCACGCCCAGCCATAGAGTCCCACACGCAGGTCACCGTCGTCCCCGCGGACAGCCACGCTCAGCGAGCGGCCGTCATGATGGCCGGTGACGGCGGCATTGAAACGTAGATCTCCTCATCCAGGCGTTCCCTGAGGCGAGCGTCGGGCGTCGCCGACAACGACCGGGACCTCATTCATCGTCTGTGTCCTTCCATATGGGCCCGCCAGCGCACCTGGCAGTGCCGGCCCTAGCCGGGCGGTGGGATCTCGATGCGGGCAAGGGATGGCCGGCGGACGGAGTCCGGGTGCTTGACCAGGACCGCGCGGGCATTGAGCAGATCGAATCCCTGACGCTGCGCGTTCTGCTGCTGTGACTTCGAACCTGGCTTGGGTCGTGATGACCGCGACATCGCAACCAGCGGCATCGGCGAGCCGAGCCGACAGGAGCGCGGTCTGCGCGCCCCGGCGGCGGTGGGCCGGAGCGGTCGCTGCGCCGGTGAGCTGCGCGACACCGTCCGCCATCCGCATGGTCGCGCCGCCGACGATGATCCCGTCAGGCCGGGCGGCGTACCGCACGACGCCGGCCTCCGCCATGTCGCGCTCGGCTGCGATCACGCGCCCGACCGAGATCTCCTGAACGGCCGGTCACGCTGACGATGAGGGCAGGGACCCCCGGGGACGACAGAGCCGGGGACGGCAGACCCGGGTGCGCGGGGGGCTGGTGTCCGCTGCGCACCCGGCTGCGGCTGTCCGCGCCTGATTTGGCCGGCTGCCCGGTCAGGCGGCGAAGACCTCGGCGGTCAGCTCGGTGTCCTCGCTGCCGCGGAAGTAGGTGACCTGGCCGTCGCGCAGGCGCCAGTAGTGGTGCATGGTCATGGACGCCTCGCGGCCGGTCGTGAGCGACCGGATGGTCCAGTCGACGAGCAGGTGCACGTCGCCCTCGCCGGCGGCGAAGCTGCGCGGCGTGAACGCGCCGATCTCGATGCTGGTGGCCAGGTCGCTGAAGAAGCTGGCGACGCCGTCCTTCCCGGCCCGCGGTCCGTGCCACGGCGCGGTCTTGCTGGCGGCCTCGGCCGCCCAGTCGGCGTCATCGCTGACCCGGTCCAGGATCGCGGTCACGTCGCCGCGCCCGACGGCGTCGTAGATCTCCTTGACGATGGCGAGGTTGTCCTGCTGGCTCATGGAAGTGCTCCTGTTGCTGGTAGTGACGGTGTGCCAGAACCCGGGCGCTACGCCCAGAACGCGGTGACGGCGGCCGGGTCACCGACGTACTGCTCGACGCTGCGCACCCGGCCGTCCTCGACGTTGAACAGGGCGACCTGCGGGTCGTCGAACGAGCGACCGTCCGGGCGGGTGCCGCTGACCTGGACGAGCACGCAGACGCGGCCCGCGCTGTCGGCCATGAAGGACCGCGGTGCCGGGCGCAGGGTGCCCGCGGTGAGCTGCGCGGCTTCGGCCAGATATGCGGCGATGCCGTCGCTGCCCCGGTGGCTGCCGCCGAGCCGGTCGTCGTTGCGGTGATGCCAGGTCGCGTCCTGGTGGAACAGGGTGCTGAGCGCGGCGAGGTCGCGGCTGGTGAAGGCGTGGAAGACGGACCTGACGGTTCTTACGTCCTCATCGGCCGTGGTGCGGGTGATCATGGCGGTCTCCTTTGCTAGTTGCCTGGTCGCAACGCTAAGGAGGTCCGGCCGCCCGGACCATCGATCGTTCAGTCGATCTATGGCCGGCGGGCCTGGCCGCTCCGTGCCGGGCTTGTCCTGGCCGCGAGCCCGTGCCGCATGGCGAACATGGCCAGCGCCGCCCGGGTCGATACGCCGCATTTGGCGTAGATGTGGATGGTGTGCGTGTGGACGGTGGACGGCGAGATCACCAGGTCACTGGCGATCTCGCGTTTCGTGCGCCCGGCGGCGAGCAGCCGCAGGACGTCAAGTTCCCGCTCGGTCAGGCCGGCGGGCAGCCGTGGCAGAGCGGCAGCCGGCACGTCGGCGACGGCGAGCACGGCCCGGACGGCGTCCCGGTCTAGTGGCAGCCCGGACAGGACCCTGGCGGCTTCCGCCCGGCCGACGGCCGGCCGGTGCGGCCGCGGCTCGCCGAGCGCATGGAAGACGTCGGCCGCCGCCAGCAGGCAGGCGGCCGCGTCCAGCTCGGAACCGCGCATCCCGGCCGGGTAGCCACCGCCGTCGGTGCGCTCGTGGTGCCGGCAGGCGATCTGGCCCAGCGGTGCGAGCACGGGCGAGCGGGCCAGGATCCGGCCGGAGTGATAGGGATGCAGCCGGACCAGCTCCCAGTCACCAGGTCGCAGCGGCCCTGGCCGCTCCCAGATGCCGGTCGGCACCGCGACCCGGCCGATGTCGTGCACGAGCCCGGCGCGGTAGACGAGCCCTGCCGCGGTCGGCTCCAGCTGGCCCGCCGCAGCCCTGGCCAGCCGCGCGACACCGCCGGAATGGCCGGTGAACCACGGGCTCTTCAGGTCGGCCGCGTCGCCGAACCCGGCCAGGGCATCGTCGATCGCCGCGTCGTCACGGAACACCCTCCTTGGCACCTCGTGGTGCGGGCAGGTGTTCCGGCCCGCACCACGAGGTGCGTGTCACAGCTCAGGGCTGCCGGACTGCCGGGGCGGGCCGGCTGGCCATGCTCATGCGGGACGGCCGTTGGAGCCTCCGGGCGCGGCGGCGGCTAGGTCCTGCTCGCTGAGCTGCTGGTCGCTGGGGCGGGTGGCCTGCGGCGGCACGTCCGGGTCCGCAGCGTGGGCGGGGTGCCCGGTGAGGATGCCGGCGGCCGGGGACACGCGGCGGGCGTGTACCAGGCCGAGGCCGCCGAGGAGCAGCATGACCGCGGCAGCGATAAACGCGGCGATCGCAGCGATGCCGGCGATCGTGCCCATGGTGCCGAAGGCGTAGGCGTTCAGCAGCATGCTGCGCAGCGTGGTGCCCTTGAACACGGTGTCGACCTGGGCGGCCAGCTTGACGTTATTAGGCTGCGCTAGGGCCTTGGCTGATAGCTGGGAGTAGGTCAGGCCGCCGCCGATCACCTTGAGGTGGTTGGCGATGAAGTGGTCGGCGTAGACCTCGGCCTGGGCGCCGGTGGTCATCAGCTGCCCGGCGTACTGGTGCATCGCGGCGAACTCCGGGGCCTTGATGGCCGGGCTGTTATTGGCCGGGAAGACGATCTGCTGCGCGGCGAGCTGGGTGTGCACTTCGTTCCCGATGAAGTTATGGGCCCAGGTCAGCAGCAGGCCGGACACGATCAGCGTGACGGCCAGGAACAGGCCGGCGGTGGCGACCAGTATGTCGAAGGGTCGGCGTCTCATAGCGGTTCTCCTTGGCTGGAAACAGGTTCACGTGCGGGTGGCGCAGGTCCGCTTGCCCGGTGCGGCTGGGTGCTGCGCCTGCCGGGCTCGCGCGAATCGGGCCGGAAGCCCCCGGCCGGTAAGGGGAGGCCCGGCAGTTGAGACCGTGCCTCTGCTAGCTGGACCCGGTCGATCCGTTAACGGCGGCTGCGCATATCGGCATTGGTGTGTCAGCGATGCGCGAACCAGCCAGACCGGCCGCTCCGCCCGCTGGCAGGCCAGCAGAAGGACGGCTGACCCGGCGATGGCGGTGAGCCGGGTGGATGGACAGGTTAAAGAATCCCTGCAGGGAGTGGATGTGGAAGAGCTTGGTGGCGACCCAGCCGCCGCCCAGCGCCCCGGCGATGCCGATAAGGCAGGTGAGGATCAGGCCTTGTGATCTTTTTCCGGGGATCACCGTATTTGGCGAGCAAGCCTGCCTGCAACCAGGCCGAGGACGATCCAGGCGATGATGCCATAACCGACTCCTTTGTCAGCGTGATGCGTGAGGTGCGGGGGCTGGTCGGTGGTGCGTGACAGATATCGGCGGGTTGCCCGGCATGTGGCTGGCGCCGGCGCGGTGCATGATCCGCTGCAGCTGGGTGATCCTCGCGGCTCGCGCGGCGGCCGTCAGCAGAGCGCCCGCGATGGCGGCAAGGAGCAGCGGGCGCGCGTTCTGGATGATGAAGATCACCACCACAATGAGGGCTGCCGCGCCCGCGATCAGTCCCGTGCGCATGCCGCTGATCCGGGTATGGAGCCGGCCGCGCCGGGGCGCCTGCGGCGGGGGCGGGGGGCGGAGCAATTGGCTGAGGGTCGCGGCAGGGTGCTGGTTGTGGCGTGTGGTGCGGCCCGCTCGGTAATGGGGCTACTTCCTTACGAATGGGGGGCCGAGCCGCAGGACCTTGGCCCGTTCCCTTTGCTGGCCCGGCCATGGCCGGGATCGGCCGCTGTTCCCAGGGTCTGCACTAAGAATCTACATCTGAACCTGAAAACTAGCAACATATTTCTATAAATTTGACGAAATATCTTAAGGATGGAGGGCTGGAGTTCCCGGCCACCAGGCCTGGGTGCTGCTGCGCATCACCCAGGATCCGGGCACATCGCGGTCAGCCTGGGTGTCGTCGAGCGCAGCGCGTACGGCATCGTCACCGACCTGACCGCGGCCGGCCACGTGGTGAAGCAGAAAGACGGCCGCCGCAAACCGCTACCAGATCCAGGCGCGCCACCCGCTGCTAACCTGCTAGCCAGGAACCTGCCATCGGGGTAGTCCTGGCCTCCCAGCGGATGACCGCGCCAGGCAGCAGCTCACCGGGGCCGACCCGTCATTGCCCGGGTGAGCAGGACGATGGTCTGCCGACCCGTCGTGGTGGCCGGACGAGGGTTTCCTAAGAGTGACCACCGGCACGCAGATGGATCCTGCTGGCTCAAGGTTGTCCTGCCGCTGGGCGGCCTTAGCCCATACATCCGGCGTCCGCACGCAGCGGCAGCCAAACGGCGGACAAGCCGGAATGCGCGCCCGTCGACACGATCGAGCGCTGGTCGGCCGTACCGGCCACACATGTGGCCCTGATCTGGGCGGCGCCGCTGCCCGGCACGAGGACAAGCGCGGCCGGAGGACACTTCGACCGGCGCGGTGCCGTTGTACGCGGCGAACTGGTCGCGGCCGGGGAACCGGGACACGTCGGCGACGTCGCCAATCACGGTGCCGGCGATGACCGGCCCGACGCCGAAGATCTCGGTGACCGTGGTGCCTGACGCCTTGACCGCCGCCGCCAGCTTCTTCCTGGTCTCGCACAGCTGGGCGTCGAGGTGGCACATGTCGTCGACGAACTCGGCGGCGAGTTCGCGGCGGGCCAGGGCGGCGGCACCGGATGGCGTGACCTGGGCCAGGAAATGAGTTGCCTGACCTGCGCTGATCTCCTTGGCTATGCCGCCGGGCACCAGCTCGCAGAGCACGGCGTGCAGCCGGCAGGCGACCTGGTTCTGGCCCTCGGGCCCACCCAAGGCCCACAAGGTCTGGCCGCCCTAGCCCGGTATGTCGTCGGCCGCGGGGGCCGGCCCTGAGCCAGCCGCTGTCCGTGGTGGCGGAGCGTGTGGCCAGCTCGGCATCGTGGCGCCTGCTTGCCGCGCGCGGTGCGGCGCGAGTCGGACAGGGTGGTTATGAGCGCCGGTGAGGGTCCGGGGGCGGGAACCACGCCCGGAACTTAAGACGCGGCCTGGTCGAGCCACTGGAATTTCTCGGTGCGTGGCATGCTCAGGATGATCTCGGCAAGCTCGCTGGGGGGGCTGGATGAGGCGCCGTTCGGTGAGTGAGAGCCAGGCACCGATCGAGGTCACAGTTGCGACGAGGTGATCGCCCGTCCGGATGGTCTGAGTGAACTGCCATCGGGAACCGTCGCGTC
>JBEKIF010000076.1:0-15516 GCA_050011895.1 Streptosporangiaceae bacterium | reverse complement strand
GCTTTCCTGCCAGCAGTTGGGGGTGGAGCCGCCGCCGGTGTTGGTGTTGAGGGTGGCGTTGGCGAGCAGGTTGCCGCCGCGGCCGGCCGCGTTGGAGACGGTGTCGGCCTGCCCGGTGGTGGTGGCCGTGTTGCCGGAGGTGTCGGTGGCCCGGGCGGTGAGCGTGACGGGGCCGTCGCCGACGGTGGTGGAGTCCCAGGTGGCGGTGTAGGGGGAGGAGGTGGCGGTGGCCACCACGACGCCGTCGACCAGGAAGTCGACCTTGGCGATGCCGACCGCGGAGGACGCGTTCGCGGTGAAGGTCACCGGCCCGGTCAGGGTCGCGCCCGCGGCCGGGGCGGTCAGCGACACCGTCGGCGGCGCGGGTGCCCCGGCGGTCATGGTGTAGTCGTCGGTGGTGAGGCTGCCGGCGGCGGCGATGTTGAGACCGAAGGACAGGGCGGTGGCGCCGGCCGGGACCGCCGGGGTGGCCCAGGCGGCCTGGGCCCAGGTGCTGGACGCGGCGAAGGCGGGGCTTTCGGTCCAGTAGGTCCAGGTGCCGCTGGCGTTCTGGTAGTAGGCGACGATATGGGTGGGCTGGCTCGACTCGTAGGAGCCGCCGAGGGTGTAGGCGCTGCCCGGGGTGACCCGGGGCGAGCAGGCGCTGGTGCCCTGCGCGGTGACGAGCTTGCTGTCGCCGCTGGAGTAGGCGGAGATGGTGACGTTCTCGGTCGCGTTGCCGCTATGCGCACCGGGGGTGTAGGTCCAGGCCTGGGTGTTGCCGCTGGTGTTGCTTTCCTGCCAGCAGTCGGGGGTGGAGCCGCCGCCGGTGTTGGTGTTGAGCGTGGCGTTGGCGAGCAGGTTGCCGCCGCGGCTGGCCGCGTTGGAAACCGTGTCCGCCTGCCCGGCCGTGGTGGCCGTGTTGCCGGAGGTGTCGGTGGCCCGCGCGGTGACCGTAACCGGGCCATCGCCGACGGTGCTGGAGTCCCAGGTGGCGGTGTAGGGCGAGGAGGTGGCGGTGGCCACCACGACCCCGTCGACCAGGAAGTCGACCTTGGCGATGCCGACCGGGGAGGAGGCGTTCGCGGTGAGGGTCACCGGCCCGGTCAGCGTCGCGCCCGCGGCCGGCCCGGTCAGCGACACCGACGGGGTGCTGGGCGGGCCGCCCGAGTCCATCAGGGAGTAGTCGTCGGTGGTCAGGGTGCCGACGGCCTCGATATCCATCCCGAAGCTCAGCGCGGTCGCGCCGGCCGGCACCGCTGGCGTCGTCCACTTCGCCTGCGTCCAGGAACTCTCCGCGCCGAACTGCGGGCTCTTCGTCCAGGAATGCCAGCCTCCGTTGGCGTCCCGGTACCAGAACAGGAACCGCGTCGGCACCGTGCTCTGATACCAGCCCGAGACAAGGTAGGCATCACCGGCGACCGCGCTCGGGGCGCACTGGCCCAGGTCCTGCTTGATGAGCAGTGCCGCGTTCCCGCTGGTGTAGGAGCTCATGGTGACGGTCTCGCCCACCTTCCCGGTGTGCGCGGTGCCCGTCTCGGCGAAGCTGGCCGTGTCGCCGGCGCTCGTGCTGGTCGACCAGCAGTACGGCGTCCCCGGGTTGTAGGGGTCATCGGTCTCGACCGAGGCGTTGGTGACGCCGTTGGTGCCGGGCGGGGCCGGCGGGACGGCCGGCGCGCTGACCGCTGGCTGGACCGGTCCGCCGATCACCTGGCCGACGGTCTCGATGGACACGTTCTGGGTCTGCAGCCAGGTCAGCAGGGCATTGAAGTTCGCCGGGGTGACCGAGTACTGGTCGCAGTCGTCGCAGATGTGGTGGAAGACGAGCACCGTCCAGCCGCCGCCTGGCTCGGCCTGGGTGACTAACTGTTCCATCTGGGCGAGGGTCCAGTCGTCCTGGATAGACGAGGGCGCCCGGATGCCATACGGGTCTTTCGGCGGGATCGTCTCGGCCAGCGGGCATCCGCTCACGCAGCCGTAGGGCTTGGAGGTGATATCGCCGTCCTGCCGGGCGGAGTTGTAGCCGCACTGCTCGACGATCCCCTCCGTCGTCGAGTTGTAGGCGGCGTACGGATAGGCGAAGTCGGTCACCGGGAAGCCCCAGCCGAGCAGGGTGTCCCGGCTATCGCAGATCTCCCTGGTCGCCTCGGCGTTGCTGATCTGGGTGAGGTTGGGATGCAGCACCGTGTGGCCGCCGATCTCGTTGCCTGCATTGTAGATAGCCTGCAATTGCGGCACGGTCAGGGACCCGCTGTCGACCCCGACCTGCCCGGTGATCGCATAGAACGTCCCGTGCATATCGTGCGACTCCAGCGCCGGGAGGGCGTTGGTATACTGATCCTCGTCGCTGTCGTCGAAAGTGATCGAGACAGTTAAGTGCGGTGTAGCGGCCCGCGCGGGCACGGGCCGGCCGATGACCCCCAGCAGCAGCAGAACGGCGAACGTAATGGTGAGCGCGGCGGACCTAGCCGGTCGGCCAGCGTTAATTATCATGGCAAAAACCTCCTAAAAGGACGCCGCGCCTGTGCAGTCCGGCGAGTTATCGGGCACGCTCGCACGCCATAGCATCTCACATTCAAAAGATCGATTACAGATTAATTCTGTATTGGTTGACAAGCCAGTCGCCGGCCTCTCCTGCTATGGCCATATTGACCATTGTGTAACCATAATGGCGAACATTTACCGGAGCGCCCGGCGCTAGCCGGCCCTGGCCGGGCTGACCAGGCGCTCCCAGTGCGGGCTGCAGGCAACAGGCCTCCCCTTCCCTGGCCGGGAGCATCTGACCTGCGGGAAGTCGCGTATTTCCGGGCTGGTGCGGTGCGACCTGGCGGTGCGACCTGGCAGTGCGACCAGGCGGTGCGACCAAGCGGCCAAGCGGTGCGACCAAGCGGTGCGACCAAGCGGTGCGACCTGCTGGTCGTTGCATCCCGCTGGGCTGGCGCGATACGGAGGAAGCGGATTAATAAGTCTGTTGAGGGATTATCGGATAGCGCCGGAAATGTGATCCAGGGCGGGTGCTCACGGACTCGCATTGCGTTTCGCATGAATCCCAGGCGCCCAGCGGAACAAGGCAGTATGCTCGGCGAGTCCATGAGCGGCTAAACGTCCGCAAGCCATAGTTCACAGCTTTAGTGATTATTAGGGGGATTTGGGTTGTCTAGCGATCTGCTGGTCATCGGCCTCGGGTACGTCGGGCTCCCGCTCGCCCGTGAAGCGGCTTTATCGGGTCTTCGGGTTGTCGGCTATGACCTGAATCAGGAACTAGTCTCCGGGCTGAACTCCGGTCGCTCACATGTGGGTGACATCCCGGCCGCCGACATTGCCGCAATGCTGGCGAAAGGCTTCCGCGCGACGACGCTGGAGGCCGAGGTGGGGGCTCCGGACACCATCGTGATCTGCGTGCCCACACCGCTGTCAGCAGACAGCACGCCCGACCTGGCCGCGGTTTCCGCAGCCACCAAGACGGCCGGGCGGCTGCTCCGGCCGGGCATGCTCGTGGTGCTGGAGTCCACCACCTACCCGGGAACGACCGATGAGGTCGTGCGGCCACTGCTCGAAAAGGTATCCGGGCTCACCGCCGGGGTGGACTTCTCGCTGGCGTTCTCGCCCGAGCGGATCGACCCTGGCAACCCCGACTTCGGGCTCCGTAACACCCCCAAGGTCGTCGGCGGCCAGACCGCGTCCTGCGCCGACGCCGCCACGCGCTTCTACGGCAAGCTGTGCGATCAGGTGGTCCGCGCCCGGTCCGCGCGGGAGGCCGAGATGGCCAAGCTGCTGGAGAATACGTACCGGCATGTGAACATCGCGCTGGTCAACGAGATGGCGGTGTTCTGCCATGAACTCGGCATCGACCTGTGGGACGCCATCAGATGCGCGGCCAGCAAGCCATTCGGCTTCCAGGCCTTCTACCCGGGGCCCGGCGTCGGCGGCCACTGCATCCCGATTGACCCGAATTACCTGGGCTACAAGGTCCGGACGCTGGGCTACCCGTTCCGGTTCGTCGAACTCGCCCAGGAGATCAACTGCAAGATGCCCGCGTACGTGGTAGACCGGGCCGTCGAGCTGCTCAACGGGGCCGCGAAGCCGCTGAACGGGGCTCGCGTCCTGCTCCTCGGGGTCACCTACAAGAGGGACGTAGCCGACCAGCGCGAATCCCCGGTCAAGGTGATCGGCAGCAAGCTACGCTCCCGCGGTGCGGAACTGGCCTACCACGATCCGCACGTGGCCGAGTGGTCAGCGGGCGGCGAGCCGGTCCGCCGGGCCGAGGACCTCGACGCCGAGGTCGCCCGCGCCGACCTGGTGATCCTGCTCCAAGATCATACGGGCTACGACCTGGACCAGCTCTCCCGTAACGCCCGGCTGGTCCTCGACACGCGAGGGCGCATCGCGGGAGCGCATATCGAGAGACTCTGAGGCAACACGGGGCTGTGCCCGCCATGCGGCACAGCCCAGGGCGCCGGGCCTGAGCCGACCGCGTCAGCCGGGCCCGGCCGCGCCTAGACCCCGCGCACCTTCGCCCCCGCATGAGGAAGCAACGTGAAACGAGCGTCTGCACTAGCTCCCCGCCCGCCGGCTAGCACGGCCCCGCTGGCTACCACGGCGCTCTGACCGCCATGGACTCCCGCGTACCTGGTCTTCTCAAGCCGGGCCAGACGGCAGCCCCGCCGGGGACCCGTGCGCATCGCCGGCGTGCGCAGCCGGCGCTGCGCTCGCGCCTGCGCGGCCTGCCGCTGATCGCGGTGCTGGCTCTGCTTACCCTGCTGGCGCTGAAAATCGAGTTCAAGAATCCGGACTCGAACGACGCATTCTACGCCTACGGCATTATGGTCACCGCGGTGATCCTGGTCACGATGACAATATCGTTTGCATTCTATCGTGATCCGGCCCTCGTCGCGCGGGCCAGGCAGCCGGATTTAGATCTGGCGCGCGTCCAGCGGACCGGCTGGCCGCTGGTCAGCTGCATCGTGGCCGTTCACAACGAGGAAGTGCTGGTGCGCCAGTGCATTGCGTCGATGGCCGCTCAGACTTACCCGAACACCGAGCTGATCGTCATCGACGATGCGTCGACAGACAATACCCGCGCGGTGCTGCGGGAGCTTGCCAGAAGCTATCCGATAACACTTATCGAGCTTCCCGGTAATCGCGGGAAGAAGGGCGCGCTCGCTGCTGGCGTTCTCCAGTCCAGCGGAACGATCATGGCCTTCGCCGACAGCGACACCGTCTGGGCGCATAATGCGCTTGAAATGGCCGTGCCGATATTCATGGCTGACGAGGAAGTGGGTGCGGTAAGCGGCCACTGCCGGGCGCTGAACGGCGATACCAACATCCTCACGAGGATTCAGGACTCATGGTATGAAGGTCAGTTCTCGGTACGGAAGGCATTCGAGAGCGTCTTCGGCGCCGTCACGTGCGTATCGGGGCCGCTGGCCTTCTTCAGGCGATCGGCCGTCTACAACTTCATGCCGGCCTGGGAGGCCGATACCTTTCTCGGCCAGGAGTTCCGGTTCGCGACAGATCGGACCCTGACGGCTTTCGTCCTCGGCGGGGGCTACCTCGGCCCGAGAGTGCTGCCACGCTATGCGCAGTCACCTTTCGCGATGCCGCAGTATCCGGTACGTGACTGGAAGATCGTCTACTCGAAGTCGACCCGGGCCTGGACCAGTGTGCCCACCAGCTTCAGCGGGATGACTAAACAGCAGATCCGCTGGAAGAAGAGCTTCATACGCAACGTCTTCGTGACCGGGCGATTCTACTGGCGCCGCCCCCTGCTGCCGGCGCTGTTCTATTACGTGCATGTGGCATTCGTGTTCGCCGGGCCGTTCGTGGCGGCCCGGCACCTGATCTACTTGCCCCTGCACGGCGATCCCATGTCGATGCTCTTGTACCTGGCGGGTATCGCGATCATCGGACTGAGCTTCGGCCTCGCCTTCCGCCATGAGAATCCCGGATCGCGGCGCTGGCTCTACCGGCCCATGATGAGCCTCATGTCCACGGTCATATTTACCTGGCTGATCTTCTACGCCGCCGCAACTATCAAGAGGATGACATGGTTTCGCGGATAATCCTGCGGAAGCACAGGCCGAAGCCCCGGGAACGGGCACGCGTCGTCAGGCGCCTTTTCTTCGAGATCGCGATCGCTGCCGCCATCGCGGCAATCTTCTGTCTGAAGATTCTTAACTATGCCGATCCGCATGCCCTGCTCTCATCCAACGTCGGGCAGACGGTAGCACTCGCATTCGACAACACCGTGAGCGCGATTGATAACATACCATTCTTCAATCAATGTCCCGCCGCGCTTGACATGATCGAGGTCTCCGGCGGTTACGTATGCGCCCACGGGGCAGCGAGCGGGCCGTATGAGGCGATCTATGCGTCATCCCCGCTGGTCGGGAACGGACGAGAGTCGATATATGCCAGCACCGACGAGGGAAACATTGCCGCAGCGAACGATCTGCTGCGTAACAGGTTCGACCTGCCCCGGTACCAGCCGGTGCAGTTCCCCTCGCTGCCGACCTGGTCAGAGAATCCGTACAATGCGCCGTACTGGCGTTTTGAATTCTACTCGCTGCGGCCGAGCCTTAATCTGCTGTACGCGTACCGCACCACTGGCAAAGTGGTATATGCAAGGCAGCTGCTCAGGCTCGATCTGAGCTTCATTGCTGCTGAGAGCACGTCCCGGTGGGCATGGGCTGACCCGCACACTGCGGCCTTCAGGAGCATGGCGCTGGTCGACACGTGGTGGAAGCTGCGGCAGGGTCATCAGCTGCCCGAGGCCGCGAGCACGGAAATCCTGGCGGAGCTGGAGAAGACTGGCCAGTACCTGGCGGATCCGAATCACTATCAGCCGGGAGAAAATCAGGGTACCAATGAGGCAGCGGCACTGTACGAGCTGGCGGTCGCCTTCCCCGGGCTGCCGCATGCCCAGCAGTGGCTGATGCTGGCGGAGGAACGGTTCCGGTGGCAACTGGACGGGATTATCGATGCCGATGGGCAGCTAATAGAGAATTCGCCTTACTACGACTTCTATATCCTGGAGAAATACTGGCAGGTATATAATTACTCAGTCTCCCAGGGCTACCCGATCAGCACGAACTTCGGGGCCAGGCTGAAGTCCATGATCAACTTTGCCACGTATATCCTCCAGCCGAATTCACAAGTTCCGCTTATGGGCGCGTCGCTGGAGGCGACAATCAATGACTCCGGCGTCTACGCCAGCATGGCGGCGAGCGATCCGGAGTTTGAATATGTCCTCACGCACGGAGCGCGCGGGTCGGCCCCGTCCGAAGCGAGCGTCTACTTCCCGGCATCGGCCCTGACGGTCATGCGCTCCGGATGGGGAAGCGGCGCCGGGTTCACCGGCAGCACCTACCTCACCTACAACGTGGGCAAGTACCGGACTGCGCAAAGCGACCTCGACGCCCTGGGGCTCACCTTGTACGGGGGCGGCGGTGACCTGCTGCCCGACCCCGGACTGTACACGGACACGCCGGGCCCCTACCGCGATTACTTCCACGGCACGATGTCACACAACACCGTTGTCGTCGACGGGAGATCGCAGCCGCAGGGTGACGGGACGGCGGGGGGGCTGGTCACCAAGGACGGCCTGACCTACCAGTCGGCGGAAAGCTCGCTCTACCCGGGCGTGACTCATCGCCGCCTGGTCATGATGATCGACCCGGATCACGTGCTCGTCGTTGACCGGCTCAGCTCGGCAGCGGCTCACACCTACCAGCAGATGTTCCACCTGTTCCCGGGGGCGACGCTCTCGAAAGCCGGCCTGACGGTGTCCGGGACAGGCGGCACTCCGCGGCGCGAGATCACTATTCAGCAGCTGCTGCCCGGCAGCATGACCGAGAGCGACGCGATTAACCGGAGGGGAAGCAGGCCCGATGGCCTGTGCTCGGTGGAATACGCAAAGCTGCTGCCATGCTATTCGGTCAGGTACACGGACAAGGGGAAGGACGCCACCTTCGTAACCCTGCTGACGATCGGGGCCCCGCGGCAGGCCGGCTTCGCGATCAATGTCGGTGATGCCGGCCGGCGCCTCGGTATCGTTGACGGCCAGCGGCATCTCAGTGTCTCGCTCGGCGAGAGCGCGGCGATCGCGGCGACGGCCCGGGCGACCGACCCGACGCCGCCAGCCGTGCCGACGACGGCCGTCCCGGCCGCCGCAGCGCGGGGCACCTGGTCCGCAACGGGCTCCGGATCACTATCAGACAGCAACGCGGGCGGCGGCCCGGATCGCGCTGTAGTCAGTCTCTCGGCCGGCAGCGGGTCGCCGGCGATGATGCAGAACAACGGCGTCCGGCTCAATCTGGATCAGCAGGACGCCCGGCTCACGCTAAAGGTATCCGGACTCGCTCAGCTCAGCGAGCTGCGGCTGCGCTTCTCCAATGATCACTGGGCGAAATGGGTTACCACGAGCCTGCTGGACACCTATACCAAGAATGATTCCGGGCGGTGGGTGAACATATTCATCGGCCCAAGCGGGCAGTGGGGCCGCGCGGGCGGCTGGCAGGCGTCGGCGCCTGGCTTCGACTGGTCCAGGATCGATGGGATGGAAATCGAGATGGTGACTCGCGGGGGCAGCGGCCAGCCGTCTACGGTGAGTCTTGATCAGCTCGCGCTGACACCCGATCAGCAGGCGGGCAAGGTGGTGTTCGTTTTTGACGACGGCCTCCAGTCAATCCTGCCTGCCGCGAGTTACCTGCATAACAACGGGATGGCAGCCAACATTGCAGTAATCGGCAAGTACGTCGACTACCCGACCCTGGACTATCTCAACTTGTTCCAGCTCAAGTCGCTCCAGGACGGCTGGGGGTGGAACATGGTAAACGAGACCCAGCAGGATGTCGATGCGGTACGGGAATACTACGCTCGTCACGATCTGGCTGGCTACGCGAGTGACATAGTCCAGCAGGCCGCGTGGCTCGAAGCCAACCAGCTCAACTCGGCGCCGAACTGGTTTATCTACCCGTACGGGACGACAAATGCGGCACTAGACCGCGTGGTCGGCCGCTACTACATGTTCGCCCGGGTAACGGCCGACGGCCTTGATGCATACCCGTATGGTGACCCGCGTGAGATCACCGACCTCGAGGTCCGGTATCCGGGCGACGGGGAAAGGAAGGGCAGGGGCTTCACGTCTCCCGCCGAGATAGCCGCGGCGGTGCAGCAGGCGAAGCTTCATCACATGACCCTGATCCTCACTTTTCACAGAATTCATTCTGAGTCGGGTGAACCACCGGGCTATCCGCTGGCCCTCTTCGAGAAGGTGGTCGACGACGTCCGCGCGTCGGGCGTCAAGGTCGTGACGCTCAGCCAGCTGGACCGGAGCAACGGCGTCCCCGTGACGAACCATATCTACGCCTCGCCGGGCCGCCCTTCGCAGATGACGGTCCAAATCGGCGGCTGACAATGTAACTGTCTGCACCGCCGGGCCGCTGCACCGCCGGGCCGCTGCACCGCCGGGCCGCTGCACCGCCGGGCCGCTGCACCGCCGGGCCGCAGGGCCGCCGGGCCGCAGGGCCGCCGGGCCGCAGGGCCGCTGCACCGCCGGGCGGTGGCTCTGGACCCCGGAGACTCGTCAGATGCTGACATGTCCGGTAATTCCGGGCGGCGGTCGCCCGGGTGCCCCGTCACGAGAAGCGGCCCCGTCAACAACCAGCGGGCAGTCAGCAAGCAGCGGGCAGTCAGCAAGCACCGGGCAGCAGTGAGGGTTGATTACAGATTGAATTATCATGCTTACGTTTAGTCAGTAGGGGTATCGCGGCTGAGGAGGACTTAGGCAGGCTTCACACCCGTCGCGAAGCACCGGCCGAGCGTCGAAAGGAGGCCGCAGATGAGCGAGACCAGCGGCAGGAGACCAGCGGCCCGATCGTCCGGCGACATCGCGACCGCGCGGTTGACGGGGAACCACGATCGCTCGCGCGCCGGTCCGGCGGCAGCCTGCCGGTCGCGCCGAACTCGGGGCTGACACGTACCCGGTCCGCTGTGGCCAGCGGCCGCCGTCAGCACTTCTACTGTGCCCCGCACCGTGAATGGCTGGGATGGGAGAATGCCGGGCCGAGGCGAATCGGCCGGAAAGTCTGCGTGAACCGCACACCACTCAGCATGTACCTTGCTGAAGCAAAGAACATCCGCCCCCCCTGTGTGCCGTACGGCACATAAATAAGAGTGATGCAGATATCACCGCAAACCAAACAAGCAGGGGGATATCATGTTTACTCGGGATACGCACCCGGTCGGCGGTGGCCCGGCCCGGTCACGATGGCTAGGCAGGAATCGCCTCACCGCGATAGCAGCCGCGCTCGCAGTGGTCGGCGCAGGCCTGGTGGCGATCATCGTCAGCCTCGTTTCCCCGACGGTGACGAACTGCGCCACGCCCCCGTCAGTGGTGAGCCCGCCCGCCGGGGTCACCGACGGGTATGACCGGCAGGTACTGTCCTACAGCCCGGCCCTGTATCTGCCGTTGTCCAGTCCAGCGTCCGGGACAGGTGCTGATATGTCTGGTAATAAGCATAATGCCACATATCTGCCGGCCGGCGGTACCTTCAGCCCGGCGGCGCTCCCGAACGGGGACGTGGCTACCTCGTTCAATGGCCAGAACCAGTATGCCGAGGTGCCTTCGTCGAATGCGCTGTCCATCACGAATACCGGCTGCCTCACAGTGGAAGCCTGGGTCCGGGCCTCGGTCAAGCAATTTCCGAAGGAAGAGGGAACGGGGTATGTCTACATCCTCGGGAAGGGCATGCCCGACCAGTACGAATATGCGTTCCGCATGTACTCGTACACCAACTCGGAGTCGCCGCCCCGGCCGAACCGGGTATCTGCGTACGTGTGGAATCTGGCAGGCGGGCTGGGTTCGGGCGCATACTTCCAGGACACGAATGTCATCGGCACCTGGATGATGGTCACCTTCGTCGTGGACGCCCAGGCTACGTCCGGCTGGCCGCACGGATACATCGCGCTCTACAAGAACGGCGTCCAGCGAGGCAAGGTAAGCCTCGGCCAGTACGACGTCACGCCGAAGGCGTCCAGCGCCCCATTCCGCATCGGGACCCGGAGCCTCGATTCCTATTTCGAGGGCGCGATCGGCAAGGTCGCGGTCTATGACTACGCCATGCCGGGCAGCGACATAGCGGCGACGTATAACGCCATGTCCTCGTCTGGGTCCTCGTCTCGAAAGTGAGCGCACCGCGCTGCCGCTAGCGCGGCCCGGATCGACGCCGGGCTAGCCCAGGGCCGCTGGCGCCGCAGGACTATCCCGCGGCGCCAGCGGCGGCCCCGCCGCCGAAGAACCGGCGTAGCTCGCTCACCACGAGTTCGGGAGCCGAGTCGACGGCCTCGTGCCCCTGACCGGGCAGGACCGCCAGGTCGGCGGCCGGGAGCGCGGCGGCCAGCGCGCGGGTGATGTCGCCAGCCCACGGCGGGCTCCGCTCGCCGAGCAGCAGCAGCACCGGACAGCTGATCGCCGCGGCGGCGCTGAGCAGATCGACGGTCGTGAGCGCCTGCGCCTCGCGCGGCATCGTCGCGGTGACGATGGGAAAGATGTCGTAAGCGCCGGGGGCGTTTCTCAGTTCCTTGATCTGCCCTGCGGTCAGGCCGATGATCTCGGTGAGGAAGCTGACCATCGCGCGCCCGATCCTGCCCTCGGCGACGAGGGCAGCGGACCGCTCGACCCAGTCGCGGGAGGCGGTCTGCGGCCCGGGCGGCTCGTACAGCGCGATCCGCCGGAACGGCGCCCCCCGAGCCGCCGCTCCCAGCGTGCACGTCGCACCGTAACTGTGGGCGAAGACGTCGACGGGTCCGGCCTCATCGGCTGCCAGGCTGGCGGCCACGGCGGCGATATCGTCGTACTCCTTGCTCAGCGCATAGGTCTCAGCGTCGCCGCTGGATCCCCGCCCCCGGCGGTCCATCGCCGTCACGCGCCAGCGCGCGGTCAGCGCTCCCCACATCGGCGCCCACCGCTCGATGCGGCCCATGCCGCCATGGACCAGCAGCAATGCCGGGCCAGTCCCGGCGGTGAGCAGGCCGATGCGGACGCCGTCAGGGGCGGCCACCGAATGCCGTCTTCCGTCCACCGCAGCTCCTGACGACGAGCACGAATGCGCCAGGCCGGCTATCCGTCGCTTCGCCCTGCCACCGGCTCGAGACACACTAGCGGCGCTGGCCCGCAGCCGGCCTGCTGCCGCGCCTCCCGCTGGTGCTCCGGCATGCGTGGGCGTCCCGGTCAGGCGACGGGCGCGGGCAGCGCGACGCCGGTGAGGCGCTCGGCCTCGGCCCACAGGCGGGCGCTGGCGGCGGCGTCGAGAGCCCTGCGGGGCGGGCTAACAGTGACAGCGGGGCCGACCAATCCGAATCGTCCGCCCGGCCCGTAGTATCCGCCCGCGGCGGCCTCGGGGCTGGTCGCGGCGTACAGCAGCGGCTCAGCGCCCTGCCCGGCTTCCTGCGAAGGCAGGAAGTCGATGGAAAGGAGCAGCGAATGCAGGAACGTCGGCTTGCCGCGCCCGAGACTCGCGCCTGCCGTCTGCAGGTTCGTGCGGGTATAGCCGGGGTGCGCGGCGGTGCTCGTCAGGCCCCAGTCCCGCTGCCCGGCGATGGCGGCGAGGTGCCGGGCCAGCATGAGGTCGGCGAGCTTGGACTGGGCGTAAGCGCGATAGGGGCTATAGCGGCCGTGCTCCCACTGCAGGTCCTGGAAGCGGATCCGGCCGAAGTTGGCCGCGCCGCTGCTCATGGTGGCCACGCGCGGGGCGGCGGCCCGGAGCAGCACCGGCAGGACCCGGACCGTCAGGGCGAACGGGCCCAGGAAATTGCTGCCCAGCTGCAGCTCGAATCCGTCGGCCGTGGTCATGCGGGTGGGCGGGGCCATTACCCCGGCGTTGTTGACCAGCAGGTCGAGGGGCGTGCCATCGGCGAAGAGCCCGTTGGCGAACTCCGTGACCGAGGCCAGGTCGGCAAGGTCGATGCGGCGCACCTCGAGCTGTGCGTGCGGGTGCTGCGCCAGGATCTCGGCGCGGGCCAGCTCGCCCTTGGCGACGGTGCGGACGGCCATCATGACACGCGCCCCGGCACCGGCGAGGCGCCGCGCGGTTTCCTTGCCCGTGCCGCTGTTGGCGCCGGTGACGACGGCGAACTTCCCGGTCTGGTCGGGTACGACGTACATGGTGACTCCCGGACTGGCTACTAGAGACTGCTGGTCTGTTATGAGTAACTTAACAGACTGCCGGTCTGATCACAACAGACCGGGGGTCTGTAGACTCTGGGGATGATGTCCTTCCAGCGCGCGCGCAGCGCGGAGCAGCGCGCGGAGCGCAGTCGGGTGATCCTGGACACCGCGGCCGGGATGCTGGCCGAGATGCCGGTGGAGCAGGTCAGCCTCAACGAGCTGAGCCGGCGCGTCGGGCTGGCGAAGTCGAACGTGCTGCGTTACTTCGAGTCCCGCGAGGCTGTGCTGCTCGAGCTGCTGGATGCCGCATCGCGGGAGTGGCTGGAGCAGCTCGGCGACGCCCTGACCGCCGCGGTAGACGCGGGCGCGGCACCGTCCGGACGTGGCGATCAGCTAGCCGCCGCGCTCGCGACCTCGCTGGCGGGCCGCCCGGTCCTTTGCGACCTCATCAGCGCTCAGGCCGCGGTGCTGGAGCGCAATGTCTCCCCGCAGGTCGCCGCGAAGTTCAAGCGCGCGGCCCTGGCGAACATCGCCGTTCTGGCCCGGCTGATGCTCGAGCACGTGCCTGAACTCGGCGAGCGCGACGCGTGGCGGCTGGCCGGCGCCACGATGATAGTGACCGGCGCCGTGTGGACCCAATCGCGCCCGGCGGCCGCGATGCTGGCCGCCTACGAGGCCGACCCGGCGCTCGCGGCCATGCGGCTCGACTTCACCACGACCCTCCGCGAGATGCTCGAAGTGCTGATCGCGGGGCTGCGCGCACATCCATCGCGCTGAGCCGGGGAAGGTGCTGCGGCGGGCGGCGCCGTCGGCAACGGCGCCGCGGAGCCACTACGCATCCTGTGGTTGAAGAACAACTCGACTCGTAGCGCGGAAATGGCAAGATCGTCCTATAGTTTCCGCAGTTCAGCAAGCGTATAGCCGTAGTCACGTGAATCTTGCCTGGTGCTGGCGACGGCAAGCCATCTGCTCTGAGGACAGCTTCCGTACACTGAGTTTATGAGCGTGCAGCGCGAAGAACTGCTCCGCCTGGTCGAGGAGCTTCCTGAGAACGAGGTACCAGCGGTGCTCGATGACGTGCGCCGCTATGTTCGTGCGGTCAGGGACAGGTCCTGGCCTCCGGCTTGGTTCGGTGCGGGAGAGAGCAGCACGCCTGACGTGGCTGCCAGGTCTGAGGATCTGCTCGGAGATGGATTCGGCCGTCCGGCGTGATCATCTGCGATACCGGCCCGCTGGTGGCCGCGGCACTGTCGAACGATGCCGATCATCTGGCCTGTGTGAAGCTGTTCACTGACGTGCATGCGGCTGGGATCGATTTGCTGATACCAGCCCCCGTGGTAGCGGAAGTTGGCTATCTCCTCGCTCGCGAGGCTGGCCCGCGAGTGGAGTCCTTGTTCTTGCGCTCGCTGGCGGACAGGGATTTCCTGACCGTAGAGCTCACCACGGCGGACTACGCGCGGATGGCCGATTTGGTCGTCAAATATGGGAGCCTGCCGCTGGGAACTACGGACGCGTCGGTGGTCGCTGTGGCGGAGCGGTTGAAGCTGACGGAGGTGGCCACGCTAGACCGGCGGCATTTCACCGTGGTCCGGCCGAATCATGTGAAGGCACTGAAGCTGCTGCCCTGATCTTTCAGGATCGTCTCCGAGTACCCCCGATGCGTGCAGCTGCGAGAGCTACGGCCCGCAGGCCGGGCGCCGATAGAGCCGATGGCACACAGCGGTGAAGACAGCAGTGATGTCTATAAGCTTGCCGGTGATCCCCCGGCGGAACCTGTCATCCCTGTATGAGGCGCCATCGCGGGGTTCTGAGGTGGCGGGCAGAGCCGGCGGGACCGGGGGCTTGCGGACGAAGCGCTCGGGGCGGGTGGAGTAGGCGGCGGTCAGGACGCGGGCGCGGCTGGCCTGGATGGCCGCGGCTGTGCCGTGGTGGACGTCGGCGGCGGTGTGCAGGCCCAGGCCCGAGAACGGTGGCGGGTGTTGTACCAGGGGAAGAACGCCTGGCAGTGTGCCCGGGCAGCCGTCCGCAGCCCACCCGACCGGCCCGGCATCCAGCACCGCCGCCGTCGATCGATTCGAACATTGTTGATGTTCGTACGCACATGTCTGATGTATCTTGGAGCCTATGGATGCGTCGCAACGTCTGAGCGAGCTGGTCGAGGTCTTGCGTCGGGACGGCCGGGTCGATGTCGTAACCGCGGCCGCCGAGTTCGGCACGGCCGAGCTGACGATCCGCCGCGACCTGGAAGTGCTCGTCGAGCGCGGGGTGGCGCGACGGGTGCGGGGCGGCGCGGTGAACCTGCTGATGCGCGGCGAGGAGCTGCCGTTCGCGATGCGCGCGATCGAGGTCGTGGACAGCAAGCGGCGGAT
>JBEKIF010000075.1:0-19317 GCA_050011895.1 Streptosporangiaceae bacterium | reverse complement strand
TACGCGGCGGTCCTCACCGCACTCGCCATGATGCGCTCGGCCGAGCTGCACCGGCTGCCGGTGACGCCTCGTGGGGCCGGACAGGTCCGGGCCGGACTCAAGTACATCTTCGGCGTGCCAGATCTCTGGATCACCTTTGTCATGCTCCTGCTCATCGGAATTTTGAGCTACAACTTCGCGGTCGTATTTCCCCTCTTCGTCGAGAAGGGACTCCACGGCGGCAATGGCACCTACACCCTCGTCTACTCGGCCTTCAGCGCAGGCGGCCTGGTCGGGGCGCTGCTCGTCGCCAGGCGTTCCACCGTCAGCATTCGGACGGTGGCGGTCGGTGCCGCGGGGCTCGGGGCGGCCATGCTTGCCCTCTCAGCGGTCCCCAGCGTCGCCCTCGCCTTCTCGGTGGCGAGCCTGGTTGGCGCTGCCAGTGTCGCCTACATGACGGCGACGACGTCCATTGCCCAGCTCCGAACGGAGCCGCACATGATCGGGCGGGTGCTCGCTCTACAAACCGTTCTCCTTGTCGGCACCGCACCGATCGGCGGACCAATCCTCGGGGCGATCGCCGACGCGGTCGGCGTCCGCGCCCCAGTCCTCATCGGCGGGGTAGCCGCTCTGGCCGCTGCAGCCTTCGGCGTGCTCGCTGCCCGTCGTGTGGACGCGCGTCGGGGTCATGGCTGAGGCGTTTCCGAATCGTGCCGCATCGGGTCGCCTGCGCGGCCGACAGGTCCTTCTTCGCGCCGCCGGAGATCAGCTCCAGGAGGAGATGGTGCAGCTGGGAGATCATCCGGGTGTGGTCACTCATGGACCGACGGCGGTCGACCAGCACCCGAAGCACCGCGAGCTGCTCGTCGTCCACGCCCGATCTTCGACTGCCGGCCGGAGCCAGTTGACGTAATCGGCCATCGCGGCGAACCCGGCCTCGTCGGTGCCGAACCGGCCACCCCCGAGCACCGTCTCGTCGGCGCTCATCACCTCGATCGTGACGACCGCTTGTACGGATCCATCCCGATCACGACCCGGGCTGCTTGCTCTTGCCCGTTGGCCCTAGTGGGCTAGTGGAGGGGTGCTGGGCGACCCCGGCCAGGTCTTTCTACTATGAGTCTCGCGGCATGCAGCGCCGCAAGGACTGTGCGCCCGAAGTGAATGGCACCCCCGTAGCGCCCTACACCGAGGAGCCCAAGACATTCGGTGGCATCACTTTTCCCACCTGCCGCCGCGTCCGCCGGCCAAGCGGATGGCACTGCGGATCAGCGCCTGCCGCCATCACCCTCGACATGCACGACATCCGCGTCTCCGCCGGAAGGTCACCCATGACCAGCACAGGAACGGACACATCCAGCATGGCCACGCACGTCATCGAGTCGACGCCGGAGACTGTCCCGTCAGGCTACCTGGATCCGGCCGCGAAGCCGGTGGCCACCATCGCGCCGGGCGACACCGTCAGCTATCCCCATACCTGGACGCACTGGGGGAACGAGGCCGTGTTCGGCATGAGCTTCGCCGACCGGGAGCCGCTGCGGCACCGCTACCCTCACGGCCCGTACTCCATGCTCGGGCCGGTAGCGGTGACCGGGGCAGAACCAGGTGATGTAATCGAGTGCAGCATCACGGCCCTGCGCACCATCGACTGGGGCTGGAACTCGTTCCCGCTAGGCGTCGGCGCGCTACCGCACGATTTCGCCGAGCCGTACGTGCACTACTTCCGGTTCGATGACGACCGGACCACGGCGAAGTTCACTCATGGCATCAAGCTGCCGATGGCCCCGTTCCTCGGGGTCGTGGCGGTCGAGCCGGCCGGCGACGACCTGATCAGCGCGATCGTCTCCGGCAGCTACGGCGGGAACCTGGTGCTGCGTGACCTGGGCGCTGGCAGCCACCTGTTCCTGCCGGTGCAGAAGCCCGGCGGGCGGGTCTGGATCGGGGACGTGCACGCGCTCCAGGGCGACGGCGTGCTGGACCAGACCGCGATCGAAACCGCCGCCGAGGACCTCGACATCCGGTACGACCTGCACAAGCAGGTGGCACTGCGCGCGCCGCTAGGGGAGACCGAGACGTCCTGGATCGTCATCGGCTTCGCCGGCAACCTGGATGACGCCACGGTAGCCTGCCTGCGCGAAGTGATCCACTGGCTGGCCGCCGCCGCGCAGATCACCGAGTCCGAGGCGTACGCGCTGGCCAGCATGGCCGTGAGTTTCCGGGTCACCCAGTACGCCAACCAGACCGGGTCTGCTTACACCTCAACCCCGCCCAAGGCGGTACACGCCGTCATCCCCAAGGCCGTCTTCCCCGCCGAGATCCGCGACCGGATCGGGGCCTGGCTGCGGCCGCAGGCGGTGACCGCGTGACCCTGTCAGCCGCTGACCGGCTCGACATCCTCGACGTCATCGGCCGGGCCGATGCCGCCGCCGGCCGTCGTGACGCCGATGCCTATGCCGACCTGTTCACCGATGATGCGGTGCTCGACGGATCGCAGGGCCGCCATGTCGGAACTGCGGAGCTGCGCTCCTCGGTCGGCCCGATATGGGCCGCCGAGGGGCCGGCCACGCTGCACCTGACCCTCAATCCGGTGGTCGACGCCGGCGACGGACCAGACGAGGCCGTCGTCAGCTCGATCCTGCTGATCATCGACCCGGCCGCGCCCATCACCATCCTGACCGCAGCCATTATCACGCAGACCCTCCAGCGCGCCGGCGGATCATGGCGCATCCGCCGGCGCATCGTCACGGCGGGGGCCGCCGGGACCTGACGCGTGCCGACCGGACAGGGCGGGCTCAGGGGCCGGTGACTCGAGCTGGGCGTTGAACTGCTCGTCGGTCTGGCTTTCCGTCAGCCCTTCGAGAAGCGCGCGCGAGAAGCTGGCGATGAGGGTGGGATCGCGTGCGAGCCGAACGCAGGCCTCGTCACGACTGTAGCCGCCCGACAAGGCGATGACTCGGAGGACGCGTGGGTCAGACGCCAGGTCGCCGTACAGGCCAGGCCGGGTCGGGATGGTGATCTTCAGCAGCACGGTCGCGCCCTCGGGCAGCCTCTCGACGTGCTTGGCGATGGCGTCGCGCAGCAGCGTCTCAGCCTGCTCCTTGTGCGGGCTGGAGATGCTGACCTCGGGCTCGATGATCGGCACGAGGCCGGCAGCCAGGATCCGGCGCGCGTAGTCGAACTGCTGGCCCGCGATCGCCGAGATCCCGCCCTCGTCGGCGTCGTTGATCACCGACCGCATCTTGGTACCGAAGATCTGGTGCCGCTGCGCGCGCTCGAGCAGATCATCGAGGGTATCGATGGGCTTCATGAGCTGCACGCCGTCCTGCTCGGGGGCAAGCCCCTTGTCGACTTTCAGGAACGGCACCACGTTCTTCTCGTCCCAGAGGTAGCGGGCTGTGGGGACGCCGTTGACGTCCCGTTCCATCGTCTGCTCGAACAAGATCGCCGCGAGAACGCGCGAGCCATCAAACGCCGGGCTGGTCAGCACACGGGTCCGCATGGCGTGGACCAGGTCGAACATCTCGGCGTCGGAGCTGTAGCGGTCCCGCCCGATGCCGTACTCGGCCAGCGCCTTGGGCGTGCTGCCGCCGCTCTGGTCAAGGGCAGCGAAGAAACCGCGGCCGGTCCTGACCTTCTCGGCTTGGGTAGTGTTCACCCTTCCTTATTCTGGCACCACCCGTACGGGGCTTGCCCCGAGGGGATGACGGCGGCGATGAGCGGGGCGGTGACGGCCGTTCCCCGGGCCAGGTGACAGCAGCCGCCAGGCGCCGAACGGCCCAATCGAGCCGCACGGCCGGATGTTCCAGCGGTGAACCGCACCAGGTTGGCCGGCGCGGTCGTGAGAGCGCCGATGGTTGCGCACCGGTCTATGCGGCGAGGTCGGCGTAGCGGCCCTTGTCCGCGATGAGGCTGGTGTGGGTGCCGGCCTCGATGATCTGGCCATGATCCAGGACGACGATCTGGTCGGCGTCTCGCACGGTCGACAGCCGGTGGGCGATCGTGATGGTCGTGCGGCCGCGGGCGAGCGTATCGAACGCTTTCTGGACGGCGCGTTCAGTTTCGGTGTCCAGAGCGCTGGTGGCCTCGTCCAGCACGAGCACCCGCGGGTTGCGCAGCAGGGTCCGGGCGATGGCGATGCGCTGTTTCTCGCCACCGGAGAACCGATGCCCGCGGGAGCCGACCACAGTGTCGTAGCCGTCGGGCAGCCCGGCGATAAGACCGTGGATCTGGGCCGCGCGGGCGGCGTCCTCAATCTCGGCGTCGGTGGCCTCGGGCCGGGCGTAGCGCAGGTTCTCCCGCACCGTGGTGTGCAGCAGGTAGGTCTCCTGGCTGACCACGCCCACGAGTGCGGCGAGGTCGGCGAGTCTCATCTCGCGGATGTCGATGCCGTCGATCCGGATCGTTCCGCTGGTGGGGTCGTAGAGGCGGGCGATCAATGCGGCGAGCGTGGTCTTGCCCGATCCGGTCTCGCCGACCAGGGCGAGCGTGCTGCCTGCCGGCACGTCGATGTCGACGCCGGCCACCGCGGGCCGGTCGGCGCCGGGGTAGCTGAAGTTGAGGTTTTCAAGGCTGACGTGCCCGGTGATCCGGGCCGTACTGATCTCGACGGGATGTGCGGGATCCTCGATGTCCACGGGCAGGTCCTGGTACTCGAAGATCCGCGCGAACAGGGCCAGCGAGCTGATCACGGAGACGCCCGTGCTGAGCAGGCCGGTTATCGGCCGGAAGAGGTTGTTCTGCAGGGTGGTGAAGGCGACCAGGGTGCCGATGGTCATGACCCCGGCGGTCACCGGCAGGCCGGCCGCGACGTAGATGACCGCAGGGATCGCGGCGAAAATGATGCTCATCGAGGCCATCCGCCAGCGCCCGGCCAGCTGGGAGCTCAGTTCCAGGTCGATCAGGCGGGCCGAGGAGGCGGTGAAACGCTGAACCAGGGACGGCCCGGTGCCCATGGTCTTGGCCAAATGGACCCCGTTGATCGACAGGCCTTCCTCGATGGTGACGTTGAGGTCGGCCAGCTCGCGCTGCTGCTGTGTGGTGATGGCCCGGCGCATGCGGGCAACCTTGCGGCTCACGTAGATCGCCGGCGGCATGACGACCAGCGAGATCAGGGAGAGCCGCCAGGACATGGCGACCATCGCGACGGCGGTAGCTACCGCGGTGGTGAGGTTGGCGGCGATGGAGGTCGCGGTCGAGGTCACCACGGATTCCATGCCGCCGATGTCGTTGGTGATGCGGGACTGGACCTCGCCGGTGCGGGTGCGGGTGAAGAAGGCGATCGACTGCCGCTGTAGGTGGGCAAAGACGCTGGTGCGCAGGCCGTGCATGACGTGCTGGCCGACCTTGGTGCTGATCCAGGTCTGGATCACGCCGAAGGCCGAGCTGATGGCGGCGATGCCGATCATGCCGGCCACCAGCACGACGAGCAGCCGCAGGTTCTTGTCCGGCAGGGCGGTGTCGATGATGGCGCGGAGCAGGAACGGCGAGGCGACCGTGACGACGGAGGAAGCGGCGATGATGACGGTGACGAGCGCCATCTGCCAGCGGTAGGGGGTAAACAGCTGCCCGATGCGGCGCAGGGATACGTCGCGTGCCTGCGCCTTCTCCGCGGCCGTCACGGTCTTCGGGCCACGGCTCCGGCCAGCCCGGCTGATGTCTCGATTCGCAGGTGGTGATGCCAAGAAGTGCTCGGTTTCTGTCGGTTGGGCTCGCGCTCGGCCGCGCGAGCCCGGAGGGAAGCTATTATTGAGGTAACCTCAATTTGAGGGTACAACAGGAGAGGCTGGTACTCTATTCCGGTGACCCAGGATCGCGGCACGACGAACCAACGCGACTCCGGCGGTGACGAGTCGCTGGCCGAAGCTTTCCGGTCCGTCGCGCGCCAGCTACGCGACACGTCCCAGGACTTCCTGGCTCCCTGGGACATCACCCCTTCCCAGCTGCGGGCTCTGCGCGTGCTGATGCGCCACGGTGCGATGCGCCTGTCGGACCTTTCGGGTCATCTGCACATCGCGGCGCGCTCGACCACCGAGGTCGTCGATACTCTGGAAGCGCGGGGCGTGGTCGAGCGGCGGCCCGATCCCGGCGATCGTCGGGCCACCCTGGTCGAGGTGACCGAGCACGGCGCCAACGTCCTTGACGCGATTCGCGTGGCCCGCGGAACAGAGGTCGAACGGACCTTCGACCGGCTCAGCCGGACCGACCGCGCCCACCTTGCCCGTATTCTCCGCAAGCTACGGGATTGACCGGGCCGTGTTGGTGGTCAGGTAAACCGTCCCGGGGCAGGGCCCTCGTCCGCCTCGTGACTCCACTGGTTGCCTGTGACGCCCAGGGGTGCGTTGCACTGGCGCTCCTGCGTCACCGTGCTGCCGTGCGTGTGGAACCGTACTATGGCCCGGTGACCTCGCCTGGATATCTGAGTTTCCCGCATGTCACTAACGATCTCGTGGTTTTCGTCGCTGCCGACGACGTGTGGCTGGCGCCGCTTGCAGGCGGCCGGGCCTGGCGGTTCACCACGGATGAGGCTCAGGCGGCGACACCAAGGCTGACGCCGGGCGGCACGCACGTGGCCTGGGTCAGCGCCAAGGACGGCAGCCCGGAGATCTACGTGGCCAATCTCGCCGACGGGACCAGCACGCGGCTCACCTACTGGGGCACGTCGTGGGCTCGGGTCAGCGGCTGGACTCCGGCCGGGGAGGTACTGGCCGTCAGTGCGGCGAACCAGCCGTTCGGGCACTACGTCCGGGCCCGCGTGCTGACGACCGCGCTGTCGGGCAGCCCGGGCGCCGACCGGGTGCTGCCGTTCGGCCCGGTATCCGACCTGTCGCTGGGCACAAGCGGGGACGGCACCAGAGGTGACAGGGCCGCCGCCGCCGGTGGCGGCGGGGCTGGCACGGTCGGGCTGCTCACTGGCACCTGGGGAAGCTTCAACGCCGATCCGGCCAACTGGAAGCGCTACCGCGGCGGCACGGCCGGACGCCTGTGGGCTGGCCCGGCAACGGCGATAGTTTCCGATGCGCCGGGTCCGGCTGGCCGGGTTTCGGGTCCCTTCCAGCGCGTGCTCGCGGACCTGCCAGCCCAGTTCGCCAGCCCGATGATCGTCGGCGGACGGCTCGCGTTCATTGGTGACCACGAGGGCACCGGCAACGTCTACTCCTGCGCGCTGGACGGCAGCGACCTGCGACGGCACACCGATCACGAGGGCTGGTACGCACGACAGGCCAGCACTGACGGGCAGCGGATCGTCTACGCGCGTGGCGGCGAGTTGTGGCTGCTCGATGATCTGCAAGCAGCCGGGCCGGTCCGGCTCGACATCACCCTCGGCTCGACCCTGCGCGGCCGGGCACCCCGCCTTGTCACGGGCGAGGACCACGTCGGCTCGCTGTCCGTCGACCATGGCGGGCGGGCCAGCTCGATCGAGGTCCGCGGAACCGTGCACTGGCTGACCCACCGGGATGGGCCGGCTCGGGCTGTGTCAGTTGTTCCTGGCGCCCGGGCGCGTTTCCCGCAGGTACTGGGGACCGACGGACGGGTCGTCTGGGCGAGCGACGCTGACGGCAGTGACGGCCTGGAGATCGGTGCGGGCGACCCGGCAAGTCCAGCCGATCCGGCTGCAGCTCCACGGCGGATCGCGGCCGGCCAGGTTGGTCGCATCGCCAGGCTGGCGGCAGCGCCGGACGGCAGGGTGGTCGCAGTCGCGGCGCAGGACGGACGGCTGCGGGTCGTCGACGTCGAGTCCGGCCAGGTGCGAGAGATCGCCGCGTCGGACAACGGGGTCGTGACCGGACTTGCCTGGTCGCCGGATTCTGCCTGGCTGGCGTGGTCGCACCCGGCCGAGCATCCAGCCGGCATGAACCTCAACCCGCTGCGCCGGCTGCGGCTGGCGCGGATCGCCGACGGCCAGGTTTTCGACGCCACCGACGGGCGGTTCGCCGACACCGAGCCGGTCTTTACCCTCGACGGCAAATACCTGGCGTTCCTGTCGATGCGCAACTTCGATCCGATCTACGACGTGCATTTCTTCGACCTCACCTTCCCGTACGGGGCCAGGCCTTACCTTCTGCCCCTCACCGGGACGACTCCGTCACCCTTCGCACCCGAACTTGGCGGGCGGCCCATCGGCGAGCCCGCGGCCAAGCGCGCGGGGGCCCCGGCGGCTGGCGACGAATCGACGAGTGCCGGCGGCGTTGCCGCCGACGCTGTGGCCGGCGGCGACAGGCCGCACGTTCCGCCGGTTCCGGTGGAGACCACCCGGATGGCCGACCGTATCGTCGCGCTGCCGGTGCCCGAGGCACGGTACTCGCGCCTGCGCGCGGTGAAGGACGGGCTGGCATGGCTGCGTGAGCCAGTGACGGGCAACCTCGGCATCGGCGGCGCGCAGCCGGCCGACGACGCGCCGCGCCCGGCGCTCGAGCGGTTCGACTTCGCCAAACGCGAAGTGTGCGAGCTTGCCGAGGACGTGGACTGGTTCGAGACCAGCGGAGACGGCACCAGACTGGTCACCAGCGATCACCGCAAGCTCACCGTGATCCCGGCGGAGCGCCAGGCCGACGGCGACAATCCCGACGACAAGATCGAGATCGACCGGAGCCGGCCCAGGTTCCTGCTCGATCCGCCCGCGATGTGGCGTCAGGCCTACGCCGAGGCGGGCCGCATCATGCGGCACGATTTCTGGGTGCCCGACATGGCGGACGTGGACTGGGACGCCGTGCAGGACGAATACCGGCCGCTGCTCGACCGGATCACCACCGGCTCCGAATTCGTCGATGTGCTCTGGGAGGTTTTCGGGGAGCTTGGCACCTCGCATGCCTACGCCTACGCGCCAGACGGCGGCACGCCAGCCGCCAGGCCTGGCCTGCTCGGCGCGGACATCGAACGCAGCGGGGACGCCTGGCGGGTGACCCGGGTGGTGCGCGGAGACAGCTCCGATCCCCTGGCCAGCGCACCGCTGGCGACACCCGGCGCCGGGATCGCCGCCGGCGACGTGCTGCTCGCCGTAGATGGCCGGCCGGTCGGGCCTGAGGGGCCCGGGCCGCTGCTGACGGGCGCCGCGGGCAAGCCTGTCGAACTCACCATCGCGCCCGCCGACCAGAGCCGCCCGCGCAGCGTGCCGGTTGTCCCGCTGCGGAGCGATACCAGGCTGCGCTACCTGGACTGGGTCAGCGCGAAGCGGGCGCTGGTACGGGAGCTCAGCGAGGGCCGGATCGGTTACCTGCACGTGCCGGACATGGTGAGCCAGGGCTGGGCGGACTTCCACCGAGACCTGCGCACCGAGATGCTACGCGATGCGCTGATCGTGGACGTGCGCGGCAACACCGGCGGACACACCTCGCAGCTCGTCGTGGAGAAGCTGGCCCGCAGGGTGATCGCCTGGGACGTGCCGAGCGGCCTGATGCCGTCTACCTATCCCGAGGACGCGCCGCGGGGGCCGGTCGTAGCCGTCGCCGACGAATGCTCCGGATCCGACGGCGACATCGTCACCGGCGCCATCCGCCTGCTCCGGCTTGGCCCAGTCGTCGGCGCCAGGACCTGGGGCGGCGTCATCGGTTACGACAACGAGCACGAGCTAATCGACGGAACGCAGATCACCGTACCCCGGCTGGCCTTCTGGTTCGAGGAGTACGGCTGGGGCGTGGAAAACCATGGCGTCGACCCCGACGTCGAGGTCATCATTTCGCCCGACGACTGGGCCGCGGAGCGTGACACCCAGCTGGAGACCGCGGTCAGGCTCGCGCTCGAAGCCCTGCGGCAGCGGCCCGCAGTGCGGCCCCCAGACGCGCGCACCAGGCCGTCCAAGCGCCGGCCGCCGCTACCGCCGCGAATCTAGACCGGTCCCGGGACCGTAATCCACCTCATCAAATCTCGCCCGCCTGGCAGCTCAGACTGACCTCATCTGCGCGCCCCAGCCTGGTGATCACCGACTTGGCACCAGTCGCCCCGAAACCGTCGCGCTGTCGGATCGCTTTCAACCGGCGTACCAGAAAGTCCTTGAAAGACATCCGGGAGGCGGTGTCGGATCGGGGCAGCGGTGTTCGTAGCAGGGGTGAGCGGCCGCCCACCAGGAGCGCCCCGAACCACAGGAGATGATCTTCAGATGCAGTACCTGGTTTCTGTGATCCACGACAAGAGCGACCTCGCCACCCCGAGCGAGGAGGCTGCGATCGACGTGTTCAACGACCGCCTCAAGGCCGAGGGGTACTGGGTCTTCGCCGGTGGCCTCGGGTCGCCGGAAACGGCCACCGTCATCGACAACCGAGGCGAGGAGGCGATGTTCACCGACGGGCCGTTCCTGGAGTCGAAGGAGTATCTCGCCGGCTTCTGGATCATCGAGGCCGCCGACCTCGACGTGGCGCTCACGCTCGCCGCCGAGGGGTCGAAGGCCTGCAACCGGAAGCTCGAGGTGCGGCCGTTCCTGTGAGCAGGGTCGACGTCCCGGAGGCGATCACCCAGGCACACCACGAGGAGTGGGCGCGGGTGGTCGCCGCCCTGACCAGGCGTTTCGGTGACCTCGACATCGCCGAGGAGGCGGCGGCCGAGGCGTTCGCGACCGCCGTCGGGCGGTGGCCATCTGACGGCGTGCCCCCCAGCCCCGGCGCCTGGCTGACCACCACCGCCAACCGCAAGGCCATCGACCGGATCCGGCGCGAGAACAAGCGCGGCGACAAGCAGCAGGAGGCTCAGCTGTTGTACGGCAACGACCCGCCCGGGCCTCCCGGCGCCGTCGACGACGAGCGGCTCCGGCTGATCTTCACCTGCTGTCACCCGGCGCTCGCGATGCAGACCCGCGTGGCGCTGACGCTGCGCATGGTCGGCGGCCTGACCATGCCCGAGATCGCCCGCGCCTTCCTGGTGCCCGAGACCACCATGGGGCAGCGGATCACCCGCGCGAAGGCCAAGATCAAGGCGGCTCGCATCCCTTACCGGGTGCCGTCCGCAGAGGATCTCCCGGCACGCGTCTGCGGCGTACTCGCCGTCCTGTTCCTCGTCTTCAACGAGGGCTACCTGGCGACCGGCCCCGGCACCGATCCCGTACGTCACGACCTGACCGCCGAGGCCATCCGGCTCACGCGCCTGATCCGTGCCCTGATGCCGGAGGACGGTGAGGTGGCCGGGCTGCTGGCGCTGATGCTCCTCACCGAGGCGCGCCGCGCCGCCCGGGTTTCGGCAAGCGGCGAACTGGTCACCCTCGCCGGGCAGGACCGCGGGACCTGGGACGCCGCGCTGATCGCCGAGGGTCACCGGCTGGTGCGCGAGCGCCTGGCCGCCGGGGTGGCTCCGGGCCGCTACCAGATCCTCGCAGCGATCAGCGCCGTGCACACCTCCGCCCGCGACGTACGCGACACCGACTGGTCGCAGGTCGTCGCCCTCTACGACCAGCTCGTCCGCATCGACCCCTCGCCGGTCATCGCCCTCAACCAGGCCATCGCAGTCGCCGAGCTTGACGGCCCGGAAGCGGCGCTGGCGGCCGTCGACCGTCTCGAGGACAAGCTGGCCGGCTATCACGCCTACCATGCCACCCGCGCCGACCTGCTGCGCCGGCTGGGCCGCAGTCACAAATCGCGCGCGGCGTACGGCAAAGCCATCGAGCTGGCGGGCAACACCGCCGAGACCGCCTACCTGACACGCCGCCGCGACCAGCTGGGGTAGCGCCCGCGAATCCCGACCGACCCGCGCAAAAGCGGCGGCCGGCCATGGCACCGCACTCATCTGGGCATCTGCAACCCTGGACTTGGAGACATGGGGCCAGGAGATGCTGTCATGCGGGCAGTCATCGTCTACGAATCGATATTCGGGAGCACCAGGAAGGCGGCCGAGGCCATCGCCGAGGGGCTCGCGCTTACGAAGAGGTCTCGGTAGTGCCGGTCACTTCGGCCGGTGCGCACATCCTCGACGGCGCGGATCTCGTGGTGGTGGGCGGTCCCACCCACACCCACGGGATGTCCAGGCCGCGTACCCGGAAGATGGCCGGGAAGCTGGCGAGGAAGGGTTACCCGGCGCCGCTTACGCGGCCGACCCACGGCGGAGCAGCGCGGCTGCTGGCTCGCCGGCCAGCGGGCCGGTGCGGTCCGGCAGCTGCACGACGATCGCGTCCTGGTGGAGCGCGGCCCACACCAGGCCGTCCTCCAGCGGCACCTCGACGCCTGTGCCGGCGTCGCCGACGAGGAACTCGGTGGGACGGCTCCCGATCCGGTAGCTTGCACCGGCGCCGGTCGCGTGGCCAAGGTCGGCCGCCACAAGCAGCACGGCGACCTGCTGCTCGGCGAGCTGCTCCGCAACGGCGCTGATGCCCCGAACCGCGGCAGGACCCGGCCCTTCGGTGAGCGAGGCAACCCGGTCCCCGACCGCGCTGGCGGCCGCGGCGGTGATCTCATCGAGGGCAGCGCCGATCGCGGCGCTGAGGTGATCGTCGATGCCGTCAGCCTGGCGGCCGCCTGAAATGGCGCTAATCGGCCCAAGCGAGCCCGGCAGATGACCTTCGACAGCGCCGAGAATGTGCTGATCACCTGTACCGAGGACGATGTGCGCGTCCACGCTGCCGGCAGCCTGGGACACGCGCCCGGCGATGAACTCGGCGTTCTGCTGGCCGCCGCTTTCTGGCTCTCTGTCGGTCACGTGCCGCGGGCCGTGGTGCTGCGCAGGCGGCCTGCCCGGATGAGGATCGCTTTGCGCACCGGGACGGTCACTGGCGGGGAACCGCTGGGCAGGCAGCTGGTCACCACCGGAGTGCGCGATGACGTCGGCGCCCTTACGGTCCGCCAGCACGACCACGTAGGCGGGCCGCCGTGCCGCGGCCACTGCCACCTCCTGCAGGTGCGGCAGCGGGCCCACCCGAATCGAGCTCACGGCGGCGCCGGGTGCGAGCCAGCGTGCGAGCAAAACCTCCCCGCGCGCCGCGACCACGATCCGGGTGCCGCCCACGAAGGCATCCCCGGCGCCGGCGGCCAGCGCCTGGGCGGTCGCCTGATCGGCGCCGAGCCGGACGGCCTCGCGGGCGGCATCAGCCCAGGCGACACCCCACGCATGCTGCGGTTCAGCCGACGAATCCGGCACCGGGACCGCGGCGGTCACCACCAGGCCGGATACCGCCGAGCCGGGCTGGAGGGCGCGCAGCCCAGGGCCCAGCTGCAGCCGGCCGAGCCTGAGCACCGGAAATGTGATCATGGGCGCGTCTGACATGTTCCCATCACAGCCGGCAGGTGGTGGGCGGGGCAACGCCGGGGGCTGATCTCGCCGACGGCGGCCTGGCCTTGGCCCGGACGCCGCAGGCGCGGTCTCATAGCAGGACCACCCGCTCACCGGATAACTAGGAGAAAACCCGCCATGACTGATCCCTATGATCCGCCCCGGCCGCGTGACGACGCCCTGCAGGCGGAACTCGACTCGCTGCACGAGCAGGAGCGCGAAGGGCACTCGACGCCGAAGGAGCAGCGTCGCGCCGAGCAACTTGAGCACCGGCTGCACGTCGACGAGCACGGCGCCCAGGTGCGCGAGCGCCGGGAACAGGACCGCGAGACGGACCGCCAGAACGAGGAGGAACGCGCCCGGCATCGCCACTGAGCGAGCCGGGCGGGGATGAGGGGCAGTCCTCAGTGCCCGGTGGCCACGAGAACTACTTCGACGAACTCATGGCGATCATGGAGAAGAGCAAGGGCCGACCGGACGCCGGTACGGTGGCCGATCTTCGCGCCCGGTACGACATCTCCGTACAACAGCCCGGAAGGGAAGGCAGCCATGGCAGCGGAGCCGGAATTCACGATTGGGGCCCGGGCCAGCTGCTCCGATGGTCACTGCGGCGAGGTGCGCCGTCTGATCATTGACCCAGCCATTGACGCGGTCACCCACCTTGTCATCCAGCCGGGACACCGGAAGGAGGCCGCGAGGCTTGTTCCTTGTGACCTGGCCGAGACCACCGACGGCGAAATCAGGCTGCGCTGCACCCTCGCGGAGTTCGACAAGTTCGACCACGCTGAGGAGCGCAAGCTCGTTGACGAAGCCGATGAACACGTCGGCGACGTTGGCATCTTCAGCAGCGGCATGGTCTACAACGTCAGCGGCGAGGCAGCTGCACCCGGCGCTAAAGAGCTCATCGATATCGGCCACCTGCCGGGCCGCCGCAGGACGATGATCGAAGACGTCATTCCGCTGGGTGAGGACCAGGTGAGGCCCGGTGACCGGGTCCACGCCGTCGATGGTGAGATCGGGCGCGTGCGGGGCTTCCTCGTCAATCCGGGCGATGACCGGGTGACCCACGTGCTGCTCCAGGAGGGCCATCTTTGGGGGCACAAGGAAGTCGCCATCCCGGTCACCGCCGTGACCCGGGTCGACCTCGGAATCCGGCTGAACCTCACCAAGGAACAGGTGGGAAACCTCCCACCCGCTGAGTGAACGGCGCTGGCCAGATGGCATGTCGGAGAACAGGCGAGACGCCGTAGATCTGTGTCGTGCGGCTCATAACCCAGCGATGCCCGGAGTGCCCGCTGCCGTGCCGGGAGGAACCGGCGGAGGTTACAAATACACGGCCGGGGCTCAGGCGGCTTTCCCGCGCCGCCTCACGGAGGCAGGAGCCTTGGGGGCAGGCTGCGGGACTGCTTCAGGCGCGCTCGACGGCTCTGCCAGGATGGGCGGCATGCGATTCGCCTTCAAGACCGCCCCGCAGAACACCGCCTGGCCCGACATGCTCGCAGTGTGGAAGGAAGCCGATGACATCGGCATCTTCGAGTCGGGCTGGACCTTCGACCACTTCTACCCGATCTTCTCGGACTCGGCAGGCCCATGTCTGGAGGGCTGGACGACCCTCGCCGCGCTCGCGCAGGCGACCCGCCGGCTCCGGCTGGGCACGCTGGTCACCGGTATTCACTACCGCCATCCGGCGGTCCTGGCCAACATGGCCGCCACCCTGGACATCGTGTCCGGCGGTCGGCTCGAGCTCGGCATCGGCGCCGGGTGGAATGAGGAAGAGTCGGGCGCCTACGGCATAGAACTGGGCGGCCCGGCCGAGCGCAGCGACCGGTTCGAGGAAGCATGCCAGGTCATCGTCAGCCTGCTGACGCGGGAGACAACAGATTTCGCGGGCAAGTACTACCAGCTCACCAGCGCGCGCTGCGAGCCCAAGCCGGTGCAGCAGCCGCACCCGCCGATCGTCATCGGGGGCAGCGGCGAGCGGCGGACGCTGCGCACCGCTGCCCGGTTCGCGCAGCACTGGAACTTCGTCGGAGGCTCCCCCGAAGAGTTCGCGCGCAAGCGCGACGTTCTTTACGCCCACTGCCACGACATCGGGCGTGACCCGACGGAGATCACACTGTCCAGCCACATCCGGCTCGGCGCTGACGGCGACGCCGGGCCCGTCGTGGACACCGCGGCCGCGCTCGGCGAGCTGGGCCTGGACCTGACGATCGTCGTCCTCCCGCCACCGCACGACCCCGCCGTGCTCACCCCGCTCGCCGACGCCCTTACCCAGCTCCGCTGACGCTGACGATCGAAGTCCGAGTCACGCTGGGTGACCGGGCGGGAACACGCCGCCAGACCTGCTGGGAGACGGGACGCCTGGTAATGGCAGCAGGCCGGTGACAAGACCGAAGCCGTCAGGCTCCGTGGCTGCCGATCAGGTGACAGCGAAGGTCACCGCGACTGCAAAGCCGCCCTGCGCGAGCTGCCGCAGGCCCGACCTCAGGACCGGCCGTCCGGCGACCATGCCGCCACTGATCAGGGCCACGGCCGTGATGACCAGGGTCGCGGTCTCGGCATTAGCACCGTAGCCGCGGGAGCGGAGGCTTCAGGCGGTCGCGGGCGGCCGGGTGACCGAAAGCTCCGGCGGGATGCCGTGGTACGGCTCGATCTCGACAAGGGCCAGCTGGCCTGTGCAGCCCTGGCTGAGGGTGGAGGAGGGGCGGTCGGCGGTGAGCACGTTGGGGTTGCCGTGACGGCAAAAGCCCGGGTTGGCCGGATCCGGGTCGTACCAGGCGCCGGTGGAAAGCTGGGCGACCCCGGGGCGCACCGCTTCGTCGACAGCCAGCCCGGCCAGGCAGGCACCCCGGTCGTTGAAGATCCGTACGAGGTCGCCATCGCGCAGGCCGCGGGCTGCCGCGTCGGCAGGATGCAGCCGCACAGGTTCACGCCCGGCGATCTTGAGCGACTGGCTGTACGCGCCGACATCCAGCTGGCTGTGCAGCCGGGACCGCGGCTGGTTGGCGACCAGTTGCAGGCGGAAGCGCCGGGCGGCGGGGGAGCCGAGCCATTCGTCCGGTTCGCGCCAGACCGGGTGGCCCGGGCAGTCTGGGTAACGGTAGCTATCGATGGTTTCAGAGAAGATTTCGATTTTCCCGGTCGGCGTGGTCAGCGGGTGACCCTCCGGGTCGGCGCGGAAATCAGCAAACGCCACCTGCGGCTCGCTGGCCACCGGCAGTTCGAGGCCGGCGCTTGCCCAGAACTCGTCAAAACCCGGTACCACCCGTCCCCGCTCAGCCAGTATGCCCCGCCACTCGTCATACAGGTGGCGCAGCCAGTCCATCGCGGTGCGGCCCTCGGTGAAATCCTTGCCCGCGCCGAGCCTGTCCGCCAGCCCCGCGAAGATGGCGTAGTCGTCCCGGGCTTCGCCGTGCGGCCGGGTCAGCGCTGGCATCGGGAAAAACATCCGGTCGTTCTGCCCGGAGCCGTAGTCGTCACGTTCGATGGTCATGGTGACCGGCAGCACGATGTCGGCGTGCCGGGCGGTCGCCGTCCAGAACGGGTCATGGACCACCACCGTCTCCGGCCGGGCGAACGCCTCGCGCAGCCGGGCAAGGTCCTGGTGGTGATGAAAGGGGTTACCGCCGCACCAGTACACCAGCCGGATGTCCGGGTAGGTCAGCCGCTGCCCGTTATAGTCGTAGGCCGCACCAGGGTTCAGCAGCATGTCGGCGACCCGCGCCACAGGGATAAACGCGGAAACCCCGTTCCGGCCCTGCGGCAGCCGCGGCACCGGGACCTTGGGCGCTGGCTCGCCGACCAGGGACGCGGACCCGTAGCCGTGGCCGAAACCGCCGCCCGGCAGCCCGATCTGGCCGAGCATCGAAGCGAGCACCACACCGAGCCACAGCGGCTGCTCCCCGTGGCGGGCGCGCTGCAGCGACCAGCTGACGGTCACCAGGGTGCGCGCCGCCGCCATCTCGTGCGCGAGTTCCCGGATGCGCGCCGCCGGCACGCCCGTGATCGCTTCAGCCCACGAGGGGTTCTTAACGACGCCGTCTGCCTCCCCGCGCAGGTAACGGGCGAAGCGCGGGTAACCGACCGTGTAACGGTCCAGGAAGCCGGTGTCTGCCAGGCCGCCGGCGTCCAGCACCTGGGCGAGCGCAAGCATCAGCGCGGCGTCGGTGCCGGGCCGCGGTGCGATCCATTCGGCCTGTGCCTCGGCGGGCGTGTCGTCGCGGATCGGGCTCACCGAGACGAACCGGCAGCCCCGTGCCCGGGCGGCGCTCACCCAGCTGCGGGCATTGTGCCGGGACACCCCGCCCGGTGACACCGCCGCGTTCTTCGGTGACAGCCCGCCGAAGGCGACCACCAGCTCGCTGTGCTCCGCGACCACGGACTTGGCCGTGGCCCAGGTGAGCAGCACGTTCACGTCGGCGATCACATAGGGCAGCAGCACCGTGGAGGTGCCGAGACTGTAGCTGTTCACGTGCCGCACATAGCCGCCGAGGCAGTTCAGGAACCGGTGCACCTGGCTCTGCGCGTGGTGGAACCGTCCTGCGCTGGCCCAGCCGTACGAGCCGCCGTACACAGCTTGCGCCCCGTGGTCCCGGTAGACCCGGCGCAACTCCCCGGCTAGCAGGTCCAGTGCCGTGTCCCACGGAACCGGCACGAACGGCTCGTCGCCGCGCCCCGGCGCACCTGGGCCATGGTCCAGCCAGCCCTTGCGCACGTGCGGCGAGGTGATGCGGGCCGGGTGATGCTGGGCCGAGGCGACGTTACCGATCAGCGGCACCGGCTCCGGGTCACCGCGCCACGGCCGCACCTCGGTCAGCCGCTCACCATCGCTGACCGCCTCGAATGCCCCCCAGTGCGTCAGATGGACAGTCATGCCGTCAATCGTAATCGTCTGGGGCGACACGGCTGCCGGCGCTGCCCGAGCATGGAACGACCTGACCTAACGACGCGATTACCCACCGAAGCCATGCCGTCAGTGACACGACCAGATGGCCTCGATTACTTGGGCAAGACTCTGCTCAGCCCGCCTCTGCGTTTTGGCAAGCCGGTCGTTGAACTCGTTGTAGCAGCACTCTGTGCGCAGTACGGGCTCATCCTTGACCATCGAAATCGCCGCCGTGGCGACGGGCCCGTCAGCTTTGTGACGGGAAGATGCCGGTCAGGGCGATGCAGAAGTTCAAGACGAGGTAGGGCTGGATGTTGTCGTGCGGCTCGCTTCTTCCGGCGTCGCCGAGCATCTTCGCATTCATGACAGTGTTCGTGTCGGGGTCATGGTAGATGTGGCTAGAAGACCGGGCCATCGCGCGGCCTTCCGGGCTGTCTGACGCCGCCGCGCTACTGCTGGCCTTCACCGAGTGGGTGTGCTCGGGCATCTGAGTCGCCGCGAGTGTCACGGTCTCAGTGCCGCCCGCCTTGCCCTGGACGTAGGACGAGAGCCCTGCGCCCTGGCCTTTGTGGATCGGCACGCGTGACTGCAGGTCAGGCAAGGCGAAGGTGGTCGTTCCGTCACCTCCGTAAGCCGTGCCGAGGAGGCTGAATAAAGCGGTGTTCTGGCTGATTGGCAAGAGCTGGCCATTGCAAAGGGCCCAGCCGACCGGCGCGAAGCTGAAGCCGAACATCCTGATCTCGCCGAGGAATGGCTCAGACACTGTCTTCTCCAGGGTGGCAGTAGTTACAGCCGACTGACGATGGCCTGGTGGTGGCGGCCCCTGTGGCCTCCGGGACCTCGGTGGGCATGACGTCCAGCTCGCCGCCCGCGCGTAAGGCGGAGCCGAGAGCTGCATGAGCCATGATCGGGTTCCGCGCCCATCCCGCGGCGGCAGCAGCGGGTGCCAGCGAGACGGGCACAGCGCTCGGCTGCGCCAGCGCCGCCCTACCACGAGCAAACACCCAGCGCGGCATTCGGCCAGACGTGCTCACGGCCCGGCTCCTCCTGTGTGCCCTGCGGGCCAGCCTACGCGGCCGGCCGGGGGTAGCCGATGCTCGAGCATCGCGGCAGGGTCAGCAACTCGTCGCCGGAGGCGGGGACGATCCCGACGTCGAGCCGGTCCGGGCGAGGCCGGCTGGCGAGGAAGGCTTCGCCGGTCTTGACGTAGAGTTCCGTAGCGGGAGTGTCCGTGCTGGTCTTCCGGATCAGGGGTCGGACGCGCCCTGAAACTA
>JBEKIF010000074.1:0-16556 GCA_050011895.1 Streptosporangiaceae bacterium | reverse complement strand
TGCTCCCGCCCTCCCCGGCGTTCCCCGGATCAGGCTGCCCTCAGCTTCACTCAGGCCGCTGCGACGACCTGACGACAAGGGTCTTTCACCCCCATTCGGTTAAGCGGCGCCTCGTGGCGCACGAGGTAGTACCCGAAGAACAGCTCGCCTTTGGGGCCGGGGAGATTGGAGTTGCGGTGCCCCCAGGACGCTTCGGGGTCGGCGCAGTCGCTGCTGCCGTGCCGCGGGGGGCGGGAGAAGGACTCCACGTCGGTCCAGTCGGCGGCCAGCGACGCCGAGGCGTCCTTCAACTCGCCCGGGATGCTGGCTTCGAGCAGGTCATCCAGCACGGTGGCAAGGGCGGCGGAGGGGATGCCGTCCGGGGTGTCTTTGGCCAGAGCCTTGGTGATGAGGCCGAAGGTGTGCTCGGTCTGGCGGTAGGTGAGCTGGTGCGGGCCGCTGCGCCAGTCCTCGGTCACCCCCAGCCGCCGCTGGTCTGCGGCGGGCAGCGCGGTCAGCGCGGCGTGCACCGCGGTCAGGTGGGCGGGGCGGCGGTCGGCCTGGGTGAGCATCATGCCCAGGATTAAGGTGGCGACCCTCAGCTGGCGGTGACGCACGCCGGCCGGGAGCAGCGCCTCGATCCGCGGCGCGATCCCGGAGGCCCCGATGATGTCCTCGATCCGGGGCAGCGGGATGTTCACTGCTGCCCGCCCAGCAGCGCGACCGCCTCGGCCTCGCTGCCGGGGGGCAGGGTGGCGATCAGGTCGCCGAGGCGCTGGCTGCAGGTGATCCCGGCGGCGTGCATGAACGTGGCCAGCCCGATCTGGCCGCCGCAGTCAGCCAGCCAGGTGGCGCGCAGCCGGCTGGTGTCCAGCCGGGGCAGGCCGGTCCCGCCGGCCAGCGCGGTGATGAGCGGTGTGGTCACGTTGCGGCGGGCCGGGTCAGTCCCGCCGGTGACCAGGCCGGTCCCGGCGAACGCTGCGGAGGCCAGCAGCGGCTCGTGGTAGCGGGCCAGCACCGGCACGGCCCGCGGCCGGTTCCCGTTCACCGCCACGATGACGCCGCGGGACCGGCAGATGATGTCGCTGCCGCGGACCGTCCGCAGGCCGGCGCGGATCAGCCCGGCGCCCGCCCGAGGCAGACCAGCCCGGCGGCGCGCATCCGCCGCGCCGCTGTCGGCTGCGCGGCGGCGAGCGCGAGATAGCCGTCGATCTCCGCCGGGGCATACGGGGCCTTGGCCCGCTCGCGGGGCAGCGGCCTGTCCGCCGGCGCCAGGGCCGGGACAACCCGCCGGGCCAGGAACCGCAGGTTCGTCCGCAGCGTCCGCCGGGTCACCCCCGTCAGCCCGGGCGCGTGCGCAGTGAACCGCCCGGTCACCGAGGAGTGCAGCAGCACCTCCGGCACCGGGTCCAGGCCCAGCCCGATCGCCCAGTCAGCCAGCCTGCCCGCGGCCCACAGCAGGTTCTTCGCCCGCTCCTGCCCGCCCGGTCCTGCCCCGGTCACCACGGCCCGGGCGAAGCCCGCGGCCTGCGGGGACACCGACGATGGCCGCCAGCCGGCGATGTAGCCGGCTATCCCGGTCTCAGTCACCCGCTATCCTCCTGACCCGTCCGCAGTAAAATACTGTGGAAATGTCAGATAACCGGGGATCTGAGACGGTGTGTCGCATGGACGTCAGCCCCGCCCAGCAGGCGGCCCGCGACCGGATTGCCGCCGGGCTTGCCGCCGCCGGCTTCGCCCTGCCCGGCACCCTGATCATCCGCGCCTACGCCTGCGGCAAGCAGAACTGCCGCTGCCACGCCGACCCGCCCCGCCTGCACGGCCCCTACGCCGAATGGACCCGCAAAATCGGCGGCAAGACCGTCACCCGCCGCCTCACCGAGGCCGAGCTCACCGCCTGGCAGCCGCTGTTCGACAACGCGAAGAAAATCCGGGCCCTGCTCGCCGAACTCCAGGACCTCACCCTCGAGATCATCGAGTCCAGCCCGGACCAGGACAATGACACCTAAACCAGGCAAAACCCCGTGGGCACCGCCCGCTTAACCTGTGAATGAAGCTCTGGCCAGCCCGCAAAAGCCCAGCTCAGGCCCAAACGTGAACACCTGACTGGTCAGAGGAATAATTCGAACAGCCGGGGGCGGTTGTACAGCAGCAAAGTACCGCAACCGGGATCGCATGAGTTGCCGCACATGCGTTCGAGCCGGGCTTGCTTGTCGCGGGTGGCTGCGGCCTGCAGTACACCGATCCCAGGTCCTGAGCCGAGATCGGGGCTACTGAGCAGGAAGAACGCCATCTTTGGGTCCAGCTCCCCTGCCTGGCGTCCCAGCCGGGAACGTGCTGAATGTGCCGTTTCAGGGCCGGTTCTTGCCGCTCATGCAGAGGGTCATCGAATGGCAGGCTTTTCCCTCACCGAGGGAGATATTTCTCGTGGCACTTCCTAAATCCGCGATGGGCATTGCCGAATCGGCGCTGTCTTTTGGAGATGTAGAGTAACCCAGGCGTGGACAGAACTCCCGCTGTGCTTGGAATGATCGTTCCCCGAATGTAGGAACATATTCTTCTCAGCAGAAGAGGAAGATCAAATAGGTGGCACGCACCGGGCCTCGCAGCTATCCTGCAGACGCGGGACCCACTCGCACTCTTCGCGCGACGGGTGGAGGCCCGTAAGTGGCACAGCTGAGGAGTCCCGCAGGTCCCCTGAGCTTGGCAGGTCAGAGCGATGTTGATCTCTGCAAAGATCGTCTGGGGGGCCATCGCCGGGAGCCGTTGGGGCGCTGGTCCTGTCCGCGTTCGTACCCCCGGCCGGGGTAGGCGTGCCCGGGCTCAAGGCGCTGATTCTTTCCTGGCAATGAGACGGGGGGCAGCGGTTGCGCGCGAATAGCCGCCGTTCTGGGCGCCCATTTCCGTGTTGTGCTCGTGAACTAGGGAGATGATGGCGTTGGCATCTGGACGTGCCGATGCAGGAAGCAAGGGACCGATCTTCGACGGCCGGTTCGACGCCGAGGTTGGGGTGATCGGCATCGGGAGCACCGGTTCCATGGCGCTCTGGCAATTGGCGAGGCGAGGGGTTTCTGTACTCGGCTTTGAGCAATTCACGCCCGGCCATGACCGGGCGGCCGCCGGTGGCGAGAGCCGTGTTTTTCGGATCGCATACCACGAGGGAACCAACTACGTGCCGCTGCTGCTCGCCGCTAGGGACGCGTGGGGCCAGCTGGAAGAAGCAGCTCCCGCCGAGCTCCTCGACCGCTGCGGCTACCTCGAGATCGCGAAGAGCGATGACGAAGGCTTCGCGAGCTCGGTGGCCAGCCTCGCCGAGTACGGGCTCGGCCACGAGGTGCTGGCCGCGGAGTCGGCCCGCGACCGCTTCCCCCAGCACCGGTATCGCGACGATGACGTCGCCCTGCTCGACCCTCTCGGGGGCACCCTCAGGCCCGAGTACTCCATCGTGAGAGCAACCAGGCTCGCCGAGTCGCTCGGCGCTCGGGTGCTCCGCCACACTCCGGTCGAGTGCATCGTGCCCGACCCCGACGGTGTGACGGTTCGGACGGCGTCGCGGCAGTGGCGCTTCCGCAGAGCCGTGGTAACCGTGGGCTCCTGGACGAGCCGGCTGCTTCCCGAACTTAACGGTGTCGTTCAGCCGCGGCGGCTCTCCCTGACCTGGTTCCCGGCACTCGACCCAGCCAGCTTTTCCTCGAAGGTTTTCCCGGCGTTCGGCCGCACAGTCGACGACCTCTTCGTCTACGGAGCGCCCGTCATCGACGGTCGCTCCGTGAAAGTCTCCTTTGTGCAGTTCGAACCGCCAGGCATCGTCGACCCCGATCACCTGGATCCGGTCATGCCTTGCGATGTCCTTGAGCGGTTGAGGGAGATCGTGCGTGAGTACCTGCCAGGGCTCGTGCCCGACCCCGTGCGGGTGTCCATGTTCGCTGACGGCTTCACACCCGACGGCGATGGCCTCGTCGGTCTGCACCCAGATCATCCGAGCCTCGTAATTGTCGCCGGGCTCTCCGGCCACGGCTTCAAGCTCGCGCCGCTGTTCGGCAAGGTGGCGGCAGATCTTGCAGTGACAGGGGAGACACCCGAGCCAGTCGCCTTTCTGGGTCCCGCCCGCTTTCTGGCCACGTAGACGAGTCGACATCCCGAGACGTGCGCGAAGAACGCCAGGTCCAACGGCGTGACGACGGTGCCCTCTCGTGGGGACCCACCGCAACGAGCGCTAGCGGTTTTCGGCGGAAAGGACTTAGCGGAGATGGGTGTCCACTCTCGCCATCTCCCTGCCCGATCAAGCGAGTCAGAGGGATGCCGGTTCCTGTCCGCATCATCTGGTACGCCCGCCGCCGGCTACTACACCGCCGGTGCACCACCCGCTGTGTCTCCGGTACTGGACCAAGACCGAGCACGCCGCCGATTTGCTCGCTGAGCTGCGCCGCGAGTTCCTCATGGCCCGATAATCGGCCATCTGGCCATGTCCCACTACACTCAGCTATATCGATGACCACATCTGGACCCGCAACATCACTGCCGCGTAACTCAGGAAGACGAGTACCGTGCGCCGAGCTTCTGTCAACCAGCCGCGGAGATCGCCATGAGCACCACCACGGACACGGCCCGCCAACCGCTCGACCAGGTCGGGGTCTCCAGCATCTGCTACACCCGGTGCCCGGTCCCGACCGCGTCGAGCGTGGCGATCACCGGGGGCTGGCTTGACCGCGAGTTCGAGGCAGATCAGATTGCGGTCCGCTCGCTGGCCGAAAGCCCGGAACCAGCCCTCCGGGATGCCCACTACACTCACGCCCACCCCGCCCTGTTCCGCGAGGGTGGCGTCGTCCCGCCGCTGTGGGCTCGCTCGGTGGCTCAGTCCAACGTCCTTATCGGCCTGGCCAGGGTCGACCAGTTCCAGGGGCTCGTGGCCCTGCGCGGCAGCCGGCTGGCTGAGTCTGGCGATCTTCGCAGGGCCAGGATCGCCCTGCCGGCCCGGCCTGGGCGGCACATCGACTTCTCCCGGGCCATCAGCTGGCACGGCATCCAGACTGTCCTGGCGGTGGCCGGCTGCCAGGAGGCTGACGTCACCCTGGTCGACGTCCCTTGGGACGAAGACTTCATTAGCCACGAGGCTGGGAGTTCCGGAGCCAGCCTGTACACCGCGCGCGAGAACGTCCGGCTCTATACCGCCGAGGTGCTTGCGCTGGTACGAGGCGAGGTAGACGCCATATATGCGGTGGGGCCGCATGCGCTGGCCACGGCGGCGCTGATCGACGCTGTTCCGCTGGCCGGGTCGGCAACGAACGCTGATCAGCATGCCGGCTCGCCCAGCCACTTGCGGATCCTCACCGTGAGCACCCAGCTGGCACAGACGCGCACGGACCTGGTGGCCCGTTACATCTACGGGCTGCTGCGGGCATCCGCCTCGGCTGCGGCGCGACCCAGTTCCGCGTGGCGCATCATCGCCGCAGAGGTCGGGGTGGCCGAGGAATGGGCGCAGGCTGCCTACGCGCGCCAGACGGTGGCCGACCTGCGTCCGCAGATCGCCGATGACCTGCTGGACACGCTCCAGAACAGAAGCGACTTCCTGTACGAGCGCGGGTTCATCCCGCACCCGGTAGATGTGAGAGAGTGGCTGGACCCGGGTCCGTTGCGCAACGCCCTGACTCGCTATCGCGAGCAGCGCAGTACGAAGGGGGAGGACCGGTCATGACGGCGTCCGAGCCGATACGCCAGACTCCGCCGGCGCAGGCGGGCCGGTCCCCGCTCTACCGTGAGGACTGGAACTACATAGAGAAGACCGACCTGCTGCAGTTCACCCGCGCGGACTATGACGCGCTCCTGGCGCAGCGCGTCGTCTATGACGCCGAGCGCCAGGCCGCTGCGGTCCTGGCGCTGCTCAGCGCCGGGGAGCACGAGCCGACCTTCGGCTACCAGGTCAACAACTACCAGCACTGCCTGCAGGCCGCGACGATGCTGCATGCAGATGGCTACGACGAGGAGACCATCGTGGTCGGGCTGCTGCACGACGTCGGCTTCCTGGCCTGCCCGGACCGGCACGGTGCCTTCGCTGCGGAGTTGCTCGGCGGCTATGTGTCGGACGAGAACTACTGGATGCTGCGCCATCATCAGGCGTTCGCGACTTTCGTTCCAGCCGATGTTGACGAGCCGGACCGGGAACTCCCCTGGCATCGCTGGAGGGACCATCCGAACGCGGCCTGGACGCACACGTTCGTCCGGCATTACGACCAGAACGCGATCGACCCGTCGTACGCCAACCGCCCGGTGGAGTTCTTTGAGCCAATGGTCCAGAGGATCTTCAGCCGCAGCCCGAAGCCGCTGATCCTCGATTCGTGAATCGCTGACCGCTGGTGGGAGGCTGCCATGGCAGAGGGCCGCACGTTGACTGCACCCGGAGCCTTCGCCGACCTCCAGGCGCTACGGGCCTGCTGGCATCCCGTGGCGTTCAGCCATGAGCTGGCCGACCGTCCGGCCCACTCCGACCTGCTCGGCCAGCCGCTGGTCCTGTGGCGCGGCACCGATGGCCAGGCCCGGGCCAGCCAGGACCTGTGCGTGCACCGCGGCACCGCGCTGTCGCTTGGCTGGGTCAACGGCGATGAGCTGGTCTGCCCGTATCACGGATGGCGGTACCGCGCCGACGGCAGCTGTACGGCCATTCCGCAGCTGGAAGACCCCGGCCGAGTTCCGGCCAAGGCCCGGATCCCGGTCTTCCGCTGCCAGGAACGGTACGGCCTGATCTGGGTGGCCCTGGAGGAACCGCGCTGGCCGCTGCCCGAGGTTCCGGAACTGGAGAACGAGAGTTGGACCGTGCTGACCGCCGGGCCGTACCGATGGCAGTGCGATGCGGCACGCCAGGTAGAAAACTTCACCGACTTCGGGCACTTCCCGTGGGTGCACCCGGGCCTGCTCGGTGACCCGGACCGGCCGGTGGTCCCGCCTTACAAGGTCAGCACCGATGACAACGTGCTCCGCTATCAGATCGTCCGGCCAGAGGCGCCCAACAGCGACGAGTTCCCGGTCTTCGGCAACGAGGAGGCCGGCCCCCCGGAACGGCGCAGCAACTATGAGCTGCACCTGCCGTACACGATCGCGCTGCGGCTGGGCTGGGGGGGCGAACGGGGCATGGTGTACTTCTTCGCCTCCCAGCCGGAGTCAGCCGACCTGTGCGCCGGGTATGTGGTGATTGGCCGGAATTACAACCTGGACCAGAGCGATCGCGTGCTGCAGGAGTTCGAGGACACGATATTCGGCCAAGACCAGCGGGTGGTGGAATCGCAGCGGCCTGAACAGGTGCCGTTCGACCTCGCGGCTGAACTGCACCTGAAGTTCGACGCGGTGGCGGTCGCCTATCGCAAGGCCATGCGCTCACTCGGGCTAGCCAGCCGCGACCCGATCAGCGTCGTTCGCTGAGAGGCGCCGCGCCCGCCGCGGTGGCAACAGCGGCGTGGCCGTCGCCCGGTGGCCCCTGCGCACCGGGGTTGCCGCAGGCGCCCTGGCTGCGGCCGGCCGCCTCTACATCGACGTCGAGCGTGAGCACCCACTCGTTGTCTACGCGCATGTACCTAGGCCACAGGAGCCGTTGAGGTATCCCGAGTTTTAAAATAGGTATTATAGTTATTGACTAGAACATGCGCCCTTTGCATACTGAAGCATGCTTGTGTCCTGGGTCGCTGGTTACGAGGACGTGCCCCGTGACCTCTTACGACGGTCATCCTCACGGAGCGTGTTCAGGGCTGCTCACAGGTAGGCCTGCCGAGACGGGGCGCGCCCCAGTGAGTGAGTCGGCCGGCGAACTCATCACTGAAGGGCCGTTACGGTGTCCGTCACCTCATCATCAGGGATCGCTGTCGAGGCCGCAGGCCTGCCTTTTCTCGACGTCAAGGGAGTGGAATTTCAGCGGGACCCGTACGACGTGCTTGACCGCCTCCGGGCGCAGAGCTGGCTCGTGCGGTCGCCCCTCGGATACACGGTCATCGGTTATCCAGAGGCGCGGGAGATCAAGCGTGACTCCGACATCGTGCGTATCTTCGACGCCGTGGACCCCGGCCTCAGCCCGCTGCTTCATCAGAAGGCAGCGGAGAATATGTCAAGCCAGAGCGGCCCACGGCTGGTCAAGCTACGGAAGATCGTCGTTCAGGCGCTCCGGCCGCGCCAGGTTGCCGTTTACCGGGAAGGCATGTCGGCGATCGCGCACATGCTGCTAGACCGGATCGTCGACCCAGGCCACGCTGACTTGGTGGCCGAGTTCGCCGGCCCGTATCCCGGCCTGGTGATGAGCCCGCTGATGGGAGTCCCGTTCTCGGACACAGTAGAGCTTGACGAGTGGGCCACCACCATCAACGAGATGGGCAACCATTCCCAGTACGATCACCGCATTCCGGCGATCGAGGCCGCGTGGCAGTCGATGGAAGACTATCTGGCCGGGTTGATCGCGGAGCGCAGGGCGCACCCGCACAGCGACATCATCAGCGACCTCACCGAGGGAGCCGATGCTGACCCTGAGATGACCGAGGACGACCTACTGAGCCTGGCGATGGCGGTGGTCAACGCAAGCATCGACAATGTCCGGGCGCAGCTGGCGTCCACCATCGAGGCGCTGCTGCTGAACCCTGAGCAGTGGGCGGCGTTCAAGGCGGATCTCTCCCAGGCGCCGGCCGTTGTGGAGGAGGGCTTGCGCTACTTCCCCGCCGGCGACGACATCCAGCATCGGCTGCTCGCGGCTAAGAACCTGTACGGGATCGAGCTGCCGGCCGACACGCTGCTCTTTGTCAGCAAGAAGGGCGTGAACCGGGACCCGCGGCTGGTCCCTGACCCGCACGTGTTCCGCATCGACCGCAAGTCCACCGCGCATCTGACGTTCGGCTTCGGCCTGCATGCTTGCGTCGGCGCGATCCTGGCCCGGGCCGCCATCGGCGAGGGGCTGATCGCCCTGGGCGAGCGTGTTCAGGACTGGGGACTGACCGGCTCCTACGGCCGCTCCGGAATCGAGTCATCGGCTCGGCCGCTCGCCCTGCCGGTCCACCTGGATCTAGCACCGCACGGAGAGTCTGACCATGCGCTTGATAGTTGACCCGACCCGATGCAAGGGCCACGCCCAATGTGTGCTGGCCGCGCCGAACGTCGTCGAGCTGAATGAGGACGGCAAGTCCCGCGTGCTGCACGAGCAGATCGACCCGGCCTTTGCCGACGAGGCGCGGACCGCCGAGCTGCTGTGCCCCGAGGAGGCCTTCACGATCATCGAGTGACGGCACCCGCTACCTGGGGCCGTCCCGCTAGACTCGCCGAGCATTTCCGATGCCCGACGAACGGCGCGCTATGAGTACATGCGCCCGAAGTAAATGAGACCTTCCTGAACAGCCTCGAAAAGACAGCCTCGACGAGGCTTAGCTTTCGCCGACGTCGGCCGGTGCCGCGCAGAGATGCGTAGGGTCGATGGTGTACAACAATGGGTTAGGAGCGTCGTCACAATGACGGACGAGCAGAACGGCAGTGCACGCAGGGGCGTCGGCGGCTCGAACCGGCGAGACTTCCTGAAGGCAGTTGGCTTCGGTGCCGCGCTACTCGGGACCGGTGCGGGCCTAGCGGGGTGCGGTTCCTCTCCTAGTACCACCGCGAGCACGCAAGCGGCCGGAAAGCCAAAATACGGCGGTACGCTTCGGGCGGGCGTGACCGGCGGAGGGAGTACCGATTCCCTCAATCCATTCCTGATAGATACGAGCCCGGACATAGCCCGTTGCTTCGCGCTCTACGAGCCCCTGACGTACACAAACGCGGCTGGAGTCGACGCCTTCAAACTGGCGAAAGAGTTCACGTCTAACGCCGATGCAACGATGTGGACGCTGCGACTGCACTCGGGGATCGAGTTCCATGACGGCAAGAGCCTGACGGCCGACGACGTCATCTACAGCCTTCAGTACATGGCGAATCCGAAGACGTCCTCGATCGGCGCGGCCCAGGTCACCCTCGTCGACATCGCCGGCCTACGGAAGCTCGACCCGCTGACCGTGCAGATCCCGATGAAGAGCCCACTGTCGGTCCTCCCGGACTTCCTGGCGGGGAACATCTTCTACGTCGTCCCGGAGGGCTGGACTCCGAAGTCACCTCCGAACGGCACGGGCCCGTTCAAGTACAAGAGCTTCACGCCCGGTGTGGAGAGCGTCTTTGTCGCCAACAAGAACTACTGGGGAGGGCGCCCCTACGTCGACGAGTACGTGATCACCGACTACGCATCCGAGACAAGCCAGGTGAACGCGCTGCTCGCCGGCAACGTGGATCTGGTGAATTTCCTCTCGACTGACGTCATGGCCGAAGTCCAGTCGAGCAGTCTCGGTGCCGTCGTGGTATCGAAGACCGGGAGCTGGTACCCGTTCACGATGCGCGTGGACCAAGCGCCCTTCAACGACGTCCGGGTGCGGCAGGCCATGCGCCTGCTCGTTGACCGCGTCGAGATGAACAAGGTCTGCCAAAAGGGCCTGGGCGCGATCGGCAACGACATCTTCTCGCCATACGACCCCGCCTATGACCACAGCATTCCCCAGCGAGCGCAGGACATCGATCAGGCCAAGTCGCTCCTGAAGGCGGCAGGTCACGAGGGGCTGACCGTCACCCTGGTTACCTCCAATATCGGCCCGACGACGACCCAGCAGGCGACAGTGTTCGCGCAACAAGCGTCCGCGGCCGGCGTAAAGGTAAACCTGAACAACGTCACGAGCGCCGCGTTCTACGGCCCCAACTATCTGTCCTGGACGTTCGCCCAGGACGGCTGGAACACGCACAGTTACCTGCTGCAGGCGAGCTTGGCGACGATTCCTGGGCCGGGGGCCGAAAACGAGACGCACTTCAACAACCCTCGGTATAACTCGCTGTTCAACGAGGCAATCCGCAAGGTGTCGGAGGCGGATCGGATTCCACTCTGCCACGAGATGCAGATGATCGACTATACCGAGGGTGGACTGATCATTCCGTTCTTCGAAACCCTGATTGACGGGTATGCGAAGCGGGTCCACGGAGTGAAGCCCTGCGCATCGGGGATATCGTTCAACAACTTTGATGTGTCCGGCTATTGGCTGGACTAGGACGCGGCCGGGAGACATAGAGGTGAGCGATTCCGGTGCATCCGCGGGGAGCGCTCCTGCTGCGACGCGCACGGCAGCGAGCTCCACAGGCGCACGCGCCCCGCGCCTGGCGAACCATCCGATCTTGCGCTTGACGCTGGTACGCACCGGGCTGGGCCTCGTGACGATCTTGATCGTGTCTATCGTGGTCTTCGCCGCTACCCAGGTGCTGCCGGGCGACGCCGCCTATGCCGTGCTCGGGCACTACGCCACAGAGGCCCGGGTACGCGCCGTCGAGGCCCAGCTCCATCTGAACCGGCCCGCCGTGGTGCAGTACTGGGATTGGCTGACGGGTGTTCTCACCGGCCACTTCGGCGTCTCACTCGCGGATGGGGTACCGGTGTCATCGCTCGTTGGCCCGCGCATCGCGAACTCGGCCGTGCTCGTGCTGCTGTCAGGCGTGATCGGCACCACCATCGCGGTCATCCTCGGCTCGATTGCAGCGGTCCGCCGAGGCGGGATCTTCGACGAGGTCTCCTCCGTCGTAGCGCTGGCGATCACCTCGCTCCCCGAGTTCGTCGTCGCGGTGGGCCTCATCATCGTCTTCGCGGCGAATATCACTCATGTGCTGCCGGCCGTCTCGGTGATCCAGCCCGGAGTAGCCGCCTGGAGCGAGCCGCGCTTGCTCGTCCTGCCGGTGGCCGCTCTGGTGATCGCGATCGTTCCGTACATCTTCCGGATGATGCGGGCCTCCATGATCGAAGCACTCGAGAGCGACTACGTGGAGATGGCACAGCTGAAGGGCGTGCCGATGTGGAGGATCGTGCTGAGCCACGCCTTGCCGAACGCCATCGCGCCCACCATCCAGGTGATCGGGCTGAGCTTCCTCTACCTAGCCGGAGGGATCGTGATCGTTGAGGACATCTTCGACTACCCGGGCGTCGGCCAAGGGCTCGTGAACGCAGTGACCGACCGCGACATCCCGGTGATCCAGCTCATCGTCATCTTGCTGGGCGCCTTCTACGTCGTCGTCAACATCGCGTGCGACATCATTGCGCTGGTCGCCACGCCCCGACGCAGGATCCCGCGGTAGACATGGACCCCGAGGCAGACATGGACTCCGACCGATCATCCGCGCAGGCTCCGGCGGGGCAGGCACATGCGGGGCAGGCACCGGCTCATCGGCGCCGGGAATGGCTCTTCGTACTGAGCGGGGCGGCGAAGAGGCCACGCGGCCGTGTCGGCCTCATCCTCATCCTGTTCGTGGTTCTAGTGGCGGTAATCGGGCCCGAAGTCGCCCCATACTCTCCTACAGCGTTCGTCACGTCCGCGTTCGCCGCGCCTTCACGCCAGAATCTCCTCGGCGGTGACGAGCTGGGTCGAGACGTGCTGTCGCGGGTACTCGCGGGCGGATGGCTGCTCCTTATGCTCGCGCTGGCGTCGACACTGCTCGGGCTTGTCGCAGGCACGATCGCCGGCATGGCGGCGGCCTACCGGCGAGGCTTCTCCGACGGGCTCATCATGCGATGCGTCGACGTGCTCCTTGCCTTCCCGCAGCTCATCTTCGCCCTCATGCTCGTCAGCATTCTCGGATCGAAACTCTGGCTGCTGGTCGTCGCCATCGGGCTGGCTCATGCTCCGCAGGTCGCACGTGTCGTCCGCTCGAAGACGCTAGACATCTCCGAGCGGGACTATGTTCACGCGGCGGAGATAATCGGAGTCCGTCCCTGGCGGGTGATGGTGAGGGACATCCTGCCGAACTTGACGACTCCGCTCATGGTGGAGGCGGGCATCCGTCTCACCTATTCGATTTCGATTCTCGCCGGACTCTCGTTCCTGGGTTTCGGGCTTCAGCCCCCGGCGCCGAATTGGGGGACGATGATCAACGAGAACCGCGTCGGCCTGACAGAGAATCCCTGGGGAGTGCTGGCCCCCGCGATCCTGATCGCCATCCTCACGGTCGGATTGAACACGTTCACCGACGCCGTCGCTCGGGTGTCGCTCGGCGTGGACCGCGTCGAGGAAGCCGTCGTGTACAACCTGCTCCCGACGGATGCGCTCAAATGACGCCGGACTCGCAAGCCAGCATGGCCGATCCTCGCCGCCTGGTCGTGGAGGACCTGCGCGTGGTCGTAAAGCGGACCGGCCACGACATCGTCGACGAGGTGTCCTTCACGATTGGGCCCGGGGAGGTCTTCGGCCTCGTCGGCGAGACTGGCTCGGGCAAGACGACGGTTGCGCTCGCGTTGGCCGGCCACGCCCGCAGGGGCCTTTCCATTGCCGGTGGCCGGGTGCTGCTTGACGACCGTGACGTGCTCAAGCTCTCCGCCAGCGAACTCCGCCACGTGCGCGGGCGGCAGATCGCCTACGTGCCCCAGGACCCGTCGAGCGCGCTCGACCCCGCGCGCAGGGTCGGTGTTCAGCTGGCCGAGGCGCTCCGGGTGCACGGCGACAAGCGCGAAGGGGCGGCGAGCCGGCTGAGGGAAGTGCTCGCCGAGGTCCGGCTTGACTCGACCCGAGAGCTCCTGCGCTGCTACCCCCACCAGCTCTCGGGTGGTCAGCAGCAGCGCGTCACGCTGGCGATGGCCTTCGCCTGCCGGCCGGTGCTCATCGTGCTCGATGAGCCGACCACCGGGCTTGACGTCACGACCCAGCGCCACGTGCTTGAGACCATGCGCACGCTGTGCCGCTCCTACGGAGTAGCCGCTGTCTACGTCAGTCACGACCTAGCGGTCGTCGCCGAGCTTGTGAGCTCGGTCGCCGTCATGTACGCAGGGAGGATCGTCGAGTTTGGCGGCGTGCAGGACGTCTTTTTCTCTCCCGCGCATCCCTACTCCCGGCGTCTGCTTCGCGCCGTTCCGTTGACGGGGCGGGCCGAGGCCCTGCAAGGCATCGAGGGCAGCCCCCCCAGGCCGGGACGGCGTCCCCCCGGTTGCTCGTTCGCTCCGCGCTGCCCGTTGGTGCTCCCAGCCTGCAACGAGGAGCCTCCCCCCGCCGTCGAGCTGGCAGACGGCCGACGCGTGCGCTGCCTGCGCGCCGGCGAGGCTGAGTTGCCGGCCCCGAGCGTCGAGGCACTCGTTCAGCAAGACAGCGGCACCGGGGAGATCAGCGCGCTACGGGTCGAGGGACTGGTGGCTGCCTACGGCAGCACCGAGGTGCTGCATAGCGTGGACCTCGTCGTCCCGCCGCGGCGGTGCGTCGCATTGGTGGGCGAGTCCGGATCCGGCAAAACTACGCTCGCGCGCTGCGTCGTGGGCCTGCACGCGAATTGCTCCGGCCAGCTTCACTTCGGCGATGAGCGCCTCCCGATGGGCTATCGGCGTCGCACCGAGCAGGCGCAGCGGGGCATCCAATTCGTCTTCCAGAACCCCTACACCTCCCTGAACCCGCGCCGCACTGTGGGCCAGATCATCGCGCGGCCGCTCGAGCACTTCGGCGAATGGTCCCGCAGTGAGCGTGAGGCGAGGGTGGTGGGGGCGCTTGAGGATGCGGCCCTGTCGTCAGAGTTCCTCAACCGCTATCCCGATCAGCTATCGGGCGGGGAGCGTCAGCGTGTTGCCATCGCGCGCGCCCTCGTCGTGGAGCCCGTGCTGCTCATCTGCGACGAAGTGACGGCGGCGCTCGATGTTTCAGTGCAAGCGGCCATCGTCGAACTGCTGCGACGCCTGCAGGCAGAGCGGGGCCTGGCCGTGCTCTTCATCACTCACAACCTGGCTCTGGTCCGGAGCATCGCCCAGGACGTCGTAGTGCTCGCCAATGGTGTCGTCGTGGAGACGGGATCTGTAGAGAAGGTGCTCGAGCGCCCGAGCGATGCGTACACGATCCAACTGCTCGAGGACGTGCCGAAGCTGGGATCCGCCACGTCGAGGGCGCATCGCGCAGGTCCCCAGCCGGTCAGCGTGACGCAGGCCTCCCCTCGGCGAGTGCCGGATGCCGAGCGGTGACCGGGCTGCGATGAGCCGCATTGCCGCCACTATCGATCTCAATGCACCCGGTCAGTCCTATGGGCACCTGATGGTGTCCTATTCCGATAATGATCACGCATACAGCGTCATTCCCGTTCCTGTGGCGGTGTTGTCAGGCACTCCAGGGCCAACCGTCCTGCTGGCCGCTGGTACCCATGGCGACGAGTGGGAGGGGCAGCTCATCGCACGTCAGATTCTCGAGCAGGTAGCGCCAGCCAAGCTCACCGGCAGGATCATCGTGCTTCCATCGCTCAATCTCCCCGCGGTTCGTGCGGCGAGTAGGTGCTCGCCCATCGACGAGGAGAATCTCAACCGAGCCTTTCCCGGTGACCGCGACGGCGGTCCGACGAAGATGCTGGCCGACTACGTTGAGGCGCACCTGCTGCCGCTGTGCGACTACGCAATCGACCTCCATTCAGGTGGGAGTGCGTCGGAGTACCGGGCAAGTGCGTTCCTGCGCATTGATGAGGACTCTCGAAGGACCGGGGAGAAGGTGGCGGCGGCCATCGCCCTCGGACTCCCTCACAGCATCGTGGTGGATGCCCGGGGAGAGGCCAGGACCTTTTCGGCCGCAGCGGATCGACAGGACGTGGTCATGATGGCGACCGAACTCGGGGGTGCAGGACGGGTAGACCTTGAGGTGCTGCGCCGGGCCGGACTTGGGGTTCGCCGCCTGCTAGTGCACTGGGGGCTGCTGGCCGCTGATGCGCAAACTGAGCAGCCGCCGACCGGCGCGACGCAGTTCCTCCACCTCGCAGCAGGCTCCGGGGCCGTGGTCTGCTCGCACGGATTGCTGGAACCGCGGGTCGGGCTGGGTGACGAGGTCAACGCGGGTGAGGTCGTGGGACGGGTGCGTCCTCTCGAGGACCTGAGCGCTCCGGCCGAAGACGTGCGGGCCCCGACGAGCGGGATCGTGATCACGCTCAGGACGCCGCCACTGGTACGGCCAGGCGACTTCGCCGCGAACATCGGTAGCCCGCTCGAGGCGCACGAGGTCGCACTAATCGCCTCGGAGGCACCTTTCCGGAGTCCGCAGGGCGGGTCGGCGGAGTCTGGTGTGAACTGACAGGAAATGCGCTAGGAGGTCGCGGCGGCGGACCTAAAAATACCGCGGTGATCGCCGGACGCGTCGGAAGCGGGTCTTACTGTATGAGGCATCCGTAGGCCGTGAGTCATAGGCGCACTCGTGGTGAGAGTTCTCCTGACGCACCAGAAGTTCGTGACTCGCGGATCGCCGAGCCGGCCTTGCGTGGCGTCCCGCGATGTGCCATCCGCCTCACGCACAACGTCCAGTTCCGGCTGACGGTCGGAGTGCCGCGACGGGCACGGATGCTGGTGGACGGCCGCAAAGTACAGCACAGAAGTACCGCAACAGGAGCGGATCCGGAGGGACGCGGAAGGACGTCCGGGGACGGTGACCTGCGGGTACGGATGTCGGTGGACGTGCTGCCTGTTGTTTGCAAGCAGGGGGTCAGGGGTTCGAGTCCCCTTAACTCCACCCAGACGTAGTTGCAGGTCAGAAGCCATTTCCGCGTCCTCTTGTTGATCTTCATGA
>JBEKIF010000073.1:0-26366 GCA_050011895.1 Streptosporangiaceae bacterium | reverse complement strand
TGATACCAGTCCTGCCAGGCGAGCATGGAGGACAGCCCGAACAGCGCGCCGGCGGCGATCGCGCCCGGGCCCGCCAGCCACAGCCGCGCGGCCCGGTACATCACGTAGCAGGCCAGGCCGGGTGCCACGATGGTCAGCAGGGTGAACGCGGCCGAGGGGCCGAATGCCAGGGTGACCGGGGTCATCACCAGCCCGACCAGCGGCATCGTGGTATCGAAACCCAGCTGGATGCCGGCCGGGGCGGCCATCTGCGTGGTGAACCACGGGTTGCCCAGGTGGATGATCTGGTGGGCGGTCCACTGCAGGTCCCATACGTAACTGGCCACATCACGGGTGGCCGGCAGGAGGCCGCGGATATATGTGGCCCGAGGCCAGGTCACGGCGATGCCGGCGGCCAGATAGCCAATGAGCAGCGCCACCTGCCGCACCGCCCGGCGAGACGCGGCCGTCCGCAGCTGACCGGCAGGTCCGGCACGCCCGGTCAGCCGTCCGGCACGCCCGGTCAGCCGTCCGGCACGCCCGGTCAGCCGTCCGGCACGCCCGGTCAGCCCGGTCAGGCCAGCGCCCGCGGTGGGCTGGCGCTGCCCGGCCGCGGCTGCGGTGGGCCGGGCCTCCCCGGTCGCTCCGACGCCGCCCTCGCCCGCGGTGGAGGGGCCCGCACTGCCGTGACCCGGTCGGTTCATAGGCTCACCTGTCCGCATTTCTCCGGCAGCTTGCCGCCTCCTGCTATCACGGCGTCGTCCCTGCGGGCACGTCCGGGCGTAGGCGGGGTGCCAGCGACGTGGCGGCGCCGCCCATGATAGCGGCAGCGGGAACGCCGCCCGGTCCGGCTGACTGCACGAGACCGGCGACCAGCGGGCTAGCCGGGCCGGTGCTGCCGGGCAGCCGCTGTGAGCAACCGCGGCACGAAACGCCGGCGTCAGGCGTAATCAGGCCACGGACTGGTGATACTCCCTCACAGGGGGCATCGCGCCGGAACACCGGCGACAGCGGGGGGAATCGTGAGCCACACTCATGGCGTCGATAGCGAAGTTGGCAAGCTCAGAACGGTCCTGGTCCACCGGCCTGGCCTTGAGCTGCGGAGAATCACCCCGCGGAACCGGGACTGGCTGCTCTTTGACACGATCCCCTGGGTAAGCCGTGCCCAGCAGGAACATGATGCCTTCACCTGCGTACTTCGCGACAACGGCGTCGAGGTCTTGTACGTGACCGAACTGTTGCAAGACATCCTCGAATACCAGCCCGCCAGAGACGATGCGCTAGCTTCGGTCCTGGCCGGCCCGACGCTGGGCGAAGAACTCCGCGGTCAGCTACACGGTTACCTCGACGGGCTGGATCCGGAAGCGCTGGCCGAGGTCCTGATCGCAGGCCTGACCCCGACCGAGCTCAGGACCGGCCGGGGCGTGGTGTTCGAGCTGCTCGACCGGCACGACTTCGTCATTGATCCGCTCCCGAACCTGGTGTTCTGCCGGGATTCGAGCTTCTGGATCAGCGACCGGGTCGCCGTCGCCAGCCTGGCCGCGGCCGGGCGGTCCAGGGAGTGCGAGCTGATCCAGGTGATCTATGAGCATCACCCGAGGTTCGCTGGTACCAAGTGCCTTTACCTGCCGCACCTTGAGCACGTGGCAGGCGGCGACGTGCTGCTGCTGGCGCCTGGCGTGGTGGCGGCCGGCGTGGGGGGCAGCACAACCGCCGCTGGTGTAGAGCGGCTGGCGCGCAGCGTCTTTGACTCCGGCCTCGCCCACACGGTCCTGGCAGTTCCGATGGGCCGGGCGACAGGCCACCTGGACACCGTCTGCACGGTCGTCGATGCCGACACCGTCGTCATGTACCCGGCCCTGGCCTTCACCCTCACGGCGCACACCATCACCCCGCGCGCGGACGGCATGCGGGTCACGCGCCCGCAGCCATTCATCGAGGCGGCTGCCCAGGCTATGGGAATCAGCCAGCTCAAGATCATCGACACTGGCCTCGATCCGCTCTCTGCGCCGCGAAAGCAGTGGGACGACGCTGGCAACGCCCTGGCACTCGGCAGCCGCCTGGCCGTCTGCTACGAGCGCAATGCCGAGACCAATGCCCGGCTCGAAGCAGCGGGCATCGAGGTGATCCGGGTGCCGGGCAGCGAACTTGGCAGCCTGCGCGGCGGCCCGCGCTCCATGTCCTGTGCCGTGACCAGGGACCCGGCCGCCGAGCCGGATATGGCCGACCCTGCGGGCTCGCCGGGCGAGCTGGCCAGCATGCCGGGCGGCACCCTGGCCAGCCCGGCTTCCGGGCCGCAGGACGCGCTCACAGATCGCTGCGGGCCGGCCGCGCGCCGGGATGAGCAGCTAGCGGCGGCTGGTTAGGCCGCCGCTCAGAGGGCCTCGATCACGTCGTAGTCGCCCGTGGCGTACGCTTCACGCATCCTGGTCTTGGCGAACTTGCCCACGCTGGTCTTGGGCACCTCGGGAATGAAGGACCACCGTTCAGGCAACTGCCAGCGCGGCACCTTGGTGGCCAGGAAGGACCGCAGCTCCGGCGCCGTGACCGTGGCGCCTGCCCGGACCACCACGGTGGCCAGCGGCCGCTCGCCCCACTTCTCATCGGCCACCCCGATCACCGCCGCCTCGGCCACATCGGGATGTGCCATCAGCGCGTTCTCGAGTTCCATCGACGAGATCCACTCGCCGCCTGACTTGATCACGTCCTTGGCCCGGTCGGTGAGGGTGATGTAACTGAGCCGGTCGATGGTCCCGACGTCTCCGGTGCGCAGCCAGCCGTCCCGGAACTTGTCCGGATCGGGGTCCTTATAGTACGAGCCGGTGATCCACGGGCCACGGACCTCTACCTCGCCGACCGCCTCGCCGTCATGCGGCAGCACCGCGCCCGAGTCGCCGACCAGCCTGCCTTCCACGGCGCAGAGCAGCCGGCCCTGGGTGTCGCGGTAGCGCCAGGCGTCAGCGTCGGGCAGGCCGGCCGGCGGGTGCGCGACGGTGCCGACCGGCGAGGTCTCGGTCATGCCCCAGGCCTGGACCATCCGGACCGCGAGTTCCTTCTCGTACGCCTCTTGCAGCGCGTGCGGCACCGCGGACCCGCCGCAGGTCAGGATCCGGAACGAGGACAGGTCCCCGCCGTGTGCCCGGATGTGCGCGAGCAGTCCGCTAAAGATCGTCGGCACCGCCCCGGCCAGCGTCGGCCGCTCGGCCTCGATCAGCGCGAGCAGCGCCTCCGGCTGCATGAACCGGTCCGGCAGGATCAGGTCCGCGCCGGCCAGGACCGCGGCGTACGGCAGGCCCCAGGCGTTGGCGTGGAACATCGGCACCACGGGAATGACCCGGTCCCGCTCCGAGATCGCGAACACGTTGCCCGCGGCTATGGCCATTGAATGCAGGTACGTCGACCGGTGGCTGTAGACCACGCCCTTCGGCCGCCCGGTGGTCCCGCTGGTGTAGCACATCGCGGCCGCGTCCCGCTCGTCCAGTTCGGGCCAGCTGAACGTATCCGGCTGAGCCGCGAGCAGGTCCGGGTAGGAATGCACCTGCGCAGACTGGGCCGTGAACTCGGCCAGCGCTGAGCTATCCGTTACCTCTTCTGGTCTTGTCACGATCACGTGGCGGATGCCCGAGGCATACGGGAGGACCTGGGCGAGCAGCGGCACCAGACAGCCGTCGACGATGATGACCTCGTCGCCTGCGTGAGCGGCGATGTACCCGATCTGCTCCGCATCGAGCCTGAGGTTCAGCGTGTGCAGGACCGCGCCCATGGACGGCACGGCCAGGTAGGCCTCCAGGTGCTCGGCGTTGTTCCACATGAGGGTGCCCACCCGCTGATCAGCGTCGATGCCGAGCCCGCGCAGGGCGTTGGCTAGCCGGGCCGCTTGGGCGCCGGTCTCGCTGAAGGTCTGGCGCCGCGCGCCATCCGCGGTGGCCGTGACTACTTCGCGGTCACCATAGGCAGACACGCCGTGGCGCATCAGCGCGGAAACGGTCAGCTGTACGTCCATCATCGTGCTGCGCACTCTGGGCCTCCTGCTATGGCTATCCGGCGGCATCCGCCCTCGGCGCGCCGGAATAATCCTTTGGGGTGGATAGTGCCACGCCAGCGGCGAAACGTCACTGTGCCAGCCTGCCGGACCTTAGTCCGCGAGTAACTCGGCATCGACCCGGAGCTTGGCGACGGCGCGGGAGACGGTGCTTTTGACTGTGCCCAGGCTGACCCCGAGAGCGTCAGCGACCTCGGCCTCAGTCATGTCCTCGTAATAACGGAGCACGACAGCGGCTCGCATCCGCTGCGGCAATCGCTCGACGGCACGGCGGAGACTGTCCTGCAGATCGCTCTGCCCGGCCTGATCAGCGATCGCCTGGTCGGGAATCTCGTCGGTCGGGTACTCATCGAGCTTGCGGCGGCGCCACCATGAGATGTGGGTGTTGATCATGGCCCGGCGGACGTATCCGTCGAGCGCGCCCCGGTCCTCGATCCGGTCCCAGGCCAGATATGTCTTGGCCAGCGCGGCCTGGACAAGATCCTCGGCGTCCGCCCGGTTCCCGGTCAGCAGGTAGGCCGCCCGAAGCAGGGAAGGCCCGCGGGTCGTCACGTAGTCACGGAAGCAGGGGTCGTCCAGGGCGCGGCCGGTGCCGTCGGCGTCGGCGGTACCGTCGGCATGCCTGGCGCCATTCGCGCGCGCATCCCCGAAAAAGTGATCGCCCCCCACGCTCACACCGCAACGGTATCGGTGAAACGCGCCCTGACGAGCGGCTAGCCGATGTAACGGCGAGTCTGGCTGACGAATATAGACAGACGGGCATTGCAATTTCGGCCTATCCGCAAACAGGCGCATGTATGACGTTCGGCCTGAAGCCGGCCGAATCGCTTGACGCGAGCGCGGCAGTTACGCAATGTCGTGACGCGGGACTATCCGCCCGGGGAGGGCCGATGCTCGATGTTCGCGGGAGGTGCACGTGCTGCGATCGCTGCGCGAGCACGTCAACCGCTGCGCGCGTCGCGCGCCGTCGGCTGCTGAAGGCCGCGGTCTTCCGGCCCGAGGATGGCCCGGCGAGCGGCTCTCCCTCTCCGGGCAGCGGTGGCCTGCCTGAGCCCGGCGAGCTGCCCCGCACCATCATGGGCAGGATCGTGGATGTCAGCCCGCACATCCTTGTGGTCAGCCACGGCGGCACCGAGACGCGACTCACGCTGACCGCCGATGCAGCCGCCTGGCGCGGCGGTCAGGTGGATCCTGCCGGGTTATTCCCCGGTGACCTTGCCGTGGTGCGGCTGCAGCCTTCTCAGCGCAGCGTGGCCGACCGGATCTGGGCAAACATCGGCCGGGTTACTGGCACGATCATCGAACGTAACGGAAAAACGCTTGTCGTTAACGCCGGCCGGACGAGGAACACTGAGGTAGTGCTGGTACCGTCCCGGGCGGCCAGCCGGATCCAAGTCCGGTTCCCCAACCTGGAGCCTGGCTACCTGATCGATGTCATCGGGCTCCGCCGGGAGGACTGCCTCGAAGCGCTGGTGCCCGCCACGTCGCAGCCCGCATACCGGGTCAGCAGGCTCCCGGCACCGCCGCTGGTGAGCGGGCACGTGCCCGATGCGATCAGTGGCTCGGCCACCTGGCATGAGCCATCGGGCGAGCCGTACGGCTTACTCGGCGTGTCCTATCCCGCCCTCGACCCGGACGCGGGCTGCGCCGAGGAGCCTCCCGAAGGCCCGGTCCCAGGCTTTGCCCGGATGCCCTATCTCTCCGTGGGCAGCCTGCTGCTGATCCGCAACGACTGCACGGCCACGTCGTGCGTGCTCCCCGTGACCGGTTGCGCCCCGGTCGCGCGGTTGTTCAACGACCGGTGCCTGACCTGCGGGACGTCGCCCCGCGGCCGGGTCGCCGACCTGAGCCTGGGCAGCTTCGTGGCGCTCGGCGGCGAGCTTGAGCGCGGCTGCTTCAACGCGACGATCACGATCGGCCGCTGATGACCCTGCTGACCGCGGCCGAAGACGTGCAGATCCCGCTGCTGTCCGCGATGTTGCTCGGTGGCTGCTTCGCGAAGCTGGTCCGGGTGCTGCAGACCCGGACGGTTATTGCCGCGCTCGGGCCGACCGTGCTGTTCCCCTTGCACATGCGGCGCCCGGCAGCGATATTCCTCTGCGCGACCGAATTCGGGCTGGGCATCGGGCTCATCGTGACCGCGGGCCGGCTTGGCAGGGGCGCGCCAGCCAGTGCCGTCAGGGTCCTGGTGGCCATCTTGTTCGTCGTCGCCACCTGTGCTCTCCTTGAGCTCCGCAACACCCGGCCTGACCTAGGCTGCGGATGCTTCGGCGAGTTCAGCACGGCGCCGGTCAGCAGCCGCTCGCTGGCCAGATCGGCGCTGCTGGCCGTCGCGGCGCTTGCCACCATCGACCTGGCTCCGCTGCAGCCGCCGGGGGCCGGAACGGCCGCTGCCACCATGCTCGGCATCCTGGCTGCCGAGCTGGCGCTGATCGGGGCGCTGTCGCCGGAACTTGGCGAGGGCCTGGTGCGGCTGGGCTACACCGAGCCATGCGAGCTGCGCCTGTTGCCCGCTGAGCGGACGCTGGCGGCATTGCGGAAGAGTTCGCAGTGGCGCAGGTACGCCGGGATCATCACCGCCGATGCGCCCGCCGACCTGTGGCGGGAACTTTGCTGGCGGTATGTGGTGTTCCCCGGCCGGTGCCGGGACCGGGATGCTGAGATCATTTTCGCCGTCTACCTGAAACAGCGCCGTCCGCCGATTCGGGCCGCCGTGATCGATTCCGCGACCGGAGAGGTGCTCCCCTGGCCGCTGCCCGGGCGCCCGGGACGCGGGCCGCAGCCGGTCCCGCGGCCTGCTGCACCCGGCCGGTCAGCCGCCGCCACGGGTTCAGCGGCGGCGGCTGCGCCAAGGGTGCGTAGCAGCTCTCTGCCGTTCTCTAGCGATCTCTAGCCTGAGCTGAAGATAGTGCGATAGTCCCGCAGACACTGCCGCCGCCCGGCATCCGTCAGGCTGGCTGAGCGCGCAGGAACTTGCCGAAATGCGGAACGGTGAACGCGATGAGGCCGCGCTCTGAGCTGTAGATCAGGCCCTTCTTGATCAGGCTGTCCCGCGCCGGCGAGACACTCGACGGCTTGCGGGCCAGTTCTTCAGCCACCTGTGCGGTCTGCACCGGCTCGTCGCCGAGGGCAGCCATCGCCCGCATGTACTCTCGCTCGGCCGGGGTGGCCCGCTCGTACCTGCTGCCAAAGAAACCGATGGCCAGCTCGCCAGCCGCCACCGGCGCTGCAACACCGACATCGCCTGCCGTGACGGGGCTCGCCGCCGCGACATCCCAGGTCACCTTGCCGTAAGCCTGTACGAAGTAGGGGTATCCGTCAGCTGCCGTATACAGGGCCTCCAGGGCAGCAGGCTCGAAGTCGGCGCCTTCCCGCCGGGCCGGCGCGAGGAGCGCGAAGTCCGCGGCGTCCCGGTCCAGCCGGTCAATCGGCACGTACCTGAACAGCCGTTCCGAGTAGCTCTTGCTCGCCGACAGGACAGACGGCAGGTGCGGCAGTCCCGCCCCCACCACGATCAGCGGGCCGCCGTTCTGGGAAAGCTCGTGGCAGGCGGCGCAGAGCGCGGAGACGTCACGCGCCGGAACGTCCTGCATCTCGTCGACGAAAAGCGCGATGCCCACCCCTAGGTCGGCGGCCACGGACGCGGCGTCGGTCAGCAGCTCGGTCAGGTCGACCTCGAGGTCCCCGGAGTCAGCCCGGCCACGGATCGCTGGCACGTCGATGCCCAGGCCAGCCCAGGGCGCCCCCTTGGGCGCACCCGGGTCACGGGAGCCGAACGCTTTCAGGATTCCGAGGAACTGATCGATACGGTCCGGTGCCCGGTGCCGCGGCGCGAGTTCGCGTACGGCCATGTGCAGCGCGCCTGCTACCGGCCTCCTGATCGACTGATCGGGCCGCGCCTCGATCTTGCCGGTACCCCATAGATGCTGCATCGCCATCGACCGGAACGCGTTGAGCAGCACAGTCTTGCCAACCCCGCGCAGGCCGGTGAGCACCATGCTGCGCTCGGGCCGACCGCGTGCCACCCGCTGCAGCACCACCTCGAACTCGGCGATTTCCCGGTCGCGGCCGGCCAGCTCCGGCGGGCGCTGACCGGCGCCCGGGGCATAAGGGTTGCGAACCGGATCCACGGTATTAAAGCCTATGGGCTGATCTAGCGGACTCCCTAGATTCCGCTAGAAAGCGCTAGCCGGCGTGTCGCCGGGCCGCCGGGCCGGCCGGGGACGGGGCCACTTGTCCCCGGCGACGGCCCGGCGGAGATCATTTCCGGGACGGATTCAGCCGACTCCGGTCAGTGCAGCAGCCGGAGCATGTTGGTGACGTCGTCCACGTAGTAGACGCCTGACCCGCGCGGCGCGATGGCCAGGCCGAACAGCGCGCCCGCGCCCTTCGGGCTGCCGGCGGAGTCCAGCAGGCGCTTGGCCACCTGGACGCCGCCCGGGGTGGTCTCGACGATCAGCCCGTTGTTCCCGTTAACGGTGAGCACATCGCCGTTAGGCGCGATGGTCAGGCCAAGCGGCGCGTTCAGCCAGCCATTCCTGGTCACCACAGCGCCGGTGCCCGCGGTGCCGTGCCTGGTGATCGCGTGCGGGATTGCCGTGATCCTGTTGGCCGAGGTATCGGCCACGTAGAGCGTGCCGCCGCGGCCGAGTCCGAGTCCGGTAGGCCCGATGACGAACGCCGCGGCGTTGGTCTGCTGGGCGAAGCCGGAACCCACCGTGGTACTGGCCACGACCAGCGGCGCCCGGTGGCGGAACAGCCGCAGTCCCAGCCTGACCACCGTGCCGCGGTGCACCACGCGGCCGTTCGCCGCGACCGTTCCGTTCAGCACGTTCGTGACGAACAGGTCGGCACGCTGGCCGCGCTGAACCGCGACCGCGTCCCACGGCCCGTTAATGCCGTGGCCAGTTATCGTCCTGCGCACCACGCCGTTGCTGTCCAGCACGATCAGGCAGCCGGCCTTGGCGGTCGCGGCGGTCCCGTTGGTCGACGGAAGGCTGCCGACGATCACCCAGCCGCCGCGCAGCGCGACGAGCGCGGTGGTCAGCCCGACGCCGCCGGGGCAGCTGCCGGGCAGTTGCGAGGCCCTGATGCGGGAGAACAGCGTCTGATGACCGCCGGGGGAGATCTCGACGATCGTGGTGCCCGTGCCCTGCAGATTCGCCTTGTTGTTGAAGTTGCTTACCAGGACATCGCCGCGGTGCAGCCGGCCCCGGCTCTGCCCGACTACGGCAACCCCGTACGGGTTAACGTCGCCGTTGCCCGGCACTGTAGAAGCGATGTTCGTGAGCTTGTGGAAGCGGGCGATGAACGGCGAGCTTGGAGTGGGCGTGGCCCCCGCTGCAGGCCCCATCGCCAATCCCGCCGCAGTCAACGAGGCGGCCGCTGCCGCCGTGGCGACAATCCGGTTGAGCAATGACATAAAGTCCCCTTCTCGAATGGATTCAGCTGCCTTTACGGCGCTGCGATCAGGGCGCTGGCAGGATTGGCCCGCCCGCCCGCGCTGCTGTATCTGTAACGGCCGCTTCACGCAGCCGGTTCACCGAGTAGGTCAAAATCCTTGCGGGCTGCTCCGCAACGGGCCGCATCCGGGCACTGCCGCCGCCCGCCGGTTACGGCCTGCGGCCCGGCCCGGCCTCGTTCAGACTGGCCAGGAAGGCGTTATACGCGGCGAGGTGCTCGTCATCGTCGATTCCGCCGGGGCCGTCCCGCCAGGTCGCCGCCGCGCTCGCCGGTTGCGGCTCGGCGCTTGCCTGGCTGCCGACAGCGCCGTCCGGCCGGCCCGAAACGCCGCGCGCCGACTGTGACGCGACCAGGCTGGCCAGGTTGGTCCGCCGGGCGGCCTCAAACCAGCCATGCCCGCTGACGGCCGCCCGGTCGTCCATGCTCCAGAGCATGTAGACGATCATCATCAGCGCGAACATGAGTCCGTCGCCTGCCACCCACATCACCGCGCCGCCCGCGTGCAGGTCCGCTACCGGGCTTGGCGCCCAGGCGGGCCGGCCGGCTGCGGTGACTCCCGGGGTTCCGGCGCTGCCGTAGCCGAGCATCAGGCCGGTGAACGTGTCGATCGGCATGGCCAGGACGAGGATGATGAATCGCACTGGATAGGAGAGCCGCCAGCGGATCGGCTCACTGCCGATGATCGGCAGGAAGAACAGGTAGCCGATGATCAGGAAGCCCGCATGTTCGGCGTTGTGCACCGCCTGGTTGGCCTCGACGAGGTTGGCGATCCCCGTCAGGTGGGCCGCGACGACGGCCACGGCGTAGGCGGCGAATCCGAAAACCGGCCAGGTCAGGAAGCTGACGACGCGGGAGCGCACCACACGCTTGGTCCAGGTGTGCAGCGGGTTCCTGCTCGCGTGCAGCAGCAGCGTTACCGGCTGGCCGAAGATCAGCAGCACCGGCGCGGCCATCAGCAGCATCAGATGCTGCACCATGTGATCCCAGAACAGCACGTCGTCGTAGGCGCCGATGCCGCTCTGCGTTGCCAGGACCACCACGGCCAGGCCGCCGAGGAACATCGCGGTCCGCCAGGCCGGCCATGGCCGGGCAGGATGACGGCGGGCTACCCGGACGACGCCCCACAGGTACGCGACAGCGGCCACCGCAGTGAAACCGGTGACGATCGGCGCGAATTGCCAGACCGTGACGACGGCGCTCCAGCCGAACGGGGGCAGCATCCGACCTCCCTCCACCGGCGAGCCTACTCGGCCGTGTTTGCGCCGGTCGTGCTACCCGCGAACGATTAGCCGGCGGATCGGGCAGCGCTTGAGGACGGCGAGGTATGAGAGGCTATGAATGCCGGGCGGCCTGCGCTAGCCCGGTGCTTGCAACTGCGGACCAGTGGCGGGCCAAGCCGGCTATCGAGGCCGAGGCTCCGGACGAATCCGCAGCTAGGAGGGTTCGCCTAGTGGCCGATGGCGGCGGTCTTGAAAACCGCTAGGGCGTTGACGCGTCCTCGTGGGTTCGAATCCCACACCCTCCGCCCAGACCAGCGATAATGTCCTCTGACCTGTGCATATGCGGGCAGACGATGGTCGTATCGCATGGCCGGGGTGTGCGGTTGCGCGCGGCTAGGGGCGGCCTTGTGCGGGACCGCAACTTGGCCGTTGACACGGATGCACACCTATGGTGGTTCTGATGTCTCCACGGCGACGGTGATCGTGCCGCCGGGCTGGCCTGACCGAGTGTGGGTGACCGCGTTGCCGACCAGCCCGGAGCCGCCGAGTTGCGCGCCAGCCGTCGCGCCTCCTAGCTGGCCTGCCTCTTACCGCGCATGATCCCTCGTCATCTCGGAGTGGGTGACTCAGGATAGGCGCCACGTGCGGATACCGTCGCCACGCTCCTAGCCGTGTCCGCTGCGGGCCGGTAATGACGGGCGATCGCGGTCAGCCATGGTCGCTGGCGGGAGATCCGGCGATTTCGCTATCCGCGGGATCGGCGTCCGGCTCTCACATAAGCGCATGCAACGCGAGCAGCCATGAGATCCAGGAAGCCCGGATCGTAGCGCCAGTACGTGTGATGGACGGTCCGCAGCCCGAAGACCTCGATCTCAGTCTTGAGAGCGTACCGACCGAGCCAGCGGCAGAGGGCTCCTGGTGCGCGGATGGGTCCCATCGTCAGGCGGAGCTCTGGGCGTCGTTTTCGAGCTTGGCCACGTAGGCCGCCAGGTCGGTGCTGCGGATACGCCGAGCGGAATCGGAGCCCTACCGGGAAGGCGGCGGGGCTCCGGTACCCTCATTCGTCCGCGAGCAGGCGGCGGGCGGCCTCGGCGATGTGGGCGGCGTCGATGCCGGAGGCGCCGAGGAGTTCGGCGGGGGTGCCGGAGCCGGGCATCTCGCGGACGGCCAGGTGGGCGACGGCCAGGTCGGTGCGGCCGGCGCCGGTCAGGGCGTCGAGGACCGCGGAGCCGATGCCGCCCTCGGGGTGGTGGTCCTCGGCGACGACCAGCCGTCCGCCGGTGGCCGCGGCGGCCGCGGTGAGCGTGGCGGTGTCCGTCGGCTTGACCGAGTACAGGTCGATGACCCGGGCGTTGATGCCGTCGGCGGGTAGCTGGCCGGCGGCGGCCAGGCACTCGTGCAGGGTGACCCCGGCGCCGATCAAGGTCACCTGGTCGTCACCGGTCTGGCGAAGCACCTTGGACCCGCCGACCGGGAAGGTCTCCCCGGCGTCGTACAGCACCGGGTAAGCGCCCCGAGTGGTCCGCATGTAGGAGATGCCCTCCAGGTCGGCCATGGCCAGGACCAGGGCGGCGGCGCTGGTCGCGTCGCTGGGGTACAGAACGGTGGAGCCGTGCACGGCGCGCAGCATGGCCAGGTCCTCCAGGGCCATCTGGGACGGGCCGTCGGCGCCGATCTCCACGCCAGCGTGCGAGCCGACCAGGCTGATGTTGGCCCGGGAGATGGCCGCCATCCGGATGAAGTCGTAGGCACGGGTGAAGAAGGCCGCGAAGGTGGACGCGAACGGCCGGTAGCCGCGCACCGCGATGCCGACCGCGGCGGCGACCATCTGCTGTTCGGCGATGAACATCTCGAAGTAGCGCTCGGGGTAGGCCTTGGCGAACTCGTCGGCGAAGGTCGAATTGCTGACCTCGCCGTCCATGGCGACTACGTCGGGGCGGACGCCCAGCGCGGCCAGCGCGTCGCCGTAGGCCTTGCGGGTGGCCACCTTCTGGCCCCGCTCGTAGCCGGGCAGCTTGACCTCGGCGCCGTTGGCGGCGGGCCTTGGCCTGGCTGCCTCGGCCGGGCGCGGCCCACGGACCAGCAGGTTCCCTTCGCCGCCGAGTTCGACCACGGCCCGTTCCGCCATATGTTCTGGCAGGGGCTTGCCGTGCCAGCCTTCGCGGTCCTCAACCTCAGAAAACCCCCGGCCCTTGCGGGTGCGGGCCACGATGACGGACGGATGGTGGCCGCTCAGGTCGCCCGCCTCGGCCAGGGCCTGGTCGATGGCGGCCAGGTCGTGGCCGTCGATGACGAGCACCCGGGCGCCGAACGCGGCGGCGCGGGCGGCGTAGGCGTCCAGGTCCCAGCTCAGGTCGGTGGGACCGCGCTGGCCGAGCCGGTTGACGTCGACGATCGCGACCAGGTTGGACAGCTTGTAGTACGAGGCCTTGTCCAGGGCCTCCCAGATGGAGCCCTCGGCCATCTCACTGTCACCGCACAGGGTCCAGACCCGGTACGGCAGTTCGTCCAGGTACTTGCCGGCCAGCGCCACGCCCACGGCGTCGGGCAGGCCCTGCCCCAGCGAGCCGGTGGCCACGTCGACCCAGGGCAGAACCGGGGTGGGATGCCCCTCCAGCCGGGAGCCGAACCGCCGGTATCCGGTCATCAGCTCCTCGTCGGAAACGACCCCGACCGCCTTGTAGATCGAGTACAGCAGGGGCGAGGCGTGTCCCTTGGAGAAGATGAGATGGTCGTTGGCTGCGTCGCCCGGGTCGTCCCAGTCGTAGCGGAGGTGCCGGCCGACCAGGACGGCCATCAGGTCGGCGGCGGACATGCTGGAGGTCGGGTGCCCCGACCCGGCCGAGGTGCTCGACCGGATGGAGTCCACGCGGAGCTGCTGGGCGAGTTCGGCGGCCAGGCCGAGATCGACGTCGGTGATTGGCGCAAACTCGACCGCCGTGCTTGGGATGTTGCTGGGCTGTTGGGTGGCGCTCATCTCGGCCTCCAGGCTGATCCGGATCACCGCCCCGATGAGGCCAGGACCGACCGCCACGAGCACGTCAGGTGCCACCCGCGGCAGCCGCCGCTCGAGACCACGCCCAGGGATGTATCGGCGTCATGCCCACCAGCCCCCTGCTCGCAGGAGCCGCGGCATTGCCTTCATCAAAGCGTAACCTGCCAAGAGCGAACCGGGCAAGACCCCGCAAAACGCGGGTCACCGAAGCCTCCCGACCTCATTTCCGGTAGCGGGCGGACCGTCATAGGCCAGTCCGCCGCCGGCCTGGCTGGCCGAGATCGGGTGGATGGCCACCAAGGAACCGCGTGGGTGCTGCGCCGATCCACCGACCTGGTGCCCGGCCTGCTGGCCATGGCGATCAGGGAGTGGCGGTCGGGCGAACCGGCGGCTAGCGCCACCATGGAGCGCGTCGCAGCTGGGCCACGTGCTCGGCAGGGCCGGTAATGTCGCCAGCGTGCGACCCGAGGTCCTGAAGGTGCTCACGGACCCAGAGCGAATGCGGGCCGCTGAACGGCACCGCCGCCGGGCCGTCTGGCCCGCTGACGCCGGAGAGTGCCGGGACCGCGACGGGCACCGGCTGATCATGGCCGGGCGGCCCGACCAGGGCCGCGATGCGCCGGTAGAAGCCGGCCAGGTCCGCGCTCAGGTGCCGTAGCGATTGCACCGGATCGGGATGCCCGTCAACGCCCAGCGGCGGGCAATAGGCGCGCAGGCCGGCCAGTGAATGCGCGGTGAGCCTGAGCCGTATCGTAGCCATGACCAGGCTCCACAGATCGTGCTTGGACGCCCGCTTGGTTCCCTGCTCGCTCAGGAACAGCCGGAGCGCGTCGTCGAGGCGGATGCCGGCCGTGACGGCGGCGACGGCCGTGTCCGGCGCGTCCTGGCGCAGGCCGAGGGACCAGTCCACCGCCTGGGTCAGGTACGCCGCGCCCGTCCGGAACGCGTCGGCGAGGTCGTCGCCGACTGCGGCGCTGGCACCGCGCGGCCAGAACAGCACCCCGACCACCAGGCTCACCGCGCAGCCGAGCACGACGTCCTGCACCCGGACCAGACCGACCTTCCAGCCCGCCGGCACCAGCAGGTTGAACAGCACGATCACCGTGACCGTGAACGCCGCCTGGCCAACCGCAAACGGCGCCGTGCCCGGCGCGTAGGCCGCCACGAGGACCGCGATGGGCAGGGCGACCCACAAGGCGGTGGGCGCGCTGCCGATGGCCAGCATCAGCGCGGCCCCGATCGCGAAGCCGACGACGGTGCCCGCCAGCGCCCGGAGCACCGTCGCCCCGGTGGCCGCCGCGTTCGTGCGCAGCACCGAGAGCGTGCCGAGCACCACCCAGAAACCGTGCTGCACGTCGAGGAGGTCGGCGACGGCCACCGCGGCCGCGAGCGCCACCGCGCCGCGCGCGCTGCTGCGGAACCACACCGAGCGCACGCTGGCGTGCCGCACCGCGACGCTGGCAGCGCCGGCCACCCCGGCCAGCCGCCCCCCAGTCAGCGAGCTGTCCTTGCCTTCGCCAGCCCCGTACCAGCTGCGGCGCTGCGCGGCGACGGTCTCGGGGTCGGCCCGCCGGGTGGCGATCAAGGCGTTCGCGGCCACGCCCCGCGCGGCAACCGCGATTTCCTGAGCGTGCACCGCGTCCTGCGCCGCCGCCTCGATGCTGGCCGGGTCCCCGGACAGCTCATGCTGATACGCGGAGCTGGCCTCCCTGGCGTGTTCCAGCCGGCCGATGTCGCGCGCGACGTCCTCGGCGGACACGTCCTGGTCGCTGAGCATCAGGGCCACATCGGCGAGCAGGGTCGCCGCCGCGGCGAGCAGCTCGCGGTCGGCCGGCGCCGCCTGTCGCAGGTCCGCGTGGCCGTCCAGCGCGTCGGCGGTCAGCGAGGTCACCCACTCGAGCAGCTCGGTCATGTTGGCCAGGCCCTGGTCCGCCGTTGCCAGGCCGGTCGGCCGGTACGGCGTGGCCGCGAACAGGTCTATAAGCCGCTGCTTGGCCGCGCTGGCCGCATCCTGGCCGGCCTGCGTCGCCTCGCCGCGCCCGGCGGCCTCGAGGCGGCTGGCCAGCGCGGTCGCCAGGGCGGCCGCTGCCGCGCGGAGCCGGTCACCCTGTGATCGCGGCGACAGCAGCAGCACCGCCGCCGTGCCCACCACGGACGCCAGCCACCAGCCCGCGAGCCGGGACGGGATGTCGGCGATCGCGCCGGGGGAGGCGACCGGCAGCACGTAGGCGAGCAGCGCGGCGGTGACGCCGGAGGCGGCGTTGGGCCCGGCCACCCCGGCGAAGAAGATCGCGAAGGCCACCGGGATGGTCACGAGCGCCGCCAGCCAAGCCTCGGCGTGGACCGCCGTCCCGATGGTCAGCACCACGCTGCCGACCACGGCGAGCCCGAGGTGCGCGATGGCCTTGTCCCGCCTGGTTCCGCCGAAGGACGCCAAGACAAGCGTGGCGAAACTCCCGAAGGCGGCAAACGTCGCCATCTGCAGGTCGCCGATCACCGTGAAGGTCAGCGCGAACAGCGACGGCATGACGATCGTGGCGCGCACCGCCCGCATGGCGGCAGGGGTCGACCACGTCACCCGCCAGAGGGACTGGCCCGGCGTCCCTGGCGTCCAGGACCGTGGCAGCCGGGCCCGCAGTCGCCGGGCGGGCGGGGCCGCGAGCGCGGAATCGGTCATCGGGCTAAGCCTACGATGGGCGGATGGATTCCGGCACGGGTCGGATCGCGGTCGTGACCGGCGGCAACCGGGGAATCGGCCGCGAGGTCGTGCGCCAGCTCGGGCAGACCGTCTCGACGTCACCGACACCGGCACCATCGAGAGGCTCCGGCCGGGTGACGCTCGTCCGGCGCAGGGCTGGTGGTCATGGCCTGGGTGGTCCTTTGCTGGGTCAGCCTGCCTCGAGCAGCAGGGGCTGGTCGGCGGGTACAGGTGCGGGCGGGCAGCTGGCGCCGCTGGATGGGCTGCCGGGTTCTCGGGGATGGCGATCAGCTGGTGCCAGCGCGGCTCGCCAAATCCGGCGCGGGCGAACACGCCGGTGGCATCGGCGTGGCCGAGCCATGCGAGAGGCCGAGCCCGCACAGCCGACGGCAGCGCACAGAACCGGCTCATATGCGCTCGCCAGCGGCCTGCATCAACCCAAGAGGAAGCAGAAAATAATCGGCAGCGCCAGCACACGGCCCACGCTGTGGCCTGCCCACTCGGCGACCTGCGCGGCAGGCACGCCCGCGTTGAGCCAGGTCGAGACGGCGGCGTGGCGCAGGTCGTAGGGCCTGCCCATCAGCGGGGTTCGCGCATCGGCGTCGCCAAGCGCCTCCCGGCGAGCCGCGTGGAACACCTCCAGGTAGCCCCATTCGGCGACTGTCCCGCCGCGCGGCCCTGTGAGGATCCGCCCGCCGCGTCCGGTGCCGAACCGTTCCATGTGCTCGCGGAGCAGGATTACAAGTTCGGGGTGAACCGGGACCAGGCGGGTCTCGCCTAACGCGCGGTGCTTGAGCTCGCGCCGCTCGCGGGACTGGCCGATGTCGGTCCACCGGGTGCCGCTGCGCGGCTGGGAGTGGGTCAGGCGCAGCTCTCCCCAGCCGCTCTCTGGCAGGCTTATCAGGTTCTCTTCCCTGCGTAGGTCAATCGCCTCCTCGGGGCGAAGTGCTGCGTAGTACATGCAGCCGAAGAACGCCTTCAGCCGCTCGCCGCGCGGTCCCTGGTCGCCGACTGCGGCCAGGACCTGCCGGGCCTGTCCGCTATTGATGACCACCCGGGGGTCAACGGTTCGCCGCAGAACAAGGTCTGGATGTCCGGCACGGATCTCCCCCTACGGGTCTGGCACGGGCCCGGCGGCGAGGGCCTGCCCAGGCCGGCTCGTTGTTGCGCTGGAAGCTGCCCGGGGCCCTGTGCTGCGGGGCCCCATGTTGAGGCCAAAATTGGGGGTCGACGCGGCTCCACTATTCGGGTGGGCGAGGGACCAGGGGGCTGATGAAGTGGTTAATGCCGCACAAAAAGTTCTGCGAACCGACAGGTGGGCATCTGCCATCGGTCCTAGGGCATCCCAGCGGCTTGGTGGAATGGTAGTGACAGGAGTGATCATCAGTGATCGAGATCTTTGTGTTGACGACGGTACTGATGATCACCGGTACCGGGATCGGGGTCCTCGCGGTTGTCTCGTTGGGGATCCGCCGCGAAGAGCGGGCCTTCAGCCTGACCGGTGACAGCCCGGACCGAGTAGCTCGCGGCGCCCGGCGGATCAACGGCCTGTACAGCCGCGGTCCCGTACCGGCTCGCGAGACCGGCCATACCTGGGCAGCGTAGGAGATCGATAAGAGAGCGCCACCGAAGATCCCGCTGAGCAAGCCGCTGGCCGCCTTAAGTAAGCAAACCGCTAACACCCTGTCCTCCTCTGACTGGCAGCGGTTTCCTGTTAAGGGCAAGTCGCCGTGGTCGCCTCGCGAGAGCCGTCGTCTTCCCCCAAATTTGGGGGGCGGGGTTGTCGAAAGCTGGGCTGTTCGGTGCGCTCGTGACACCGTACAGTCAGCCGGGAACGTTTCGGGAACGGTGACTCCACATGAAACCAGCACGTCCGGATACAAGCGCCTCGCTCGGAAGGACGGAGTACGACTCCGCCCAGTACCAGGCCGCGATCGTGGAGAACTCCGACGACGCCATCGTGTCGAAGGACCTGGGCGGCAAGATCTTGTCCTGGAACGACGCCGCCACCCAGATGTACGGCTACACCGCCGAGGAGGCTATCGGCCAGCCGATCGACATCGTCATCCCCGAGAATCCGGCCCGGCAGCAGGAAGAACAGGAGATCCGGGCCCGGATCGCCCGCGGCGAGCGCATCCAGCACTACGAGACGATCCGCCGCCGCAAGGACGGCACCCGGTTCGAAATCTCGCTGTCCATCTCGCCGGTGCGCGACGCCCACGGCCAGGTCGTGGCGGCCGCCGGGTTCGCCCGCGACATCTCCGAACGGCGGGTGTTCCAGACCGCCCAGTACCAGGCCGCGATCGTGGAGAACTCCGACGACGCCATCGTGTCCGAGGACCTGGCCGGCAAGATCTTGTCCTGGAACGACGCTGCCACCCAGATGTACGGCTACACCGCCGAGGAGGCTATCGGCCAGCCGATCGACATCGTCATCCCCGACGACCCGGCCCGGCAGCAGGAAGAGCTCGATATCCGGGCCCGGATCGCCCGCGGCGAGCGCATCCAGCACTACGAGACGACCCGCCGCCGCAAGGACGGCACCCGGTTCGAAATCTCGCTGTCCATCTCGCCGGTGCGCGACGCCACTGGCCCCACTGGCCAGGTCGTGGCGGCCGCCGGGTTCGCCCGCGACATCTCCGAACGGCGGGTGTTCCAGACCGCCCAGTACCAGGCCGCGATCGTGGAGAACTCCGACGACGCCATCGTGTCGAAGGACCTGGCCGGCAAGATCTTGTCCTGGAACGACGCCGCCACCCAGATGTACGGCTACACCGCCGAGGAGGCTATCGGCCAGCCGATCGACATCGTCATCCCCGACGACCCGGCCCGGCAGCAGGAAGAGCTCGAGATCCGGGCCCGGATCGCCCGCGGCGAGCGCATCCAGCACTACGAGACGACCCGCCGCCGCAAGGACGGCACCCGGTTCGAAATCTCGCTGTCCATCTCGCCGGTGCGCGACGCCAACGGCCAGGTCGTGGCGGCCGCCGGGTTCGCCCGCGACATCTCCGAACGGCGGCGGCTCCAGGACGAGCGCAACCGTACCACTGGGCTTCTGGCGCGCTTCGCCGACTTCAGCGCCCACGACTTTAAGACGCCCATACACCATATCCTCTGGAATTCCCAGGAGGCCGCGAACCTCATCGGCCCGGACGCGGACCCCGAGTTGAAGGAACTGCTTACCAGGATTGTCGACAGCTCCCGGTGGGTTCAGCGCCGTACCCTCGGGCTGCAGGCGGCCTCGGGGCTAACTCAGGGCCGCTTGCCTTCCCGCAAACTGGTGAGTTCCCAGAAGGCATTCGATGAATCCCGTGACATGCTCGTTGCCGTCGATCAGTTTGCTGAGGAAGCCACCATCACCAGTGATCCGCTGCCCCAGGTAGTCTCGGATGAGGTCCTTCTAGGCTTCCTCTTCCAGAACCTCCTGCAGAACGCCTGCAAGTATGGGCGAGTCGATACCGCAGTGACCGTCCACGTTTCTGCTAAGCGAGTTGCCGATGCGTGGACGTTCTCCATCAAGGACAACGGGCGCGGGATTCAGCGGGAACGGCTAGATTCGATTTTTGAACCCTATGTCCGCGGGACCAATGTAGGAGCCGATGAGCCGGGATCAGGGATAGGACTTAATTTCTGCCGGACCATAATAGAATGGCACAATGGAAAGCTCTGGGCGGAATCCGGTCCTAATGTCGGTTCCACATTCAAGTTCACCATTCCCTATTACTCAAATACGACGGCGGACGGTAATGAGCGCTGAAGCCTGCAGGTCAGTTCTGGTAGTAGAAGATGACAAGAACGATAAAAGGTACATCCTCAAGACACTGTCAAGGTTCAATATAGCCGTGGAAGTATGCCGTCGATCTTATGAGGCAATTACCTATCTTCAGCGAGCCGACGTGCAGAAGCCCACCTTGGTTCTACTCGACTGGAAGATCCCGGGCGGGGGCGCCTCGGTCCTGCGGTTTGTTCGGGACACCCCATCAATATCTACCATTCCTGTGGTCATTCTTTCTCGCTCCACCGCACATGGGGATGTATGGACGGCCATGACCGGTCACGCTAACGCATACGTCGAAAAGGCGGGAGAGTTGAGTAAATTCCAGGACCACATATCAGCGATTTGCGACTTTTATCTTAATATCGCCCAGCCGCCCCCCGTCACTGAAACTGAGTGAAACTTTATTATGCTATTGCACGGACAGGAAGGAGATCCCGCATGATCAAGGTCGCGATAGTAGATAATGACCCGTATGTGTGCCAGCTCCTGCGGGGGAGGCTTGGGCGTGAGGATGACCTTGAGTATGTCGGCGCCGCGGGCGATGCCGATTCTGCCATAAAACTCGTGCACGAGACGGAGCCAGACCTGATCGTGCTGGACTTCATGCTCGCCCGGAACACTGATCCGATAGACCTCGCGGCCAGTATTGTTAGCGAGAGTCCGCGCTCTCAGGTTGTTATCTGTACATCGTTGTCCGACTATGCTCCGTTCGACGGTGAAACGGAGCTTATGCTGAAGGTCAGGGCTTCCCGGCACGGAGTAACCGACTGGATCAACAAAGGTGCGGGTATAGACGAACTAATCATTCGACTGCAGGCAGCCGGTCGTCGACGGCCAGCTCCCGTGGGACCGCAGAACCCGCTAGAGGAACAGCTCCAGGATCGTTTGAGAGGCGCCGCAGAAACCGTTAGCTTCGATCCGCTACATAGGGACAACCCAGACTTGACGCCAATGGAGCGCCGTATAACCGCAACTGTAGCATGCGGCCTGGAGGCCGACATGACGATCGAGGAGATATGCAGGCTGAGCGGTCTCAACACCGCCAATGTCCGTAGTTACCTCAAGACCATCTACGGCAAGTGGCATGTTAGCCACCAGCCGGCATTCGTCGCCGAAGCTCGCCGCCGCGGACTCCTTGACGGTTCCTAGCGATCCTTGGTCGCTAGTATTACAGTCGCAGTTTCCGTCATCCGCCTTCTGACGCCTAGGAGCTCAATGCTCAGCCCTCGCCCGCATGCCAGAACGGCCATTATTACTTGCATGGATCCTCGCATACAGCTATCGAAGGCACTAGGCAGCCAGGCTGAAGCTTCATTTGTGATTCGAAACGGCGGCGGCAGGGTTACTGATGATGTTTTCCGGAGCCTAGTGCTGTGCACGCGGGTGCTAAACGTCACCGAAATCATGATCTTTCATCACACGGACTGCCGCTTGCAAGAGTTCTCAGATGAGGAACTCTCTATCAGGACTGGTGCGGACATTGACTTTATGTCTTTTATGACGCTGACCGAAAGCATAACGCAAGATATCAACCGTTTGCAGGCCTACAACATGTTTAACAACGTGACGATTTGGGGCGGCATATATTCTGTGGAAAGCCATACCACACGTCTGATCGCAGGCACTCATAACGGGTCGGTACTCCTTAGCGATACTGAGGTCGAAGTATCCGAATAAATCTCTCTGTGGGCAGATTGCCCGGCTTCCCAGCGGTCATGGCGCGGAGGCGGGGCTGGGATGCGCAGGTGCTGGCCGCACCGGGACGCGCCGTCATTCGGCGACCGGTGGTCATGTGCCGCCGGGCGCATCCACGCTGAGGCCGGCTTCTGGCGTCGCTGGATGCCGATGAACTGCAGGCGGTCTCCGCGTGGCCGGGCGGTCCAGCGCTAAATCCGGCGCCCCTAGATGTCCGTAATCCTCACCGCCGAAGCGAGCATCCTCTCGACTCACGAGGCGAGCACCCCGCCCGATTAGGACGTCCCGAGACCCCCAATTGAGGCCCCCAAAACTGAGATCGCCGCAGCTCCACAGTGTGGGTAGGCGGAGAGCATGGCACCTGCTGAAGTGGTTAATAACGCACAAAGGTTCCGCGAACCGGCCACAGCAGCGCCGGCGGACATCCGTCGCATCAGGAGGTGTCATGCCGAGGTTCTCCGGGATAGCCGCCAGCACCGTTGAGCCAGACCGCCTGGCAGCTCTGCCGTTGCCGACCGAGCTGCCTGCGGGGCTTGTCTCCGGCCCGCGGGTCCTGGTGCTGGTAGACGCTGACGCCGTTTCCCATGGGCTCGCCGAGGGCACCGGCCTCGGGCGCGCCTCCGACCAGAAGGTACGGCTCTGCCTGGATGTCGTGCGGGCCACCGCCCGCGCGCTGGACCCGCAGGCCCGGGTCCGGTACGCCGCCTCTTCCCGGACCGCGGCCTGCCACTTTGGTGTCCTGGCCACATCGGGAAACAACACCTGGTCGGTGCGCCGCGGGCTTGACGGTGCCGACCAGGTGCTGCTGGAGGAACTGGGCGACCTGCGCGAGGCCCGCCTGCTCGCCACCCAGTCAGGGTGCAAGCACCCGGCCCGGCTCGCCGAGCTGGTGCTCCTGGTGGGTCAAGATCACGTCTATGCGCCCGCGGTGAGGCGGCTGAGGCTGCTCCAGATCCCGGTCTGGCTCCTGGTGCCGGGCCGGTTCGTCGCGGCCAGCCTGTACTCCTCCGCGTGCGCCGTGTCGTTCATCGGCCCGGCCGCCCGGTCTGAAGCACCCAAAGGCGGCCGACTCCCCCGCCGCGGCTCGCTGCCCCGCTCCTCCCAGGGAGAAAGATCATGAACTACTCCCGGCGCCGGTACACCGCCCGCTACGGCAGAAGCTGGCAGGCAACAGCTCTCAAATGGGGGCTCGCCGCCGCCCTACCGTTCGGCGGAGTGGCGGCGATGACCTACATCCACCACCTGCATCACACCACCCCGGCGGCCTTCATCCTCGACGGGACTCAGACCGCCAACGAATCAGGGGCGGCGCTGTCAGCTGGCATGCTGCAGATGCTGGATTCCGCCGGCTCGACGAGCAACGATGCCACCGCATACGTTGCCCCGCGCGGCGGCGGGCAGCCCGACGTCATTCCCTTGACTCCCTACCTGCCCAACGAGCAGGTAGACCACGGGCCCACCCGCACTACCGTCCTGAATGCCAACGTCGCCGCAGCTCAGCGGGCGGTCGAGCGCCAGGCCGCTCAAGTCCCGTTCGACCTGCTGGTCAGCATGAACGCGGCCATCAAGGCCGTGCCTCCGCCCGCCACGCTGATCGTGATCAGCTCCGGGCTATCCACCGCGGGCGGGTTCGACCTGCGGCAGGTCGGCTGGGACGCCAGGCCCAGCTGGGTCGCTGCCCAGCTAAAGGCCCGCGGGCTGCTGCCGGACCTGGCCGGCTACCACGTCGTGTTCTCCGGCCTGGGCAACACTGCGGGCCGCCAGCCAGCCCTCCCGCTGCCGCAGCAAACCACCCTGACCCGCTACTGGCTAGCGATCTGCCACGCTGCTAACGCCGCCTCGTGCAGCGTGGACAACACTTCCCGGCCCGAGCTGGCCCCCCGCAGCACCATCCCGGTGCCCGTGGTGCCCGTGCCCAGGGTGCACAGCGTGCACGGGCCCCGCGGCATCACGACCACCACCTTGCCGGACACCCTGCTTTTTCCGTTCGACAGCGTCACACTCGTCCCCGCCGCCGACACCATCCTGCGGCCCGTCGCCCAGTGGGCCCGCACCCAGGATCTGATGGTCTCCATCAAGGGTTATGCCTCCCCCGACGGCGGCACCAACGCCTACAACCTCAACCTGTCGACCCGCCGCGCGGATGCTGTCGCCGAGCGGCTCGTCGTCCTCGGCCTGTCCCCAGGCCAGATCACCAAGGTCACCGGAGAAAGCACCGCCGGGCAGTCTCCGGCCGTCTGCCTCGTCCGCGGCCATCTCGACGAAACCATCTGCGGGGAACTGCGCCGCGTGGTCATCGTCCTGTCCCCCGCCTCGCAACGCAGAACCTGGAGTTAGCCATGACCACCCACCCCAGCGACGGGCAGCAGCCCGTCCCCATCCGGCGCAACTTGGCCGCCGTCCCCAACCCAGAAGAACACGGCCCTAATGCCCGGCTACGGCGGCGCCTTAACCGCGTCATGCGCGGCCGGCGGATTTCCGCACGGGCCGCGCTCCGCGCGCTCGCCGTTGAGCAGCTGATCATCGGCGGCACCCGGGAGCCCGAGACCAGCCACGGCGAGAACGTCATCCAAGCCCGCGGCAAGGCCGCCGGGGACCGGGTGCTCGGCAGGACCCAGCGCATCCTGGACCGGCTGGCCAGGAAGGCTGACCGGCTGCGGGCCCTGCAGGCTACCCTGCGCATCCGCGCCCGGTACCGAGACGGAGACATCGTCCCCCACCCTGACGGTGGCGTCCGGACCGTCACCCAGACGGCCGCCGAGCAGGAAGCCTTGCACAAGCTGGTCGCCGAGGACATCGACCGTGGCTCCCGCAGGCACCGGCGGCTGCCCGCTGTCATGCGCCAGGTTCCGAAGCTTGTCTTCGGCGCTGACGCCCTGCTGCTGCTGTACTTCTTCTCCGGCGTGACCAACGTCGACTGGACCATTCCCCTCTCGGCCGCCCTGGTCTTCGCCGCCCTGCTCGCCGTGATGGTCACCGGCATCAGCTTCGCCTTCTTCCGCTTCACCGGCGACCGGCTGCAGCAGTACAAGGACGACACCGGCATCGTCCCGCTGCGGGGCCTCGATGACGCCACCAACGTGTCCATGGGCCTGGCCGGCGGCGCCATGGTGATCCTCGCCGCGCTGATGTTCGTGAGGATGCGCGCCGAAGTCATCACCGCCCTCGGCCCGCATGCCGGCTTCACCGCGGTCATCATCGGCCTGGCCCTAGCCCTGGTCAGCGTCCTGGCCAACACCCTGGTCATCGCCGTCCACGCCCTCGACGGCTCCGCCGAAACCGACCGGCTCGAAGCATTCGGCGGCGTGGTGGGGCCCGCGAAGGCCGAGCAGCACCAGCTGGATGAGCAGGCAGCGATCCTCGACCCGCAGATCGCCATCATCGCCCGCGAAGCCGAACGTGCCGCCGCCGACGGCATCACCGCAGCCGGGCTCGAGTGCGCCATCGCCGACCAGATCATCGAAGCCAGCCGCACAGCCAATCAGGGCACCGGTCCGCTCAGCGAGCCCGCCATCAACCCCAACGACGAGGACGGCGTCATCGGCTACCGCCGCACCGACGCCACCCCCGAAATCGACGAACGCCCCCTCCACATCACCCTCGGCCACCTCCGCACCCCTCTCCCCGGCGCACCCGGTGACGAGCAGCAAGACGGCGACCAGGAACAACCCGCCGCCTAACCAGAACGTGCGTGTCCAGAGGCCCCGATAGCCACGTCCAGGTGATCGCCGAGGCGGCCTGCTTACTAGGTGAGCGGGCCGAGGTCCAACATTCCTTCGGTGGTGGCGCTGGTAGCCAGGCCCGCCTTGGGCGGCTCGGGCTGCGACCGGGACTGGTAGCACGTTGGCTGCCGTAAGTTCGCCCACGCTGATCAACGGGCCGCCGATGATGCCACTGATTAGTTCGGCCTGCTCAGGCTCGAGGTCTGCGAGCATGCCGAGGACGTTGAGCGCGCCTGTTCGTACTTCCCGCCTGCCGCCAGGGCTGACTGGCCTGGCCGCCGGGTCGGCGATCCGGCGATCGCGCGGATCGTTATCGGCAAGCTGGCGGGGTAATGCATAGCCTCGACCCGCGACCTGGCCACTGAGCTGACCCGCCAGGATAAGGTCTCCGCGGACACGGTCGGTGACGTGCTGCGGGAGGAGGGGATCCGGATCCTTGGGAGTGGTCGCCGGGTCGATGGTCGGCGCCGATCGGGTGCGACGCAATGCCGCGCAGGGGGTGCCCGAGGCGCTTGGAGCACCGGCCGCCGGTACGGGCGTCAGGCAAAGGCCACGGCCAGCTACCCCTGGGCGGGCGGCTGCATGTAGAACGGGCCGGAGCCCTTGCTGAAGATGAGAACAATTGCTGCGAGTCCGACAAGCCATATAACCGGGCCGATGATCAGGGTGGCAGCAGCGTGGACCAGGGAGAACGAGATGAGCAGATCCACCGTGTTGATGCCGAAGAACACGGCCGAGACAACCCTGGCCCAGCTTCGCCCCTTGCCGTTCACC
>JBEKIF010000072.1:0-20812 GCA_050011895.1 Streptosporangiaceae bacterium | reverse complement strand
CGCCGCAGCCGCATCACGGTCACCGCGACGGCGTTGGTGAACGGGTCGGCGTATTCGTCCCAGACCCGTTCCAGCAGCTGCTCGGCGCTGATCACCGCCCCGTCAGCGGACATCAGCACGTCCAGCACACCGAGCTCTTTGCGGGTCAGCGGCATCAGCTGCCCGTTCCTGCTGGCCCGGCGGCGCGGCCGGTCCAGCGTCAGCTCACCGCGACGCAAGACCGGCGGGACGGACGGCGCCCGGCGGCCGAGCGCGTTGACCCGCGCGACCAGCTCCGGGAAGTGAAACGGCTTGGCCAGGTAGTCATCCGCGCCCAGATTCAGCCCGTCGACGCGGTCATCGGGCGCGCCTGCCGCGGTCAGCATCAAGATCCGCGCGCCGCCCGGACCGTCGGCCAGCCGCGCGCACACATCGTCGCCGTGCACCACCGGCAGATCACGATCGAGCACGATGACGTCATAGGGCGACAGCCCGGCCTTGTCCAGTCCGACCGCGCCGTCGCCGGCCACGTCCACGGCGAAGCCCTGGTCGCGCAGGCCCGTGGCGACGGCCTGAGCGACCACCTCGTTGTCCTCCACGATCAGCACGCGCATGTTCTCATCATGCCCGGCCACGCGTAACACCCCGATAACACCGCCCGCGGCCAGCGCGGGACGGCCGGATCCGGCGTTACGGCCGTGTTATCGGCCTGCCGTTAGCGTCAGCGGCCATGAGCTATCCCTATCCGAGAGGACACCTCATGACTAACGTCGTGGAAGCCGATCACCTCGGCAAGCACTACCGCGGCACCTGGGCTTTGCGCGAGTGCACGCTGGCCATCCCGGCCGGCCACGTGGCCGCGCTGGTAGGCCCGAACGGCGCGGGCAAGACCACGCTGCTGAACCTCGCGGTCGGCCTGGCCGCGCCGTCCGCGGGCGCCGTAACGGTGCTTGGCGGCCGGACCGCCGGATCCCGCGCTGCGCTGCATGGCATCGCGTTCGTCGCCCAGGACACGCCGGTCTACCAGAACTTGTCGGCCGCGGACCTGCTGCACCTGACCCGCAACCTGAACCGGCACTTCGACATGGGCTATGCGCGGGGGCGGCTGGGCGAACTGGGCATCCCGCTGAAGCGCAAGGCCGGAAAGCTGTCCGGCGGGCAGCAGGCGCAACTGGCGCTGACCCTGGCCCTGGGCCGCCGGCCACGCCTGCTGGTGCTCGATGAGCCGCTGGCGAACCTCGATCCGGTGGCCCGGCACGACTTCATGGCCACGGTGATGACGGCGGTGGCCGCCGACGGCGTGTCGGTTCTGCTGTCCTCGCATGTCCTGGCCGAGCTGGAGCGGGTAGCCGACTACCTCATCCTGCTGTCGCAAGGCCAGGTGCAACTGGCTGGAAAGGCTGGTGACCTGCTCGCCAGCCACCGCATGGTCGGCCTGGAAGAACTCGCCATGGCCTACATGCGCGAAACACTGGAGGTGGCGAAATGACCGCACCAACCATGTCCGCCCGGCTCGGGAACGACACCGCCCTACGGCCCGTGCCGTGGCGGCGGATGGCCTGGGTTACCTGGCGGCAGCACCGCTTCGCGCTGGCCGGGGTGGCCGGGCTGCTCGGCGTACTGGCCGCGTACCTGGTGTTCACGGGCCTGCCGATGCACCACGCCTACGCCGCGGTGGCCGCGTGCCGCCCGGCGAGCTCGCTGGCCTGCGGCAACGCTATCGGTGACTTCGATAACGCCCATTGGTCCACGGCGGAGGCCATCGCGGTCTTGCTGCAGGTGGTGCCGGCGCTGATCGGGGCGTTCGCCGCGGCGCCGATCCTGGCCCGGGAGCTGGAGACCGGCACCTTCCGGTACGCCTGGACCCAGGGCATTGGCCGGACCCGCTGGACCCTGGCCAAGCTAGTGCCGCTGGCCGTCACCGTGGCCGCCGCCGCCGGGGCGTTCAGCGTGCTGTTCTACTGGTACTTCAAACCGTTCGCCGACCAGGGGCTGCAGACCCGGCTGCCTCCCCTGGCTCCTCTGGTGTTCGACCTGCACGGGGTGGCGTTCGCGGCCTGGACGCTGGCCGCCTGCTCGATCGGCGCCCTGGCCGGCATGCTCATCCGCCGGGTCGTCCCCGCGATCGCCGCGACCATGGCCGCATGGGCCGGCCTGGCTCTCGCCGCCGGGCTGTTCCTGCGCCAGCACTACCTGACCCCCTTGGTCGCCCACAACCTCAACCTGCCTGGTTCCGCGTGGATCATCAGCTCGTGGTACACCGGGCGGGACGGAAAGCCACTCAGCCAGGCGGCGATCAGCCAGTTCCTCCAGGGCTACCACCCAGCCGCCCAGCAGGTCGGACCCAACTCGTTTCAGACGAACGTCGACCCGGTGGGCTACATCACCCAGCACGGCTACAAGTTCTGGGTGACTTACCAGCCAGGCAGCCGGTTCTGGCCGTTCCAGTGGATCGAGGGCGGCTACCTGCTCGGCTTGTCCGCGCTGCTCGTCGCGGCCACCATCTGGCTGGTCCGCCACCGGGCGGCCTGAACCGCCGACCGTAACTGCCCCGATCACCGCGCGCTCCCCGGCTAGCCCGGCGGGGCGCTGCGGTATGTGTGGCGCACGTCACACTGCGGCAGGCCCGGTCATGAACAGCCCGCGCTGGACCTGCCGATGGCTGGTGGCCCTTCTGACACGGCATCCGCGGAGTGGAAACCGCCGCGCGGACCTGCCCGCGCGGCGAGCTGCGCGAACGCGTCCAGGTCGAGCACGCCCTCGCCCACGTCGGCCACTGGCAAGGCCGCCGCGCCCGCTACCTCGGCACCCGCAAGAACCTGTTCGCCCTGCGCGCCGCGTCGCCGGCCAGCGAACTGGCTGCCTGATGACTACTTGACCGGCGCTCTAGAACCGTGGATAACGCCCGGAACAGGTAAGAGCCACCTCGCCGAGGCCCTGGCCCACGCCGGCGAGCTGGAGCTTGAGTGCTCAGGCGACCCGCAAGGTGATGGCCGGACTCGGCGCCCTGGCACAGAAGGCCCCAGCACAGGCGCGCCCTCCTGCTGGTCAGCTTTCACTCAGGCCTGGGTCGAGGTTGCGAGGCTCCCGCACTTCGCGGCGCAGTATTTTGCCCGAGACCGTTTTGGGGAGCTCGTCGAGAATCTGGACGCGGCGCGGGTATTTGTAGGCGGCCATCCTTTCCTTAGCGAAGGCGATCAGATCCTCCGGGGTGACCGTCGCGCCGACGCGCAGGCTGACGAAGGCCACAACCGTCTCGCCGCGGTACTGGTCTGGTGCCCCGACTACTGCGACTTCCCGCACGTCTTCGTGCTCGTAGAGGACGTCTTCGACCTCGCGCGGCCATACCTTGTAGCCGGAGACGTTGATCTGGTCCTTCTTGCGATCGACGACGTAGAACCAGCCGCTGGCGTCCATGAATCCGATATCCCCGGTCCGCAACCGGCCATCGGGAATCGCGTGCGAGGTCTCAGCCGGGTTATGCCAGTACTCCTCAGTGACTGAGGGGCCGGCGAGCGCGATCTCGCCCACCTCGCCCGGCGGCAATTCCCTGCCGTCGTCCAGGATTACCGCGTCGATTCCTGGCAGGGGCACGCCCACAGACAACGCGCCCGTACCCGGATCCACAGGGCTTCGCCGGCCGAGTGGAGTCGAATGCGACGCTGAGGCAGTCTCTGTAAGGCCGTAACCGGGATGGAGTTGCTGTCCCGTGATCCGTTCGAAGCGCTCGGCGACAGCTGGCGCGACCGGAGCGCCACCGGTCAGGACCGCCCGGAGAGAACGGAACTCTTCCTTGCTGGTTGCAACATTGCTCAGTGCTACGAAGGCCGTGATCGCGCCTGTGGTGACAGTTGCCTCATGTTCTCGAAGCAACTCGAGCATGACCGTCGGCTCGAACCGGTATGCGAGCACGAGCGCTGCGCCTGTGAGGAACGACAGAGTCATCATGGCCACGAGCCCTGTCACGTGGAAGAGCGGCGGCATCCCGAGAAATACGTCGTCCGATGTTGCCGTGGTGAGATCCCGCCAGCAGGCGGTGGCCCACATAACTTGCCCGTGAGTGTTGACCGCCGCTTTGGGCGGACCGGTCGTGCCGGAAGTGTACGTCAGGAAGGCAGGCTCACGAGGTGAGACCTGGGTCGTATCCCAGGCTTGGCCGCCATAGTCACGGATGAGGTCTGCGTAGTCGAGAATCCCTTCGGGGACCTCTGTTCGTTCGTTCGGGAATATGCGATCGTCCTCACGGTCACTGCCCAACCGGTCGTCAACGGCGATCACGCGGATCTCCGTGTGATCGGCGAGCACGTCCGCGGCTATGGGGTAGCCGCTGCGGAGGCACACGAGGACGCAGGCACCGCTATCACCGAGCTGAAAGGCAAGTTCACGCTGCCGGTTCATGGGATTGACCGGCACCACGGCGCCGCCAATCTTCCACGTGGCGAGCACCGTCACCAGGAATGGCGGCACGTTCTGCAGGTAGACGGCTACCCGATCTCCTCGAGTGACACCGATATGCGCCAGCGCTGAGGCGAGCGCGTCGGATTGTGAGTCGAGTTCCCGCCATGTGGTCGTGGTGCCGAAGTAATGGACCGCGGGACGGTCAGGATGGCGCGCAACAGTGGCACGGAATGCCGTGAGCATCTCTGCGGGATCGCCTGCGGGGCGGTTGCGGAGACTGTCCGGATAGGACGTGAGCCATGGGCGGTCGGGGGTGCTCACCGGTGCACCATCCTTGTATCCGGGCCACGCACTTGATCGCTGGGCGCGGAGGTTCGGGCGCGGCCCCTGTCCCCGCCGCGGCATCGCGACGGCGCCTCGACCTTCCGGGTCCAGGATGAGTTCCGCGAGGCCTGGCGGCCAAGGACACGTCGACTTGCTACCGGGCCATGCGCCAATGAGCGCCGGTCAGTCACCGACCGGTTTCGGCGCCCGAGGGGATCGGCCCACAGCACGGTGCCATCGGACATTTGCACGGCCACGCCCCGGACCACGGTAACGCGATTGCGCCGCGGCGGCAGCGACCAGGCCCGAGCAACAGCCCGGCTGACCGCGGCCATGTCGATCCCGGTCAGCCGCGTCGTCTCGGTGACCCTGTCCGCCACCGTACTGGCTGCCCGAATGCCAGGCTCCTTGGCTGTCTGCGTCACGGCTGCCCTCAGTCCTCGCCGTGCGGCACGACCGCTGCACCGGGTATCCCCGGCCGCGTGGCCGACGAACATCATTCGTTCGACAACGGCATCTGGGACTGACACTACCCCGTAGCTCTTTCGCCGCGAAGACTCGCTTTCGACCGCCACTCGTCCCCGCTGCGCGAGAGCCTCCCAGGCGTCGGTCAGACGATCGTGGAGATAGTGGCCGGCGTGAACGCGCTTACCTCGGCCGTTGCCGTCGTCCGAGCCATCACTACCGCCTGCCGACCCGCATCAGTGCCATGACCTGCAGCTACTACCGCACGTCAAGCCCGGTGACGGCCCTACCGATGATCATGCGCTGTGGCCCGCTCCTCCGGCGTACTCGCCGATACCGGTCGCGCGGATCCGCTCCTGGATCGCCGGATCACAGCTCGGCGCCGTCATTCCTCATCCAGATAGAACCCCGGCTTGAAGACCTGGAACGTCTCCCGGTAATCCAAGCCACGGGCGATAACCGCCCCGAACACGGCCGAGAACGTATGCCGCGGTACGCCCAGCCAGTCAGCCCACGTCCCGTACTCGCGGGCCTCATTCACCGGGACCTCGCCAACATCGAACGCCACAGCACGGATCACGACAGCCACCTTACGGCAGCAAAGAAGCCGAACAACGGAGCTGCCGGGCACCAGCTCGGATGAGAACGCCCTCGTCAGCAGAGGCACCGGACGGACTCGGACGGCTTCGAGCATGGCTGAGCCTGTCTTTTAATCCGTGGGTCCGACACGGACCGTACAGCCAACAGTGCAGCCAAGAGCCTGGACCCTGCCGGACGCCCGAGCACTGTCCAGCACTCCGCTAGCAGCGGGCCTGGCGCGCGCCCCGCGGCTGGGTCAAGGCCCTTTAGAACTGAGCCTTGAGTTCGTCGATCTCGTGCACTCGCTCCTGGAGCTGGGCGTATGCCGGGTGCTCACGGATGCGGCCCACGGCCCAGCGCAGAACCTCTGCGCGGCTGTTCGCGATGCCCGCGGTGATCAGGGTGTCCACGGTCGCCAGATCGGCGGCCCCAAGCCGGGTCATCACGGGGGTCAGTTCCTCGGACACTTCATCCAGTGCCCTAGCCCGCCCCCCGCGGCCTCCGATCCTGAGGACGGGACCCCGAGGCCCTGCCGCCGTGACCGGCCCGTCAGCGCGGAACTCGACCCACCCGATGAAGCGGGGCAGCCCGTCACGCACCTTTTTGATCACCGCGTGGTTAGCCTCCTTGAACGCCTCTACGATCTCCTCGTTGGCCTCTTTGCCTTCCGGTCGCCCTGCTCGGCTGATGAAGACCCGGATCGCGGTCTCTCCTGGCTCGACCTCCGGCTCGTCGCCGTACTCCAGCACCTGAACCCGCGCGATCGCGGCCGCGGGGAAGAACGACCTCACCTGCTCCTCGATGCGGTCAGTCACGCCTTTGCCCATGTCATCCTCCACGAGTTGCTCGCCATGCTTGTAATGCTTGTATAAGAAGCGTAACTCATGTTACTGTGCCCGTCGAAGCGGCGCAGGTCCGGGAAAACTCGCCCAACTCAATCCTCGGAGGACGGCAGCTCACCACGGTGCGACGCGGTCCAGGAAGGACCGATCAAGGATGTTGGTCCAGCTTGAACCGACGGTCTGTCTGCCGCGCCAACCGCTGGCCGCATTCTGACCGCCCAACGGCGCTAAACGCTGCCGCTTATTGCGTAACGCTGACCAGGATCACGCCAGGTCAACAGGCGTATGGGCTGGTAGCGGATGTGCGTGTATATCTCTACGGAAGGTCGTGCAATCGCCTGCCCGCTCACCGCGAGCGGCCCTAGGGGTGGCCCTACAGCAACCCTAGAGAACCGAGGATGACGCGGGTATGTGCGGGACTCTGCAGGGCAATCTGTGGAACCCATGATCCATGAAGTGCCAGGTCAGAGAGGCAGATTCGATTCCTGAGCAGCGATGCCGACACCCTGACGCGGTAGGGGTTCCAGGAACGAAGATGACGACGACGCTCAGCCCGTCGCGCCGCTTCCGATCCCTGGTCGCCGACGCTCCCTGCGGTCCTGGTCGGTTTGCCAGCGCCGCGTACCCGGCATCAACCGGAACTGACAGCACAAGGCAAAGAACAGCACGAACGCCCGCCGCCGCAACCACCCCGGCGATAAGGTGCGTCACTCCACAAGTAATGGATACAGCCGATTTGGCCTCTGCACCAACGTGCCTCGAAGATGTAGTTGTCTACTCGATTCCAGCGGCGGTGCCGGGGAACGTTTTGTCGCGTGTTAGCAAGATGACGCTGCTCACCAGGACGAAGATCAGGAACAGCACGAACCCGATGAGGTCGAGAACGAGCCCGAACGAGGCGATGACGCCGCCGAGGCCGAACCCCTGGAGGAAGAACAGGATCCCGACTAGGATCGACACCCACCCGAGCCAGCGCGGCAGCACGCCGCGCCCGATCACCAGCACGCCTGCCGCGCAAGCAAAGAGACTGCCGAACACGTCCCCGACGCTGTCCAGGCCATAGGTCACCAGGTACAGCGTGTAGGACATGCCCTGATCGTGCCGGGACCCGAACGACGCGAGCTTCGCGCCGAGCAAGCCGTTGATGCCGATGTCGCTGACGGCATGCAGGGCAATAAAGAGCGTTCCGCCAGCTAGCACCAGCGAGCCAAGGAACCGCGACCGAGCCGTGTCCCCGCGCAGCAGGTCGTACAGCTTGGTCAGGTAGATCAGGAACATGGCGGCATAGACGACGGATAGGTATGTGATCACCAGCAGTCGCCCGCGGTGGTCGTAAAGCGTGTTCGCGATCTTCGCCGCCGAGGCGTTCTGGCTCAAGCCGCCGCCGAGCACCCCGACCACGGTCTCGGCCACCAGCGCGATCACGTAAAGGATGCCCGCCACCCAGGCGTACCGCTCCCACGCGCTAGAGGTCCGCGTCGCTGCCACCATGCCGTCTTCCCCCATCCTCCCGTTGCGGGCCGTTACGACTCGGCGTTCACCAGAGACCTACGTCCATGCGAGCGGCGAAGACCTGCAACGGGGCCAGGTGGCACTCGCCGTTTGACATCACCCTGACGCTGGTCGGCCGCGAGGTGCTCATCCTCAAGGCCGGTGACCGCGGCAAGATCTTGCAGATCGTATCCCCGGTCCTGTAGGACTGGGCAGAAGTAGACGAAATGGCCGTCGCAAGGATGGCTGGCGGAGCAAGGGGGAACTCTATGGGCAAGCGGCTAGGCGCGCTCGGCGCAGTCATTGCAGTGCTGGCACTGGCAGTTGGTATAGCTCTTCCCGCCTTAGGTTCGACTGGTCACGCCGCTCAGGACCAGACCATCCGCGTGACCGCCGTCGACACGGAGCTGAAGCTCCTTGATCTTGGTGGCACGGGGTTCGCCCTTGGTAACGAGATCGTGCTCTCCCAGAAGCTGCTGCAGGGCGGAAACCAGGTTGGGCACGCGGGTTCGGTGTGCACGAACGTGTCCGTGGCGCGCCAGGAGGCGCAGTGCATCGCTACGTACTCGTTCCCCGGCGGGCAGATCACCGCCCAGGCGCTGGTTATCCTTGGCTCAACGGCGCCGTATGTTGCGCCCATCACTGGCGGCTCCGGCAAGTATGAGGGCGCGAAGGGTGAGCTTCGCGTCCAGCTGGTCTCGGCAACCGAGGGGATAGGGATACTGACCTTCCACCTGGAGCACTGACAGGCCGTTCACCTTCCCGCCTCCTCGTAGGCGCGGCGACCCTGGCGAGTGGCGGCCGGGGGTTCGGCGCAGCCGATCGCATGCGATCGCCCGAAAGGGCGACCTAAACACGACGGCCGGGAGCGGGATAATGACGCACCGAGCGGCACCTTCCTGACCTTCAGCGACTACATGCGCCCGGCCGAGCAGCGCAGCTGCCTGCGTCCCGTGGGCCGCGCGCCGACCGTATCAGCGACCGACGCAGCTTGCTAGTCCCAGCTCTTCAGTCGAAGATCTTGTCCATGTCGCGGACCCGTTCCGGATGCAGCCGCAGCAGGTACGCCAGGTAGATCACGCCGACCAGGAACCAGATGCCGACGACGAGTCCGGCTTCGCTGATCGGATAAGGCAGCGGCGAGACGAACTTCAGCACCGACGAGCCGACGCCGACCGCGGCGGCCAGCACAGGGATGAGGATCACGGTGCCGATGGCCGGGAGGACGAGATGCAGCAGCAGGTTGAACTCGTCCCTGGCTTTACGCAGATAGTAGCCGATGGTGGAGATGTTGATCACGATGTAGATGCAGAGCATCACGGCTGTGAGGATCGTCGCGAGCAGCTCGAACGCGATCACGGGCCCGTAGCCGAGGGCGAGCGGGAACGCGATCACCACTGTTGCCAGGGTCTGCACCACGATCCCCAGCACCGGAGACTCGTACCTTGGGCTGGTCCGCTCGAACGCCGCGGGCAGTAGCCTGATCCGCCCCATCGCGTACCAGGTGCGGGTCGCGGCTATCTGAGCCGAGTTGCCGTTGGCGAAGAAGGAGTTGACCACGGCGAGGAAGACGACCACCCAGCCGACTCCCCAGAGTTGCCTCGCGAACAGGATCCAGGGACTGCCGCCGCCGAGTGAGCCGAGAGTGCTCATATGCGCGGGCCCGATGTAGACGTCCGCCGCGTACGTCGTGAACAGAAAGAAGATGCCGACCAGCGCGCACGATCCGATCACGGCTCGCGGCACGGTCCGGCGCGGCGCTCGCGCCTCCTCTGCGAGCGGTGCGGCAGCCTCGAACCCGATGAAAGCCAGCATGACGAAGACCGAGCCGGCGACCAGCCCGGACACCCCGGTGAAGCCCTTGACCGTCGCGAACTTCAGCGTGAACACGCTGAGCGTCTGCGCGCTAGAACCTGCCTTCACGATCATCCAGATCGACAGCGCGACGAACACGACGATCTCGAAAGCGCCGAGTACCACGCCGAACCGGGTGCCGAGCTTGACGCCGCGGTAGCCCAGCAGCGCCGTCAGGGCCGCCGATACCAGCATGAACGTGATCCACATGGCCTTGAAGTTCCAGCCGAACTCGGTGTTCAAGATGGTGCCGACGAAGTATCCGATCAGCAGGTTCACGATCGGCCCGACGAGGCCGGTGATCATCGCGTATCCCCAGCCGACCAGATAGCCCACGACCGGGTGCAGGCCCTGCGCCGGGTAAGTGTAGATGCTGCCCGCAGACGGCAGGTGCTTGGCAAGCTGCCCGATCGAGCTGGCGACGATGAGCGCGGCGATCATGGTCAGGACAATGGAGAGCGGCAACGCCCCGCCAGCGAAGCCCGCCGCGACAGCCAGCGAGGTGGCGACCGCAGCACCGGGAGCCATGAACGTGACCGACTGGAACAGCACCCCGGGCAGGCCGACCGTGTGCCGCGCGAGGCCGCTTCGGCCAGGCGGCCGGGCGTCAGGGCGCGTTGGGATTGGGATATCAGGAGCAGCCATGCGGACCTACTCTCTGGTGCGCTGCAGGCGGCGAGCCAGGCAGGGCAAGACTCACCATGAGTTTCCTGCGTGATCTGGCACAATGTCAATCTATTAGGTCGGATTACTAGTCTTTATCGCGCGGCATGGATCCCCTGTGGGGTGCCAACGCCTATGCCGAAAGGCTCGTGCTCACCACCCGACCGAAGTCACCGACCGGATGCTGATCCTCGGTGAACGACACCTGCGCATCGTGATGACCGAGTACGAGGCCCAATACAACGGACGACGACCCAACCGCAGCCGGGAACTCCGCCCGCCCCGGCCCGACCACCCCGTCGCCAGACCTCTCCCTGCAGCGGATCAAACGCCGGCCCGGCCGCCTCCGGCAACCGCATGCTGCCAGGACAGCCGACGGGAATAAGGCGCGTGTCCCCCTTCTTACCCCTACTATTCCAGCGGCCATTGCAGGACATTGCGAGACGGCCAGCGAGAGGCAGGGCAGCCATGACCGTGCAGGACATTGACAGAACCACCTTCGAACAGGACTGGGCTGACTGGCGCCGCCAGCACGAGGCCGTGCTGGCGGGTGAGCACGGCTTTCTCGCGATCACGAGCCTGAACTGGCTGACCGCTGAGCCGCAGCATTTCCCCGATGCGCCGGGGACCTGGCGTAGTGACGCCGACGGTGTCACGGTCGAGCTCGGTGAGGCGGAGGAACTGATTATCGGCGACGCCCACGTGACCGGGCAGTACGCCTTCGGCCCGATCCCGGAGCGCGGCGGTATCAACGCCGTGGCCGGTGACGCCGTCATCGAGGTAGCCAGGCGCGGCGGCTACGACATCGTGCGCCCGCGGCATCCCGAGCATCCGCTGCGCGTGCGCTTCGCCGGAGTGCCTGCCTACGAGCCCGACCTCCGGTGGGTCATCCCGGCCAGATTCGTACCCTTCACCGAGCCGCGCCCGACCACGGTGGGCTCAGTCGCCGAGGGTCTCCAGCACGTCTACGCCGCACCCGGCTATGTCGAGTTCGAGCGCGATGGCCAGCAATTCCGACTCACGGCGTTCAACGGCCATTCGCCGGGCAGCCTGAACATCCTGTTCACCGACGCCACCTCGGGCGTCACCACCTACCCGGCCAACCGTGCGCTGCAGGTGGCAGAGCCCGACACGGACGGCGCGGTGACGCTCGACTTCAACAGGGCGGTGAACCTGCCGTGCGCGTACACCGAGTTCGCCACCTGCCCGCTGCCGCCTGCGGAGAATCACCTGCCGATCGCGGTCGAGGCGGGCGAGAAGCTGCCGCACGAGTACGTCTCGTGACACCCCGCGCAACCAGGCGGCGCCAGCACCTCCCGACCAACAGCACCGACCCACCGGGCAGCTTGACGGCATCGGCATAACCTAGCTTGCCGGACATGCCTCTCCAGCCCAGGACGTCAGCCGCCAGCGCTCAAAGGACGGCCCAGCTGCGTGCAGGGTAACCGCCCCTCTTCAGTTCCGCACCACCTGATCACCTGCCGCGGATCGAGCGCGGGACGGCGATGATCTCGCCGGGCGGCCGGAGACGCTTGCGCAGGTCAGGGTGGACGGCAAGACCGCCCGAGGAGCCAAGGGCGCTGAGGGCAAGCGGTTCACCTGCTGGCGGCGATGGTGGGCGTGGAGGCAACGATCGAGGCGCATGCCGAGGTCGGGCAGCGGCACTAGTGGCCAGGCTGTACAAACCAGTTCGGCTTCGACGCCGTACGGGTGACACCAGCGATGCGCTGACTCATACGGGGCACCTTCGCCGGAGGCCCCTACCAGGAAGATGGTGAGTAGGGCGGCGGGACCCAGCCCGTGACCCGTGCCCAGTTCGTGGCCTGTTCCAGGATGTCGGGGACGACACTGGTCTTGGCCTCGGTGTAGGCCCAGCCGTCGTCGCTCCACCTTCCGACGTTGGCCCGCTTAGCCTCGGCTTAGCGGCGGCAGGCCGCCGCGTCGGCCCGGAGAAACTCGCCGAACAGCAGGTGGTCGTTCTCCCACTCGCTGCCCGCAGCGCAGACGTGGATATGTACCTCACGCGGCTGCCCGGCGGGCGGCCTGAAGTACCCTCGTCCCGGCTACGCAGCACGAGGCCTGCCTTCTCAAGCTGGCGGACATAGCGCGGTCGCGCTCCGCCTTGTCGCATCCAGGCCACCGGCTGTGCACCCGCAGGCCCCGGGACAAGTCTGCTCACGGTACTGTCAGATGCCTGTTAACGCAGTGGGGCAGCGCAACGGTTCCTTCCGCGAGTACGGCTCCGCCGGAAGGCCTGCCCGCATTCGCCGCAGGGATGGCAGCTAGGCGAGGCCGAGGTAGAGCAGCTCATCCGCCAGAGGGAGCTGGAACACGTCACTGGGGCGGCATCTGGCGGCCAGGAGACGGGCTCCGCTCACCCACTCCCGCCGCGCCGCCACCAGAACACGAGCCGGATCAATAGCTACGACCCAGGCCATTCCCACCGAATGCCGAGCTCTCGCTTTCGGCTGGAAACTCGGCGGCTTTGCCGTCGAAAGAGCTGGCTGGAATCCCAAGCCAGGATTACAGTAGGCGCTCGGCGGATCGTTCGCCGCGTCGGCGGTCGGGGGACTGCGACCCGGAAGGTCAAAGGGGCTGCACGGAGCCGGGCTGGTAGGGATCGACGAAACGCGACCGACTCCTACGGGTGCTGTCGGCCGGTTCGCTGCCTGGGGCAATGGCCATGTCTCGGGCGGCAGCATAAATGGTAACGGAACCGGCGCGATCAACCGCATCGGCGCCGCCCCAAGCGGCGAGGCTGGTCACCGGCGCCCCCGGATGAGATCACGGGCTCGGATCTTACGACAAGATGTGCCGCCGGGCGCCATGGGCCGCCTGCGGAAGCGACAGCACAAGAAAGGGTCCGTTCAGGTGAAGGCCGCCTCTACTCGCGGTACGGGCATGGCGCCCCGGTTCTGCTGGCTGGTGCGGACCTTAGCAGCAGCGGTCGCCGCCGCCGCGCTCGTCGGTATCCAGTCCGCTGCGAGCGCCGCCACGCCGCCAGTGCCGCTGGGTACCGCCGCGAGCTTCGCAGTGCTGGCCGGGTCCACGATCACGAACACGGGTCCCACCACGATCAACGGCGATCTCGGTCTGAGCCCTGGCACATCTGTGACAGGGTTCCCCCCAGGCCAGGTGAACGGTACCATCCACGCGGCTGACAGTGTCGCGCAGCAGGCCCAAGCCGACCTGACGACCGCCTACAACGACGCTACGGCACTCCCCGTCTCGGCCACTATCCCAGTGGAACTCGGCGGGACTACCCAGACCCCGGGTGTGTATGACTCCGCTGCGGGCACGTTCGGGATCACCGGGACACTGACCCTTGACGCGCAGGGCAACCCGAACGCCGTGTTCATCTTCAAGGCGGCGTCTACGCTCATCACGGCGTCCGCAAGCAACGTACTACTCATCAACGGCGCGCAGGCATCGAATGTCTTCTGGGTGGTCGGCAGTTCGGCGACCCTCGGAGTCAGTTCCGCCCTCCAGGGAAACATCCTGGCCCTCACGTCAATCACGGTGACAACCGGTACCACGATCAACGGCCGGGCACTCGCCCGTAATGGTGCGGTCACCCTCGATACCAACACGATCACCGCCCTCGCCCCGGCGCTGACGATCAGCATGACCGCAACGACCAGCAGCACAGCCCCAGGCGACACCGTGCACTACGCGATTACCATTGCTGACACCGGACAGACAGCATATACAGGAGCTACCCTCACCGACTCACTCACGGGCGTGCTTGACGACGCTACCTACGATAACGACGCCACGGCCACCGCCGGCGCCGTCTTGTTCACATCCCCGGACCTGACCTGGACAGGCGACCTCTCCGTCGGCGCGACCGTGACCATCACCTATTCAGTCACCGTCAATGACCCTGACACCGGCGACCTCACTCTAGCCAGCGCCGTCAGCTCAGCCGATTCCGGCAGCAACTGCCCGCTCGGAAGCTCTGACCCGCGGTGCAGCACCAGCATCCCAGTCGTTCTCGGCGTGCTCTCGATCACCGCACCGGCCAGCGCCTATCTCGGCGCGGCGGCCCCGGGCGGAACGCTCAGCGCCCGCCTCGGCGTTGTCCAGGTGACCGATGATCGGGCCGGCGTCGCCGGGTGGACCGCCACGACCTATGCGACCGATTTCACCACCGGTGGTGGCACGACTGCCGAGACCATCCCCATTCATGACGTCCTGTACCTGATCAGCGGTTTCGCCTCAACAACGGGCTCAGCCACCTTCACGCGAACGCCTGTGACCGACCTGTCCGGGGTGGCCCAGTCCGTTGTCACCGCCACGGACGTGCACGGTGACAACTCTGCCACCTGGAATCCGCTGATCCAGGTGTCGGTGCCCAGCGGAGCGGTCGCGGGTGCCTACTCCGCGACAATCACGCACTCGGTTTCCTGACGCGGCCGGGCAAGCGCGCAGGGCTCTGTCAACGGGCATTAGGAACTCGCGGCCGCCGTCAAGGCTCGATCCCGCGCGGTGACAGCACTCGCCGAGCTAGCGTTTCGTGCCCGGCTAGACGTCGCGGAACCAGAACACCAGGCCGCCGGCCAGCATCGCGGCTGCAGCCCAGATCGCCAGCACCCCCAGCCCGGCCCACGGCGTGATCACCAGGCTCTGCAGGCCGGTGGTGTCCTGGATGGTCAGCCCCGCGACCGTGGGTGTCCACCGCTCGAGCCGGTGCTGCCAGGGCTCGTTCCCGATAAAGGACGCAATGATCGGGCACAGGTAGAGCAGCGCGAGGACGACGCCGATGGACACGGCCGAGTCCCGCACGATCACCGCGACGCCGAGGCTCAGCAGCGCGATCAATCCCAGGTACAGGACCGACCCGCCGGCGGCTCGCAGCGTTGGCCCGTAGCTCAGCCAGACCGGGTGGAAGCCGCGCGCGGCGGTAAAGCCGTGGCCGGGCAGGATCAGGTGCCCGGCCAGCACCGAGCCGAACACCGCCACCGCGCCGGCCGCCAGCACCAGCGCGGCCAGCAGGATCGCCTTGGCCGCCAGCACTGCCTGCCGTCTGGGCATCGCGGCGAGCGTGATGCGCATCATGCCCGAGCTGTACTCGTTGCTGACCATCAGCACGGCCAGGATCGCGACCAACGCCTGGCCAAACTGAATCCCGGTCAGGCTGAGCTTGGTCGTGTCGACCGGGCAGCTCAGGTTCTGCGGGCATCCAGTGGCCCCGACGGCCGCGGCGCTGACCGCAATGGTCAGCGCCGCGACCCCGAGCAGCAGCCAGGCGGGTCCGGAGACCGTGCGCAGCTTGGTCCACTCGGCGTGCAGCGCGTAGCGCAGGCTCGCCCCGCGCGCTGCCGCCGTGGCCATCGCCGGCGCTGGCTGCCGCTGCACGGCGGTGCTCATGCGTCCCGCCGCCGCAGCATGACCAGCGCGAGGGCAAGGGCCGCCGCCGCCCACAGGCACAGCACGGCAAACCCGGCGTAGGGCGACAGCGGGTAGTAGCCCTGCACGGGTGAGGTGACGGTGGTGACCTGCGAGTACCGCGGGATGCTCTGCTCGATCGCCAGGCCCGCGGCCGGGGTCACCCGCAGCAGCCAGTCGCCGGCCCCGGCGGGCACGACATTGAGTGCGGTAAGCAGGAACGGCATGACGACGACTACTACCGCAGCTGTGATCGCGGCCGCGCTGCGCCGCAGGATGGCGCCCAGGGCGACGGCGAAGACCGCGGCCACGGCCAGCACGGCCGCCGTGCCGACGATGACCCGCACCTCGGTCAGCGCGGGCGCGGTCAGCAGCACCTGACCCTGGTTTTCCTCCTTCGGTACGCCGACGGCGATCGAGACCGCCGCGGCCACCAGCCCGGTGACGAAGGCCACCGCGCCGATCACCACGGCCTTGGCGGCCAGCACCGCGCCGCGGCGCGGGGTGGCAGCCAGCGTGGTCCGGATCAGGCCGCGGCGGTATTCGGTGCTGAAGAACATCGCCGCCACTACGAGGATCACGAGCAATCCGAGGAACGCGCCCACCAGGCTCTGCCCTATCGTCACCGTCGGGAGCCCGCCGCCCGGCCCCGGCGTAACCGGCGCGATGTCGCCGGAGCCCGTCATCGTGAACGTGCCGCCGTCCCGGGTAAATGGCGCGGAGCCCGCGCCGCCGCCTAGCCCCGGTCCCCCCGCCGGGCCCCCGCCACCGACTGTGGTGCCGGTCCAGGTGCCGGGCGCAGTGCCGGCCAGGCTGACGTGATCGAAGACACCGGTGGCCTGGGCGGGGCCGCTGTTATTGCTGTTCCCGCCGCCGAATGAATTCTGGGTCACCGTGTAGCCCGGCGAGGTAGCGAACATGCCGACCTGGACGGTCGACGGCAGCCCGGTCAGCTGGACCGTGCCCACATGAGTCCAGCGCGTGCCGTCGGCGGAGTCGTAGCCGGTGATCGTGTCGCCCGAGCGAGTCAGCCGCAGCCAGCGCGGATGCGCTGCCGAGACGGCACCAGGCAGCCCGGCGGTATCCCCGGTGAAGTTGTACTGCATCCGGACGCCGTGACCGCCCGCGACCATCATCGCCGCATAAGCCGAGCCCTGTCGGGTGCTCTGCTTGATGATGATCCCCGCCTTGGCCCACTCCGTCAGGCCGGGCACCATTTTGCCGTTCCCGGCCTGCACAGGCCCTGGCCCCGAGCTGAGGTTCGCGTGCTCGCCGGTGAGCGAGGTAATGCGTGCGGTGATGGTGCCGTTCCCGGTCAGCGGCTGGCGCGCGAAGGAGAAGCTGTCGGTCACGACCTCGCCGCCCGGCCCGTGCGGGACGTAGGGCAGGCAGGCCTTGCCGGATTTCGCCGGACCGCCGTTGATCTGGCAGCCGATGCCCGCGTTAGCGGCCGCAAACACGCCGAGGAAGACGGTCAGCAGCGCGGCCAGGATCATGCCGGCCACCCAGCCGCGCACGCTGCGGAACTTGATCCACTCGGCCCGCAGCAGGGAACCGAAGCCACCGCAGCGGGGTCCGTCGCCGAGCCCTGCCTCGGGCCTCGGCACAGAGATGGCCTGGGTCGTCATCGTGGCACCTCCTGTGCCGCATCGGCGTCGAAGCCGGCCGGGCGGAACTCGACAGCCTGCTTGGTGAGCTCCAGATAGGCCTGCTCCAGGGTGGCCCGGTGCGCGGAGACCTCGGAGAACGGCACTGCCAGCGCGCTGAGCAGCGCGACCACCCGCTCGGCCGCCAGCCCGGAGATCGTGAGCACGTCCTGGCCGCTGGCCACGACGGTGGCCCCCGCGTTCTCCAGCACCGCCTTCGCCCGCGGCCGGGCGGACGTGCGCAGCGTCACCCGATCCCCGGACGTGGCCGCCAGCAGGCTCGCCACCGTGGTGTCGGCGATGACCTTGCCCCGGCCCACGACCACCAGGTGATCGGCGGCGTCCTGCAGCTCGCTCATGAGGTGGCTCGACACCAGCACCGCCCGGCCGCCCGCGGCCAGCGAGCGCAAGAACCCGCGCATCCACACGATGCCCTCCGGGTCCATCCCGTTGAACGGCTCGTCCAGCATGATCGCGGCCGGGTTGCCCAGCATCGCGGCGGCGATGCCCAGCCGCTGCCGCATGCCGAGCGAATAGCCGCCCGCCCGCCTCCTGGCCACGCCCCGCAGGCCAGCCTGCTCGATGACCTCGTCCACCCGCTTGGCGTCCAGGCCCTGCGAGTGCGCGAGCCAGAGCAGGTGGTTGCGGGCGGACCGGCTCGGCTGCAGTGCCCCCGCGTCGAGCAACGATCCGATCACCCGCATCGGCTGCCGCAGGCTCGCGTATGACGTGCCGCCGACGGTCGCCTTGCCCTCGTCGGCCGCATCCAGGCCGAGGATGACCCGCATCGTGGTCGACTTGCCGGCCCCGTTCGGGCCGACGAAGCCGGTCACCTGGCCGGGCTGGACGGTGAACGACATGCCGTCCAGCGCCAGGGTCGGACCGAACCGCTTCCGCAGTCCGGACACTTCGATCGTGGCTTGCATTTCTGTTTCCTTCGTGGTCGGGGCGGAACTGGCGTGACCTGGTTCTACGGGAACGGCCATAACATGGGCCGCACGCAAGCTGTTATCCCGTTGTTAGGCCCGGCAAGGCATGCTGAAGTGGGATGGCGGCCGAAGCCCCCTGATCAGGGCATTGCCGACGGGAGGGAGAGGCGTATGCGGGCCCAGCGCCTGCCCGTGCTGCCGACCAGGCTGCGGTTGCCCGGCCGTACCGTGCGAGTACGGCTGACCGCCCTGTACGGGATCTTGTTCTTCGTATCCGGCGCGGTGCTGCTGGCGATCGCCAGCGGCGTAGCCGTGGAGCGCTCGTCGTCGAGCCAAGCCGTCCCGGCCCCGAATCAGGCCATGCCGGGTTCCACGCTGGCCCGGGCCCAGGCCCGCATCCAGGTGTTGCAGGCCCAGCTCCAGAACCTGCAGTCGCAGCCCGCAAGCCCGCCGGGCCAGGACAGGCTCACGCATCAGCTGCTGATCGCCTCGCTGATCGCCCTGGCCATCATGACCGTGATATCGGTCGCGCTCGGCTGGCTGGTGGCCGGGCGGGCGCTGCGGCCGGTCCGGGAGATGACCGCGGCGGCCCAGCGCATCTCCGAGGACAGCCTGCACGAGCGGCTTGCCCTCCACGGCCCGAAGGACGAGCTCAAGGAACTCGGTGACACCATCGACGGCCTGCTGGAGCGGCTAGAGGTCGCCTTCAACGCCCAGCGCCGGTTCGTCGCCAACGCCTCGCACGAGCTGCGCACCCCGCTGACCACGATGCGCGCGGCCATCGACGTGGCGCTGGCCAAGCCCGAGCCCGCTCCGCCGCAGACGGTCGCGCTGGCGGGGCGGCTGCGCACCGAGCTTGACCAGATCGAGAGGCTGCTGGAGGCATTCCTCGTGCTGGCACGGGCCCAGCACCGGTCGATGCCTGGCCAGGCCGTCCTGCCGCTCGACTACGTCGTGGGCTCCGCGCTGGCCGATCAGGCAGCCGCCATCAGGGCCATGGATCTGACCGTGCAGGACACCAGCAGCCAGGGCGGCGCCTGGGTGGCCGGGAGCCAGGCTCTGCTGAGCCGCATGGTGGAGAACGTGATCGACAACGCGGTCTGCCACAACACCCCGGGCGGCTGGATCGCCATCACGACCAGGGCTCGCGGCGGAGGCGCCCGGCTGGTCGTCGAGAACGGAGGCCCGGTCCTCGACCAGCAGCAGGTAGCCGAGCTCTCCCAGCCGTTCCGGCGGCTGGAGGCGGACCGGATCGGCACGGACAAAGGCTCCGGCCTCGGCCTGTCAATAGTCGCGGCGATCACGGAGGCCCATGGCGGCACGCTGGATCTGCGGGCCAGGCCCGGCGGCGGGCTGCGCGTCTGCGTCGACCTGCCCGCGGCTGCGGCGACGACATCGGCAGCCGTCCCCGCGGGAGTGCCGGCATGAGAGTGCTGGTCGTCGAGGACTCGCGGTCGCTGGCCGACGTCCTGGTGGAGGGCCTGCGGGACCAGGGCATGGCCGTGGACGCCGCTCACGACGGGCTAGCGGCAGCCGCGAAGCTCGACCTCAACTCCTACGACGTCGTCGTGCTCGACCGCGACCTGCCTGGCATCCACGGCGACGCCCTGTGCCAGATGATCACCGATCGCGACGACCGCGCGATGGTCATCATGCTGACCGCGGCCGGGGCGCCCGGCGACCGGGTGACCGGTCTGGGCCTGGGCGCCGACGACTACCTGGGCAAGCCGTTCCACTTCCCGGAGCTCGTCCTTCGGGTCCGGGCGCTGGCCCGTCGGCAGCCATCCGCCCGAGCCCGCACGCTGCGCGCCGCCGGGATCGAGCTCGATCCGATGCGGCGGACCGTGACGCGGGACGGTCGGCAGCTCGACCTCTCGGTCAAGGAGTTCGGCGTGCTGGAGGCGCTGGTGGTCGCCTCACCTGCGTTCCTGCGCGCCGAGGATCTGCTCGAGCAGGTCTGGGACGAGCAGGCCGATCCGTTTACCAACACCGTCACGGTGACGATCGGCCGGTTGCGCCGCAAGCTCGGCGACCCGCCCGTGATCGCGACCAGGCCCAGCGTCGGCTACCGCATTTGCGATCAGTCGGCCTGAGCCCGGGGCCAAGAGCGGGCCCTCCGCTCCGGGCGGTTCTGCGTTGTCCCTGGCGGTCTGGAACCGCTCCGGGTTTGGCTGGGTCAGGCACCGCGGAAGATCGGCGGGCGTTTCTCGGAAAAGGCCTTGAGGCCCTCGAGATAGTCACTGCTGTCGTAGGC
>JBEKIF010000071.1:0-18165 GCA_050011895.1 Streptosporangiaceae bacterium | reverse complement strand
TCTCCCCGGGATTCAAGTTCAACGAGTGGGATATGCGCGGCGTCCCGATCCGGCTGGAGCTCGGGCCGCGGGACCTGGCGGCGGGCACGGCGCTGATGGCCACCCGGCTGGGCAACGAGAAAACGCCGGTCTCGCTGGACTCCGCCCTGGCCCGGCTCAGCTTCGAGCTGACCGCCTGCCAGGACCTGCTGCTGCGGCGGGCGACCGAGTTCCGCGATCAGCGGACCGCAACTGTGGACACCTGGGACGAGTTCGTGGCGGCGGTCGCGACCGGCTGGGGCCGGGCATTCCACTGCGGCCAGCCCGAGTGCGAGGACGACATCAAGGCCGCCACTTCCGCCACGCCGCGCGTCATCCCCGCAGACGGCGAGCCGGAGCAGGGGACCTGCATCCGGTGCGGTCAGCCGTCCGCCTACGGCAAACGCCTCATCTTCGGCCGGGCCTACTAGGGCTGACCAAGGAAGAACGCCAGGGCGACCACGGGGACCGCGCCGTTCCCCTCCCGGCGGTCCCCTGCTGCTGCGGGTTCCGCCGGTACTGCCGGATCTGCATCGGGCCGAGCCCGTTCGAGATCCGGCTGTTTCCTCGGGGCACGCCAGGCATCATCCTCCGTCGCAGTCGCGGCGACCGCCTGACCTCGGCGCTGTCAGCACCGGACTCCGGTTGGGAACGAACGTAGACTGGCCTCGTGCCCGTCGCTGAGGATCTGGAGCCGTATCTGCGCCCTACCTGGTTCATCGACTGCGACTCTCCGGGCATCAGGCGCCGTGCGGAGCAGGTAGTCGCCGGCGCCACCAGCGATGCGGAACGCGCAATACGGCTCTTCTACGTGGTGCGCGACGGGATCCGGTATGACCCCTATTCGATCACCAGGAATCCGGACGACTACCGCGCGAGCACGGTCCTCGGGCAGCGGGCTGCTTACTGCATCCCCAAGGCCGTGGTGCTGACCGCGCTCGCCCGTGCTGTTGGCGTCCCAGCCCGGCTGGGTTTCGCGGACGTGCGCAACCACCTGGCAAGCGAGAAGCTGCTCGCCCGGCTCGGGACGGACCTGTTCGTCTTCCACGGCTTCACCGAGGTCTGGCTGGCCGGCCGGTGGGTGAAAGCGACCCCCGCCTTCAACATTGAGCTTTGTGAACGCTTCGGGGTACGGCCGCTTGAGTTTGATGGCCGCAGCGACGCCCTGTTCCACGAGTACTCGGCGGACGGCCGGCGCCACATGAAGTACGTGGCGGAACGAGGCAGCTTCGCCGACCTGCCGTTCGAGGAGATCATGAGTGCATTCGCGGCCCTCTATGGGCGCGTCTCGGCGGGTGCCGACCGAGACCGCGATGAGCTCTTCGATCCACGCGGCGAGGCGCCGACGCCCAGGACCTGAGGGTTCACTTCTACGCTCCGGAACACCCTCCGTAACAGGCAGAGCTATGTGGCCGGAGACCGTGAAAATGTCTTGCGCACAGACGCGCCCAAAGGCCGCCTCTCGGGGGTGGAACTACATGCCATCCGGCGGCAGTACGTCCATCCGCGTCTGTCTGTGCGGTCACCATCCCCGCGCGAACGCAGCAATCTTCGAGGAGCGGTTCGCGGTCAGCCGCACCACGACGAACGTCCCCGGCCGTCCGTGGCCGAGCTCGCCGCCGTCGGTTCATGGCCGGGGTGTCGTTTTGCTGCGGCGCCGACGCCATTTCCGGCGGCGCTGCCTTTTCTCGGTCGGATGCATCACGCGGATTGTGCCCATGTCGCAGGTGGCGCTGAGCCGCACGACGGGAAAGCCCGGAATTGGCGGCTCGAGGGCGGTGTTGACCGGGCCGCTCCTGCCCACCGGCCGGACCTCGCAGCCGCGGGGAACGATGACGGTGATTGCCCCCATGTGGGTGTGGGCGACAATCTCGACGTCCCAGTCATCGAACTCGGCTTGGCTCAAATCAATCGTCACAGGGCCCATACCTGTGTCGATCTTGGTGAGACGGCTCACCTGCCAGCGGCCCTCGAGCCGGACCTCGCCCATCGAGGTAGAGATCTCGAGGGGCTCTTGACGCCGCCGCGCGGGCGGAGTCAATTCGACGGGTGGCGGTAGGCTGCGAACCACCGAGGCGAAGTCAGCCTGGGTATGGACCCCGAGCAGGGCATCGAGAGCTTTTTGAAAGCGGTCGAGATCCACCCTGCCGCTGGCCAAGAGTCCCTGCAGGAAGTCGATCCCGCGTTGCTGGAGGTCCTCAGAGATCGGGGATTCGGTCTCGGCTGGGAGCCCGTCGTCGTTCACGCCAGCAGACTATCGCCGGATGCTCGTACTGCCATAAGAGCAGGGCCCGCGCCCGGACCCGAGGCGCGACGTCACCGACGTCGCCCAGCAGCCGTGCCGCACCCGAGGGGCCGATGCCGTGCAGCGTAAGCAGCGTGCTGCGCAGCGTAAGCAGCCTGCTGCCGGTCGCAGCCACCAGCTCCTTGCCGTGCCGTGGCTGCGTCTCGTTCCGCAGACGGATGCCCGCAGGAGCCGCTACCGTCATCGGCGCCCCATGGGCGGCGACCTGGTCGAGCTGCGCGTGCCGCCTTCCTTGGGGTTATGGCATACGCGGAACTGCTATCAGGCGTCCCGAAGGCGCAGGAGCGCGCCCGCGGTCAGGAGCGCCGCCGCGGCCCACCCGGCCAGCACGCCGAGGCCGGCCCATGGGCTGATGACCAGGTCGTGCAGCCCGGTGGTGTTCAGGATGGCCAGCCCGGCGTTCGTCGGCGTGTACCGCTCGACCCAGCGCTGCCAGGCTGGCTCGCTGCCGAGGAACAGGGCGATGACCGGTGGGACGTACAGGATGCCGAGCACCGCGCCGGTAGCGGCGGCCGAGTCCCGCACGATCGTGGCGATGCCTAGGGCGAGCAGGCCGACGAGCGCGAGATAGAGCACCGAGCCCGCGGCCGCCCGGACCGTCGGCCCGTGCGCCAGCGACACGACGGCGAAGCCGTGCGCGGCGCTGATGCCGTTGCCGGCCAGGATCAGCCGTCCGGCCGCCAGGCTCCCTCCCACCGCGACCACCGCGGCCGCGAGGACCAGGCCGGTCAGCACCGCGGCCTTGGCGGCCAGCACCGTCCAGCGGCGCGGCATCGCGGTGAAGGTTGTGCGGATCATGCCGGTGCTGTACTCGCCGCTGATCACCAGCACGGCCAGGACCGCGACGACGGCCTGGCCGACCTCGATCCCGGTCAGGCTCACCTTGGTGGGGTCGATCGCGCACCCGGTGCCTGCGCCGCACCTGGTGGCCGCCGCGGTCGCGGTTCCGACCGCGACGGTCAGCACGCAGATGGCAGTCAGGATCCAGGCAGTTCCGGGCTCGGTTCGCAGCTTGGTCCACTCGGCCCGCAGTGCGTCGGGCAGTCCGGCCCAGGCGGTCCCGGCCCGTGCGGTCCCGGCCGGGCGCGGCAGCCTATGACGTGCGATGGTCATCGTCTGGTTCCTGCCGTGGGTCATCGGCTGGTTCATGCCGCACCTCACGCGTCCCTGCGGCGCAGCAGCCAGGCCGCCAGGCCGAGGGCGACCGCGGCGTAGACGCAGAGCACGGCGAAGCCGGACCAGGGCGCCAGCGGGTAGTAGTCAGGCGGCCCGTAGTGGCCGACGACCTGGTGGTACTGCGGGGCGCTCTGCTCGACGGCGAACCCGGCGGCCGGGGTTACCCGCAGGACCCACTCCGACGCGCTGGCCGGCAGTATCCCGGTCACGCCGACGATGTACGGCAGCACGATCACGACGACGGCGGCGGCGACGGCGGCGACGCTGCGACGCAGCATCGTGCCGATGGCCAGCGCCAGGACCGACGCCACCGCGAGCATCGCACCGGTAGCCAGGATGACCTGGACCTCGATCGGCCAGCCGGACGCCAGCACGTATATCCCGCTGTTATGCGCGATCCGGCTGCCGACGATGACGGCCACCGCCGCGGCGGCCGACCCGAGCACGAACGTCGCCAGGCCGATCACCACCGCCTTGGCGGCCAGCAGGCGGCCGCGCCGCGGGCTGGCCGCCAGCGTGGTCCGGATGAGACCGCGCCGGTACTCCACGGTGATGAACATGGCCGCGATGACGATCATGATGAGCAGCCCGATGAACACTCCGAACAGATGGTCGGCAAGGGTGCCGGTGATGAATATGCTGTTTGTCCCGGCGGCGACAACCGGCCCGATGTCGCCGGAGCCGGTGACCGTGAAGCGGCCGCCGGCCTGGCGGAAGCCGATCCGCGGTCCGTCGTAGTTCGCGCCGACGGCGCCCACGTTCTGGCCGGCCCACCGGCCGGCCGGCGCACCGCCGCGCAGGTCAACGTCGTCGAAGGCACCCGTGGCCACACTGGCGGACAGACTTCCGCCCGGCTCGGCGTAGGTCGGGAAGTTCGGCGTGAAGTCCAGCGGTGAGGTGGCGAACAGGCCCGCCCGCACGGTGCCGGCCAGCCCGGCCAGGTGCACCACGGCGACCTCGGTCCAGTGCCTGCCGTCGGCCGAGTCGTATCCGGTGACCACGTCGCCCGAGCGGGCCAGCCGCAGCCAGCGCGGTGCCGCCGCGGACACCGAGCCGGGCAGGCCGGCGATGTCACTGGTGTAGTCGTACTGCATGCGCACGCCGTGGCTGCCGGTGACCATCATCGCGGCGTAGGCCGATCCGGGCCGGGTGCTGCCGGTGATGATGATTCCGGCCTTGGCCCACGGCACGAGGCCTGGGCTCATGGTGGCCTGCGGGCCGGAACCGGCGTTGTTGGCGGAGATCAGGCCGGTCAGCGACGTCACCCGGACGGTGATTCTCCCGTCGCCGGCCAGCGGCTGGGCGGCGAGGTAGTAGCTGTCGTTGACCGCCTCGCCGCCTGGCCCGGTCGGAACGAGCGCCAGGCACGCGGCGCCGCTTCGCGAGCCGCAATGACTTTGGCCGCTGGCGGGCAGGAGCACCCCGACCACAGCGATCGCCGCGGCCGCGATGACGATGGCGATCACCCAGCCGCGCAGGGTGCGGAACTTGGTCCACTCGGCGCGCAGCAACTGCGCGAAGCCGTCCCGCCCGGCCTGCTGAGGCGGGCGGTAGGGAGTGATGGTCGCGGTCATCGGACTGTCTCCTCTGCGGACTGCGCGCGGAACTCGACCGCGTCCCTCGTCAGCTCCATGTAGGCCTCCTCCAGCGTGGCCCGGTGCGCGGAGATCTCCGAGAACCCGACCCCGGCCTCGCCCAGCCGCGCGACGACTTGCTCGGATGCCAGGCCGGACACCGCCAGCGTGTCGCGGCCGGTGGCGGCCACGGTGGCGCCGGCGTGCGCCAGCACTGTCATCGCCTCCGACCGCGCGCTGGTCCGCAGCGTCACCCGGTCGCCGGACGCGGCCGCGATCAGCTCGGCCACGCTGGTGTCGGCGATGACCTTGCCGCGGCCGATGACGACCAGATGATCGGCGGAGTCCTCCAGCTCGCTCATCAGGTGACTGGACACCAGCACCGCCCGGCCCTCGGCGGCCAGCGACCGCAGGTACCCGCGCATCCAGACAATGCCCTCGGGATCCATGCCGTTGAACGGCTCGTCGAACATCAGCACGGGCGGGTCCCCCAGCATGGCCGCCGCAATGCCCAGGCGCTGGCGCATGCCCAGGGAGAAGCCGCCGGCCTTGCGCCGGGCTGCCGAGGTCAGGCCGGCCCGCTCGATCACCTCGTCGACCCGCCGGCCGGAAAGACCCTGGGAGTGAGCCAGCCACAGCAGGTGGTTGCGGGCGGTGCGGCCCGGCTGCAGGGCGGCGGCGTCCAGCATCGCGCCGATCTGGCTGAGCGGGCGCCGCAGCCTGGGGTAGGGCTGGCCGCTGATCAGCGCGCTGCCCTGGTCAGGCGCATCCAGGCCGAGGATGACCCGCATGGTGGTGGACTTCCCGCCGCCGTTCGGTCCCACGAACCCGGTGACCTGGCCTGGCCCGACCATGAACGACATGCCATCCAGCGCGAGCGTGGGGCCGAACCGCTTGCGCAGGCCGGTGACTTCGATCGTTGCTTCCATGCCAGCAACGCTAGGGCTGTCGCTGGCCGCAGGCATCCCGCCGCGGAGCCGTCTTTGGCGTCGCTGGCGCGGGGGACGTGACCAGGCCCGCATCCCCCGCGCGGGGGACGCCAGGATGCCCGTCCAAGGGGACGCCCGGACCGGCCCGGTGCGGCGACAATGGCAACCGTGGGCCGCATAGCACGCTGCGGCGACAGCCTCGCCGCCACGGCACGGCACTTCGCCGCCGATCGCCGGGTGGCCATGCTGCGGCGGGCCGCCGCCGATCGCCGTGCGCCCATGGTGGTCGCAGTGCTGCTCGCGGTGCTCGCCGTCGGCCAGATTCTCGCGGTCGCGATGAGCCAGAGCCCGGGCAGTCCGGGCGGCCCGCTTGCGACCCTGGCTGCCTCCGGCTGGCTGAAGGCCTTCCTAGTGGTCCTGTTCCCGAGCCTGGCCGCCACCCTGCCGCTCGGTTTCTTCTGGGAACGGCCTGCGGCCGCCGCCGCCGCGATCTGCGCGGCCAACCTGCTGTCACTCGGTATCTTCGGGCTGCTCACGATCGCCGGCCTGGCCGCCCAGGTCATCGTCTTGTACCGGCTCGGTCGCCGCGGGCCGCAGCTGCTGGCCGCCGGGCTCACCCTCCCGTTCCTCGTCCTCGCCCTGGTCACTGCGGCGGGTCACGGCACCGGGCCGGCGCCGGGAGGGACCGTGCCTGCCATCCTGGCGGCCAGCCTTGGCCCGCTGGCCGCCTGCGCCGGGGCAGCGCTGCAGTCCCGCAGCCTGGCGGTGCAGCAGACCGCCACCTCGGAGGCCTTCGCCGGCACCCTGCTCGAGAACACCGCCCGCGGGGAACGGGCCCGCATCTCCCGCGAACTGCACGATGTGGTCGCGCACCATGTCTCCATGATCGCGGTGCAAGCCGAGACGGCCAGGCTCGCCACCCCTGGGATGCCGGCGGCGGGAGCGCAGCAGCTACACGCGATCGGCGACACGGCCAGGTCCGCGCTGACCGAAATGCGAAGGCTGCTCGGGGTGCTGCGCGAGGACAGCGGCGCCGAGACCGCTGACCGCCAGCCCCAGCCGGGGCTCGCCCAGCTCAACGAGCTCCTCGACGAGGTCAGGGACGTATCGGGAATCGGAGCCAGGCTCATCGTCAGCGGCTGGCTGACGACCCTGGATCCCGGCGTCGAGCTGGCTGCCTACCGCATCGTGCAGGAGGCGCTGACCAACGCCCGCCGTCATGCGCCAGGCGCGGCGGTCGATGTGGAGCTGCACTTCGCCAACGACGCCCTGCACGTCCGGATCCGCGACAACGGGCCCGGCCCGGCCGCCGAGCCGAGCCGGCCGAACGCAGCAGGGCACGGCCTGCTCGGCATGCGGGAACGAGCCGCCGCCGTGGGCGGCGAGTTCCGCGCGGGCGCGGCTCCCGGCGGGGGCTTCCTGGTCCAGGCCACGCTGCCGCCGAAGGCCGAGGCCGGGCGGTGACCGGGCCCGTTCCGTCCGTCAAGATCGTGGTGGCCGACGACCATGAAGTGGTCCGCGCTGGCTTCGCCGCGCTGCTGGATACTCAGCCGGACTTCACCGTGCTTGGCACCGCGTCGGACGGTGGCCAGGCGGTGCAGATCAGCCGCGAGCTGCGCCCGGATGTCATCCTCATGGATATCAGGATGCCCGGCACTGACGGCATCGAGGCGACCAGGCAGCTGACCTGCGGCGCCGCCGGGCCGCGCGTCATCATTCTCACGACCTTCGACCTGGACGAGTACGTCTACGACGCGCTCCGCGCCGGCGCCAGCGGATTCCTGCTCAAGGACGTGACGGCCGAGCGGCTCTTCGACGCCGTGCGGGTCGTCGCGGCCGGCGAGGCCCTGCTGGCCCCGACCGTCACCCGGCGGCTGATCAGCGAGTTCGCCCGGCTCCGGCCGGCTGCGCCCGCTCCGCCGGCGGCGCTGGCCGAGCTGACTCCGCGCGAGACCGAGGTGCTCAGGCTGCTAGCCGAGGGGCTGTCGAACCCCGAGATCGCGGGCCGCCTGGTGATCACCGAAGAGACCGTCAAGACGCACGTCAGCCGGGTCCTGCACAAGCTCGCGCTGCGCGATCGCGCCCAGGCGGTGGTCCTCGCCTACGAATCCGGCCTGGTCAGGCCCGGCTCCCGTGACCCGACGCGGTGATCTGCGGCGCCCTCCGCCCAGCCGCTCCGGCGGCCCCATGTGGCAGTCTTCCCGCTGAACTTTTGACCCGAGGTAGCACCGGGCAGTCGCAGTTGCAGCCGAGGTTCAGCTCATACGAGGCCGCGGGCGAAGCCGTCCAACGTCCTGGGCCTGACCAGGATGTTCTGGCTAAGGGCGGTCCGGTGATGTCTAGGCCGGGCCAGGCGCGCCCGGCCGTTTCGATCAGCCACGGCGGCGGTTCCTGGCCGGAGGCCGCCGGGGCGAGCTGATCGCCATCGCAGCACTGCGCTCAACGGCCCCGCGCCCGGTAGCAGCGGAGAACCACGCGGCCCGTGCTCAAGGTGTGGTCCAAGCGCCACCGAGAGCGCCGTCAGCATCGCCCAGAATGGTGCGATCTGCGCGGGAAGGAGCGACCAGGACAGTGCCGGGTCCCGGCATACATGAAAGCAAGACCAGGCGTAGCCTTTGAGATGAGGAACCACCTGGGATATTGGGCTGTCACCCGCGTCACGCCTGCATCCCCGCAGCGGCCAGAAACCCCGAAAACAAGATCAATAAGACATGTTGGTTAGCTGCGAGCCCGCAGGTGCGTGTCTTGCCAGGGGAGATACGCGCTGCGGCGACCGGGTTGCAGCATGGGTTCCCGGGCCGCCGCGGCGAGCGCGTCCGCGCCGCGGCAGCACGTGCAGGGATGCGCATCGTGCAGGCGGGCGTTGTCGTGGGCCCGCGCCTTCGACCGTGGATGGACCGTGGAGAAAGATGCCCAGGAAAGTTCAGCCATACGGCTCCGGCGATGACACCGAAGCTGCCGCGCTGGCCCGGTCCCGGCCGGACCCTGCAGCGGGGTATGTGAACGAGCTGGCCGCCACGATGACGATCGGGGAGGTCGCCACGCAGGCGGTGGAGGCTGTCCGGGCGCTGAACCAGCTCATGGCCGATGCCGGGGAACTGGCCGGTCCGGGCGAGGCCCGCGAGGTCGTCGGCCGGCTGGCGCTGATGGGCCACCAGCTGCCCCAGCTGTGCGAGCAGCTCGCCCGGTTCCTGGTCGCGCAGCGTGAGGACGGCCAGATCTCGCGCGGCACTGGCGGCGACCCCGATGGCGTGCTGGTTGAGGTGTCCGAGGCGCTGTCCGCGGCCGGGCGGGCCGCGGACATGATGGCGGCGGCGCTGGCCGAGGCTGGCGCCAAGGCGGCCGGCCTGGACCTGCCGTCCCGGTAGCGGCCGCAGGCAGCGTGGCGAGGCAGGGGCCGATTCTCTGTGTGAGCTCCGACCGCGAAGTAGACGGCAACCGGGGATTTCGTTCATCGGCGGGCGGACTGCGTCGCTGGCTTGCGCCTACGCTGGCGCTTCCCGTGGTCTGAAGGGGTGCTGCTGCGAGGTGCGCGGGTGTGGTTACCCACCTCGACGTTTTTCCGCCGGAGAAAGGAGACTCCTAGGAGCACGCCTGTGGAAGCGGCTTTGGGGGGTTCTTGGTGACGTGAGCAGAGTCCTTCGCGTTGCCTGGTACCGGTTCCAGGGCACGCTCGGCCGTCGCTGGGGCGGTTATCTGGCGGTGGTCCTGCTGATCGGCCTGGTAGGTGGCTTGGCCATGGGAGCTGTGGCGGCCGCCCGGCGGACGCAGGCTTCCTTTCCCACCTTCTTGGCCAGCACCGACCCGTCTGACCTGAGCGTGCTCGCCAGGCCCGTCCCGGTGCAGGTGTTCGCTCGGTTGGCGCATGTAAGACGGGTGGAAAGCGCTGACGATCTCAACGCTTCCCGGCTGGGGCCGAATGGGGCACCGCTCAGCCAGGGCACGGCCGCCGTTCCGGCGTACTGGGTCGGCAGCGTCAATGGGCTTTTCTTCACCCAGGACCGCGTCACCGTTGCCGAAGGCCGGATGGCCAATCCCAGCCGGGCCGACCAGGCCGTCGTGACCGAGGAGGCGGCGCGCCTCCTCAGCCTGCACGTGGGCGAAACGGTTCCGGTCGGGTTCTACACCACTGCGCAGATGAGTTCTCCGGGATTCGGCACGGCGGCAGTCCGGCCGCACGCCCGGATCGGCATCACGGTAGTCGGGATAGTGGTGCTGAACGGTGGCGTGGTCCAGGATGACGCGGAGCGGTCGATCTCGGCCCTGGTGATCTTGACCCCCGCGCTCGCCGCACGGACCGCGTCATGCTGCGGTGCGGGCGATGCGGAATTCGGGCTTCAGCTCGACGGGGGCAGCAGCCAGGTCAGCACGGTAGAAACGGAGGTCGAGCGGCTCCTTCCCGCCAGCGCCGGCTTCTATGTCAGCGTCACCTCCGTCACCGAGGCGGAGGCCCAGCAAGCCATCCAGCCCGAGTCCGTCGCTCTGGGCGTGTTCGGGGGGATAGCCGCGCTCGCCGCCGTGCTCATCGCCGGCCAGGCCATCGGCCGGCAGCTGCGCCGTGGTGCCGCCGAACTGAGCACCCTGCGGGCTCTTGGGGCCGGCCCGGCCATGACGGTGAGCGACGGTCTGGCCGGCGTCCTGGCAGCGGTGGTCCTCGGGTCGCTCCTGGCCGCCGCCGTGGCGGTGGGCCTGTCTCCGCTCGGCCCGATCGGCCCGGTGCGGCCGGTGTATCCCGGCCTGGGAGTTGCCTTCGACTGGACTGTTCTCGGCTTCGGCGCCCTGGGGCTCGCGCTGGTCCTGAGCGCCGTCGCTGTGCTCTTCGCCTACGAGCAGGCACCGCACCGGGTCTCTCGGCGGAGCGAGCGGGTGAACCGGAGTTCGCGTCTTGAGCGCGCTGGCGTCGCTTCAGGGCTGCCGGTATCAGCGCTGACAGGAGTCAGGTTCGCTCTGGAGTCCAGCCGGCGTCAGGACGGGGCGCCGATGCGGTCGGCCATCGTGGGAGCTGCAGTGGCCGTCAGCGTAGTGACGGGCGCACTGACGTTCGGCGCCAGCCTGAGCACGCTCATCTCGCATCCGCCCCTCTACGGGTGGAACTGGAGCTACGAGCTGGAAACGCCCGAGGGTGGAGGGTACATCCCCGGGCATGAAGCGGCGCAGCTCCTCGGGCGCGATCGGGACGTCGCTGCGTGGACGGGCGTGTACTTCGACTCCTTGCGAGTCGGCGGCCTCACGATCCCGATCATCGGCGGGACACCGGACGCGCCAGTCGGGCCTCCCATCTTGTCCGGGCACACGTTGCAGGCTCGCAATCAGATCGTTCTTGGTGCCGCCACGCTGGCCGAGTTGCACAAGCGCGTTGGTGACACGGTGGAAGCAAACTACGGCTCGATCTCCAGGCGAACTCCCCTGCGGATCGTGGGAACAGCGACTATGCCCGCCGTCGGGCCTGGTCTGGGCTTGCACCTGTCTATGGGGACCGGCGCCTTGGTCTCTGACTTGCTCATCCCGGCTGACATTCGCAACCCCACGAACGGGGCGCCTGGGCCAAACGCGATCTTCGTCCGGCTCCGGGCCGGAGCCGATCCGGCGGCGGCGCTGCGGTCACTGCACCAGATCGACGCCGCCCTGGATTCGGATCCCAATGCCGCCCCCCCCTGTCAGTACTGCCGGCGCAGCGCCCGGCGGATATCGTCAACTACCGCTCCATGGCAAGTACCCCGGCAGTGCTGGGCGCTGCCCTGGGGGCAGGCGCCGTGATAGCGCTGGGCCTCACCCTGACGGCCTCGGTCCGGCGCCGGCGGCGCGACCTGGCATTGCTGAAGACGCTCGGCTTCACAAGGCGCCAGCTCGCTGCCACCGTCGCCTGGCAATCGAGCGTCGCCGTCTTCATCGGCACCGTCGCGGGCATCATCATCGGGATCGCCGTCGGGCGCCTTCTGTGGAATGCGTTCGCCCACGAAATCCACGCTGTGCCGGCACCGGCCGTCCCGGCGGCGGCGACCGTTTTCCTCGCCTTCGGGGCGCTCCTGCTCGCCAACATCGTCGCCGCTGTTCCCGGGCGTCTCGCGGCCAGGACCCCGCCCGCCTCGCTGCTACGAGCAGAATGACCAGCGAATGAACATCCGCACGTGCCGTTCCCCGAGCGTTGTCCGGGCGCGACGTGTGGTTAACGACCGGGCTGGGCGGCGGAGGCCAGGAGAGCGCAGAAACGGCGGCCGAACAGGTAGGCGTCGCCGGGCCAGCGGGCGGACAGGTAGTTGCGGTCGGTCACGGCGAAGGCTGGCCTGTCGTCGGTGGCAGTGCCGCGCGCGCCGAGTACCACCGGTCCGCGCTGGAACTGGCTGCCCGGGTGGTCCAGGGCCGCTTTGACCTCGTCCTCGACGTAGGCGGGATAGGTCCGGTAGTAGCGGCCGAGCCGCCAGGCGGTGGCCAGGTAGGCCAGGCGTTCCATGTACTTGGGCAGGCAGGTCGTCCGGCGGTCGGCCAGCACGCTGCGGCCGGTGGCCGGATCGCGGGTTCGCGCCAGCACCAGGACGCCGTGGCAGATCGCGGCGACGGGTCTGCCCAGCGCCCAGAACCGGGCCACCTGGTCCCGCAGCACCGCCGAGCCCAGGTACTGCCGCATCCCCGGGGCGTGGCCGCCGGGCAGCAGCAAGCCGTCGAAGGCGGCTGGGTCCAGCTGCTCCCATGCCTGGGTGCTGGTGAACTCCGCGGCCTCGGCCAGCTCGGCGTAGAACCGTTTGGCCTCGGCTGCGGCGCTCAGCTGCCCGAAGATCACCCCGGTCAGCAGCCGGGGATCGGCGGCCGGGACCGTGCCGGCCCGCTCGGTGGCGAAGACCACCTGATGCCCCGCATCACGCAGCACCCGCCACGGCACCGCGACCTCGGTCACGTCGAAATCCCGGTCGGGTAGCGGGATCAGCACGCGCACCCGGCCATCATCGCGCATGCGCCGCCTCGCGAGCCAGCCTCGCCTGACCAACGCCCTATTCTGCCGCTCCCCGAGCGTGCCGACGACCTGAGATTCATAGTGGTGCAAGCTCAGATTGACCGATTCTGCGCCCAGGCTTGCCCACCTCTTGCGGCTGTGGCCGTGGCCAGTATGGCGGCTGCGCGATCTAACTGCTTGTACTCTGCCGTGAGGGCTTCGGCAGTCCACTGTCGTCGCGGTTGTCGAAAATCATATGCAGGCCCTCTTGTACGGCGGCTATTGCCGCGCCACCGGCCACACCAAGCAAGATCCCGGATATGAATATGTCGCGATCATCTTGGGCCTGGGCTTGATGGTTGGTGCCCGTGATCTCTACAGACTGTACTACCGCTCCTGAATTCGATACATAGGCTGGCCCTTCGGGCCAATACACAAGGCCTGCCGAGTACACCTGTGGTGGAATCGACCAGTCATACTCATCTGCCTTGGGTATATTGTATCCCGCATCGAACGTAGGCGTCCCCAGACCGGCTCCTTCTACTGTAGGCAACTCGGCGACGGCCGATTCGCCATTGCTGGCAAAGCCAAATCGAGCGTCATTGATCGTCATAGTGTACAGCCTATTCCTGCTATCCAGTTCAATTATTATCGGCTCGGTCATCGTCGTGTAGTCATAAGCAGGTTCATATGAGCAATACACTACGCCAGGGGAGCAGCTCACCGGAAAATCTCCGGAGACGTAAATGCTTAGATCTCCCTCATTCTGCCCGGTCGCGTGAATGCCAGCCGTCACGTAAACCGTAACCTGATACGCTGACTGCCCGGTGCGGGAAATTGCCAGGGAAACGGTGTCCAAAGGGGTGTGACTGTCAATATCGACCTCGAAGGACGTCGGATTCACAAGTGGTGAGTGCTCCGGGTAGAGCGCGATTGCCCATATTCCTGCGGCGATGCCAACGAGAGCCAGCCCCAAAAGAATCATAAGGCGCCGCAGCACACGTCCGTGAGACTTGGGCACTTCAGAAGCGGCAGCATCGATGGCATCTGCGCCCGGACCGGCCCTTGGTTGGTCGTCAATGCGTGCCGGGCTGGATTGGTCTTGCGGCGCACCTCGTGGTTCGGGTCTTCCTCCATCTGGAGCTGAGGGCCGCGGCGATCCGGCGGGATCGGTCGGTGCCCGAGCTACTGGGTCGTCCTCGTTCACAGACCCCATCTTGTCCTGGATGCGCGACGACCGGAATAGGGCAACGAACTACGAGATCAGTGCCGAGGCGAGTACACGTAACAGCACGTGCCGCCGCGCACCGGATCATCCAGGCTCCGTCATCCCCGCGAGCCGATGAGTCCGCATAGTTATGCGCTGCGGCTCGTGCAGCCGAACGCACTACTTTGCCGCCGACCGCGACACGGTGGAGTGTGTCTGCGGGCCTTGAGCGCCAGAAACGTAGGAGACACTGTCGCCGCTCTCAGCCCATGACAGGCAGGATGTCGGCCAGTCGGGCTGCGGTGCAACTGCCCACCAGCTGATTTTTTCGTTGTAGGACCAGCGGCCAGTGGCAGGGCCCAGATGGTAAAGGACCGTGCCGTGCCGGCTCAGGACGCCGAGCACTCCGGCGAGGAAGGCAGAGGCTGTGTACTGCTTCGGCGCGATCGCTTTGTGGCCGTACCGGCTCACAATGGCGGCGAAGTCGTCCGGGCATCGCAGGGCGTATGCGCGTTCGGCTACCCCGTACTCAATCCAGGTCCCCTGGTGCTGGCCGATCGCCGCGGGCAGCTCAGTCGCTAGGCCGAGTTCGGCTGCGTATCCATCGATGCTGGGCAGGCCTTCTGGCTGCGGAACGTGCAGCCAGCTATGCGGGCCTGGCTGAGCATGTCCCTTGACGCACGGGCAGGTGAAGGTAAGGGAGCCGTCCTGGTCACCCGTGGCGACGCCGAGGATGTCCTCGTCGCCGTGGAAAGGGCACACCTGCCAGGCGACTGCCATGATGGCGTACCTCCGAATGAAGTCATTTGACCTGAGCATAGAGATGCCAGAAACAATACTGTTTTAGCCGTCCCTTGCCCGGGTCTCCGCGCTCGGTTCTGGCAGTGAGGAGGCGGCGCACACAGGAACCATGTTGCTGTCAGTGCGCTCCTGCGTGGGAGCGCGCCGAACGTCCTGTGGTGCCGCTTGGCGGCCGTTGTTGGCTGGGCTCTGCTACGGCTTGGTCGCGGCAGCGATGAGGTGATCGCTGAAGCCGATAAGCGAGGGCTGGGTCTCGACCGACCGGGCGGCGAACAGGATCTGCTCGCGCCGCTGCGGGTCTGCCCATTCCTGGCGCAGCGGCCAGCCAGGGCCCTCGACCCCGTAGACGGCCAGGCCGGTGAAACCAGCCCGTTCGATCTCTCCGGTCAGGCCGTCGGGAGTATGGAAGTAGGCAGTGGTGAAGAACTCCGGCCTGCCGACAGGATCGGGGTTGCGGTGCTGCCCGTCTAGCAGGTCCTGTTCCACGATCGGCCGGAAGCCCGGATCCTCCAGCCAGCCCTCATACAGCCCGTCGAGCAGCGAAGCGAACCGGCAGACCGCCATGGCCAGCAGACGGCCGCCCGGCCGCAGCACCCGCCGGGCCTCGGCAAGGGCCTGCCGGCGCTGCGCCGCCTCAGTCAGGTGATACAGCGGCCCGAACAGCAGCACCGCGTCCTGCGACTCAGCTGGCTCCGACAGCTCTCGGGCGTCGCCCAGGGTGACGGTGAAGCCGGCCGCCGGATCGGCGCCCGCTGCCTGGCGTGCCTGCTCCACGTGCAGCGGCACCGGATCCACCAGATGCACTTGGTACCCGCGCCTGGCCAGCGGTGCGGCATAGGCGCCCGGGCCGCCGCCGACATCCAGGACCTGTGCGGGCGGCCGGGGCAGCAGCCGGCCCAGCAACTCCACCGACCTGACATACTCCAGGGACGGATTCCCGCCGGGGAACAGGCGGGAACGTTCGTAGCCAGTGCCGTAGTGACTTTCGATCGCCGGATCAATCACCGTTACAGGCTGCCGCCAATATCCCGCCAGGGCTACCGGAAATCCGTCTCGCCCGAGCTCGCAACCGACACTCTCATGACCCTCCGGCCGCCCGCATCTGCCGCTGACGGCGCGTCGGGTCAGGTGTGATGAAGGGCCTGCCGGCCGCCCCCTGAGTCGCACGTCGGCCCACGACCGACGGTCAGCTCCAGCAGATCACTCTCACCGGACCGATCCGAGGTTAGGCCTCAGGCTACGTCGATCGACATCATCACGGTGAGTGACAGGGGATGAGCGGGGGAGAACGCTCACCGAGCCGCCGCTATGGTCGGCCTCAAGGCACCCGGTGTCCGCCCTTTGAGGCACGCAGGTCAGGTCGATCTGGTGCGCCATGATCAGGGCGGACCCGCCCCGGGCGACCGCACATGTAACGGCGGAAAGGAGCACCTGTGGAACTGAGTGAAGCTCGGGCGCAGTGGCGGGGCCTGGAGACCAAGGCATTTCTGGACGCAGCGTGCTGCAGCATCATCCCGCAGCCGACGAAGAGGGCGCTCATCGAGTTCATCGAGATGTGCGAGATCTGCCCGCAGGAGTCGTCGAGCGCTTACCACATCGCTATGGACTCGCGGCGGATCGAGCCGGTGCACGAGGCCGCGCGGCTGCTCAACGCCGACGTCGAAGAGATCGCGCTTGTGGAGAGCACGACGTACGGGCTGAACGTGGCAGCCATGTGCCTGGAGATGCCCGAGGGGTCGACAGTCCTCACCTGCGACCTGGAGTTCCTCCAGGTCGCCATCCCGTGGACGATGCAGAAGGACCGAGGGATCACGGTCAGGGTGGTCCCGAGCGACTACGGTCGCATCGAGGCAGCCGACTTCGAGAGGGCGGTCGACGATAGCACGAAGATGATCGTGCTGAGCTCGGTGCAGTGGTGCAACGGGTGGAAGGCCGACCTCGAAGCCTTCGGCCGGCTGTGCCAGGAGCGAGGCCTGTGGTTCGTCGTCGATGCCGTGCACCACGTGGGGATCGTCGGCCTCGACACCAAGGCATGCCACATGGACATGATGGTCGCCGGCGGGCACAAGTGGCTCAACGCGCCGTTCGGCTGCGGCATCCTTTACATCAACAGACGGCTGCTGCCGGCGATCGAACCGAAGATGTGGGGCTACCTGGCACTCGAGGAACCGGAGGGTGGCTGGGGCACCTACTTCGGGACGCCGGGCATCACTCCGGTAGCGGACTGGACCTTCCAGCGGTCGGCCAAGCGGTTCGAGATCGCGGGCACGTCGAACTACCTCGGTGCCATCGCTCTCGGCGAGAGCCTCAAGATCGTCAACGCTATCGGTATCGGCGCGATCGAGCAGCATGCCGGGGAACTGACTAGCTATCTCATGGACCAGCTCGAGTCGGCCGGCGCGTTCCTCGTGACCCACCGGGACGAGGAGCACAGGTCCGGGATGGTTGTCTTCCGGTTCTACGACTCGCTCGATGAAGAGAACCAGCTCCTGCGAAGGCTCCACGAGCGCGGCGTGTACGTCGCGATGAGGTTTACGTCGAATATCGGCGGGATCCGGGTGTCCTGCCACTTCTTCAACAACAGGTCGGACGTCGACCGCCTCATCGATGAGCTGCACAAGGCGGCCGGCGAGAAGCCCCCGGACTACCGACCGCCCCGCGCGGAGTGAGGACGTGTCGGCCCGCGGCGGACGGGGACCAGCCCGCCGTCCTCGCCGGCCAGCAGGCCCACGCCCGGGGCGATCTCGGCCGCCCCGGCCGGCAGCAGCGGGAGAGGAAGCTGGCTGCGCATACGAGCCATCATCCTTATCGGCATCAGGCGGCCTACACGGGCGCGCCGATAGGATGGGGGCGCGGGAGGTGCAGAGATTGTCTGGGCCGACTGATCGCCGACGACTGCCGCTACTAGAGGATGAGGATCTGACCGGTGAGGCGGTCATCGAGCCGAGCCGGCTGATCCGTCCGGTCGACGCGCCGATGGTCGCCGTGGCGTGCTTCTTCCGTGACGTCGTCGAGGAACTCTCCGGCCGTCAAGACGCGAGGCCAGTGTGCCGCCTGCACAGCGAGATGGGTCCGGCATCGTTGTGGGAGATCGAGCACCGGGGTGTACGGCTGGGCGTGTTCCATCCCGGAGTCGGGGCGCCGCTGGCCGGTGCCATGCTCGAGCAGGTCATTGCCCGCGGAGTTCGCGGAGTCATCGCCTGCGGTGCGGCAGGGGCGCTGGTACC
>JBEKIF010000070.1:0-19083 GCA_050011895.1 Streptosporangiaceae bacterium | reverse complement strand
TAATCGGCGTTAGGCGTGCATCGCTTACGGAAAACTATGCTGAGCCGCTGATCGTCGCGGCCTCTAGGATATACGGATCAGCGCATAGCTATGCGAGGCTGCAATGTCCGCTATTCGGCATGACCGGACGGCCGGCTGCGTAGGCAACGCGCCCCGGCACACAGATCGCCCGCCCATGGGGGAACAGCTTGTCAATAGAGCGTGGTGGATTGGCCCGGTGACCTGCTGTGAGTCGCCGGGCTGGGGTGGGACTGTTGTGCTGGCTTTCCTCGCAGCTGCCGGTTTCGCGCCGCCGCGCGGCCGCGGGTCAAGCTCAGCGCCCGCAGCCGCGCAGCGGCGAGGACGAACGAGCTTGAGGCCGACGAGCGGCGACGGATCATCGGGAGCGGGGAAGGGTCCTTTCGTGCTGGGCTTTGAGGGTCGCGTGGTGGTCCCGGTGTGGCTGGCGGAGTGGTCTCGCAAGCACCCATTCGGCGTTCCGCTTGCATTCTGGCGGACGCCATGACCATGTGTCCGGGGACCGGGCTGCTCAGTCATGTGATCGAGTGCGGCCTGATGGCCGGCTCATGCCGCAAGAGCGAGCGTGCCCGGAGTCTGGTGACCCTCCCGGTCTGGGCAGCGTCCTGATGGTCAGGCTGCGCTGGTATGAGGCTTGGTGGTGCCGGGTGTCGCGGCGGCCTGTGCCTCGGCGAGCAGGTGGTAGGCGCGGGTGAGGAGTTTGCGGGCGATCGCGATGGTGGCGATCTTCTTGCCGCGCCGCTGAGCGATGGCGGCGTAGGTGGCGGCGAGGTCCGGGGAGCGCTTGGCGGTCTGCGCCGCCTGGTTGAGGACCCACCGCAGCCACGCCGAGCCCTGCTTGGAGATGTGCCCGTGCCGCACCGTCAGGTCCGAGCCGCGGACGGTCGGGGTCAGCCCCGCCCAGCTGGCCAGCTTGCGGGCGCTGGCGAACGGGCCGATGTCGCCGATCTCGGCGAGCAGCACCAGCGCGGTGAACTCGCCTACCCCCGGCAGTGTCATCAAGACCCTGACCCGCTGGTCTGCCTTCGCGCGCTGGTGCAACTCGCCGTCGAGGCGCTCGATCACCGGCGCGAAGGAGTCGATGGACGCCAGGCAGTCGGTGACGATTTCCCGGGACACCGGGGGCAGGTCCAGCTCGGCGAGCCAGCCGCGGCCCGGCCCGGTCCAGTAGCTGCCAGGCCGGTCATAGCCGAAATCGGCGGCCACCGCATGGATCCGGTTCCGCAGCTGGGTACCCAGCCGGACCAGGCTGGCCCGGTGCCGCAGCAGCGCGCGGAGCTGGCGCACCGGCTGCGGCGCGATCCACGCCTCGGGCAGCAAGTCCGCCCGCAGCAGCTGCGCCAGAATCGCGGCGTCGACCTTGTCGTTCTTCAGCCGCGCCGAGGCGATCGCCTTGCACCGCAGCGGGTGCACCATGTGCGGGTCGAACCCGTAGTCTTCCAGCAGCGCCACCAGCCACCCCCAGCCGTAGGCGGCCTCGCACGCCACCGGCGTGCCCGCCGGCAGCCCGCCGATCAGCCGCAGCATCGGCTCCTGGCCGTTCACCACGTTCCGGTTTAGCTGCACCTTCCCGTCCTCGCCGACCACCGCCACCTGGGACCGCTTGCGGTGCACGTCGATTCCGACGTAAACAGACATTGCCGGGTCTCCTTTCCCGAGCTCGTACTTTCACCCGGAGCATGTGAGGTTCACCGCGACCTCATGCGTAGGTCTTGGTGGAACGTCAGAAGTAGGCCAGCGATCTCTGTCCCCACCGGCTTGCGGCCGCGCAGAACGCCCGGATCTGGGCGGCCAGCGTCTTGATCGGCATCGAGCCGGCGGTCGCGCCGAACGGCTCTGGTGTAGGCCCTGGCGCCGATCGCCGGTCACGGGGCGGACCACAGCCCTGGCGGAGTTCGGCGGCTAGTGACCCGTCCGGTTTTCTTGATGCCGTTTCCGTAACCGTAAGGGCGGACGGTTGCCGTGGTGGTTGTCCCTGGGGATCCGTACCCGCTGGCATCGAACCTGTCGGCATGGCTGGCCCTCCGGGAGAGGTAACGCACGCCTGCCTGCGCCGCCCGGATCGCCGGCCTAGGATACCGTGGTTCCGCAGCGGAGCCGGGTTATCTGCTGGCGCCTGGCATGGTCGCGAAACCAAGAAAGGCCGCTGACCTGCTGCGAATGCGGAGACGGGAACGCACGGAACCTGGACGGAACACCGTCATCGTGTGAGCGGCCCTTGGCCGTAAAGCGGCAGGTCAGCGGCTTGCTGTGCGGTGAAGGAGGTCCGTCTGTAAAACCGTCGGCTAAGCCTACGTTGGTTCGAACCCAACACCTGCCACCACCTGCGAAAATAGCCCGTGAGCTGGGTTTTCCCGGTCTCGCGGGCTGTTGCTTTTGGCCCGGCGAGGTCCCGCTGTGTCCATGTGAGTCCGGCTGTTTCCAGCTGTGCGCGGACATATAGCGGACAGCGTTCGCGATCATGAACCTGGTCTGGCGGGCAGGATCCGGGTGGGGTATGGCGCTGGATTTCGATACCGTCTGGCGCGCTGCCCTGCCAGCCGACGTGGTCATCCCGCCCGGCAAGCCCGCGATGGACCTCCGGTGGACCTTTCATATACCCGCAGTGGACATGGACGAGGGCGCCGACTATCTGGCTGACGACAGCTTCGAGTTCGCAGTTGTCATGGCGTCTGCTTACAGCCGTGGGTGCGGCCCTGCCTGGTTGAGCTGCGGCTCCGGACCCGCGAATTATGAGCTCGAGCGCGGCGGGTCCGCCGGGGTTCGTAGCTGCTTGCGCCGCAGGTCAGGCCAGATGCGCATACGCCGGTGAACTGGGCCGTTGGCGAGTGAACTGCAACCCAGAGTACAACCCTCGCTGCTCCAGATAACCGGTGATCCTTCGATGCGAATGTGGGTGTCGTCGCGGTGCATGCTGGAGGTTGTCGACCCGGCCACGCCTCGGCCGCAGTGAGCAGGGAATGCGGGGGCGTATGCCCGTGGTTACCACCCTTACTACCAACGTCTTGCCGCGCAAGCGGCTCGGTTCAGGCCCAGATTAGCCGGTGGACATAGGCACCCTCAGACGCTGGTTTCCAACGGAAGCTGTTTGGAGACCGCGTCGTGGATCTGGCCGAGTGCGTGCACCTCACATCATCAATTGGGCTAATTCTGGCGATCAGTGCCGCTGCGTACCGCTGCACGCGGATCGTAGTCGTCCTGGTCGGCGTCTTCGGGCCTGACAAGTTGACCAAGAGAGCACTAGAAGTCCTTCAGGTGCTAGGCCATGACCGTCAACCGAGGTGACGGCACGTTATCGATGCTCAGCCCTCGATGCGAACTAGCGCCATGCCTCGATGTGATAGCCGGGGGTCCGGGCGGCGTAGGCCGCGGCGATGACGTCGCCGCAGCGCGGGGCTCCGTGCCTTCTGTCAAGCTCGCTCCGCGCGCTGTCCGGGATGTGGCACGCAGGGTAGGCAACGGGCACTGTTGCATTGCGCCATCCCTGTGCGCGTCAGGGCATGATCACTTCGAGATCCGCCTGGTCATATGACGATTGCCAGGTCGTCGAAGGCCTTCCGTAGCCTGTGGAGATCATAGTGGCCGCGCCGCAAATTCTGCACGAAGGCATGACCGGCCGCGAGAATCAACGCTGAGCGTTGCCGTTTCAGTCCACGCATCGGCCGGAGCCGAGCCTTCAGCCGCCCGTGATCTGCCTCGACCGGGTTGTTCGCATACTGCTCACTCACGTGCAGCGCCGCGGGCACCAGCTCATCGAGGACCCGCGGGTAGAAAGGCGCGCGGTCGGTCGTGACCTCGGCCGGGACCGTGCCCGCGCGCAGCGCCCGGGTGAAGAAGCGCCGCGCGGCGGCCAGATCACGCCGCACGGACACCAGATCACGCCGCACGGACAGCAGCACGTCAATGACCTGGCCGCGCTGCCCTGCAGACCGGCCTGCAGATCACCGCGTGCCACTTCCCGCCCGGCACCGGCGACCTTCAGATAGGTCTCATCGACGAACCACCGGTCACCCGGAGCGTGCCTACAGGGCCGGGCAGCCTCGATGAACTCCGGGGTGAAACGCTGCACCCACCGGTAGATGGTGACGTGATCGACGGTGATGCCGCGCTCGGCAGTAGTTCCTCGACGTCCCGGTAGGACAGTCCGTACCGCAGGTACCAGCGGGCTGCGAGTGAGATCACCTCCCGCGGGAACCGGAAACCAGCGAAGACCGAGGTCGTGCCAGGCGCAGTCACCGGACCAGTCTCCAGCCAGCCGCGATCGGCCAACGCAACAGTGCCCCTGGCTGCACAAGCGGCTGGAGCCGTGGGCACGGCGGATGGCCGCGCCGGTTAGCGAGCTGCGGGTTTGCCGCTTGGCTACCGATGGGGATCGTGCACGCCCGACCGAAAGGTCAACATTCACTGGGCAGCCATGCAACTGCCGCCCGACCTCGTTGATTATGTCCTTGCCCACGAGCTCGCCCACGTGCACCGTCCCGACCACGGCCCTGAGTTCTGGCGGCTCGTCGAGAGAGCCATGCCCGACTATGAGGATCGCCGTGGTCGCCTGCGCCGCCTCGGTACCGACCTCTGGCTTCCCGAGGCGGGGTCCCAATAGGGACACGGGGCAACGCCACCCCGGAACGGCCGGATTAGGGCGGACCGGTGTAGCGCTTCCCTGTTTGCGCAATTACGAGGTCGGGTCTCCCGCCGGAAAGGTGATGGCTGGGATGGCGGCCATGGCTGGATCGTGGCGGTGCTGGTGGCGCGGCGGGGCGCGATGACGGCGGGCTCGGTTGTGAGAGCTGCGGCGGTGGCGTGACCCGCCTGGCCCGCAGGTACCCGGCTCGGACTCGTGAGGTCCCCAGGCTCCGGGTCCTGCCAGGGTGCGGGGTTCCAGAACTGTGCTACCGGTCTTGAGCTGGGCTTTCAGGCGGCCCGCTCGTATTCGTTGATGATGCCACCGAGGACGGGCTGGCGCTTGATCCGCTGCTGGGAGAGGTCGGCGACGGGGTGGTCTGGCCGGGGCGGGCGGAGCTGGCGGCTGCGATGGGGTCGTCGTCCGTTGTAATGGGCCTCGTACTCGGCCAGGACAATCCGCAGGTGTCGCTCGCTGAGGATAAGTATCCGGTCGGTGACCTCAGTCCGGGCGGTGAGCACGAATCGCTCCGCATAGGAATTCGCCTGAGGGCTGCGGGGCGGGATCTTGATCGGTTCGATGCCGGCGCTGGCCAGGATCGCATCGAAAGATGCGCTGAACTGCCCGGCGCGGTCGCGGATCAGGAACCGGTGGTCGGCTGTTCGGTCGCCGAGGTCCATCAGGAGATTCCGGATCTGCTGCACTGTCCACGGTCCGTCCGGGTTCGTGGTCACGCCGAGGATGTGCACGTAACGGGAGCCGGCCTCGATGACGAAGAAGCAGTACAGGCGCCGGAGGGTCATCGCGCAGTCGATGTGAAAGAAGTCAACGCCAAGCATCGTCGCGGCCTGGGTATGCAGGAACTGCCGCCACGTTGTATCGGTGTGCCGCTTCGGTGCCGGAGGGATCCGCATAGCCTTGAGGACCCGGCGGATCGTGGACGCGCCGACCCGGTGGCCGAGCTTCAGCAGCTCGCCCTGGATTCTCTTGTACCCCCAGCTGCTGTTCTCGGTGGCGAGCCGCTCGATGAGCGTGGTCATCTCGGTGCTGACAGGCGGTCGTCCCGTACCGTTCGGGCAGGTCCACTTTTTCCGGACCAGGCGGCGGTGCCACCGCAGGACGGTGCCGGGCGTGACCAGCCGGTGCGCACGCAGCGTTCTGGGCAGGAGCCGGATCAGCGCAGCCAGCACTGCCCGGTCGGCTCAGTCCAGCCGGGGCCGCGGCTGGGTGCGGCGTAGCACGGCGACCTCGTGCCGCAGTACCAGCAGCTCGGCGTTCTTGGACGCCGTCGAGCGGCTGAGCAGGACCAGCCAGCTGCAGAGCCGGACGAAGATCAGGTAGAGCAGGCGAAGAGACACGGCTGATCATCATGCCCCATGGCTATACCTCGCCTGTCGCCCCAGGTCACAGGAATAGACCGAGTTTTGGAACCCGACACGCCCGCCGCCGGACGCAAACTCGGCGACGTCCCCTGGCCGCCGGCCAGCACCCCCGTCTCGGTGCTGCGCGGCCGACGGCTCCGCGCACCCCGCCCGGACAGTGACCTGGCTCCCGGTGACCGCGTCAGCCTGCTCATCCCCGCACCGCAGAACCCGCCGCCCCAGCACCCGGACGGCACCAGCCACGAGCAGCCCGCGAGCCGCGAAGGCACCAGCACGTAACGCCCCTCCAAGGGCAATACCACCCAGCCTCAAGGCCGCAGCCGCGCCCTCACCACCACTGCGGCGCCGTCGCGGCCATCACCCTGGCTCCCGCGGCCCGGGAGCCGTCCCTCGCCGCAGGCCCGCAGGTCCTCTCAGCCGCTCCCGGGCCCGCTTGAGGACTCTGCGGTCGCGCAGGTCGCGAGCGACACGCTCGGCGGCGAGCCCGACGACGGCGACGACCTGGTTGCAGGAGGCACCCAGCGCGGCGAGGTCGTCAGCCTGAATGATGACTTGATCAAGCGCCAGGCACCTAAGCCCGGCAAGTCGGCCCTTGCGGTGCCCGGGCCTGCGCTGGCCTCTACCCCGGCCTGGCCCTGCGGGCTGCCGGGCTCGGCGTCCAACGCAGAGCGCAAGGCCTGGATGACCTCGGCCGTGCGGAGTGAACTGGCCGGTGGCCCGGGCGACGCGGCGGATCTCGGCGGGGTCGCGGCCACCACGTGCCGGGCAGCTGATGCGCCGCCACCGGTGAGGTTACGGCTGCCGGCGGCGGGTTCACCCGGGAGCAGCGAACGCCTGACGGAGGCGCGGCCGGGGTGCGGAAAGCAGGTAAGACGCCGTCGTGGCGCGACGCTTACTGGCTGCGGGGCGTCACTCTGGCCGCCTCGCGCCCGTCAGCACAGCTAGCGACAGGAGCCTGGGAATGACCAGTTCGTCCACGATCACCGAGCGTGTCGCGCAGATGCACGCCACGATGGCGGCCCAGCCGCCCAGTGAGGCCATGGGTGCCTTCGCCCGCGAGCAGGCCGGCCTGGCGGCCGGCGGCTTGTCGGCGGGCGTCGCCCCGGCCGGGACCGTCTTGCCCGACGCGGAACTGCTCGACGTGCACGGGGCGCCCACCACGCTGGCCGCGGTGGCCGGCGGCGGCATCGCGGTCATGGTCTTCTACCGGGGCGCCTGGTGCCCGTACTGCAACATCGCCCTGTCAGCTTACCAGGAGCAGCTGCTTCCGGAACTGGCCGGGCGCGGCGTCCGGCTGGTCGCGGTCAGCCCGCAGAAGCCCGACGGGTCGCTGACCATGCAGCAGAAGAACGGCCTGGCCTTCACCGTGGTCTCCGACCCCGGCAGCGTCATCGCCGGGCACCTGGGCATCCTCACCCGGCCGTCGCCGTTGGCCCGCGCCGCCCAGCTCCAGCTCGGACTGGACCTGGCCGCCGTCAACGCGGACGGGACCGACACCCTTCCGATGGCCGCGACCGTGATCCTCGGCCCCGGCCGCACCGTGCGGTGGATCGACGTCCACCCCGACTACACCACCCGCACCGAACCCCGCCAGGTCATCGACGCTCTCGACCACCCGGGAGGCTGACCAGCCGCGGGGCACGGCTCGCGGCCGGGAAAGCACCGGGGTCCCGCAGCCGGACCGGAACCAGTTAGCGCGTGGGCGTCTTGCCGGCAAGGCGCCCACGCGCCAACGCCGGCACCGCGACGAGTTGCTACGGTGCCGTCTTGCGGCTGCCGGCGTGCCAGTCCTCTTCTGTTCCGGCCGTGCCCGGGTCGGCGCCGAACGACCTCAGCTGAGGCCGTTCGCGCAGGCTCCGCTTGAGCTCGGCGAAGCCGGGGAAGCCGGCCAGGCCGGTCACGTAGTCCCAGAGCCGGACGGCGTCCTCGGGCGCGGGGAGGCGGCTGATCACGGGGCCGAAGAAGGCCGTGCACGCCGGGGGGCCGAAATGGATGATCGGCGTGCCGACATCCCGGCCGGTCAGCGCCAGCGCTTCCTCGCCCTCGGCGCGGATCTCCTCATCCCACCGGGGGTCGTCCAGCGCGCCGGCCGGGCCCGCGGGCAGGCCCGCCTTGGCGAGCAGCGGCTCGGTGAAGGCGCGGCTGCCCCGCTCCCCGGCCGTCAGCTCGGCGGCGCCGGGGGAGTCGAAGATCTCGCTGCCGACCGATTCGTAGAACGGCCCGACGGCAGCGCGCCCGTGCTCGGCCCTGACCCGGGCTGCGACCCGCAGCAGCCGCAGCCCGGAGGTGTGCCCCTCCTCGTACCCGGCCGGGAAGTGGCTGCCGTAGTCGAGGTGGGAGTTGATCAGCCGCAGCGAGATGAACCGCCAGTCGACGGTGTAGTCCCGCTGCGCGGCGACCATCCGGACCCACTTGCTCGTCATCCAGGCGAACGGGCACACCGGGTCGAAGTAGAACCGGACGTCCGCGCCGGACATGCTCGCGCCCACCGGGTCAGGCCGTCGCGGACGGCGCGTGCTCGCGCAGGTAGCCGACCAGGCCGGCAACGTCCTCGGGCACCAGCCGGCCGATCGCGCCGCTGGAGTACACGCTGACGACGACGTTCCCCGCCGGGTCGAGCACAAAGCCGGTGGACTGCAGGTAGACCGGGTCCGGGTTGACGAACGCGCCGGTGAGCGAGGCGACGGCTGCCGCGTCGGCCCCGTAGCCGACCGGGAAGCTCAGCTTGTGCTTGGCGACCAGCGCGGCGGTGGTGTCCTTGTCATCGACCGACAGTGCGGCGACGCGGATGCCGGTGCCGGCCAGCGCCTGGCTGGCGCGCTCGAAGGCGCGCAGCTGCGCGTTGCAGTACGGGCACCAGGAGCCCCGGTAGAGCAGCACCACGCCGAAGTCGCCGGCGAACGCGTCCGGCAGGGTGAGCGTCTGGTCGTCGGTAGTGGTGATCGTCAGTTTCGGGAACGGGTCGCCGGGGTTGAGCAGGGGCATCGCGGTTCTCCTTCACGGTCGCTTGCACGGTCCAGGGCGGGGCCGTCTGCCTGGTATGCGTCGCGCCGGCCGCCGTTCTTACCGCCGGGAGTTCACGCGGCCGGCCCCGCACGGTAAGACAGCGCCGCCGGATGCCGCTAACCGCAAGGAAGAAGACCAGAACAGCCGGGACCGAACGGGTGCGGCCATCTCCGGTCCGGCCCGCTGGCACCCTGGAACGTTAAGGAGACCGCAGTGGCAACCGACTTCACTGGGAAGACCGCGCTGGTCACCGGGGCGGGGCGGGGCATCGGGCGCGCCGTCGCGCTGGGGCTGGGCGGTGCCGGCGCCCGCGTCGTGCTCTTCGCCCGCACCACGGAGCAGCTTGAGCAGACCGGCGGCCTGCTGCGCGAGCAAGGCGTGCCCGACGGGAGGATCAGCACAGTCCCGGCCGACCTGGCCGATGAGCAGGACCGCGGCCGCGCCGCCGCAGCCGTGCTCGCGGCGGGCCGCGTCGACATCCTGGTCAACAACGCGGCCACCGTCGAGCCGCTCGGCCCCACCGCCGCCATCACGACAGCGGACCTGCGGCTGGCCTTCGAAGTCAACGTCATCGCGCCGGCCGCGCTCACCGCCGCCTGCCTGCCCGGCATGCTGGACGCCGGCTGGGGCCGGGTCGTCAACGTCTCCAGCGGCATCGTCGCCAGCCCGGCCGGCATGATCCGCGGCAACGCCTACGCCGCCACGAAGGCCGCCCTCGAGGCCTACACGGTGAACCTGGCCGCCGAGCTGGCCGGCACCGGCGTGACCGTCAACGTCTATCGGCCGGGCGGAGTGGACACCGCCATGCAGGCCTGGATCCGCAGCCAGGATCCCGGGCGCATCGGTGCCCTGCACGAGCGGTTCAACCGGAATTACGCCGAGGGCACCCTGATCACCCCCGGGCACTCCGCCGCAGGACTGCTGGCCCGCCTGGCCGGCGAGGACACCGGGGCCGTCTGGGACGTCAGCACCGCCCCCGCACCAGCTTGAGACGGGAACCGGCCGGGCCGGCTGCTCCGGTTACCTGGCGTCAGCCAGGGCCGCGGGCAGCTGGTCCAGGGCGCGCACGGTCAGATCAGGCTGGGCGCCGATCGTGTCGAACGGGGTGGCGGAGCGGTTGACCCAGGCCGTGCCCAGGCCGGCCGCGCTCGCGCCGACGCTGTCGAACGCGTTGCTGGTCACGAGCCGGATCCGCCCGGTCGGCCGGGCCAGCCGCCCCGCCGCGTGCCGGTACACCACGGGCGACGGCTTGAATACCCGGACCTCGTCCACGCTGACCCGGTGGCCGAAGAATTCGCCCAGGCCGCTGTTAGCCAGGCAGTTCCCGATCATGGCGGGGGTGCCGTTGGACAGCACCGCCAGCTCATACCCGCGCTCCGCGAGCGCGCCCAGCGCCGGGGCGGCATCCGGGAACGGCCGCAGGTAGTCATACAGCTCAACCAGCCGCCGGGCCCGCCCCGCTGGCAGGCTGACCCCGAGCGCGGCGAGCGCGAAGCCGAGCGCGCGCTCCGTCACCCACCCGAAGTCCTGGTACTGGCCCATCGCGGTAAGCCGGAACGTGTACTCCAGCTGCTTGATCCGCCACAGCCGCGCCGCCTCGCGGCCGTCGGCGTCGCCGAGAACCTGGCCGAGCTCGCTCGCGATGGCGATCGGGTCAACCAGGGTCCCGTACAGGTCGAAGGCCAGCACCTCGCGGTCACCTGACTCGCCGTCCGCGTTACTCACCGGCGGCCGCCGCGAGCAGTCCGGTGAAGTCCTCGGCGCACGGCCCGCAGGCCAGCAGGTGGGCAGCGACGCCCGGGTAACGCCCCGCCGCGTCCCCGCCCGCCAGGGTGAGGTCGACGTAGATGTGCAGCACGGCCATCGCCTCGTCGCAGCCGGCATCGCGCGGGTCGGTTCGCAGGAACCGCTCCAGTCTTTCCAGGTCGCTCATCGCTGCTCCAAGCCTGGCTCTTCCAGGTACCCGTTCGCGACAAGTGCCCGGCGGATCTTACGCCTGGCGTCGAAAATTACCTTGTAGAGGGCGTTGCGCCGCAGGCCCAGCCGGACTGCCAGCGCGTCCAGCGGTATCCCGTCCACCACGATCGCGGTGAAGACCCGCCGCTGGTGCGCGGTCAGCTCCTCATCGACGACGCGCCGCACCTCGGCAAGCAGGTCGGCCGACTCCGCGTGCCGGGCCGGGTCGATCCCGAATCGGTCCGGGAGCCGCTCCCACTGCCCGGCGTCCAGCACGGCCGGCGGGTTGCGCCAGTAGTGGCGGCCGAGCTTGGCCGACACCTCCAGGATGACGAACCTGTACGCCCAGGTGATGAACCGGCTCTCGCCGCGGAAGTCAGCGAGTTTGGCCAGGATCGCGAGCATGGCATCCCCTGCGGCCTGGTGCGCGACGTCGTCGAGTTCCGGGCCGGCCACCGGGGTGGCGGGCGCGCGGCGGCGGACCTCCGCCAGCGCGATGCGGACCAGCCGCGCGTGCAGCTCACGCTCGGCCATCTCCCGGACCCTGCCCGCAGTCCCCAGGCGGCGCAGCCAGGCGGCCGACTCCTCGTCCAAGTCGGCGGCCGGCAGCCTGGCACATTCCACGCCCGACAGGCTACCGCCGGCCGCGGCCGTAACTGCCCTCACGAAGGCGCGGATCAGCCCGGACCCGGCACGCGGTCTCGCCGTCGCTCAGCGGCGCAGCTGGGTCCAGGCGGCTGCCGTACTTTCGCGGCCGGCGACCGTGATGCTGGGCGCGGGTCCCCGGTTGGTGAGCCAGAGCAGCAGGTCGGACCGGGTGCCCTGAATGGTCGTGTCCGTATCGGCGGGCCGGGTATCTGAGTCGTCTGCGCTGTCGGCGCCGAGGTCGGCCTGCCAGTCGCCCGGCTCGTCGGTGGCGTGCAGGTGCAGGGTGCCGGCCAGTCCGGTTACGCCAGGCTGCGTGAGCAGGCCGGGCAGGAACTCGGTCAGGAACTCCTGGATGCCGGCCACGGCCACGTCGCCGTGGACAGCCCGGGCCAGCGCGGTGCCGTCAGCGGCGGCGTGCTGCGCGTCCCACCGGTGGATGGCGAGTTCCACGGCCAGCCGCCGCCGCCACCAGCCGGCCCGCCGTTCGCCGAGACTGGAGAACGTCCAGGTCGGCGAGTCGGCCGGGGTTGCCGTCAAGAGGTCCACGGTGCGGTCCAGGTGAGCGGAGTACCAGGCGGCCAGCGCTGCGTGCCCGTGCGGCGGTGTCTCCCTGTCCCGCCGCGAGACGGCCTCGCCGGTGGTGACGATCTGGGCCATCCAGGCCAGGATCGCGCCCATGTGGCCGACAAGGCCGGCCGCGTCCCATCCCGGGCAGTGGGGTACCGGCCGCGACCAGCCGGTCTCGGCGGCGGCGAGCAGGTCCCGGCCGTCGGCGGCGGTCACGGTAACCAGGTCAATCTCGGGCATTCTCGTGGTGTATCACGCGGACGGCCCCGCTGACGACCGCGAGGCCGGCACCACGCTGATATGAGCCGCGCTCATTTGCGGCACGTCCCGGAAGTCGTGCACCGTGCCCACCGGGGAGGCTGATCGCTCCCGTTCAGCCCGGCCCGCGAGCCGCCGCCACGCCGCGGCCTCGGAGTCAGCGCTTCGGGCACCGCGAGCATGCCGGCAGCAGTGTCGTTCCGCAGCAGCATGTCGTGGGAGTCGAGCGACAGGCTGGCTGCCAACGAGCCCACCTAGCGACTCGGCTCGGCACAGCAAGGCACCCGCTGATTTCGCGCTGCTGGAACCGTGCCTCATCCGCAGCGTCCCGCCGGCAGGACGCAAGTCCGCAAGCCTCCTGCCTGCGCTCCTTACGGCCCGTAACCTGCCCGGAAGGCGCGGATCCGCAGTGGTCTAGTGAATCGGACCCGGTTTTTACAGCCGCACGCGGCCCACGGAAAAACACGCGGTACGCCAGCGCTCACCTGACCGGCAGCTCCGGCCTCTGGCTGGCCCGGGGAGCAGGCCCCCGGGTTAGGTGGCCATCAGGAAGGTCAACGCAATGACCGGCGAGAGCACCAGAAGCCAGCCGCGGCCCGCAGCTGTCAGCCAGCGGGATACGGGCATCGGCAGCCACGGAGGGTAGGGCGACCGCATGCGTCAGCGCAATACATTCGGCGCCGAGCGAATAGGCGCTCACGGTCGATGGCGAGTTCGTCGCGGGTGAGGTGCACAGAGCGGCCAGTTCTGGCGCCGCCTCCTTGTGCCATATCGGCTTCGCCGCGCAGACGGCATTGAGCGCGGGAACGGCCCGCTTTCGCGCAGGTCAGGCTGAGGGAGCCTGTGCGCGGGCCGCAGTGCGGCCTCGGGCCCGGCTATGTCGGGCCCGCCCAGTCCCGGAGCAGCCGAGCCGCCGCGGCCGGGGCGGTGCGTGCCGCCCCCTCGCGGTGTCCTGCTTCATGCCGGGTAACGGCGCCGGCGGCCAGGGGCAGCCGGATGACGAACTGGCAGCCGTTTCCTGCGTTGCCTACCCCGATCTGCCCGCGGTGCGCCTCGATGATCCCCCGCGCGATGCTGAGCCCGAGCCCCGCACCCTCGCCGGTCACCGGCGTGCGAGCGGTCTCGCCGCGGAACCCCACGTCGAACACCCGGGGCAGGTACTCGGCAGGGATCCCGCCGCAGGAATCAGACACGCTGACGGTGGCAATGCCCGGCTCCTGGTCGGCGAGCACTTCGACGGCGCCGTCCGCAGGAGTGTGCCGGATCGCGTTGACGACAAGGTTGAGCAGCGCGCGCCCGACCGCGGCGGTGTCCACCGATACCGGGGGCAGCCCGGGAACGGTGGAGCCGCGCAGCCTGACGCCCTTCGCCCGGGCCAGCGGCTCGGCGCCGGTGAGCGCTTCGCCTATGAGGTCACCGAGGCCGACGACCTGCCGGGATAGCCGCAGCGCGCCGGCGTGGATGCGGGACAGCTGGAACAGGTCATCGATCATCAGCGTCAGCCGGCCGGTCTCGGCGCGGATCTGCGCGTGGTACCTGCTGATCGTCTGCCAGTCGGTGACGACTCCGTCCTCGAGCGCCTCGGCCATGGCCCGCAATCCTGCCAGCGGTGTGCGCAGGTCATGGCTGACCCACGCGACGAGTTCCCGGCGGCTGGCCTCCAGCGCCCGCTCACGATCGCGGGCTTCTGCCAGCTGGCCGTGCGCCGTCTCCAGCTCCGCGGACAGGGCTGCCAGCTCAGCGGGGAGAACGGCCGTCGGCGGGCGGTACCCGCCGCCCCTGCCCACCTCCTGGACAGCGGCCAGCATCATGCGGCTCGCCGCCGACATCCGCCGGCCGAGGAGCAGGGCGACAGCGAAGCCCGCGATCCCCGTTATAGCGACCACCGCGAGCACCACATCGAGGTCCTTGCGGGAGATGAACATCTCCATCGAGATGACCACGACCCCGGCCAGCGTCGCGGCGACGGTCACCGCCGCGACCACGGTCAGGCTCGTCGCGACCGAACGGGCAGCCAGCAGCCGCAGCACCATCGTCCCTGCGGCGGCGGCCAGGGCGGCGATCCCTGCGACGGTATAGCTGACCGTCCACAGGTCGGCTGCCGTAATCATGCCGCCTCCGGCTCGTACCTATAGCCCACGCCCCAGACAGTGACGATGCGCTGCGGCAGTGTCGGATCGGCTTCCAGCTTCTCCCGCAGCCTGCGCACGTGCACGGTGACCGTCGAGGTATCGCCGAACGACCAGTTCCACACCTGGTCCAGCAGCTGCTCACGGGTGAATGCCTGCCGCGGATGGCACATCAGGAAAACCAGCAGGTCATACTCACGCGAGGTCAGCGCGACCTGCTGCCTGCCAAGGCTGGCCTCGTGCGCCCCCAGGTCGACCGCCAGGCCCCCGTCACCGATCACCCCCTGAGACGGCGTGCCCTGCAGCCCGGCGCCACGGGCGCGGCGCAGCACCGACCTGACCCGCAGCGCCAGCTCTCGCGGGCTGAACGGCTTGGTCAGGTAGTCATCAGCACCGGTCTCGAAGCCGACGATCTTGTCGGTCTCCTCACCCAGCGCGGTGAGCATGACTACCGGGATGGGCCACCGCGACCGGAGCTGTCTGCACACCTCCAGCCCGCCGACGCTGGGCAGCATCAAATCCAGCACCACCAGGTCCGGCAGCTCCTCCTCGATCCGCCGCAGCGCCGCCAGCCCGTCATGTACGCACTCCACCCGGTGGCCGTCACGGATCAGGTACCGTCCGACGACATCGGCCAGCGTCCGATCGTCGTCCACGACCATGATCCGGCCGGGCGGATCCGGGTTGCTCAGCATTCAGGCCGCCCGAATTCTGCTGCCAGCCGCCGCGCGCGTTAACAAGGTCACAGTGGACACGGTAGCCGGATAGGCGCGGGCCCAGCATCCGGCGGACGATCCGTCACCGGTTCGTAAGGGATCCTGGCAGAGCGTCCGTGGCCACGGTGTCGGCCTCGTGCAGCCGCGCCGCAGCGGCCTGCAGCAGATACATAGCCACGCCAGCGCAGCTTCGGTACTTGCTGGAATCAGCGCACCGATCCACAGCGTGCGCGGCGCGCGTGGCGACCGGTCAGGACCCCCGCCAGTTGCGGAACGCTGAAAGCACGCGGTGGCCCGCGTCATCGGGGGGGCTTTCGGCTGGGAGTTCGCCGAGCATGCGGATGGTCAGGCGGAACTGGTCAAGATAGCGGTCGCAGCCCTCACATTCGGCCAGGTGCTCCGTGAACCGGCGCTCGGTGTCGCGATCGAGCTTGCCTTCCAGGTGACTAGTGACCAGCTCGACAAACTCGCTGCAGCTCAGGCCTGTCATCGGACTGGTCCTAGCCCACCGAAGGACGTGGCGGCGAAGTAGTCTTCCAGCGGTGCTCGGACGGCGGCGCGGGCGCGATGCAGCAGCACCCGCTGCTTCCCCGGCGAGATGTCCAAGACCGAAAAGGCCTCCTTCGTGTCGTAGCCTTCCACATCGCCCGTGATCACAGCACGCTGCGCTGTCCGCGGTGCTTGGCCCTGTTCACCGGGAGCCCGGTAGATCCAGGTCTTCAGTGTCGCACGGTCCTCAAGCCGGTCCACCCATTGATCACCGCCAGAAAGGTGTCCTGCACCGCATCATCGGCTGAGGCTTCGGTGGACACATGCGCGCGAGCTAACCGCAGCATGCCAGCCGACCAGGCATCCAGCATCCGGATTAACATCCGCTCATCCTGTGCGCACCCGGGCTGACACGGTCCCTCCGGCGGAAGCGCCCTGATGTCCCAAGGCATGCCCTCGGCTGCAAGCGAACCATCGCCGGAAACCGCTCCTCCACAAACGGCTCGGACTGGCCCTCGCCCGCATTCCTGGCGAGGGCGAACAAGGATCTGGCCGTTAGCACATACGCGGTCCGGGCCCGCCAGGTTGGGGTGGGCCCGGGACCGCCGGCCTGTTGTTCCTAGGTGTTCACAATCCCGGATGAGCTGGCCCCGGCGGGCAGCGGGGTCGGTGAGCTGGGCAGCTCGGTGAGGTTGCCGCCGTTGACGGCGAACACCGACACGAAATCGTGGCCAGCGCCGTCGACCAGCAGGTACTTGCCGTCCGGGGACAGCCGCGCGTCGATGTCAGCTCCGCCGCCAGTGATGGCAAAGCTGCCGATCAGGACGAGTGAGCCGTCCGCATTGATGGAGTAACTGGAGATGTTGGCCGACGCGGTGTTGACGGCGAACAGGTAGCGGCCGTCGTGGCTGATCTCCACCCAGCACGGCGCGGTCTGGAAGTCGGCGTAGGGCGAGGACCCGATCGAGGTGAGCTGACCCAAGAAGCCGTCGCGGAACGCGGACACCGTGCCCAGGCCAGCGCCGTTGTGCGCGTTGGTGACAAACAGCTGCGAGGGATTGGTGGGCCGGAACTCCGCGCCGATCTGGCCCAGGCCCTGCGCGGTGAAAGGCGAGCCCGGTGCGGCGAACAGGCGACCGTTTGGCAGCACCACGAAGCTATCGATCTGCGAGGTGTCGACGAGGGTGCCGACAAGGCGCGTACCGGTGGCGTTGAACAGCACGTCGGCCGGACCGGAGCCAGCCGGGGCCGCGACCGTCGAGCCGGGCACCGGCGTCAGCGTGCCGCCGAAGCCGAGGCGGAAGCCGGTGAAGTTGCCGTCGCTGCCGCCCGCGTCAGAGTTCGCGACGTAGACGAGACCGTAGGAAGAGATCGCGACGCTGACGGGCTCCACGCCCCCGGAGGAGACTGGCTGGCCTACTTGCACCGGCACGCCACCGGCGGTGACGCGCAGTACCGAGATCTGGTTGCTGCCGGCGTCGACGGCCAGCAGGTACCGGCCGTCCTGGGTCACCTGGATCGCGCCCTGCGAACCCAGGCCGGCGCCCAGGCCCGCGCCGCCGATGGTGAACGGGGAGCCAGGGATGGGAGTGAGCGAGCCGTCCGCGTGCCGGTCGAACCCGGCGATGGTATTGGAGGTCGCGGTGTTGTCGTTGACGTAGGTGTAACCGACGACCGGTGAGGCCGTGCTGGCGCCGGCAACGGCTGCCCCGCCGAACAGGCCAATCGTTGCCGCCAGGAGGCTGCCGCCCGCTGCCAGGCAAACGCCCTTGCGCATGTCCATCTCCTTGGGTCAAGGGGTGGATCTGCTGTGATCCCGGAACCCCGCTCCAGTGGACCCCCAAACGCGCCAGCGTGGACACGGCCTGGCCGCTTCCGTCACAGAACCGTAAGGCGAAGTCACGGATCCGGAAGGCTGGGCGGCCAAGGCTCCAGCGACGGTTACACCGCCCCCGTAAGACGACGAAGGCCATTACTCCTGGTCACCACCGTCACAACCGCCAGTCGAGCAACCATTGGCGCGCACCGGATCGCCGACTCGGCGCGGCGCGAAACCGCTGTGATCGTGCCAGCACGCACGCACATATCGGCCGTTGTTGCGCGGCTCGAACCCAAGCATCCTGACCGCGCCCAGTGACGGCGCCCGCGCGGCCCAGCTGCAGCTCGGCCTGGACCTGACCCAAGTCAACGCCGACGGGACCACTGGGCGTCCCATGCCGACAGTCATCATCGCCGGCGCCGCCGGCACCATCCGCTGGACCGACGTGCACCGCGACTACCACAACCAGGACCGAGCCCCGCCAGCTCCTGCACGCGATCAGCCAGACGATCGCCTGATACTGGACGCCGTGGCCGGTCACGGGCCGCCCAGTGCCGTCAGTCCATGGAATGGCCCCGGCACGGGCACGCCGTCATCTGGTCGGCGCCCTCAGGCGGCCGGCAGCGCTGACCTGCGTCTGACCGGAACTCAGTCATCTGCTCATTCCCGCTGTCGAGCCGGGGTCTCAGCGGTCACTCATTGAGTTGGGGACCGGTCGCTGTCGGCGTTTTGCTGCCGCTGCCTCACCCGGGCGTTGTCCTGCGCGATGTCCTGCGCCGACCGGCCAGTTTCCTTCAGGTATGCCTGCGTGTCGTCGTCGTCGGGCCGCTGGTGGCGGATGCCCACAAGCTGGGGAATGCCGAGAGCCGCGGCGCCGAGCACGAGTCCAATCACGCCGCCAAGGATGGCGATCGTCATGACAATGCTGCCCTCCTGTGTATCTGTATCCTCGTGCCCGCCTGCCGGGCGGGGCCCTGCGTTATCTGGGCCGAACGCAGGCCAGCTGCGGCGGGGCTGTCGTTGCCGAGCCGGACGGCCCTCCTTCGGGCGCTAGCTGCCAGCGGCCGCCGGGCTTCCCGGCTGCCTCGCGGCTGCCCGCCCTGGCTATCGCGCGTGCAGATTGTCGCTGAGATACGCACGGCTAGCCAGGACCCGCCGCGGCGGGAAAGGTCACCTCGACCACCAGCATCCCGGTTGCCGTCGTGGTCGAGGACGAGGAGTCCTTCAGCGACGCCGCCGACGGTTTACAGAACGCGCATTCCTACCCATCGCTGGACTCAGCGGGACTGGTTTCCCGGGCCTTGGCGCGCTGACCTGGGCCACTCGGAATTCACGGACGCGGGGCGGACAGAATGGCCGCTGGGCTGGCAAGATCGCGGGCTTGTGACGGTACGGATGCTGTATCTGATATTCGTTCGGCTGGCCGGATGGATGGCGCTGCTGGCGCGTTCGGCCGCATCGGAGGACGCCGAGC